>CAZWYT010000047.1:0-39948 GCA_964638325.1 uncultured Planctomycetales bacterium
CCTGCTCGACCAACGCCACGATGTTCGTCAGCCCTGGTTCGGTCAGGACGACGCTAGCGGCCCCCTTGGCAACGTCGGTCGCGGTGCTGACCGCGATGCCGACTTCGGCCTGGCGCAGGGCGGGCGCATCGTTGACGCCGTCGCCCGTCATGCCGGTTACGTGCCCCGCGGCTTGCAGGTGCTGCACCACGATGTATTTGTCCTCAGGATACACCTCAGCGAAACCATCGGCGCCCGCCAACAAGTCCACCGCCTCGTTGCCGGCCTGAGCGCCCGCGACCTTCAGATCCGCCACGCGCCGGATGTTGGGCAAGCCGACTCCGCTCGCGATTTCACTTGCGACCGCCAGCGCGTCGCCGGTGAGCATCTTCACCGGGACGCCGAGATCGCGGAGTTCGGCGATGAGCTGTTTGGCGTCCGGTCGCGGCGGATCATACAAGGTCACCAATCCGACCAATGCGGGAGCGCCCGTCTCGGGGCCGTGTGCCACCGCCAGCGTTCGATAGCCCTTCAGGGCGGATTCGCTGACACGCGCCTCCAACGCCTCGATTGCCGGGGGCTGGAGTCCGCAGACCTGCGCAACGGCTCGGACGGCTCCTTTCATCACGCGCAGCCGCTGCCCGTTCTGCTCGACCACGGCTTCCGTCCGCCGGTTGGTCGCATCGAACGGTGCGAAGGAGACGGGCGCGACCTTGGGAAGGTTGTCAAAGGTGTGCCGCTCCTTTGCCGCGGCCAGGAACGCTAGGTCAATCGGATCCTGGTTGGCTTCCTGCGACGCGAGTGCGCCGGCGAACAACACATCGGCTTCTGTCGCGTGCTCCAGCGGGAGCACGCCGGTGACGGCCAGTTGGTTCATCGTGATCGTGCCCGTCTTGTCCACGCAGAGCACGTCCATCGTCGCGGCATCCTCCGCGGCGCTGAGGCGTGTGACCAGCACGCCGCGTTTCGCCAGCTCCTTCGACCCGACGGCCATGCTGACCGTGAACATGACGGGGAGAGCGACCGGCACCGCGCTCATCAACAGAACGAGCATGAGCGGAACCATCTCCAGGAGCGGCGCGCCGCGGATCAGCGACAGCACGATCACCACGCCCAGCAGCGCGCCGACGATGACGAAGAGCCAGCGGACGACCTTGGCCACCACCGCTTCGATGTGGAGTTTCGGTCGCGCTTGCTGCACCAGCTCTGTGGTGCGGCCAAAGTAGGTACTCGCCCCGGTCAGCATGACCACGCCGTTGCCTTCGCCCCGGCGGACGACGGACCCCGACGAGAGCACTTCGCCGGGTGCCTTGTCCACGTCCTTCGACTCGCCGGTGAGAGCCGACTGGTCAACGCTCAACGCTCCGGTAAGGAGTTTGACATCTGCGGGAATGATGTCGCCCGGGCGCACGCGGACGATGTCGCCCGGGACCAGATCCCGGGCGGGAATGACCTGCCAGGTCGAATCGCGCCGGACGCGCGCACTGACCTGCAACCGTCGCCGCAGCGCCTCGACGACGCCGGCGGCCCGATGCTCCTGCGCAAAGCTCAGGACAGCGTTGACCACCAGCAGAGCGCCCACCACAGCCAGATCCGAGTATTTCCCCAGGACAGCCGACAGGACCATGATCAACTCGAGCATCCAGGCCGACACGCCCCAGAACTTACCGAGGAAATTGAGGACCGGGTGCCCTTTTTGTTCGGCCACTTCGTTGTAGCCGTGCTCCTTCCGGCGGACGTCCACCTCCGCGTGCGTGAGTCCTGTCTCGGGGCTTACATGAAGCGTCGTGAGCGTATCAGGGACCGACGCGGCAGCGATGTCGGGCGCCTTCGTCGTTGCCGGCCCCGAAGACGGGCTCTCCGCTACGGATTTCTTTGTGACCGGTTGCATGGTGACGATCCTCTACCGACCGATCCATTCCGTAAAGGTCTGCGTGAGATGTTTCAGTCAAAGTGAGATACTCGCCGTAGGGCGGTTAGTGACGTTCTTTTCCTCGGGCCAGGACCGCATTTGTTGTCGCAGTTTCGGGTTCTCCTGCTTGCGCAGGGCTCCGGCCGTTTGCGCTTTCGGGCAACGCTTGGCCAACAGCGGCTCCGGATTTCCACGATAGTAATCAGCCGACCGCAGGTAGTAGCGCGAAGAGCGCAGGCGATGCTGGTTGTCGTGCTCGATCTGCTCGCCCAGCGTGCGGTCGAAGCGGTCAATTACGCCGCGCTCGTCGGCTGGCCTGCCCCAGGAGTGTTCCTGCGAGTGCGCTGGGGTGCGACCGCGCGCCATAGCGACCGGTGAGGGCAAGACCGCCGGAGTAAGCGCAGGTGATGCCCACGATCAATCCCGCGATGTGGCATAGGTCGCCGCCGTAGTTCGCGCCCCGCTGGAGGACGTTGAGGATGTACCACACGCCGTAGAGGACGGCGGCCGTACGGATCCGCAGCGGTAGGAGGAAGTACACGTAGACCCGGGCATCGGGGAACAGGACCGCCGCGGCGCCGAGCAGCGTAAGAATGCTGCCGGATGCCCCCAGTCCGACCACGAGCGGGTTGATGAAACCGAACAGTCCCGCGAGCGTGAAAAGCACGTTGCCGGCAATCCCGCCAATGGTGTACACGAGGAAGAATTGCCGCCGTCCCCACAACTGCTCAAGCGGCGGGCCGAGAAAATATAGCCCGAGCATGTTGAAGAACACGTGTTGCAGGTTCGCGTGCAGATACGTCGCCGTGAAAAGGCGCCAGATCTGCCCGTGCAACACTGCGTTCGCCTGCATGACCCCCAACCACTCGAGCCAGTGACCAAGCCGTGAGTCCGAAAGTGTGAGGAACGCGATGAACGCGTTCACGGCGAGCAACGTGCCCGTGACACTCACTGCGCCCAAGCCGGCGCCGCGATATCGAGCAGGAGGTTCGTTCGCATAGTCGCGGTCATGCCAACTCATCGTTCGTCCTCAGTGCGCGTCCGGCGTCAGTTCGCCAGCTTGGCGAACCACCCATCGGGGCCGCTGCGCCGACCGCAATCGCACCCGGTCCAGAACAAGACGCGTCGGACCGAATCCGACGCGCCGCTTCTTTCCGCGATCGTGGCGGGCTCGAAAGTAGCCGTTAGTTGTTAACGGACTTCGACAAGGGCCCGATCTCGCTCCTGATCCGTGCGGCACCTAACCTGCGCGCTTTTCAAGGAACACGTAGCGCTTCATCGTGCCCGATTGAACGGCGAGGCGCATGCCATCCTTGAGGTTGTGCCGGCCCAGTTCGGTCTGGAACTGCGCGACGTTCGCTACGGGCTTGTCCTGCATGCTCAAAATCACATCGTTCACCTGAATGCCGGCCTGGGCTGCCAGCCCATCCGGTTCGACGGACGTCACCACGACGCCGCCTTGGTCGCCGCTGTAACCGAGCTCCTTGGCCATCTGCGGCGAGAGGTTCTCGACCGTCATTCCGAGTTCGTCTGACATTTCACGTCCGCCGGTGGCGGCGGCCAGCATCTGGGAATTCAACTCGCCGACCTTGACGGTGAGCTTCTTTTCAGCGCCATCGCGGAACACGGTAAGCTCGGTCTTAGTACCCGGCTTGGTGCCGGCCACCTCGTTGCGTAGCTCGCTCGGGCCGGTGATCGGCTTGCCCTCGAAGCTCGTCACGATATCCCCCTGCTTGACGCCGGCCTTGTCCGCGGGACTGCCGCTCTGCACATCGCCGACCAGCGCCCCCTTGGTCGAATCGTACTTGAAGGACTTGGCGAGGCCCTGGTCGAGCGCTTGGATGCCAACGCCCAGCCAACCGCGCGTCACGTGTCCTTTCCCGATCAGGCTCTGCATCACGGTCTTGGCCATGTCGATCGGAATCGCAAAACCGACGCCCATGTTGCCGCCATTGCGGCTGGCGATCGCCGTGTCGATGCCGATCACACGCCCGTCGAGGTCCACGAGCGGTCCACCGCTATTGCCCGGGTTGATCGCGGCATCAGTCTGGATGAAGTCCTCGTACTGCGCGATGTGCACGTTCGAGCGCCCCTTCGCGCTGACGATCCCCGATGTGATGGTGTCGCTCAGACCGAACGGGTCACCGACTGCCAGCACCCACTCACCCACGTGCAGTTGGTTCGAGTCGCCAAGCTCCGCCGGCTTCAGGTTGTCGGCTTCGACCTTGATTACGGCTAAGTTGCTGGCCGGGTCCCGACCGACTACCTTCGCCGCAAGCTCACGACCGTCGTGGAGCTTCACCATCAGCTCGTCGGCACCGTCGACGACATGGTTGTTCGTCAGGATATATCCACCTTTATTGATGATGACGCCACTGCCGAGTCCCTCCTGGCTGAACTGCTGGTTGGGCAATTGGCCGTCGAAGAAGCGGCGGAAGAACTGGTCGCCAAACGGGAAGCCGTTCTCACCGCCAGGTAAGGGCGTCGACCAGTGGAACTGTGTGGCGGGCTTGATGTGCTTCGTGGCCTGGATGCTGACCACCGAAGGTCGGACCGCGTCGGCGCTGTACTCGAATGCGGTCGAGAGCTCGTTCGCGACGCGCAGCGCGTCCTCTGGCACCTTCTGCTTTTCCTCGCCAGCGTACGCAGGGCGAGCGGCCAGGAAATACGCTCCCAGCCCCAGCCCCGCACCGGCGATCAGTACAAGTACCGTGCCCTTCAGAAACTTGCGTTGCGGTTTCATCTGATTTCTCCTTTCAAAATCCGCTCGCAGCAAAATCGCTGCGTACAAAGAGTGAATACGACACCCCACGGCCGCGGTGCGGGCGGAAGATTTCTAGCCGGGAATGCCTGGGCCGGACCGTCTGTTACTTAGATCGGCACGCCAACATGCGCTGGGGCGCTGCGCGTAGGGTGCGCGCCATCCTTGGGGGATCTGGCGGGTGTGTCCAGGCAATCCATCGCCGAGGTGATTCGAATGCGTTTCGGAGCGTGAAATGGACCGGCGCGCTTGTGCGGGCGGTGCACTCCCGTCCGCCGTGAGCGGTCGAAATCTCTCCGAAACTCGGTCGGCACCGGGAACCTCGCGCGGATTCCGTGTCTCCCATGAAGTGAAGATGAGGTCCGCGTTGGCTTCCTGACGTGAATCGCCAAGGCCGCCTCAAGCGCCCCGTATACGTGCTACCGGCCGACCGGAGAGCATTCCCGGACGTGCGACGCGAGTTTTCCGTCGGAACTGTGGAGACCGAGATGCCCATATACTCGTTTTGCTGTCGGAAGTGCGGCAAAGAATACGACGCCTTGCTGAAGAAGTCCGGCGAGGTAGCGCCGTGCCCCGCGTGCGGCGACCAGGGCCCCGACAAGCTGTTCTCGTTGTTCGCGGCGCTCTTCGGGCGGTCGCCGTCGCGCTCTTCGGGGGAGCGCGCCTGCCGCCCTCGAGGGCGATCAGGGTTCGGCTGAGGCTGAGCCTGCGCCGGCAGTTGCCGGCACGCAGATCTCCAGCGGAGTGCAGCACATGACGCGGGACAAATCCGAGTTCAGGCGACGGACAGACCTGCGCAAGGAGGTTGAGGTCGCACGTCGTCTGCAGTACGCTTTCCTCCCCAAGGCGTGCCCAACGTGCAAAGGCATATCCATCGGCGCCCGGCACGTCATGAGCGACGGGGTTGGGGGAGATCTGCACGATTTCATACCTTCAGTAGATGGGCACTACGCGCTCGTGATCGGAGACGTGGTGGGGCACGGCCTGGTGTCGGCACTGATGATGTCCCTGGTCTTCGGCACGGTCCACTCGGCGGACCTCACAGCGGGGTCGCCGGCGGACGTGCTCAAGCGCGCCAATGATCTGCTCTGTGAACTCAACGACCAGTTGCGGCGCGAGCCCGTACTCTGCAGCCTCTTTTTCGGCAGCGTCGATCCGGAGCGCCGCTCGACGACCTACGCGAACGCTGGGCATCCACCGCCTCTTCTGTGGAACCGCGATGGCCGCCTGCAGCGGCTGAGCCCAACCGGCGGTCTGCTTGGGCTGGAGCCCGACTCAGAGTACCAGCTCAGCGAGGTTGGCCTATCCGATGTGCGACGATTACTGTTCTACACCGACGGCGTCACCGAAGCGCGCGACTCCCACGGACAATTCTTCGGCGAGGGCGCTCTGATCGAGAGCATCGGCGCGTGTGGCGCGAACGATGTCGAAGGGACGCTCGATCTGATGATGAAGCGGGTCGTCTCATTCGCTGGCGGCCGACTGCAGGACGACGCGACGATCGTGCTGGCAGACCTTGCTGCACACCAGTGACACACCATCCACCACGCAGGGACCGCGACCGGGTGCAGTCGGTTTTCCCACGTCGCCCGGCCATGAACGGCTAGCACCGAACGAAGAGTTCACCCCCCGGAAGGAGCCGCACCGGGCGGCAGCATGTTCTCCGGCATCAGCACCGCCACGACGTTTCCGCGGGCGCAGGCCTCGCCGTTGGCCGAGACCGTGATATCGACGAGGACCTTGCGTGGCTTTATCTCCACGATGCGGCCACGCGCCTCCAGCGGTACGCCCATCGGGGTCGGGCGCAGATAGTCAACCTTCAGCGAAGCGGTGACAAATCGCAGCGGCGGCGCCGTGCCCGGCTCACGTCCGGCGGCTCGATACGCGGCCAGCGCCGCCGAGCCGGTACCGTGACAATCGACCAGCGACGCGATCAGCCCGCCATAGACGTAACCCGGAATCGCCGTGTGATACGGCCGCGGCGTGAGAACTGCGACGGTTTCTTCGCCATCCCACGCACTGCGGACGTGCAGCCCGTGCTCGTTGAGCCGTCCGCAGCCGTAGCAGTGCGCCAGGTCGTCGGGGTAGAAGTCCTGAATTGCGGGCTGTTGCATACCAGCGAGCTCCATAAACGGAGAGTAGCAACTTACCACAGGCCGGGTACAAGGCGGTAACGCACGTGGCGGGCGTAGGCGGAGTAACCGTCCAGGTGGTCGTGCAGGTAGCGGTCCTCGATGCGGACGCGGCGGAGAAGGAGAGCAACGGTTGCGAAGGCGGGAAGCAGCGCCCACCAGGAGCCAAGGGCGGGGCCGCTGGCCAGTATGGCGAGAAGTGAGCCGGCGTAGCCTGGGTGGCGGATCCACGCGTACGGGCCGGACGTGATGAGCTGGTGGCCGCGGTCGGTCTGGATCCGGACGACAGGGGAGTAGAAGCGGTTCACGAACATGGCCCAACCGGACAAGCCGTAGCCGGCGGCCACGGCGACGAGGGCGAGGATCTGGCCCCACGGCGGCAGGTGCGACCAGTGGAATCGGCCGGCGTCGAGGCCGGCGACGACGAGCAGACCGGCGAAAAACGGCAGGACGACGAAGCGTAGGCGCCGATCCGTGCCGCCGGGGCCCGGTTTGATGCGTTCTTGAAAGAGGCCGCGGTCCATCACGGCGAGCGCGATCGCCCAGGCCGCGACGCACACGCCGAAGAAGGCCCAGAGAAAGGGGAGGTCGAGCCGGCCGGCGCTGCCGAAGACGATGACAGCGGTGCCGGCGAGGAAGAGGACAACGCGAATCAGGAGGCCCAGGGACACAGGAGCAGCTTAGCGCTCGACTGCCGGAGGTCAAGGCCTAGCCGTGTGCAGCCCAAATGGCAGCGACTTCCGAAATTCCGGTCAGGCCACTAACCTGCGCAACATGCGTAGTAGGGCGAGTTTCGTCAGTAGTCCAGGGTCAGGATGCGGCCCTTGGTGAAGTTGAAGAATGCCTCCTTCTCCGCGATCTTCACGCCGGGCATCAGGTCTTCGGGCTTCTTGCCGGCGGCTTTCAGGCAGCCTGGGCAGGCGTAGAGCGGGACGCCCTTGTCGAGCAGCACCTTGAGCTGTGACTTCGATGAGTCGAAGGTGGGGGAGGTCACGTCTTTCGCATCCTTGAGCACCACATTGATGCCCTTCACGTCGAAGTACACGAGCACGTCACGTTCCGCCGACATCAGGGTGGCCATTTTCAGGGCCATGAGGACGGCGTGGGGATCCTCGTCGCCCTTGCTGACGTGAACGAAGACGCCGTCGCGGATGACCGGTCGCTGCCCGTGAGGGCCGGCGCTCTGGCAACCCGTACACCATGCGCTACCTGCGATGAGCACGCTCAACCATCCGATTTTGCTGCGATCGACCATGTTCAATCTCCTGTGCGCCGGCCTGCACGGCCGGCCAAGCTGCGACTGCGACCGTGCGGCGCCTATTCGTCACAAGTGACGCAGACGTTTTCCGCCCAAGCCACGTACTCAGCCACGCTCATGAACTCTGCACCCTGCTCCACGGCGTAGTCGAGAAAATGCACGTACGCCAGGAACCGGTCTTCATCCACTCCGCTGAAGTCCGGATGAAACTCGACCATCAACGGATTATCCTCAGCGCGCAGCTTGTCAAACTCGCTTTTCAGCAACGCCTCCCATTCCTCGGCCGGGAGGTCGGCGAACGGATTGTCGCAGAAGGCGGAGGGGCGGCCCTGGTTGTCGGCGGCGTGCATCGGAACGGCCCAGAAACCACACTCCGCTGAGCGGTACGGCAGGACGTCCGCCTCGTGCCCGGGCAAGAAGCTCCGCCCTGCCACGAAAGCCAGATTGTACTCAAAACCGAGGGCGTCCAGGATCTCCCACGTATCCTGGTTCTGGTCGAACCGCGTCGCCCGGAATCCCTGCACTGGCGCCCCCAGGCAGTTCTCCAGGGCGGTCTTCGTGTCACCGATGAGCTGCTCCTGCTGGGCGCGCGTCAGTTCCGACAAGGTGCCTGTGTCGGGCCGGACGAAAGCCAGGATTTCATACCCTTCGTCGCGCAGCGCCTGGAGCTGGTCACAATGCTGGCTCGCGAAAGAGCCGTTGACCAGGATCGCCGCCGTGGCGTTTCGGGCGCGCAGTTCGGCGACCATGCGCTCGAGGGCCTCGGCATTCTCGGTCTCGGTGATTTGAAGTACGACACGCGCCTTGTTTTCCGCTGGTGGGCTGCTACAGAACGGGCAGGGGCCGCAACCCGCAAAGAGCACGAGGCAGGCCCCCGAAATACACTTGGCGAACATGGACTGCACCTCCTTCACGCTGTGCCACCCGCCGTTCGTGCCACGCTGAACGCGTTCGGTGCGCGTGGCGGGTACACGCGGTGCCGGCGCTCACGTGACTGCTTACACCTCGTTCAGCGCCTGCTCGAGATCGGCGCGCAGATCCTCCGCATCTTCGATGCCCACCGAGTATCGCACCAGGCCGTCCGTAATACCAGCCGCCACGCGGTCCTCGCGGGCCATGCCCGCGTGCGTCATCGACGCCGGGTGTTCGATCAACGTTTCGACACCGCCGAGCGACACGGCCAGCGTGGCCAGACGCACATGATCCATCAGACGGATTCCGGCTTCCAGCCCGCCTTTGAGCTCAAAGCTGATCATCGAGCCGAAACCGCGCATCTGGCGGCGGACGAGATCGTGCTGCGGGTGAGAAGGGAGCCCGATGTAGCGCACCCAGGCCACCTTGGGGTGTGTTTCGAGCCAGCGAGCGACCTGCATCGCGCTTGCCTGGGCGCGCTCAATGCGCAGCGCGAGTGTCTTCAGGCCGCGTAGAACCAGAAAAGCCTGGTGCGGATCCATGTTGCAGCCCAGGTTGACCATCAGGGGGCGTATGCGGCGTTGCAGCTCCTCCGTCCGCGTGACGATGATGCCGCCGACAACGTCCGCATGCCCGTTGATGAATTTTGTTACGGAGTGCAGGACGACATCGGCCCCCAATTCGATTGGCCGCTGCAGGTACGGGCTGGCGAAGGTGTTATCGACGACCAATGGGCAGCCGTGCTGGTGGGCCAGTTCCGCGATTGCGGAGAGGTCGGTGACCTGCATCGCCGGATTGGAGGGGGTCTCGACGTAGATGAGCCGCGTGTTGGGCCGCAGCGCCTCCCGCACACGCGCGAGGTCGGACGTGTCCACGTACGAAGACTGCACGCCGAAGCGGGTGAGATGCTGTTCGACCAGCCCGCGCGTCGGGCCGTACACGGAGGCCGTGCTCACGAGGTGCGCCCCCGATTCGAGCAGGGCCATGTACACGGCGGCTATTGCGCCGAGCCCCGAGCTGGTCGCGATACCGCCGCAGCCAGCTTCGAGACCGGCGACGGTGTCCTCCAGCGCGCGAATCGTCGGGTTGCCGATGCGGGTGTAGATATAGCCGTCTTCCCGGCCCGCGAAGAGCGCGGCCCCGTGCGCGGCATTGCGGAATGCGAAGGTGGACGACTGGTAAATCGGCACGTTCACAGCGCCGTGTGGATCACCGTCGGCCTGCGGATGCACCAGCCGGGTATCGAAGCGCGCGGTGGAATGCGTGCGTGGGGACTCAGTTCCCGCCGCTCTCGTATCGTGAGACAGCATGCGTTTCACCTTCTGTTTGTGGTTGCCTGTGCAACATGAAGCAGGTTTGCTCGCCGACCAAAGCCGCGTGGACTTGGCCGTCGGCTATTAACTCATCCAGGAGCTTGATTACCTCATGACGATGGACCGCCAGACCCGCCGCGATGTCCGCGAGAGTGCAGGGGCGGCGTTGGAGCAACCCGAGCACAGTCTCGCGCGTCACCTGGCCGGGGAGCGAAACGGGATGGGCGGGGCGCGCGGTGATCACCTCGGCCGGCGGCGTGAAGGCCAGCGCGATTTCGGCCAGGCGCGCAGGCGGGACCGGCGCGACCCAGGATTCCGCTGGCGGACGGGTCACCGTGTTCAACTGCACACGGTCTGCACCGATTCGGCGCACGCATTCGACCAGACGGCTCAATCGGGGCTCAGCACTGGCTGGTCCGTCGATCAGGAATACCTCCAGCCAGTAAGCCCCACGGTAGCTGCGGCGGAACTCGACCAGCCCCTGCCAGACCTGCTCCGCAGAGAGCGCTTCGTGAGGGCGGTTCACAACCTGAAACGCGACCTCGTCCGCCGCGTCCAGCGATGGCATCACGACATCGGCCTGTTGCAGCGCCTCGCGCACGTCGGCGCGCCACAGCAGCGAGCCGTTGGTAAGCACCGCGACGGGGGTGGTGGTCAGACGCTTGAGGCCAGCAATGAGCGCGCCGATGTCGGCGTAGAGAGTCGGCTCGCCGGAGCCGCCAATCGTGACATAGTCCGGGCCGGCGTCGAGCCCGCTGCGCACATCCGCCAGGATCTCGTCCAGCGTGAACCAAGCGCGCCGCTCGATGGTCTGGCAGGTCGTGCGGCCGAGTTGGCAGTAGACGCAGTCGTACGTGCACGTCTTGTGCGGAACCACATCGATCCCGAGGGACCGCCCGAGCCGACGCGACGCGACCGGACCGAACACGTGTCTCATAGCACCGCCTTACTTTCCGTGCGGACACTTCTTGAGCGTCAGGAACCAGTCGAGGACCGTCGTGTCGGCACCGGCTTTCTCGACCCGTTCTTTCGCCGCCCCGCAGGATCCGGGAGGCGGGACGATGACATCCTCGCCCGGTTGCCAGTTCGCGGGGGTGGCGACCTTGTGCTCGTCCGAGTGCTGCATGGCGGTCAGCAGACGCTTGATCTCCTGCATGTTGCGCCCGTTCGACAACGGGTAATAGAAGATCGCCCGCACGATCGCCTGTGGATCGATCATGAAGACGGCCCGGACGGCCTGGGTGTTGCTGGCCGTCGGCTGGAGCATCCCGTACTTCTTCGAGACCTCCATCGTGAGATCACTGATGACGGGGAACATGACCTCGACGCCCTTCATGCCCTTGTACGCGATCTTCTCTTTGATCGTGCGCAGCCACGCGATGTGGCTGAACGTGCTGTCGATCGACAGGCCCAGCAGCTCGCAGTTGAGGGCTCTGAATTCGCCGGCCATGCTGGCGAAGGTCATGAACTCCGTCGTGCAGACCGGCGTGAAGTCGGCTGGGTGGGAGAAGAAAACGACCCACTTGCCCTTGTAGTCCGCAGGGAAGTGGATCTTCCCCTGCGTCGTCTCAACCTCGAACTCGGGGGCTTTCTCACGGATCAACGGTAAACGAACGGCTTGCTCGCACATGTGCGACTCCTGGTACGTGCCTTACGCTGTCCAGTACCCGGTCTCGCCCACGGCAGGACTGCCTCGGGTCAATGGGAGCCGGCGCAGGAACCATCCGCGCCCCGCGGCGTTGCCGCAGTGAACGCGACCGTTTCGCCAACGGCCGCGGCCGGACGACCTACTGCGACTCCTGCAGG
The DNA here is from genome assembly GCA_964638325.1 of uncultured Planctomycetales bacterium. Taxonomy (GTDB): domain Bacteria; phylum Planctomycetota; class Phycisphaerae; order UBA1845; family Fen-1342; genus JALHJL01. The sequence goes on from CAZWYT010000047.1 coordinate 12,074, forward strand.
TATCCGAGCGCACGAATCACCTCCGGTACATGGGTGAACGACGGGCCGCCCTGCATCATGACGGCGACGCCGGCCGCTTCGAGAATCTGCTCCGGCGTGGCACCGGCGTGCAGGCACTTCTCCACGTGCAGGTTGATGCAGGGCACGCACCGCTCGGCCAGAGCGATGCCGAGCGCGATCAGCTCCTTCTCCCGCACGCTGAGCGCACCCTCCTTCATCGTGGCCTGAAAAAGCCCGCCAAAGCCCCGCAGGACCTCCGGGGCGAGCTGCTTCATCTTGATCTGGTCCGCCGTCCACTGCTCGAAGAACTTCTCAACGTCGTTACTCACGTTCTCCTCGTTACTGAGACCTGCGGCCCACAGCTCGGCGCATCCTCAATCCGCAAGCCTGCCGTGCGCCCCGTTTCCATGAACTTCCCGATCGCCGTCGCGCGCACTTTGCCCGCCTGCCATGGCTCGGCGCGGAGCACGAACAAAGGCGGCGAACTTCACTCCACCCAGGCCCGCAGTTGGAGCGGGTGATCGCTAGCGACCGGCTGCCGGAAGCGCGCGTTCAATTCGACCTCGCCTGGTCGAATGGTCCTCAAGCCCCGTCATGCGGTCCGCGGCACGGGGCACCACGGTCTCACATGCGATCGCATTCTGGCTGTCCAAGCGATTCGTTCCCGACGACACCCGGTCCAGCGTGCCCAATTCTGCTCTCCTAGCCCTCGTGCCGGAGATCCTGCTCGCTCGCGGCCTGCACCGTTCTCCGCGCCTGGGCACGGAGCGCGTCCAAATCGCTGAATAGGCCCACACTGGTGACGCGACCGTGGTGATCGACAACAAAGAATCTGCCGTTGGCTTGCGGTCCGTAGAGCCCTTTGATGCGGGCATGCTGGTCGCAGATGGCAACCAGGTGGTCCGACTTGATCCGGCAAGCCTGGAAAGCGGGCAGCGCCTCGGCCGCAGAACGGGCAGGTTGTGCCACACTCACGGCAACGACTTTCGTGTCCGCGCGACTCAGTGATGCGGCGAGTTCTGCGACTTGCCGACACCGCGCGCACTCCGGCCAGGCCGGGTCGGTCGGAAAGAGCACCAACGTGACCCGTCCCCGCACGGCACTGAACCGACACAAATGCTGATCGTCGCCGACGAACACGAAGTCGGGCGCGAGATCACCGGGCTTCAGGTCATAGGGCCCATAGTCCGCCAGCGACATGCCGGTCCGCGCGGGGCCGTCACTCGACACACACCCGGACAGCAGCACTGCCGCAATCAAACTGACAGTTGCTAAACCAACGACGCTTGGAAAGGCCTTTCGTGTGCGTTTCATGTGTGTTCTCCTTTTCTTCTTTGCGGCGCGTCATCTTGACCGTCACAGTGCCCGTTTATGCATGCGTGTTGATCAATCCCCCTGTTGCCGTTCTCCCATGGCATGACGGCCGGTGTCAGGAATTTGCCGGTCGCGGTGGCCCTGCGCTGCCCATCTTGGGAGGCTTCCGCGCGGAGCACGAAGAGCGGCGCAGCGTCCCGCTCGACCCAGGCGCGGATGATCGTGCGCCGTCCGGTGCGCACGGGGTGTCGGAATCGCACGTTGAGCTCGGCGGTCAGGCCGCACCGCCCGTGCGCGAAGAGGCAGTTGGTCATCGCCGCATCCAGTAGCGTGGCGATCACGCCACCGTGCAGGATGCCGGCATAGCCCTCGTACGCATGGTCGGGCTGGAAGGTTGCTTGCACACTGCCGTCGGCGGCCACCGCAAAGCGCAAGCGCGGCGTGTCCCCATTGACGTGACCGCACACAGCGCACCGGCCGTGCGCCTGCGTGCGGGTTGTCTCCAGCAGGACCTGGCGGCTCTCAGTGGTCACAAGGATTGGCTCCCGTTTGCAGCGTGCCCTTCAGATACGCGGCCACGACGTCGTCTGCGAGATCCGGTGGCGCGCCCATCACAACCTGGATTCCGTTCTGCGCAAAGAGCTGCTGGGCGCGCTGCCCCATCCCGCCCGTGATGATCACGTTGGCGCCTTGCTCGTGCAGCCAGCGCGGCAACAGGCCGGGTTCGTGCGGCGGCGCGCGATGCACCGCTTTCGCGCGGGTGATCTTGGTCGCCGGGTCGATGTCGTACACGGCGAACTCCGCGCAATGACCAAAATGCGTACAGAGATGACCGTTCTCAACCGGAATAGCGATCTTCATGTGGCGATTCTCCGTTGAATGCTCGGGCGCCTCGTCCGTAGTCGGGGTCGGGGCCAGCAGGTTCAGAAAGGCCTGAACGATCATGGCGAACGCCTGCGCGGCGGGACCATTGCTCGATCCAGACGTCACTGGCTGCCCGGCGTCGCCACCGATGACAACGCTCGGGTCGATGGGGATCGCACCCAGGAACGGCACGCGGGCTTCATCGGCCAGTCGTCGCCCACCGCCCTTCTTGAACAGGTCGAAGACCTGTCCGCAACTCGGGCAGGCGAATCCGCTCATGTTCTCGATAATGCCGGCCACCGGCAGGTTCAGCGAGCGACAGAAACCTATGCACCGCCGAACATCGGCGACTGCCAGGTCCTGCGGCGTGGTGACGATGACGGCCCGCGCCGGCTGGCCGACGAGTTCGGCGATGGCCAGCGGTTCGTCGCCGGTGCCGGGCGGCGAGTCGACCACCAGGTAGTCGAGCTCACCCCACGCGACATCCTTCAAGAACTGCCGAATCGCGCCGAACTTGCGGGGACCACGCCAGATCACCGGCGTGCCGGCGTCGGGAAGCAAAAAGCCAATGGACATTACGGTGAGCCGATCATTAAGCCGAACGGGGTGCAACTCGCCCTCGGCCACTTCGGGCCGCTCGTGCTCAACCCCGAGTAGCTTCGGGATGCTCGGACCATGGATGTCGATATCGAGCAGACCGACGCGTTTCCCGGCGCGCGCGAGTGCGACCGCGAGGTTCGCGGCCACGGTGCTTTTACCGACGCCGCCCTTGCCCGACAGCACGAGTAGCTTCTCACCAATGCGCTGCATGCGGCCGTGCAGCAACGCATCTTCGAGCTCCTTCTCCGGATTGTCTGCGGCCACAGATCCAGCCGAACAGTGCTCACTCATGAAGAACTCCCATCAGATTGCGATCCGACCGCGGCGACTGCGGAACCGTGGCCTAGCGCGGTGGACACGGGAGACGGCGCCATGGGTTGTGCCGCGCTGAAGGCGTTCCACACCGCGCGCACGTCCGTCGCCACGCCGTCAGCGGTAAATTCAACGATCGTGCGCGCTGCCACCTGCGCCGCAGTGACGGACTTGTCGTAGCGCACGCGACCGGCGATGTGCATTCCGCGTCGGCGTGCCGCGGCCTCGATCTTCTCCGTCATATCCAGGTTGAGATCCCACTTGTTCACGCAGACCCACGCGGGCACCCCGAAATGCCGGGCCACCCCTGCGACGCGTTCCAGGTCGTGCTGGCCACTTACGGTCGGTTCCGTGACGATCAGCGCGGCGGTGGCGCCGGTCAGCGAAGCGATCACCGGACAGCCGATCCCCGGTGCGCCATCAATGATGATGAGTTCGCGACCGCCGACCTTCGCGATCTCGCGCGCGTGGGCCCGAACAAGGCTGACCAGCTTGCCGGAGTTCTCGGCAGCGGCGCCGAGCCTCGCGTGGACCAGCGGCCCACAGCGTGTATCCGAAACAAACCACTCCCCGCAGGCGCGCTCTGGAAAGTCAATGGCATGGACGGGGCAGGAACGGACACAGACTCCGCATCCCTCACAGGCCAGAGGATCGATGGCAAAAACCGGTTGGCCGGCGCTCCCAGAAGCTTCCCACATCTCCCGTAGAATCTCGTGCGTCCTCACGGAGCACGAGCGCTGACAGAAGTCGCAGTCCTTGCAGGCCGAGTGCACGCCCCGCGGCGCCGGTGCGTCAGTCTCGCTGGGGTATTGTCCCACCGCCTCGAAGCGGCAGTATGTGGCACAAACCCCGCAGCGGATGCAGTCCGCCTGGCGGATGACCGCCTCGTGACCGCTGCGGAATTCCTCGCGCCGCCTTACCCGCGGCGCAAGGACGAGCGGCAGGTCCGCCGCGTCGACGTCGCAGTCCGCGACGACGGCGTTGCCCGCCAGGACGGCGAACGACGCCGCCAGGCTGGTCTTGCCGGTTCCGCCCTTGCCGCTGATGACGACGAGCTCCCTCATGCTGTGCGGCTCGCTTTCGCATGGACCGTGACCAGCCCCTCAACCTGTTCCCACAGGCCCGCCAGCGCGGAACGCAGGTCCGGCCGTGCCGTCACGATCAGCTCCCCGCGCGAGTACGCCTCGGCGATCCTGCGGTCGTCGGGAATGGTCAGCAGCACGGGAATTCCCTGCGCGGCGCAGTACGTGGCGACGCGGTCGTCGCCGATATCCGCTCGGTTGATGACCACTCCCACCGGCAAGCCGAGTTCGCGTACGGTCGCGACCGCGAGGGTCAGGTCGTGCAGGCCGAACGGCGTCGGCTCGGTTACGAGCAGCACGAAGTCACAGCCGCGCACCGCCGTGACTACCGGGCAAGAAGTTCCCGGTGGCGCGTCGATGATCTGCCAGTCGACCTTTGGCGCAGCCGAGCGGACGGCGCGAATGACCGGCGGGCTCTTGGCCTCACCCACGTTGAGCAGACCATGGACGAACCGAACGCGTCCCGCGTGCCCCATCTCAACGGTGCCGATCTCACGTGGCACTTCCATGATCGCCCGCTTCGGACAAGCCAATGCGCACCCACCGCAACTGTGGCAGAGCTCGGGAAAGACCAGGGGCTTGTCACCCAGCCAGACGAGCGCGCTGTACTGACATGCCTGCGCGCAAATCCCGCATCGGTCACAGGCATCCGCGAGGACGTGCGGCACCAGCAACGTGACCGATTCGCGATGCTCGATATTCGGCTTGAGAAATAGGTGGCCATTGGGCTCTTCGACGTCGCAGTCGACGTAGGCGACGTTACGGCCGAGCTGTGCCGCCACGACCGCCAGGTTCGTAGCCAGCGTGGTCTTGCCCGTGCCGCCCTTGCCGCTTGCGATCGCGATTCTCACAGATCTTGCTCTCCGCGCATCGATCAACCGATGTCCGTTCGCGCCGGTTAGCTGCTCACGTGATCCGGCAACAAGACATCAGGCTCCACCGCAACTGCGCCCGCGTCCTCGCCCACGCCCGCCACCTTGTCCGCGTCCACGGCCCATCCCGCGTCCCATGCCGCCACCGCGCCCCATCCCCATGCCCTGTCCGCCGCCCGGGGCCATCGGCGGCTCAAACGGAGCGGACGGAAAGGCGGTCGCGGGCATCTCTGGACGCGGCGCGTCAACGCTGGACTGGCCGAGTCCACTGTGCCCGGGCACATTGGCCGTCGTCGCTGGTTTCAACTGACCCGCCTTGAACTGCTCCACGACCTGGCGGACTGTCCCGGCGCAGCCAACCACCACGCCGATTCCCGCCGCACTCAGGGCCTGGTGCGCGTTCGGGCCACAGTTGCCCGTTAGCACATACTTCACGCCCCGTTCGGCCATGAGACGGGCCGACTGGATGCCGGCTCCTTGGCCCAGCGACTGGCTCAGGTTCTCAAGAGCTTCAAAGCTCAGGTTGTCGGTCTCGACGATCAGGAAGAATGGACACCGGCCGAAGCGCGGGTCAACTTGCGCATCGAGCTGTGGCGCGATGGCGGTCACGGCAACTCTCATGATCAAATCCTCTCGGTTTCACTCCGGCCAGCGAAAGGTTCGCCTTCCAAGCACAGCCGCCCGGCTAGGCGGACTACGCAGCGCCCTTTCCAGCCGGCTCGGCCTTCAGTTCATCGATCCTGCGACGGAGGTTCTCCGCTGTCTGTTCCAGACAGCGCAAGTCGGCCTCCAACAGACTCAGCTCTTGTTCGCGCGTGATGAGCGGGGCATCAAAGGGCATCGGGTATGGCATTCCGAAGCCGCCGCGCGGCCACTCCATGGCAGCCCGCTGCCAGCCGGTCAGGCCGGTCGCATAGAACCGGTGCCGCCAGCCACGTCCTCCGCCGCGTCCGCGCCCGAAGTAGCCCCGCGTGGCAGCCAAGTTCGCGAATCCCGGCATCTGGTACCCGCCGCAATACCCCATTCCCCAACCTGTCCTCGGTCCCCTGCCAAGGGGACCTGTTCCATCACCGAACGGCATGTTGTGCACTCCTTTTTTTCAATACGTCTGGTCGTTGGCGCGTTTTTCCTTTTGCTGCGGGCCGCAACCGGCACGCCGACGAGCACCGCGCCAGCCACGTCGTCGCCGTCCACAACAACCCGGCATGAGAAACGCGCGATCGTTAAGCCGACCGGCGACAAAGGCCCGCACCACCTCTTCCACGGGGCCGCACGTCTGTGGGATCACGCGGATGCCGGCGGTGCCGAGCATCGCTTCCAGCGGCCGCGAGATGGCGCCGCAGATCAGCACGTGCACGCCGTGTTGCGATAGCTCAGCGACGCGCCGCGCAACGTCCTGCGAATGCAGCGGAACCGTCTGCCGGCGCAGTTCCTGGTCGCCGTCGAGTTCAACAAGCACGACCGCTTGCGCCACGTCGAACACGGGCGACACGCGGTCTTCGAGCGTTGGAATCGCTACGTTCATCGTTGGTCCTACTGGCACGGAGCATGCCGTCCGGTCAGCCGGCTGGGCGGAGGTCCGTTAAGATCTTACGGTAGAGAGACTTACAGTCAGAATGCTGGGATGTAGTTGCCAATGCGCATCATTGCAGCCTGCAACGGCAGCAATAGAGTGGCATTGCAATTTGCGTTGATGGCGAACCGCGCGGCGCGTGCCGTCCCGGCGGTCGGCTGAAACGGCGGCATCCCACTGGGCCCGGCGCCCCGGCGCGATTATGCCGCTACGAGGAGTTAAGCCACCGGCAGGCGGTCCTTGCGGCGTCGGCCCCGGGGTGAACGCTACAGACGCGCTTACTTCGGCCTCACAACCCAGTCCCTACTCCGTTGCCCCGCCTGCACCTCCCAACCGGCGGCAAGCTCGAGCGTCCAGCCATCGCCTATCAGGGGGCGGGCCTGCAGTTCGGGCGGCGCCGGCACAACGACTTTCGACCAATCGTTGGCGATGAGCGCACCGCCGGTAACGTTCAGGATCCCCCACGCGTCAGTCATCTTCATGACTGGATACACCTTCCCGAGGTCATCCAGCGGGTGTACGTCGCGTGGGTCGAATTGGAACTGCATGCTCCGGATCGGGACGACCAACAGAGGGCCGGTCACAAACCGGCGGCGGTATTCCTCGATCCGCTTCTGCCAGGCTTCCGCACGGGCAGTCTCTGCGGCGGTGAGTTGCTCTACGCCATAGGCTTTGGCGTGGACCTTGGCCTCGGCCTCCGGCTTCTCGGGCAGCGAGATCGACAAAGCGCCCTGCAGCAGCCCGCCGAGGTCGTGCTCGGGGCTGAGGTCACGGCGCCAATCCGACTTGGCGTGATCCAGCAGTAAGCCGTACAGCGGCCCGGAAACGTATGCGAACGAGCGTGTGAAGCTTGGCCAGCCTTTCGCGCGCTCGACGTTTCGCAGGGCCCGTTCGATGGCAGCCGATTCGGAGTCGGCTGACAGCCGCACGCCCGTGTATTCGGCGAGTCCTTCGGCAAACTCCTGCGCCCTTTCAGCGGTCGCGGCGCCAGAGAACAGGGCGCGCCGGTAGGCCCGAAACAGCAGCGCATCGCTGGCTGCGCGCGCACGATCGGGGCCCGAGCTCTTGAGCGCAGCCCGCAGGGCGCGCCACTCCAGTTGCAGCCAAATGCGCCCATCACGCGTGTTGAGATGCGGAGCGGGCTCGTCCGGCGCGGTCAGTTTCAGTTGACCCTGCACGCGGTGGAACATCTCGTGGGCAAAAAAGTGCATCCGCTCGCGACTTTCCTTCGGAAGCGGCCACGGCAGCATGACCCACGAGACACCGGCCCATTGTTTCAGCGTGCCAGCGATGGTCTCGTCTTCGGGCAACGTACCGACATACACGCCATCCTGTGACTTGAGCAGCCCCTCGCGGTCCGCCTGATTGGCAATAACGGCGTGTGTCTTCGGATCGGCGAGCAGGATTGGTCCGCACAGTGACACCCCCCATAGCCGTCCGCTGTCCGCTTCGCAGACCTGGCGTGCCTCGGCAAAGCACTGTCGCGCGATCTCGGGCGTGAGCGCGCAATCGAGCAGCTCGATGTCCGACTCGGCCGCGCGCGTGCCGGCTACGAGGACCGCTCCGAACAGCAGTGTCACCACAGCTTGAATTAGTGGCAGTCGCTCACGTCTCATGGCACTCGCTCCGACGGCGTGAATCCCAGAGGGCACGTCGCTCATCAGCGGCGACGCGGCGCCAGTCATGGTACCACTTGCACTCTTAGTCCGGTAGATCGGGGCTTGCTCTCTTGCTGCTGCACTGGGGAGCAATCCGGCCGTCAGAGACCGCGCCCCTGGCAGGGTGTGAGGCGGAGTCTCCGAGCGTAGCGCGCGAGGCGGCGGGCATGAGGCCGGAGGCGTACTTCGTAGCGCGGTCAACATCAGTGCGAAAGCGTACCCGATTCCCGCCGCCATCATCCCGCCGACGGAGGAAAGCGGTCAGGGCAGACCGAGGTCCGACGAATGGGAAATTTCGGCTGGAAAGGGGTATGCTCCTCGGCACCCCGGACGCTCGCGAGGAGCATCGCATGGCCAGGATCGGAATCATTGACACAAACGCAGCGACCATCTGCGACCACGGGTTCTGTGGCTTCAAGGATCCCAGGAAGGAAGGGCATAAACGAAAGACAGCCTGGTTGAAAAAGCGCTTCGCGGAAGGCCTGAAGTTCAAGGTGCTGCAGGTTGACGGCGCGGACGCCGGGATGATCGAGTACATCCCCGGCGAGCATACGTGGCGGCCGGTGGAGGCGGCCGGCTACATGGTCATCCACTGCGTCATGATCGCCAAGAAGGAGTACAAGGGTAAAGGGTACGGTCTGCGGCTGGTCGAAGAGTGCCTGGCCGATGCCAAACGCGCCAGAATGCACGGCCTCGCGGTGGTGACGAGCAGTGGCACGTGGATGGCGAGCCGGGGCGTCTTTGTGCGCAGCGGGTTCGAGTGCGTCGATACCGCTCCCCCGTCATTCGAGTTGCTCGCCAGGAAGCTGCGGAAGGCGCCGTCACCGAAGTTCAAGCAGGGATGGGACAGGACACTCCGCAAGTACCGTTCGGGGCTGACGATCATCAAGTCAGATCAATGTCCGTGCATCGCGAAGTGTGCGGATGATATCGAGCAGGCCTGCAAAACACTCGGGATCCGCCCGCAGTTCGTAGAGTTAAGAACCGGCAGGGAAGCACGTAATGCCCCGTCGGCCTACGGGGTCTTCAATGTCATTTACAATGGGAAGGTTGTTGCCGAGCATCCGGTCAGCGGCACACGATTTCTGAACATTATGCGGAGGCTGTTGAAATAGTGCCGTCGGCCCGCTCGAGCGGTGATCTGGGCGTGCTGCGACAGATGTCCGCGGGGCAGGGCGTGCGGGTCGGGAGTGCGTGAGACCTGACTGGATTCTTGCAGCGGTGACAAGGTGAATGCGAAAACCCACGAGACCGCTGACGGGCGGCCAGCTCGCAGCCTGAAAAAGATGCGACGCACAACAGAATGACTTGCGGAGGACGTCCTCATGAAGAACCTGCCTCAAGTGAGTCTCGGCTTCGAGCCGCTGACGCACATGCTCTACGGCGCCATTCCCGCGAAGCTCCTTCTCACGGCGATCGAGCGAAAGATCTTCTCGCAACTGACCGAGCCAATGTCGGCCGAGTCGCTGGCAGGCAGGCTTCAGATACACCCGGAGAGGACACGTCCGTTTCTGGATGCTCTGGCTGCCAACGATTTGTTGTGTAAGCGAGACGGCTGTTACCAGAACACCCCGCTGGCGGACGCATTCCTCGTGGAAGGTCAACCGACGTACCTCGGCGACGTGTTTGTGAACCTCACCGGATACATGCGCCCCGCCCTGGAGGCTCTGACGGCGTTGGCCAAAGAAGGTCAGGTGGCATCCGATGATTCCAGCGAGCCATCATCTGGAGACCGGGAGACGGAGATCTACGGGAACTACCAGCGCGCCGGCCGCGCGCAGCAGGCGGCTGCGATGATCAGCCAGCTCCCCGAGTTCCGCGGCATGAAGAAGATGCTTGACTTGGGCGCCGGTGCCGGCCTCATCGGCCTGGCAATTGTTGCTGCCCACCCGACCATGACCGGCGTGCTCTTCGACCGCCCTGAAGTCGTGCAGGTGGCTCGACGGTTCACCCGCGAGTACGAGTTGGAAGACCGCGTGGCCACGGTTGGCGGCGATTACACAATTGACCCTATCGGCGACGGCTACGACCTGGTCTGGACCAGCTACACCCTGAACTTTCAGCGTGGCAATCTTGAGCCGATCATGCGCAAGATACACGCAGCCCTGAATCCCGGCGGCATCTATATAAGCCTGGCCGAGGGTCTGACCCATGAGCGAACAAAGCCGGCCACGCTGGTCAATTCAATGCTCGCACACAGCCTCGCCGGACGGGACTTGGTGTTTGAGGAGGGGGAGGTCGCTCAGGCGATGCTGCTGGCCGGCTTCCGGTCCGTTCACAGTCGCCAAGTGGAAGACTGCTGCTGGCACGGCCCCGCGATACTCGACATCGCCCGCAAGTAGCCCGCGGGCAGGAGGGGCTGGCACGGCAACCATCTGAGGACACTACTGCTGCTGGAACGCCTTCGCTTCATCGGTGACCTCGAACAACTCGCACCGGTGCCAGTTCTCCCACATGTCCAGGGCCACCTGCCGCACGCCGTCCCAATACTCGTGCCGGGTTAGGCCGTATTGGCGCTCCAGCCGTCCAATCTCCGCGGCGATTTTCTCGCGGAATTCCGCTTTGACCGACAGCACGATCTCGCGGCCGTTGTAAGCGAACCGGACCTTCGTCGAACCGGCGCCCTCCGGCGCGTGCGTGAAGAGGCCGCGCCCCGGCGTTGAGCCCGTGGCCACGATGACCCCGTCGTTCAGGCAGCTCACCGGCGGCCCAGCGGCGGTGGACGAGGTGACCTTCATGGTGTGCGGCGGCGCATTGAGGAGCTCGGCCGCCCGCAGGCCCATCTTGGCTCCAATTACGGAGTAGGCGCCCAGGTGGTCGTGCAACTCGCTGGTGAGCAACTCGACAAACCACTCGACCTCGCCATTCTTGGCGATAATTGCGGCGCGCCGCTGACGCAAGTCCGGCTGGAGCGTCGCCTCCGGTAGCGGGCCATCCTCGAAGACGACGCGTTGCTTGCGTTGACGGCCTTCGCCGACGCAGCGTGTGAACGACCTGAGCACGGGTTGCGAATCGCGCGGCGTTACCACTCCGGCCTGATCGCCGCGTGCGAACAGGTCGGAATCCGCGCAGTACAGGAATGCCAGTTCGTCCGAGAAGCCGGGCCACGTTGAAATGTAGTGCTCCCGGGTCCGGCGTTCGGCCAGCAGTCGCCGGATGAAGTTTTCACCGATCGACGTGCCCGGTCCGATGACCAGTTCGCCCTGCTGCCAGGATTGCGGCTTACCTGTGGTCAGGCCCGGGGCGACGAATTCGAGCCGCAGGCCGCTCGTACCGACTGCAGCCCATGCTTCGGCGTCGTAGGCCAGGTTCCAGTTTCGTTTCGGATCCAGCGCGCCGGCGACGATCACTCTTTCGACCCGGTCTTTGATCTCAGGCCTGGCTTTCAACGCCGCCGCCAGGTTGGTCAACGGACCCAGCGCAAGCATGGTCAGCTTGGGCGCCCCGCCGTATGCGTCGGCAGAGAACGGCCGGTGGCTCGGACTCGGCGCGCCGGACAGCGCCCGGCCGACCGACTCTTCCGCAAACGGCCGAAACGCGGGCGCTGACGCGGGCGCCGCTACCGCAGCCGCAGCATAGAGCGGGATGTCCGGCCGATTGAACAGCTTGAGCATGTGTTCCAGATGACTGAGCGCCTTTTCCCGACTGGCGGCGCCCTCGCAGGCGATGATGGCGACGACGTCCACGTCCGGGCTCTGGAGCGCCATGGCGAGCGTGACGGCGTCGTCCAGTCCCATGTCCGTGTCAATGACGACCACCGGCCGCTGGTCAGGTTCGTGCCCAAGGGCCACGTTGATGAGCAGGAGCAGCAACGTGGTCAGTAGTCTTCGATCATGGCGCATGTTGATCTTCCTGGATCACGCCAACATTCTTACCGCAAGCCCACACCTTCCCCAGCATACCGCTCGCTAGCGTAATGCGCAACGTGTCCGCGGCTCGTCGGGGGTGGCTTGACAGGGCCGGTCGCCTGGAACACGATCTGCATGTGGGGGCGAGGTGAGATGTCGTGCTTACGGCCGGCTCACTCAGACCTACTCGCCAACCATGCGGTTGGCCCAGCGGGTTGGCTGCCTTCCGCACCGTAGGGAACTGTCTGCTCGTCACGGCCCTCTCTCTGGGCGCTTCGGGGCTGGCCCACACCCTTCATCATGCGCTAGAAGGGAACCATTCGGAACCGAACTGCCCGGTCTGCTGTGTGCTCGGGAGTGGTTCGGCAAATGTCGGCGATCCTCCCTCGCTCGTAATCCGGCATGACCAAACCTGCCTCGCATTCCGGCCTCCGCGCGAGCTGCCGGTGGTGCGTCCGACAGTCCAGGCACCGCTGGCCCCGCGGGCTCCCCCCTCCCACGCATAAGCAAACAAGGCTGGCAAGCTCCAGGCGCTGCGCTGAGATGCGCTCGCACGCCCCATGACCCAATCTCGCACGGCGCCGAACCCTGGGCGTGAGATCGGTCTTGGTGAGGAATCTTCGATTGGGACACGGGAACCGACGTCAAGCTCGGACGCTCGCGTGACGCTGGCGCCGCGTCGTTCGGTTCCCATCAGCGCGACAGCGCGGGGAGCGTACGATGATCCGCCGCCTTGGCGCGTCGATACTCGTCTGCGGAATGCTGGCTGCGACAATATCTCGTGCCTCCGCGCAGGAAGCGTCCGCAAGACAGCCGACCGACGCTACCTCCCAGTCTGCCCCACAGGGCGGCTTATCGGATGATCTTCGAAAAGAGCTGGCAGAACTTCGTGCCCGTCTGGAGGCTTTGGAACTTAAGCATGCGGAAGAACGCGAGCGGGACCACCAGCGCATCACGGAGCTGGAAGCGATGGTCCGCGAGCTTCAGGGACCCGGCATGGAGGCCGAACGCCGCAAAGCGATGGCCCGGCAAATCCTCGAGTTGCAGGAGGAGATGCGCCGGGAAGGGCTGTTGCGACCGGCGACGCGTCCCGGCGCAGGCGAAGAGCCGAAAGATGAACTGGACGCGGTCCTTGAAAGCATGCGTGCCGAGGCCGCTCCGGAGGCTGAGCCGAAGGGCTTTGCGGCGTCACTGGGGCGCGCGTTCCAAAGCTTCAACCCGGACATCAGCGTGATCGGGGACTTCGTCGGACATTACTCGAGCCGCGAAGGCGGAGAACTCGACGACGAGTTCCTGTTTCGTCATCTTGAGCTCGGTTTCTCCGGCAACGTGGACCCGTACGCGCGTGCGGACGTCTTCCTGGGCCTGCACCAGCACGAGGGGGACTGGCACGTTGACCTGGAGGAAGCCTACCTGACGTACCTGGGAATGCCGTGGGGGCTGCAACCGCGGGCCGGGCGTTTCAAGACCAGCTTCGGCAAGGCCAATCCGCAACACCTGCACGCGCTGCCCTGGGTTGAATACCCATTCATTATCCGGAACTACTTTGGTGAGGAAGGCTTATCTGGGGACGGCGTCGGCGTTGCGTGGCTGATTCCCAACCCCTGGAACAAGTACATCGAGTTGACGTACGAGTGCATCAACAACGATAGCTCACTCTTCGCCGGTGAAGAGACCGACGACTTCGTCCACCTCGTGCATCTGAAGAACTTCTTCGATCTGTCGCCGGCCTCCACGTTCGAGGGCGGGCTCAGCCTTGCCACGGCACCCAATGATGAGGGTCACGGCGGCAATCGGACCATGGTCGAGGGCATTGACCTGACCTACAAGTGGCGGCCGCCGGAGAAGGGGCTCTACAAGTCGTTCCTGTGGCAGACAGAGTTTTTGGCTGCCCAGGCCGACCTGATTGGCGGACAGGAATCGACCTGGGGCATGTACTCGGCGGCGGATTACCAGTTTGCAAGGCGGTGGTCAATCGGTACCCGGTACGACTACTCGCAAATGCCGTACAGCTCCAGTTTGCACGAGCACGGTCTTTCGGCATATCTCACCTTCCTGCAAAGCGAGTACTTGTATTGGCGCCTGGGTTACCAGTACACGGATCGCAACATCCGCGTGGAGGGAGATAAGCAGGAACACGAGATCTTCCTGCAATGCAACTTCGGTTTGGGGCCCCACCGTGCGCACAAGTACTGATCAGGAGAAGCGCTCATGTTCACGCGTTGCGGAGTCGCCGCGTTAACCTCGATTTGCCTCGTGGTCCTCCTCGCCGCTGGGTCGGCGCTGGCCGAGGACAAACTGCGCGTTGTGACGACCACGACGGATCTGGCTGCGCTGGCGCGGGCCATCGGTGGTGACAAGGTCGATGTTACGGCGATCGCCACCGGGCGCGAGGACCCGCACTTCCTGGCCGCCAAGCCCAGTTACATGGTGACGGCCAGCAAGGCGGACCTGTGGATTCGCGTCGGGCTGGACCTCGAGATTGGGTACGAGGAACTGATCATCGATGGCGCGCGCAACTCGAGGATCCGTGTGAACGCGCCGGGCCACCTGGACGCTTCCGAGGGCGTGCTTCGCCTGGAAGTGCCGACCCAGAAAGTGGACCGCTCGATGGGCGACATCCATCCGCTGGGTAACCCGCACTACTGGCTGGACCCGCTCAACGCGCGGATCGTGGCCAAGAGCATCGGGACACGCCTGGTCAAGCTCGCGCCACAACACGCGGAGTACTTCAACGAGCGCGTCCGCTCGTTCCAGCAGGAACTCGACGAGCGGATGTTCGGGCGCGAGTTGGTGGCTAAGATTGGCGGCAAAAAGCTGTGGGCGGCATTGCTCAAAGACCGCCTCGACGAAGTGCTCAACCAGCCGGAGACGCCGGCGCTCGCCGGCTGGCTGGGCGCACTTCGGCCTTTCGCGGGGCAGAAGATCATCACCTACCACCGCAGTTGGTCGTACTTCGCCCACCGCTTCGGTCTGGTCGTCGCGGAAGAACTTGAGCCGAAGCCTGGCATCCCGCCCAGCCCGGGACATGTTTCTGACGTCGTGAAGCGCGTCAAGGACGGGAATATCAAGGTCTTGCTCATGGAGCCGTTTTACAGCCGACAAGCGCCGGACCTGATTGCAGCACAGGCGGGGATCAGGGTGGTCGAGTGCGCGAACTCGGTCGGCGGGCAGCCGGAGGCGTCGGATTACCTGACCATGATCGACAACATCGTGAGCCGTGTGTCCGCAGCCTTCAAGCAATGATCGCGCGCTGCTGATTTGCCGCACGAAAGGTGAAACATGGAACGGCTCTTTGACTCGCTGCCCTTTCTCGTCGCGCCGCTCGTGGCATGCCTGGTCATCGCCGCGCTGCACTGCTACATGGGGCTGCACGTGATCAAGCGCGGCGTCATCTTCGTGGACCTGGCGCTGGCCCAGTGTGCGGCGTTGGGAGCTGCCGTGGCGCTCTTGATTGGCCCGCTCATCAGTGCGAGTGGCGAGCACCACGAGGCTCACGCCGATGAACTGTCGCCCGAGCTGACCCTAGCCGCGCAGATGGAGGCCGCCACCCGCCCACTGAACGAAAACGGCACGGCCGCAGCCGCCAGCGAATCGCGGGCGCGATCGCATCACGAGGAGCACGACCGCTGGCTCGCCCAGGCTATGTCGGTGGCTTTTGCGCTGCTGGGGGCGGTGTTGCTCTCGTTCGGGCGGTTCCGCAGCGAGCGCGTGCCGCACGAAGCGGTCATCGGCATCGTTTTTGTGGTGGGTGCCGCGGTCAGCGTCCTGATCCTGAGCAAGGCACCCCACGGACATGAGCGCATGGAGGCGATGCTGGTCGGCAACATCCTCTTTGTCCGCTGGCCGCAAATTGCGATCATGGCCTTGCTCTACCTGGTGCTGGGGGCGTTTCATTTCACCCTTCGCAAGCCGTTCCTGGAAATTACCCGCGACGTAGCGGCGGCCGACCGGGCGGGCCGGCGGGTCCGGTTGTGGGATTGCCTCTTCTACGGCACATTTGCGCTGATGGTCACGCAGTCCGTCAGCATCGCCGGCCTGCTGGTAGTCTTCAGTTACCTCATCATCCCGGCGGCATGCGCGGCACTCTTGGCGGAGCGCTTCGGTTCCCAGCTTGGTATCGCCTGGCTTGTCTCGGCGCTCACGACGGCAGCGGGGCTGCTCGTGTCGGCTGT
This sequence comes from uncultured Planctomycetales bacterium, assembly GCA_964638325.1. Taxonomy (GTDB): domain Bacteria; phylum Planctomycetota; class Phycisphaerae; order UBA1845; family Fen-1342; genus JALHJL01. Next base: position 28,372 of record CAZWYT010000047.1, read on the forward strand.
GGCGGACTTGCCGACCGGCTCTTCGCTGGTGGGCTGCTTCGGCGTCGTTCTGGTTACTTGTGTGGCACTTCGGTCATTTGTGCGCGGCGGAGCTGCGCGAACAGGGTGAAGAAATGGAAGCGAAACGTCGATCACGCGAACGCACCGCGGCAATCCTCGCCATGGGGCTGATCACCGGTACTATGGGCTGCGATCAGGAGGTGGCAGCGCTGACGGCCACGACTTCAGGGACTTTTCTGGGCGACGTCGTGTCGATCCTGGCGACGCGGTACCTCGAAGCGGTCCTCGGCGTCGAGAGCGAAGCTGCGGCGGAGGAGGACGCGCACGAGGACGAGCACAGCACTACCGCGATGCACGAACACGAGCACTAGCACATGAGCCCTGGATACCCGGCTTTTTGTGACCACTCGCAACCAAAGTGCTCGATTAGGCTCTCTTGCCACCCTCTACAGGCGCTCGTTCTGGCGGACCAGTGAGAAATGGACGGTGGGATTGGCATAGCGCTATTGATGGCCACGTTGGCGGGGCTGTCCACTACGGTCGGCGCGGCTCTGGGCGTGCTGGGCCGGCCACCGCGTCGCCGCATGCTGGCCCTGAGCATGGGCTTCTCGGCCGGCGTCATGGTCATGCTCGCGTTTGGGGCCATGCTCGGCGAGGCCCAGGAGATCATCGGCCGGGGTTGGGGGTTGCTCGTCTTCATCGCGGGTGCGGCCGGCATGTGGTTGCTCGAAACGGTGATCCCGCACGAGTACCTGCTTGATAAGTACGGCAATTCCGGCGAGAAGCAGGTCTTCCGCGCGGGGCTGCTGGCTGCAATTGGCATCGCGCTCCACAACTTCCCAGAGGGCATCGCGGTATTCTTTAGCGGGGTTCACGACACCGGATTGGGATGGACGCTGGCCGGCGGGGTGGCCCTGCACAACATCCCGGAAGGCTTGGCCGTGTCCGTACCCGTGTATGGAGCAACCGGCAGCCGCACGAAAGCCTTTTGGTGGGCCACGTCCTCCGGACTGGCTGAGCCGGTGGGGGCTCTGTTGGCTGCCATCGCGCTGCGCGGTCTCCTCCGTCCCGTGACTGTGGCTTGCGCTCTGGCTGGAGCTGGCGGTATCATGTTCTTCATTGCCGTCTACGAGCTGCTGCCGGCCGCACAATCCGAGGGCGAGGGACACGCGGCGGTCGCGGGCGTGGTCGCCGGTGCGGCACTCATGGCTCTTGGTCTGTGGGCGAACGCGTGATCGTTGCAGCACTTCGCAGGCATTCCGCGTTTTCAGGCGAGGGCAGACCCGGCAGCATGGCAAATGGCCAAAACGGAATAGCGGCCGCGGCTGGCTTGTCGGTGCAAGCGTCGGTCGCCGGTCAAAGGGAACGTGGAGATGTCTGGGGATAGCAGAGGATTACGTCAGCCGTTTCGCGCGGAAGCGTGATCGTGACCTGGACGCGGCGCAGTCGCGGCTACCCGGCCTGCGCAGCTTGCGAAATTGCGTGCTCTGGTCCACCCCCAGCTCGCGCGCTGCACCGGTGCGGCTGGCTATGTAGTCCATTTCCGCCGGATGTTCCGCAGGCTCAGGAGGAACAGCCCGGCGCAGAAAGCTGTCAGCACCACGAGATTCAGCCAAAGCGGCATCTGGCCGTGCTCCCAGAATCCGGCGTGCAGCAAGTCCGCGCCGTAGGTCAGAGGCAGCGCGTACGACAGCGGCCGAAGCAGCGCGGGCAGTTGCTGGACGGGGAAGAACAAGCCGCACAAGAAGATCATGGGGAAACGGAAGAAGTTGGAAAAGGTCTGGGCCTCGAACACCTCGCTGACCGAGACCGCGATCAACAGCCCCAGGAAGGTCGAGGCCACCGCAATCAGCACAATCGCTGGCACCACCGCCGACCACGCGACGCCCGAAAGGTCCGTCAGGAACGCAGCCATGAGGATCGGTACAATGGCGTTGGCCACTCCGAAGAGCATCGCCCCGGCGGTTTTGGCCAGCATGAGCAGTTCGAGCGGGATCGGTGCCAGCAGCAGGCGCTCGAACGAGCGGCCTTTCTTCTCAAATGTGACCGTCACCGCCAGCATGCTCGTCGTGCCGAACAGCACCGAGACGGCGACCAGGCCCGGCAGCAGACCGCGGACGCCGTCCAGCCCGGCCCCGGACTTGATGAAGAACATCCCCGTCCACGCCAGCGGGAAGATTAACCCCCAACTGATGTTGGGCGGCTTGAGGTAGTAGCTCCGCATGTCCTTGGCCAGGATGTTCCAGAAGGCGATCCAGCGTTTCATCTGGCGTTCCCCGCTTTCTCCTTCTCCCGTTTCATCGCCGTCGCTTCGATGCCGGTGACGCGGACAAACACGTCCTCGAGCGACGGCTGCACCTTGCGGGCCTCAGCGACCTCCCCGCCGTGGTCTTCGATGAATCGCACCAGCGGGCCGATCCGCACCGGCTCGGCGGACTCCACGCGCACTGCGCCATGCGAAAGTGCTTGGCATTGCAGGTGGGAAAATGCGCCGGCGATCGCTTCGCACAAACCGGCGGCGCCGCCAGCCACGGCGAATTCGACGACGTGCTGGCCTTCGGTTTGCCGCATGAGCTGCTCAACCGTGTCGATGCGGATGATCCGGCCAGAGACGATGAACGCGATGCGGCTGCACAGCCGCTGGGCCTCCTCGATGTAATGCGTGGTCAGAAAGATCGTTGTGCCGGCTTCGTTGAGGTCCGCGATAAGCTGTCGGATCTGCCGGGCTGCGGCTACGTCGATGCCCGTCGTTGGCTCATCCAGGAATAGGATTCGAGGGTTGTGGATGATCCCGGCGGCGATGGTGAGCTTGCGCTTCATCCCCTTGGAGTAGCTGGCGAAGCTGCGACTCGCCGCGTCGTGCAAGCCGAACGTCTCGAGCAGTTGTCGGGCGCGCTGTTCGCGTTGCGTCTTCCGCATTCCGTACAGCGCTGCGCAGAAGCTCAGGTTTTCAAAACCCGTCAACTCGGGGTACAGATTGCTCTCGTCGGGCACGACCCCGATGAGGTGCTGGGCGGCCTTCGGGCTCTTGGAGCAGTCGATGCCCGCGATGCGGATCGTGCCCGCGTCCGGCCGCGCCAGGCCCGTCAGCATGTTGATCGTCGTGGTCTTGCCCGCACCATTGGGACCGAGAAAGCCAAACAGCTCGCCGTCGCATACATCAAAATCGACTCCCGCGACGGCCTGGACATCGCCGAAGTGCTTCGCGAGGTTACTCGTTTCAATGACGGCTTCCCTGGTCGTCACTACCCTCCCTCCAAAACATTACCGCGAGCGCATGCCCCGGCAGTCTTCGTGAACAACAGACCCACAAATCCCGCCTCGGGAACGATGCCGGCCTCGACACGAGGTTCGATCTCCGGCGAGCCGTCCGGTTCCCAGAAAAGCGTGCTCGCCGCATCCTGGAGATCGAACCCGGCGCTTTCGATCAGCGACACAATCTCGGAGGCCGTCAGGAATCGAGCCTGGGCATATACGGGATGCCCCGCGGCCTTCTTCCTTTCGTATTTTCTACCCCACGGGCTGTCCGCCGGAATGGCCCCGAGGAGAAGCATACCCTTGGGACGCAATACGCGCCGGCATTCCATTACAGCCTGTTTGGAATCTGCCACGAAGCAAAGCGTCAATGCAAGGAGCACACCTTCAAAGGTGCTCTCCGCAAAGGGGAGCTCTTCAGCGCAACCCACATACGTCCGTATGCCCCGTCCGGCCGCGATCGCGAGCATCCGGGGAGATGGGTCGATTCCTTCGGTGACGCCCAGCAGGGCGGCGAAGCGGCCAGTGCCAACGCCCACCTCAAGCCACCGACCACGGCACTGCGCGCAAAGTGAACGAAGGCAGGCCAATTCGGCGCTGAGAATCGTTCGTCCTTCAGAGGTGTCGTACCACTGGTCGTACGAATCCGCGATCGGATCAAATGCCTGCGTCAACCGAATCTCTCCGCTAGCGGTTTGCCCCGATCAAACCGTCACGTCTTTTCGCTATTGCGGCGTCGGGCCGCTTGCGATTCCGTAGTGCCCAGGATGTCGCCGGCGGGTTGGGAGCGTGATCGCGGCCTGGGCGCCAACGAGTCGTGGATGCCAAGCTTCTGGAGCTTGCGAAACAGCGTGCTCGCGTTGATGCCCAGTTCCCGCGCCGCGGCGGCACGGTTGCCGTCGTGGCGCCGCAGAGCATCGTTAATGTGGATGGCCTCCAACTCAGCAAGCGTCAGGGCCGTCTTCAAGCGCCGCGGGACCTTGCCCAACACGCCGTGCAGCGCCGGTGGCAGGTGGTGCGGCTCGATGAGACCGCCACGACACAGCACGAACGCGTGCTCGATGATGTTCTCGAGTTCACGGACGTTCCCCGGATAGTCGTGGGCCATCAGGATCGCCAGCGCCGCGTCCGAGACGCCGACGATGTCCTTGTTCTGCACGCGGCTGAAGCGGGTGACGAAGCGGTCGACCAGCAATGGGATGTCCTCGCGGCGTTCCCGCAACGGCGGCAGTCGGAGGCGGACAACGTTGACGCGGTAGTAGAGATCCTCGCGGAATTTCCCCGCGCGCACCAGGTCGTCCAGATCGCGATGCGTGGCAGCCAGGATCCGCACGTCAACCTGAACGGGGTCGACGGAGCCCAGCGGCTCAAACACGCGCTCCTGGAGCACACGCAGTAGCCGCGCCTGCATGGCTGGCGAGATGTCACCGATCTCATCGAGGAACAAAGTGCCGCCGTCGGCGACCGCGAAGCGCCCGGGCTTGTCACGCTTGGCGTCCGTGAAAGCCCCAGCTTTGTAGCCAAACAGCTCAGACTCCAGCAGCGTGTCGGGCAAAGCGCCGCAATTGATCGCCACGAACCGCCGCTTCCGACGGCTGGAGAGGTTGTGAATCGCCCGCGCCACGAGTTCCTTGCCGGTACCGCTCTCGCCCTCGATCAGCACCGTGGTGACGCTGTCGGCGACCTGCGGCAGCAACTCGAATAGCCGCTGCATGGCGGCGCTTCGTCCGGCGATGTCGGCGAACGTGTAGCGCCCCTCCAGCTCCTTGCGCAGCTCCTCGACCTGGCTCAGATCGCGAAACGTCTCCACGCCGCCGATCACGCGCCCGCGCTCGTCCTTGAGAACGGCGGTCGAAACGCTGATCGGAATGCGCTCGCCATCCGCTTTCAGGATGTACACGGCCTTGTTCACCACCGGCCGGCCAGTACGGTGGGTCCCCTTCAGAGCGCATTCGGTTTCGCAGATGCTCGCCCGGAACACATCGCAGCAGTGCCGGCCGAGCGCTTCCCCGCGTTTGACCCCGGTGATCCGTTCGGCGGCCGCGTTGAACGACGTGATCCGCCATTCCAGGTCGACGGTAAACACACCGTCGGCGACAGAGTCGAGGATGACCTGATACGTGTTCGCTCCGGCCGCCTTTTTCATTCTCTTCCCTGAAACAGGCATACCTCGGCACTCAAGGGGAGCAACCGACCGTCACACCTGCGCACGGGTTTCCCTGGCGCTGTTCATCCTGAGATTCTACGCGAACGTGAAGGCTTGGACGACTCGGGAGCGTCGCTGGTCACGTGAGGCGAACTACGTCTCCAGCGCCAGCGCTGCCGCCGCCTCCGCATGGATGATCGCCGTATCAAACAACGGCACGGGGCTATCGTCCGGCGTGATCAGCAGGCCGAGTTCGGTGCAGCCGAGGATCATGCCGCCGCAGCCCCCATCGGTCAGGCTCCGAATGATCGCGCGACAGCGTTGGCGGGAAGCGTCGGTGACGACACCGCGACACAACTCGCCGAAAATAGCATCATGCACGAACTGGCGGTCGGACTCGCCCGGGATACTCACCTCCAGGCCATGCCGCTCCACCAGCCGGCCACGATAGAAATCCTGCTCCATCGTGTACCGCGTGCCGAGCAGCCCAACGTGGCGCAGGCCGGTGGCCTTGATGCGCTCGGCCGTCGCGTCCGCAATGTGCAGTAGCGGCAAGCCGGTTGCCACCTGCACTTCATCCGCCATCTTGTGCATCGTGTTGGCGCAGATGACGAGAAAGTCCGCCCCCGCGCGGCGCAGCGCGGCCGCCGCGTTAAGCATGGACCGGGTGGCCTCGTCCCACCGGCCTTCCTGCTGCAAGCGGTGAATCTCGTCGAAATCAGACGACCAGAGGATGCACCGTGCCGAGTGCAGGCCACCCAACCGCCGCGCAACATACTCGTTGATGACGCGGTAGTACGTAACGGAGGATTCCCAGCTCATTCCGCCGATCAGGCCAATCGTCTTCATGGCCAGCATCGTACCGCGGCTCCCAGCCACTCGGCAGGTCGCGCCATCTTTCCGGCGCGGATGCCGTCCCAACGGTCCCCGTCAGCGCTCGGAAGTTGATGACGGAGGCTGGGCTGCCAGCCACTTCTGGTACGCCTTCCACCCTGGGCACCAGGTGGTATGCCAACGCCATAGGCGGGCAACGAGCGACTTTGGCCTGCGCTCGGCATGCTTGTGCAGTAGACAGCGCTGACACCTGGGGACTTTCACCTGATTGCCTCCGCGGCTTCCGCGTAGACTGGCCGCCGCAGTGTGTCGAGGGGCGCCTGGAACGTTTGGGGCGCCATGGCCTCAACGGCGATCATACCGGCGACCCGCTCGTCAGAAGGAGTGCGCGCGGGTTGAGCCGGTTTATCGCGGTTCCAAGAGCACATTGCGGATGCGCTCCTGCGCGTCCGACGGGACGCCGAGTTCCGAGAGATACTCTCCAATGCCACCGCGTTTGGCGACGTGGTCCAGCAGAGCTTCCATCGCCTCAAGCGACCCAGGCAGGCCGACCTGCTCCGACAGGCGGAAGTCGGCGACAATCGTGTCGCGGTCAACACCCAGCAGCGAGAGCAGCAAGGCCGACATCACTCCGGTGCGGTCTGTGCCCGCAGCGCAGTGGTAAAGCACCGGGTAGTTCTCCGCATGACTGAGCAACTCAAACGCTTCGCGAAACGAACCGGCATTGTCGCGCACGCCGCGGATGTAGAACTCCCCCTGCGGCTCACCCTTCGCGAAGCTCATCGGGCAGCCGTGCACGGCTGAAGCCAGGTACACGCTCCAGACGTCGCCATTGAACGGCGGCCAGGGCGTGAGCCGGCTGCGGAAGTCGATGACGGTTTTGATGCCCAGGCTCAGAAAGGCGGTAGCGCCACGAGATGACAGGCGCGAGAGCGTCGCCGAGCGGTAGATCATCCCGCGTTTGACAAACCGCCCGTCCGCCGTCGGATAGCCGCCGGCGTCGCGCGTGTTTGCCGCGCCCTCCAGATAACTCCAGCGTCCCGGTTCGGCTCCCGGAGGCGGCGGCGTGCGCGGCCCGCTGCGGCGCAACGTCGCATCACCGACGAGCACGCCGACCAGCACACAGACCGTTGCGGCAGCGAGGGCGCCGGGTACCCAACGCCGTCGCGATGTCCTGCGTGTGCCGGGCTGCCGGAGCGCAGGCGCCTCGAGTTGGACCACCGTCTCGTCAGCCACCGGCGGGTGCGAGGCTGGCTCCGCCCGAACTGGCTCCATCACTCGCCCTGGCCGGAGTTGGCCGGGCCGCCCTCGAACGACTGCAAGGCCAAGTAGCTCAGCCCAAAGCGCTTGATGTTGTCGAGCTGCTTGTCGAACGCGTCGAAATGGCCCTCTTCGTCGCCCACCAGCGATTCGAAGATCTGCTTGGAGACCGCGTCGGCGTTCGCACTGCACTCCAGCGCGGCCTTGTTGTAGTCCCGCGCCGATTGCTGTTCCATCGCCGCCGCCCGCGCGAGGATGTCCGCCGGTTCGCGGATCGGTTCCACCGCACCGGCAACGGCCATCTTTACGTCGCCCTTCAAAAACAGGATGCGTTCGGCCAGCTTTTCAACGTGCCCCATCTCGACAATGGCGGTGCGTTTCAACAGGCCGGCCAGCGGGGCGAACCCCTGATCGTCGAGGTGAAAGTGCCAGTACATGTACTGGTGGACGGCCTGCAACTCGTCGGCCACCGCCTTATTCAAGAGGGCAGTGCTTTTCTCTGCGTCCATATCGAGGTTCTCCTGAAGTACTTGCTCCGGTTGCGACCAGCCGTTCGGCACGCCGCGGCTGACCATTTTCACCGTCAACCGACGCACCGCCGACGACCCGTGCGGCGTGTGCCCACGTATTCGAGGGTGGGTCGCGAGCACACCCGGAGGGTGCATTCGAATGGCTCCGAAGCTGGATGCTGTGCTTTCACGGCGCGGCTGCGAAATCGTCGGGTACGGTAATACATCTGAGATCACGCAAGGTCGAAGCGATCAAGGTTCATCACCTTGTTCCAGGCCGCCACAAAGTCTTGCACGAACTTCTCCTGGGAGTCCTGACATCCGTAGACTTCCGCCAAGGCCCGGAGCTGGGAGTTTGAGCCGAAGACGAGATCGACACGCGTGCCGGTCCATTTGATTTCGCCTGTGGCGCGATCGCGTCCTTCAAACACGTTTGCGTCCGTCGCGACCGCCTTCCACTCCGTGCGCATGTCGAGCAGGTTCACGAAGAAGTCGTTCGTGAGCGCTTCCGGCCGCTCGGTAAAAACGCCGTGTTTGGATTGCCCGACGTTGGCACTCAGGACCCGCATGCCGCCCACGAGCACCGTCATCTCCGGCGCGGTCAGGGTGAGCAATTGCGCCTTGTCGACCAGCAGATGCTCGGCCGGTACAGAGAATCTAGTCTTGAGGTAGTTGCGGAATCCATCCGCGACCGGTTCCAGCACGGCGAAGGACGCCACATCGGTTTGCTCCTGCGAGGCGTCCATGCGTCCCGGCGTGAAGGGAACCGTCACCTCGTGACCAGCATTCTTCGCAGCCTGCTCGACGCCCGCGCAACCGGCCAGAACGATCAGGTCAGCCAGTGATACCTTCTTGCCGCCGGACTGCGCGCTGTTGAACGCGCTCTGGATGCCCTCCAAGGTCTTGAGCACCTTCGTCAGCTGGGCAGGCTGGTTGACTTCCCAATCCTTCTGCGGCGCCAGACGAATACGGGCACCGTTCGCACCGCCGCGCTTGTCGGAGCCACGGAACGTGGACGCCGACGCCCAGGCGGTCGAAACCAACTCCGACACACGCAGGCCAGAAGCCAGGATTTTGCCCTTGAGGGAGGCAATGTCCTGTGCATCAACCAGTTTGTGGTTGACGGCAGGGATGGGGTCTTGCCAGATCAGCTCTTCCGCAGGAACCTCCGGGCCGAGATAGCGTGCGCGTGGGCCCTTGTCGCGGTGCGTCAGCTTGAACCACGCGCGGGCGAACGCGTCTGCGAACTGATCCGGATTCTCCATGAAACGCCGCGAAATCTTTTCGTAGACCGGGTCGAACCGCAGGGATAGGTCCGTGGTCAGCATGGCTGGCGGGTGACGCTTGGACGGGTCGTGCGCATCCGGCACGGTACCAGCGCCTGCGCCGCCCTTCGGTCTCCACTGCTGCGCGCCGGCCGGGCTCTTGGTCAGTTCCCATTCGTAGCCGAACAGGTTCCAGAAGAAGTTGCTGCTCCACTTCGTGGGCGTGGTGGTCCAGGTGACTTCCAGGCCGCTGGTGATCGTGTCACCGCCTTTGCCGGTGCCGAAGCTGCTCTTCCAGCCCAGGCCCTGTTCCTCGATGCCGGCGGCTTCGGGCTCGGGCCCCACGAGTTTGGCATCGCCGGCGCCGTGGGTCTTGCCGAACGTGTGGCCGCCCGCGATGAGGGCCACCGTCTCTTCGTCGTTCATCGCCATGCGGGCGAAGGTCTCGCGGATATCCTTGGCCGCCGCGACTGGGTCCGGGTTGCCGTTCGGGCCTTCTGGGTTGACATAAATCAGCCCCATCTGCACGGCAGCCAGCGGATTGTCGAGTTCCCGGTCGCCGGAGTAGCGTTTGTCAGCCAGCCAGTTCTTCTCGGCGCCCCAATAGACGTCCTGATCGGGCTCCCAGACGTCCTCGCGACCGCCGCCGAAACCGAACGTCTTGAAGCCCATCGTTTCCAGGGCGACGTTGCCGGCGAGGATCATCAGGTCGGCCCATGAAATCTTCCGGCCATACTTCTGCTTGATCGGCCAAAGGAGCCGGCGCGCCTTGTCCAGGCTGACGTTGTCTGGCCAACTGTTGACCGGCGCGAAGCGCTGCTGGCCCCGGCCGCCGCCGCCGCGCCCGTCGCCTGTGCGGTAGGTGCCGGCGCTGTGCCAGGCCATGCGAATGAACAAAGGTCCGTAGTGGCCGAAGTCCGCCGGCCACCAGTCCTGCGAGTCGGTCATCAGTGCGGCGAGGTCTTTCTTCACCGCCGCCAGGTCGAGGCTCTTGAACTCCTTGGCGTAGTTGAAGTCTGCGCCCATCGGATTGGACTTGGAGGAATGCTGGTGCAGAAGCTCGAGCCTTAACTGGTTCGGCCACCAGTCGCGGTTCGTCATGCCGCGGCCGGTAACCGGGCACCGGCCCATCTTCTCACCGTTCATCTTGTCAGCCATAGCCTTGTCCTTTCCGGCCTCTCGGCCTACGAATGGAAGCGGAATCTTTCTTATGTGGTAGAGCTTGTCGATACTTAGACGATGTCCACTCCAAGACCAAAAAAACACGCCCGCCGGCAGACTCAATTCTTGCGCCGCCGGCCGCGCATGATCACCTGATATTCGTTAACCTCAAAACCGCGCAGGGCCTTCTCGCCCGAGACCTTGAGCGCTTCCCAGGGTACGTCGTAGATCTTCCCCGTGTCCACGTCGATGAAATGGTGATGGGCATCGACATGCGGATCAAACACGACGGTGCCCTCCTTGAGCACCTGCGTCCGGATCAGACCCTTCTCGACGAACAGGTTGAGCGTGTTGTAGACGGTCGCGCGGGACAGCGTCGGGCACCGCCGCCGAACCTGTTCCCAGACTTCGTCCGCCGACGGATGCGTCTTCGCAGCCAGGACATATTCGGCCACCGCGATGCGCTGCGGCGTCGCCTGGATCCCATGACGGCGAAGAACCTGGATAGTGTCCAGCATCACGGAATGATACTAAGTCTAAGATCGGATTATGTCAATGCGGCGCCGTTTGATTTGGACACCATGCGGACCATGGCCGTTCATGGAGCGTCCTGCCTGGGTGCGGTCGCCTAACCGCTGAGATCACAGACACTTACGATCGCGTCGCACTCCGCCGGCCGTTCTGGCCTTCGTTGGCACGGACGAGGATACACACGCACGAGGCTCGGCCTCGTTTCGTTGGTCGGCAGCCGCCTCCGGGTTATGAGCACAAAATTCTGCATTTACGTAACTTCTTGCCCGGACTTGCTTTGCACGTAACTCGTTTGCCCGTCGAGAGAAAACTAAATCTGCATGTTGCGCATGTTGCGCATGTTGCGCACAAAACCGTTGACGTTTTCCCTACATTCGTCGGGGCAGTATACCCCGGCCGAGGCACCGCGCAAGCGGCTAGCTGATCGTGGCGTGACGTCAACGGTCTCCCGAACGGGAGGTCGAACGAGATGGAGGTGGGTCGGCACTGTGCGCCCGGGGTGGTTGGCGGCGGCGCGGGCGCCGGCGTGTGGTCGGGCGAGTGGTTGCCCGCTCGTTAGCGGGGGGGTCGCGGTAGGACCGCCGGTTGCCCGGCGGCCCCCGCACAGATCCCGGCG
>CAZWYT010000048.1:0-37750 GCA_964638325.1 uncultured Planctomycetales bacterium
TGAAGCTGTCCGGGCCGCTGTAGCCTGTGTCTGGAGTGTACGTCACGCTCGGCGGCGTGCCGGTCAGCGTGCCATGTTGGGGCTGCGACACGGTCGAATAAGTCAACGCCTGCGGGCCGTTGTCGGGGTCGCTGGCCGTGAGCGTGATCGTCGTCGGCGTTTCGAAGTCGGCCGTCACAGACTGGGCGTTGGCGGCGGGGGGCTGGTTCGTGCCGCCCGTCGAACCGCCGCCGCTGGGCTGGACAGTGATCGAGACGGTCGCTGGATCGCTGTTCGCCGCGCCGTCGTCGGCCTGAAACGTGAAGCTGTCCGGGCCGCTGTAGCCTGTGCTCGGGGTGTACGTCACGCTCGGCGGTGTGCCGGTCAGCGTGCCGTGTTGCGGCAGCGACGCGATCGAATAACTCAACGCGTCCGGGCCGTTGTCCGGGTCGCTGGCCGAGAGAGTGATCGCCTTCGGTGTGTTGAACGCGACAGTGACCAATTGACCGTTGGCTTCCGGCGCAAGATTGTCAAGCGCTCCTGTAGACTGGCACGAGAATACACAAATACACAAGAGCCATGCAGAGCATATACAGATATAACTATATCCGTGTCCTGCCATAATCAACCGCCTTTCAACCGACATTTCCCAGAGTACTTCGCCCGGTTCCGCTGCCGGGCCATGCAGGGCCATTATACAGCGCCAAGCCCCTTTCGCGCCCGACGTTTTCACGCTTTTCCCGGGTGTCGGGGGCAGAACCGGGCTGGTTCGAGACGTTCCGATGCCATGAGCAAGTCCCGAGAGCCCGGGGGACGCCCCGTTTTCCCCGCTGGGCGCATGGGATCCGCCCGGATTGTCGGAACGGGAGCAGCTTTGAGCGGTCTGTCGGCTCATCCGGATGGCACCACGCCAACTTCGGGCCGGCGCAGTCGCTGCCCCACGCTGTGGCGCACCGCCTCTTCGATCCGCCGAACCTCGGCAGCGCAGTCGATGTCCAGCACGTTTCGATTGAATACGCCTGTACCGCTGGCGGCCGGATTGGCTCCGCCTTGCGCTGCTGTCACTGCGTGCTCTCCGCCGAAACCAACACCCGGTCCTCGACCACGTCCGGCGCCTGGCGGTCGAGTTGCTGCCGCAATTCCGCCGCGCGGGCGGCGAAGCGCTCCAGGAAAAAGTGCGCCAGCAGTCGCAGCGTCAGCATGCCCACCAGGGCCATCTCTTCGCGTTCGCCGCCCATGCGTCCGGCTTGCTGGTGAGCCTTCTTCACCAACCGGCTGGCGGCCCGTGCCTCCAAGAGCCCGAACCGGGTCAGCGCAGCCTCGGAAAGAAGCTCGCCCACAAACTCGGGTGCGTCCGGGCCGAATAGCACCGTGGTCATCGGCGCGCGGTAGGGCTTCTTGGGACGCTGCCAGATCTCGGCCGGCAAGGAGCGGCGGGCCAGCGTCCGCAGCGTGACCTTGTCCCACAGACCGCGCAACTTCAGCGCAGTGGGCAGCCGCCCACAAAAGTTCTGGACGTTGTACGGCCGCGGGTCGATCATGCCCGGCATGGGCCGGTCAGCGCCTGTCGCTACCCGACCCCGCCGTTGCGCGCGGGTGAACCGTTACGTCGGGTTTTTTGAGAAGAATCGCGCGCCCTGTCTAGAATGACTGCATCGGGACAAGTTTTCGGGCCGTACTGGCAGCCGGCGGCAGTTTGGGCCGCGGCGAAGAGGAGGAGCATCCATGTGGCAAGATCAAATCGTCGTAGGGCGGGGAGTTCGAAACCGAGCAGCCTTGGCATTTATGGTGCTCAGCGCGTTAGCCGCGGCTTCCAACGCCGTTAGCTTCGCCCACGCTCAAAGTGCGCTCGTCGGACCCCTCGCCCCAGTTCCGAAGCCGGAATCGCACACGCTCGACTGGCCCGTCGGCGAGGTCCGCGACTACCGCGTCGAAAGCGGATTGCTGTCAAACGACACCGGAGATTTCGCGGTGGTGTACGGGGCGACGGTAACGATCGAGAACGCCGCTTGGCTGCGATTGTTCTTCCATGACGCTGAGCTGCCGGCGGGCAGTTTCATCCGCATCACGTCGGCGCTGGACGGCGAGGTTCAGGAGCTGGACGCGAGCGACCTGGCCCTGTGGGACAACTCATCCGCGTACTTCAATGGTGACACCGTCTACCTGGAGCTGGTTGCCGCCCCGCGAACCACGCGGAACCAGATCAGGATCGACCGCGTTGGGACCGAGATCCTCTCCGGGCCGCGCTCCTGCGGCGGCGATGGTTGCGGAATCTGCGGCGCCGACGACCGCGTGCCGTCGAGTGAGCTGTGGACCGGACGCCTCATGCCGGTCGGCTGTACCGCGTCCATCTGGAGCGAGGAGAGCTGCCTGGTGTCGGCGGGGCACTGTGCCCAAGGCGGCCTGGTGGTTCAATTCAGCGTGCCCGCCTCGAGTGGAAATTGCAACCCAAACAACCCGCCCGTCGCGGACCAGTTCCCGATCACCAGCTTCCAATTCCAGAATGGCGGCATCGGCGCCGATTGGTCCGTCATGATCCCCGGGACCAACAATCTGGGCCAGAAGCCCTATGAGCGCTACGGCGTGCTCCGCCCGATCTCCACCACGCTTGCCAACCCGGGTAACCCGGCCAACGTCTTCGGCTACGGCATCGACGACGACCAAAACACGCGTAGCCAGACGCAGCAAACCCACATGGGCGCGGTCACGGGCCGCGCGAGCACATACTACACATTCAACGTGGACATCACGTATGGCAATTCGGGCTCGGCACTGCTCGTCGGCAACCAGATCGTCGGAATCGTGACGCATTGCTCGTACAATTGCCTGAACTACGCTACGCGCGTCGACCTCACTGGCTTCGCCAACGCGCGCAACAACCTCTGCCCCGACCTGACGGCGCCGCAGCCGAATCCCATGACGTTCGCCGTGTTGCCCACGCCGGTGAGTCCGACGTCCATTACCATGACCGCAACCACCGCGACGGACATGCGCTCGCCGCCGGTGCAGTACGAGTTTGATTTCGTCAGCGGCGGCAGCGGCGGAACGGATAGCGGCTGGGTTGCGTCAAGCACGTACGTCGATAGCGGGCTGTCGCCCGACACGCAGTACACGTACCGCGTCCACGCCCGGGACAGCGCCTCAACGCCGAACGTGAACGCGTACTCCGGCAACGCAACCACCACCACGCTGGCGTTGGTTCCGGCGGCCCCGAGCCTGAGCAGCCCAACGCAGAATTCGATGGTGCTCGACGTGAATCCTGGTGGGAACCCCAGCTACACGACGTTCGCGGTGCAGTGCACGGCGACCAGCCCGCTGGACCCGATCTGGAACAGCCAGTATGCCGACGTGACCGGCCTTCCCTCGGCGGCCGCCGCCTGGCACACGGACGCCGATTGGGGCCCGCTGACTCTGACGCAGATGCAGCCCGCGACGACCTACACATTCGCCGTTAAGGCCCGCAATCTCGACACCGTTGAGACGGCGTTCGGGCCGGGTGCGTCGCTCGCCACCTTGGGGCAATTCCCGCTCGGCGACCTCAATTGCGACGGGACGGTGGACTTTGGGGACATTAACCCGTTCGTCTTGGCGCTGGGCGATCCGGTGGGCTACGCGAACGCGTACCCGACCTGCGACATCAACTTGGGCGACATCAACAGCGACGGGAGCGTCAACTTCGGCGATATCAACCCGTTTATCGCGTTGCTGACCTCGTGACGTATCGGGTGCAGGGGCTGACAACACCGCTTCCGACCCGTTGGAAGTAGCGTTGGGTCGGCAGGCGAAACCGCGTTTTTGACCGCGCCAGCCGAAGGCCGCCAAGTTTCTCTTTTTTCGATACCCCCCTCTTGGCGGCCTTCGTTATCGGGACCTTTGGCTCCGCGATGGGAAACCGCGGAGAGCGCGGAGAACGCCGAGATTTGGCCGAGCGAGCGGGGCATCGGGCGCGGCACCTCGGATGAAGCATAGCACAGGATTGAGGGGGCGGGGAATCAGGGGGCGAAGTCTGTTGGCAGTTGGCGGAGAATGGCGGAAACCGCCAGTTGGGAGTAGCGAATAGCGAGTAGCGAGTTGGAAGCGGGAGGGACAGGGGCACGGAGGCACGGGGGCACGCAGGGGAAGCGATTGGTGCTACATGCTCCGGACTCGCCGCCCTGCCGGGGTTGGTGTTTCAGGGCGGCCCTGCGGACCTTGCTGGTCCGCAGGGGGACGTGCGTTGATCGGGTTCATCCAGATAGCGCCGTGGGTCGTGTTTCGGCTTTTTTCTCGATCCAGCGCCACGAGCCTCGAACGTGGCGGCTGGTAAAGTCCGCCCCCTTAACCGGTTTGGTGGACCAGTTTACCGGGTGTTCGATCCCACGATTCAGACGCCAGGTTCGAAGCGCTTGCGTGATTCTGACGACCGTGAAACAGCGTTTTTTCACGCAACCTGAGGATCATGTACGCGCGGCCACGTCACCGTCAAGGCTCGCTCGCTGGCTTGGGGCCTGCGCTATAGCCTTTTGACAGATCAGCGCTCTTCTGAGGCGCCCGATCCGCGCCGACAAAGTGCTGTCGTGGGCGCAGGTTCATTGTCTGAAGCGGCCGTACCGGGTCGATTGCTGCCGGGCTTGGCGCGATCTATGGACCGACATACGATCCACGTGACGGGTCTGGTCGCGCTCACCTCTTCGCAGCCCGAATCGCGGATACGCGTTCGGATAAGCCTCGTCGTGGAACGTACCGCTCTTTGGACTTTGCTGGAGGTATAGAAGATGGCTGATTATTGGGGAACGAGACTCGCGGTGGGCGAGTTGTCTCGCGCAACTACGCAAGTCGCCGTCATTCTCGCGACAGCACTGGGACACAAGCGTGCCGGGGACGCGCGCGGCTTTCGGGGTTGGGCATCGGAGCGCATGTTTGGGGCCCTGTCGGGCTCAATCCTTCCTGTAAGGGTGGCCGACTTTGACGACCACGAGCAGCCGGAGGGATGGGCCGCGAAAGTGAGGAGGAGATTCGAAAAGGCACACGCGGCGTCACGGCTACCGCTTCCACGTTGCGACGAGCTGACAGTGGAGCTTGTCTTGGTCCCGCTGGATGGTGCCAATGCGCTGCGTGACGGACACAGCGGTGCCCTATCGCTAATCGGAGCGGCGCGCCCAGGATCGTTCGTCGGAGAGCGGTTCACCGATGGAGAGGTTCTCGCGGAGTGTTACCTGGCTTTTGTCATCGGAAAGGCAGCGTTGACCAAGGGCACGCCGCCAAGCCTGCCCCTAGTGCAGCCCAACGCCGTACCACCCGAGGTCTGCACGTGGTTAGAGGAGCAGAAAGTGCTAGACACACTTGTGGATTATGTCCGCCCAAAGGTCTATATCCCGGTGATTGCAACCGTTCATGCTCCGAGTGCGAAAGATGAACCCCGATTCCCGCTCCAAGGCTGCATGGTTCGCCGTCTCGATGGTTCCAGCGTCGGCGCAGCTCTAGCGGCACTGAGAAACAAGGTCTCGGCAACTGTCTGCATCTGCTGGCGGCCGCAAATCAAGTTGATTGCACTCGCTGCTCTCGGGCTGCAGGGCTCGCTGAGCTGCGTGCCGCTCCTAGGGGCGAAGTTCCCGTACCATGTTCCTTGCGCACCTTTAGTGCGGCGAGAAACGGACTTCGTACGTGGCAGAAGCGCAATCCTCGTTTCGTCGTCGATCAGCGAGGTCTGCTTTCAGGATCGCGTCCGGTTCATCGGTGGCCATCGTGCGTCCGTGAATACGCTGGTCGTGAGCTTGGCGAGTCGCAGCATTCGTGACACGAGCCAGAATCTCGATCTCAACAGTGCCATTTTCTGCGACGTCTACGGACAAGAAATAGTCGCCACGGACGAGCTTCAGCGTTTTCGGCGCAATTATTTGGGCGACGCGAACGGCTTGTTCGGCGCCGGCCCTGATTCCGACGAAGCTGTCGAGTCCGGCCTAGGATCAACCCCATAGCGTCCCCGAGTCGCTTGATAGAGGAGGTTAAGATACGCTCTCAGAAGTGCGCTGCGCGCCTTATAGGCGGCAGCCACGCTTCCGAAGATGTCGGACCGTTCTATAAGAGCTGTGAGGGCGTGATGCTCCGCTCGCCAGTCCCGGTCGAGCCGCGCGCATGCCCGGTCGCACATGGGCTCGCGCACAAGATCGACGATCAGCGTCCGGCTCGCGGTCAGCGAGTTGTCAATGCGACCCACGAGCGTTCGGACCGTGACATATGAGTCCATCGCGGCGTGGACGATTGCACTGGGCCAAGACGAGGAGACCACAATGCAAACTTCGTCGTCGCCTGATGATCGGAGTAATCGACCAACCGACTGACGCGCGTGCCGCACGCCTCCATGTCGAATCGCTCTCGGACGCGCCAATTCCCGCGCCAGGTCAGCAAGTACCAGAGACTCACCCGGCCCGGGCTCGATTTTGTAAACGTGCTCGTCATCCTTAACCTCCGGCAGATTCAGTGCGTTCACCGGTTTCCTCCTGTTAGATGCCTGTCGCCAATTACGGATGCGACTATCTGATTGTACGCAATGCGACCGAACCCAAACCGGTTGCGGCAAGTTTTCTCTTCGAACGGCTAATCGGGCGTCGTGGAGCGTCCCGGAAGGAGCTTCTTGCGGTGAGATCGCGCCACCTCGCCGGTTTCCGTTCGCTGAAGTGAGCCGCCAGTACCCACACACCGACCAAGCTCACCGACGGTTTTCCCCCTACATTTCGGGCCGATTCAGTACTGCAAATGCAGATTCATCGGCCCCGACGTCAGGTTCCGAAACCGGTTTTCCAGCCTGCCAGGGCCGTTTTTGGATCGGTGGTATGGTACGTGAGCACATTGGAAGGCTGATGCTCTGCCAGTTGAGCTACACCCGCAAGCGACGACAGGCGCAGCGCGCGCTGGTCCGCGGGGGTTCCAGCTTGCCGGCCGGCCGCCATGGGTGGTGGGGACGTTCGGCAAAGCTCCGCTTGGCGGGGTTAAGGCGAGGTGCAAAGCGGAGCTTTGCACTACGTTGGTCAGGGGGAGCGACGCTACCTCGGTCGGCGAGCCGGCGGCTGCGCGGGTAAAGCGAGCCAATCAACCGAGGCTGATGGGGGTGATTATGTCACGTCGGCGGGACCGGGGCGGTTGCACGGATCAGCGGGAAGCGCCGGCCCGCGGGGCGACTCGTCTGGCCCGCGCGCTTCGTGTTGGCTGAACCACACGCGGGACAGCGTCTGCAGCAGGATGCGGACGTCGAGCCCCACGCTCCAGTTGCGGATGTAGTGCAGGTCGTGCTGGATCCGCTTGTGCAGCGAAGTGTTCCCGCGCCAGCCGTGAATCTGCGCGTACCCCGTCATCCCGGCCTTCATCTTGTGCCGCAGCATGTAGTTCGGAATCTCGTGCTTGAACGCGGCGATGAACTCCGGCCGCTCGGGGCGCGGCCCGACCAGCGACATGTGCCCGGCCAGGACGTTGAACAGGTTCGGCAACTCGTCCACACTCGTCCGCCGCAGCAGCGTACCGATGCGCGTCCGGCGTGGATCGTCGGTCTGCGACCACACTGGACCACGCGTCTCCGCGTCGGCGCGCATCGTGCGGAACTTGAGCATCGCGAACTCGCGGCCATCCAGCCCCATCCGCCGCTGCCGATACAACACCGGACCTGGACTCGTGAGCTTGATCAGCAGGGCCATGACGGCCATCGGCAGCAGCGCCACCAGCAGGCAGCCACTCCCCACGACCAGGTCGAAGACGCGCTTGACCAGGGCATTCGAGCCATACAGCGGCGTTTGCCGCAGGGAGAGAATCGGAACGCCGTCGAGCTGGCTGACGTTCGGGCGCATCGCGTACGCCGGGTTCATGTCCGGTACCAGCCGCACGTCGGCCATGCACTGGGACAGGGCGGCGAGCACGTCGCTCACGCGTTGGGCCTGGTGGGTCGGCAGGGCGATGAACACGGAATCGACCGGGTGCTGCTCGACGATCGCGCCGAGCTGCGCCAGCGGTCCGCGGACGGGCACGCCGAGCAACACGCCGGGGCTGTCGCGGTCGTCGACGAAGTAGGCCACCTCGAACCCGGTCCAGCGGCTGCGCTGGATCGCCTGGAGCAGACGCTGGGCCGTGCGGCCGCTGCCGACAATCGCGGTGTGCCGGCGGTTGTGGCCGCGTTGCCGCAGGGCCCGCGCAATCAGCCGCACGTTCAGGCGAAACACGGCGAACAGGGCGCTGCCGACGACGGCGTACGTGGCGATGAAGCGCCGGGAAATCTTGTTGGCCTCCGGCATCGCGTAATCGATCAGCACGACCACGACGAGCGCGACGACGAACGCCTTGAGGATGTCGCGAGTTTCGCGCCACAGGCCCTCGCTGCGCCGCGGGCGGTAGAGATGCAGGCGCTGGAAGATGATCACGTGGGCCACGACGACCAGCGGCAGCATGGGCAGGAACTTGTCCCACAGGGCCGGCACGCCCTTGGCCGGATCGACCGGCAGAAACGCAAACCGCAGCCAGTAGCTCCCCAGCCACGCCGCGCTGATCGCCAGCGCATCGGCGATCACCAGTAGGGCCAGGACGAACTGGTGGTGCTGCTTGAGCATGCGCGGGCATTATCCCGCTTCGGCGGCGCGGAAGGAAGCATGGCGGCAGGGGAACGTGTGCCCGCCGCGCCCGTTCCCACGTTCACACGCTGCGTATCACAGTGCGGCGATCTGCGCCATCGCCGCGTCGATCAGCGGCCGCAGCGTGCTTTCGGAGAACTCGAATCGGCACCCGGCTGCCGCGAAGAGCTCGGGCAGCGGCCGGCAGCCGCCTAGCGCCAGGCCGCAGCGATACTGGGCGACCGCCTGCACGTAGTCGCTCAGCGAGCTCTTCCAGACCTGTAGCGCACCCAATTGTGCGATCCCGTACTCCACGTAGTAGAACGGAACCTCGTAAATGTGCAGCTTCTTCTGCCAGCTCTGGCGGTCGTGTCGCTCGAGCCCGGACAGGTCCACCTCCGACGCAAACCGCCGCGTCAGCGTCTGCCAGTAGTCCTTCCAGCCCTCCCTGCCGGCGTCGACGTGCGTGTACACATAGTGCTGGAACGCGTCGATCGACGCCATGAACGGGAAAAACGCCACGATCTTCTCGAAAAATCGCTTGGTGGCCCGGTCCGTCTCGGCGCCGAAGAACGCGCGCATGTGCGGCAGCGCCAGGCACTCCATGCCCATTGAGGCCACTTCGGAGAACTCGAGCGGCGCGCTGCGGTAAGGGAGAAAAGGCTCGTTCCGGCACGCCCAGGTGTGGAACGCGTGCCCGCCCTCGTGCAGCAGCGTCCGCACGTCCGTCTCCGTGCCGACCGCGTTCATGAAGATGAACGGCAGCCGGCGCTCGGCGAACGTCGCCTGATAGCCGCCGGGCGCTTTGCCCTTGCGGCTGCCGAGATCGAGGACCTCGCGCACCCGCAGCGTCTCGAAAACCTGGCCCAGTTCCGGGGCGACCTGGTGAAAGACCCGGCTACAGCCGACGGCCAATTGCTCATCCGTCTCGAACGGCCGCAGCGGCGGGCGATTCTCCGCATCGACGGCCATGTCCCAGGGCCGCAGCGTCGTCAGCCCGAGCTTGCGCTTCCGCTCCTCAGCGAGCTGTTGGACGGCGGGCACGCACACTTTCTCGATCGCGTCGTGGAATGCAAGGCAGTCCGCGGGCGTGTAGTCGAACCGCTCCAGCGCGCGGAACGCGTACTCGCGGAAGTCCCGGCAGCCCGCATTGTTCGCGACCTGGTGCCGCAGCGCGACCATCTTGACGTACAACTCGTCCAGCTCCGCGGCGTCTTGCAGGAAACGATCGGCGGCCAGGCGCCACGCCTCCTCGCGCACCCGACGATCCGGCTCCTCGAGGTAGCGGGCCATCTGTTGGAGCGTCTGCTCGCGGCCGTCGTA
This sequence comes from uncultured Planctomycetales bacterium, assembly GCA_964638325.1. Classification (GTDB taxonomy): domain Bacteria; phylum Planctomycetota; class Phycisphaerae; order UBA1845; family Fen-1342; genus JALHJL01. Next base: position 9,873 of record CAZWYT010000048.1, read on the forward strand.
CGTGCAGGTCATCGCCGCCGTGATTCTCTGATACTCGGTCTTCAGCTTCTGGTCCTCGACCAGCAGCGGGATGTTCTCTTCGCGGTACAGCTCGATCGCGTTCCGCAGGCTGCGCTCCAGGACCTCGTACCGCTTCTTCGGCAGCGGTAGTTTCCCGGCGAGCGCGACGAACTTTCGCCGCAGCTTGTCCCGCCACGGCTCCGCGTTCGGCTGGACGTTCTCAATGAAATGCAGGTAGCGCTGCTGCCGCTGCGGGTCGTTGGTCTGGCAGGTCATCGCCGTGTAGCGCCGCGTGCCCTCTTCCTCGAAGCAGGCTTCCAGCTCGCTGGCGTCGATGAGCCATTGCTCGAGTTCCGGGACCGTCCCGACCGCGCGCTCGGTGAGCTCCTTGAAGTACGGCTCGGCGGTTTCCCACCGACCGAAGTCGGCATCGGCGGCGACATACTGACGCGGGAATTCAGGAGCGGTTGGGGCGGCGGCCATGACAGACCTTTCGTGTTGTGCGGTGCGGTCGGATTTCGTCGCAGGCGTGGGGATTATCGGGGAATCGGTTGCCGCCGCAAGGGCGGCATGGCCGAGGCCACGGCGCCCCAGGTCATCCCGAGGAGCGCAGCGACGAGGGCTAGCCACGACGTCCGCACTTCGTTCATGCCCGGTTGAGCTCATCGGCACCCGGGCGACGTGTATCTGCTTCGTGGTCCACGTTTGACTTCGGGGACCTAACCGGCCTAACACCTGTTGGGAGGCATATGCCGGCGGGACCGCGCGCGGGTGGCAGCGTCCGCGGGGGTCACGGCAGCCTCCTCCGGGGCACGTAAATCTGCGGTCGGTATCGTCGCATACTGAAAGGAGACTCAGTGAGATCGAAGGTAATATGCGGACTCGGGTCAGCCATCGTGGCGGTATGGGTCGCCTCGGCCACCGCGAGTGACGTGGCTGTCAGCCTGAATGCCGCCGATATGACCAGTTGGGGCTGGCCGCTCGCGAATACAAATCACGGCTGGGAGTTCACCGTCAACTCACCGATTCAGGTGACCTACCTTGGGATGCTGGACGTCGCGAACCCACCCAACACTATGCCGGACATTACCCCGGATGGTTTCAAGCTCCCGCACGCCATCGGCCTGTTCCAAGCGAACGGAACCCTGCTCACTTCGGGCACTCTGAGCCCCGGATCGGGCGACATGCTGGTGGATAACTTTCGCTACGTGTCCGTGCCACTCGTCACGCTGAGCTCAGGCGTGCATTACATCGTGGCGTTCCACACCGCGACAGGCACTTGGCCGGATGTGGACTACCAAATTCTGAATATCCCGAGCTTTGAGCCGAATCCGGCGATCAACTACGTGATCGCGCGCTGGGGGTTCGATTCTGAGCTGGCGCTGCCCCCCAACCTTGCGGACCCGGGCAGCGACGCTCCTTATCGCTTCGGCCCGAATTTCCTGTTCATCCCGGAACCGGCGACGTTTGCCGCGCTCGGACTAGGAGGCCTTGCGCTGTTCCGGCGACGGTCGTAGAAGATTCGAACTCTGCGGGGTAAACGGTGCTATTTCGGAATCTGCACGCCCAGATCGCTTGTCGTGAACAGGGATTCGAACCTCAGGCCGGCGGCTTCGATTGCCTCGCGCCCGCCTTCCTGCCGGTCAATCGTGACGACGACGGCCGTCACGGTCGCGCCCGCGTCGTGCAGCGCCTTGCACGCCTCGATCGCCTGCCCGCCCGTGGTCGCGATGTCCTCCACGACCAGCACCCGGTCCCCTTTCTCCAGCTTGCCCTCGATCAGCTTCCCCGTGCCATAGCCGGCCTTCTTCGAATTGCGGACGATGACGAAGGGCTTGCCGGTCTCCAGCGCAGTCGCTGCCGCGAGCGCGATCGCGCCTAATTCCGCGCCCGCAATCCGATCCACGTCGGACGTGACATACTTCGCGAAGCGCTTGGCCAACTCGCGCAGCAACATCGGCTGGGTCTCAAAGAGGTACTTGTCGAGGTAATACTTGCTCTTGCGGCCCGAGCGCAGGGTGAAGTCCCCCTCGAGTAAAGCCGCCGCGCGCAGCGCTTGGGCCAATTCTGGGTCGGTCATCGCTTGCCCTTTCTGTCCGGCATCCTTAGGGCCCGACCGCGCCGGATGTCCGCACGGCCGCTCTGCGATCGGCTGCCACGCAGCGCCGCCTGCTCGGCCGACGCAGGCGGGCCGGCCTGCGTGATGAACCGGCCGAGCTCGCGGACGCCGTCGCCGCCGAAGCGCACCACGAGCTCGAACAGCGCACTCATGGTGGTGAGGAAGTCCTGCAGCTCGTCCAGCCGGCGACAAAAGTCCGGCGCCCCGGCTGCGCCGCCTTCGCCGGCAGCCTGGGCAATCATCTTCCGGCAGCGCTCGATGGTGGCGATGATCGGCTCGACCTCACGCCGTCGCCGCTCGCGCATGATCGTCTCGAACATGTGCCAGACGTCCGTGTCGGCCTGGAAGTACTCCTTGCGATCGCCGAGCTGGTGCACGCGCTGCACCAGGCCCCAGTCCACCAGCGCCCGCAGGTTCATGCTGGCATTGCCGCGCGAGACGTGGAGCTGGGCCATCACGTCGTCCGTGCACAGCGGCTGTCCGGACACAAAGAGCAGCGCGTGAATCTCCGCCATCGTGCGGCTGATGCCCCAATAGCCGCCGAGCTCGCCCCAGCGGCGAACGAGCAGGGCTTTCGACTGGTCCAGGTTGCTCGGCATTGTCGATCGCGCAGTAGTTTCAGAAGTATCAGAAATACTATACGAGCGCGCGCGCTTCGGCGATAGGGGTCCGCGCCCGATGCAGCCGAGCCCGAAGCGCTGGCGAGGGCTGACCACTCGGGGCCCACTGACGCGACTACGAATGGTTGTTGCGCGCGCTTTTTGCGCCGCGCCGGCGAAAAAGCGGAGAAATCACGCTTGTTCCGGGACTAGTCTCGGGCGGCGTCGAGCGCGGCGGTCGTTTCGGCGACCACGCGCGGGACCACTTCGTCCCAAGGGCCCGCTGGGCGGGCCCCCGCCGCGCGGACATGCCCGCCCCCGCCGAAACGCCGGGCCAGCGCGGCAACGTCCAGCGTGCTCTTACTGCGGAAGTTGACGCGGACGCGGCCGTCCAGCTCTTCCGTGAAGAGGATCGTAGCCTCGAGGCCCGCGAGGCGGCCGGCTTCATTGACGAGGTCCTCGGTCATCGTGCGATCTGCACCGGTGGCCTCAAGGTCCGCGCGACGCAGCGACATGACGGCGAGCTTCCCGCCCGCGTGTAATGCGAGCGTCGCCAGCATGCGGGCCACCAGGCGCAGCCGGGCCGGGGAGTCTTGCTCGTAGACGGCGCGGTAGATGGCATTCGCCGGCGCGCCCGCATCCAGCAGGTCCGCCGCGGCCCGCAGCATCCGCGCGTCGGTGTTCGAGAAGCGGAACCAGCCGCAATCGGTCGCCACACCGGTCCACAGGGCCGTCGCGCTGGGCAGGCTGAACGGGAGCTGCGCGACCTTCATCCACTCGGCGATGAGCAGGCAGGCGGCCCCGGCCGTCTCGTCCAGCACGCGCAGATCGCCCGGGCGTGTCCCGATCGGCTCAGGGGCCGCGTGGTGGTCGATGACCAGCGTGCGCGGGGCCTGCGGCAAGTAATCGGCCAACGGCTCGAGCTGCGACGCCGCGCACGTGTCGAGGATCACCAGGGTGTCGCACTCGGCGGCCAGACGCTCGCGCTCCTGGTCCCAACGATGCCACGCCACCATGTCGGACAGCATGGAGTACCGTGGCGGCGGCGGCTCGAACAGCGTCGGGCGCGGATCCTGATTCAGCCCGTGCAGTACCAGCGTCAGCGCCGTCAGCGCGCCGAGCGCGTCCCCATCCGGCCGACGGTGCGACACGAGCAGCGGCCGCTGGCAACCCGCCAGCCAGGTCCGCACGTTGTGGTATTCCTGCGCTGTGACCATGATGTCGCAGATTGTAGGCTCGGGACGCCGCAACCGCAGCCTATGGAGGACGAATGGCGCGATTGAGCCAACTGGCGAACGCCGCGGACTATCGGCCGTGCGATTGGGATCTGCAGGCCGACGCGGGCGGGCGGGCATACTGGGACGACCTGTTCCGCTGGCACCTCGACGCCGTCCTGCTGCCGTTGATCCAGACCGAGTACGAAGCGACACCCGCGAGTCTGGCGGACTTCCGCCACACGTACCTGGCCGCGTTCGATGACCTGCACGCGCACCCCGAGCGGTACGCGCCCGTCGACATCCTGCGCTTCACCGAGCTGCGCCGGCAAGTGTCGGAACAACACGGCTTCGACGATCCATTCCGCGACGTAAAGCACCGGGAGAACGAGGCCGCGCTGGAACTGCTGCCCGGTGTGCTGGCGGAGTTGGACGCCGCCGCGCCGCCCACGCGACAGGACCTGCTCGCGCACGGCCTCATGGCGGGCAACATCTTTGATTTGGGCTCGAAGGCGACCGTGCAGTGCCAGCGCGACTTCGCCGCGGGGTTTCGCCAGATGCGGTCGCCGCAGGCGGTGCGGCGGTGGCTGCACGATGACGTAGCCGCCTGGTGGCGCCGCTGGGGGAGCGGTCCGGGGTTCGGTCACGTGGTGTTCTTCGTGGACAACGCCGGCAGCGACATCCTGTTGGGTTGCCTGCCGCTGGCGCGCTGGATGATAGAGGTTGGGGCACGGGTGACCTTGGCGGCCAACACCGGCCCGGCGTTGAACGACATCACCGCAGCGGAGTTGAGCCCGCTGGTGCGGCGCTGCGCGCCGCTCGACCCGGTGCTCAGCGCTGCGGTGCACGACGGCCGGCTCGGCGTGCACGCGACCGGCGGACGACTGCCGCTGCTCGATCTGACCCGCCTGGACGAGGACTTCGTGCGGGCGACAGCCGATGCCGATCTGATTATCCTGCACGGGATGGGCCGGGCCGTGGAGAGTAACTTCCACGCCCGGTTCCACTGTGACGTGGTTCGGACGGCGATTCTCAAGGACGAAGCGGTGGCCGCGCGTGTGGGCGGGAAGCTCTTTGACTGCGTGTTTCGCTTCGAGCCCGGCACGACGTGAAGCGCGGTGGACCTGAGTTGCCTATGGCACCTGACGTGAGAGCCTCGGGGTCCGGCCGCCTGGTCGTCATCTGCGGTTGCATGTTCGCGGGGAAGACGGCCCGGCTGATCGAGCATCTGTGCACGGCCGCGGCGGCCGGGCGCCGCGTGGTGGCCTGCAAACATCAACTGGATGCCCGCTACGACCCGAGCTGGTTGATTACGCATGACGGCCGGCGGTTCCCCGCCAGCGCGGTGACCAGCGCCGATCAGGTCCTCCGGCAGGCCGCCCATGCCGAGGTCGTGGGGATCGACGAAGGGCAGTTTTTCGGGCGTGCGCTGGTCCGCGTGTGCTGGGAGTTTCGCGCGGTGGGGTGCACGGTGTTCGTGGCCGGGATCGACCACGATGCCTGGGGGCAGCTATTCCCGCCGCTGCCCCAACTCGCCGCTGTGGCGGACGAAGTCGAGCGGATGGATGCGCCGTGCACGCTCTGCGGGCGGCCGGCGTGCTTCTCACAGCGCATGGTGCCGGTGGTCGGCGGTCAAATGGTGGGGGGGCCAGGCGATTACGAGCCGCGTTGCGCGGCCCATTTCCAACCCCTGCCGCCGCCGGCGCCCGCGTACGACTAACGATCAGTACGCGAAGCGCCAGCGAGCGCGATGGGTGCTCGCGCTTGCTTGCGCGGGCGCACGGAACACGCGCGCGGCGACTTCCGGCGCGCTGAAACCCGGCCGCGAGTGCGGCACGCCGCAACAGATTCGTTTCTCGCGCTCGGTGTTCCCAGGCTTACTGCGTCAACGCCGCATAGACCGCCTGCCAATATGCCTCGGTGGTTTCGTCCGGAGCCGCGTCGATCGCCGCCGCCACGACCGCGAGCAGGGCATCGTAGAGCTCAGGCGTGACATTGTCCGCCAGCAGTGCGCCGAGCTCCTCGGGGGTCATGGAATCCATGCCGTCCCCGCGCGAGCCGCCGCAGTCGCAATCCCCGCTGGTGACGCGGGCCACGAACGGATTGATATCGCCGAAGTCAAATACACCGCTGCAATCCGCGTCGGCGTGGTACGTCATGCTGCCTTCGAGTCCCGGGGACATCTGCGCGTAGGCCGCGGGGTCGCTGAGCGCGGCGACGAAGGGGTTGATGTCCGGAAAGCCCACTGCCCAGTCCCCCTGCATGTCCCCACGGCACGAAGAAATCTCGTACACTCTGGCCTGCCAATCGTTCTCCTCGTACACGACCGCGCCGATCCTGATGAGGGCTCCCGGAACCCACACGTCGGACTCCTGGTCACCGTCCCAGTCGATTGCGATGGCGCCGGGCATCGCACCGGCTATATCGATCTCGTATGTCGCGTTCGCGTCGTCGAATAGGGAGCCATAGACACGGATCTGTGCGGTCATGTCGCCTCCCACGCTGATGGGCGGGTCGGCGGTCGTCGAGTTGACATCCCCGACGACGACCAGGTTGCGTCCCAATGACACGTCGGTCAGGACTTGACCCGTCAGACTGGCCCCAATGAAGACCGCATCCGGGGGTCCGCTGGGCCTTACGGGGCCGCCCAAGAAACTGAGGGCGCCCGTCAAACTGCCTGTAATTTGAATTTGACCGTAGAACCCGGGTTGTGGTTCGTTTGGATCAACAGTTCCAGTTCCTGTATGGATGGTCATATTCGCTGCATCTCCGCCGACACTCACGGTGCCGGAAACAATGCAGCCGCCTCAGTACTCGTTGCCGAGCTCGATGAGGCCCAGCATACTGCCCGTGATGGCAAGGCTGGCGGGAGACTCAAAACGGCCAATCTGAATGTTGCCGAAATGCGACCCGGAACCCGTGATCGTCAGCGTGTCGAAGAGTCCATTCGGCACGTGCAGCGGCCGGCCCACGTCCGCGACGGAGAACGGGCCGTCGATGCTGTCGACGGAGTTCTCGGTCAGCACGTACGTCCCGAGAGTGCCGCTGATGCTGAGGGCTTGGATGCTGCTGGTCACATCCGTTGCGGTCAGCGTCATCCACCGAATATTCTGTGCGCCGTATGCACCCTCGTTGATGTTCGGGAGCACGCTGACTTGGACCGTGCCGGCGCCCACCCCCGCCGTGATCAGGTTGATGTCGCCGGGGCCCACGTACGGCCCATTGGGGTCGTTAGGGTCCCAGCGCACGGCCTCGAACTGGAACACCTGCCCCTCGACGCCGTGGTGGATCGTAACCTGGCCCTCGGCGCTAATCGTGTAGTAGTAGTAATTCGGGATATTGGGATCATTCGGATCATTGTAGAAGCCATTGTGCTGGTAGATGACGTTGGTAAGGGTCTGACCTGATGCGATGCAGGACATCACACGGACGATGGCCGTTTGAAAAAGGTACTTGGACATGCTTCACCTCCATCTTCTCAGTCGAGAGACAATCACACACACCGAGACGCCCGTACCCAGGGCCACGCTGTTGGGCTCCGGTACGACAGCAAAGCGAACGTAGTCCCACCGCGCGAGGCTGGCGCCGCCGCACACGCCATCGCCCCACTGCACTCGTGAATCCCAGAGCGACAGCCAAAAGTCGCCCTCGATCACGGGAACACCGTCAATCGAGAGGGTGTATGTCCGCATGTCAGCCGAGTTGAAGTCGAAGACGTGCGGCACTCCGGCCTCGAACGGCGCGCTGACCTCCGACTCGAACTCACTGTAAATCGCGCTTTGGCTCATCACGAACCCAACTGCCCATCCTTCGTTTGAGAAAACAGCCATGCTTGGGTCGTAGTACCCCAGGAGGTCGTCAACCCGGATGCGCCATTCCAGTACAAACTGCTCGCCAACCTGCGGGTCCAGGCTGCCATTCATCGGCATCTCGTAATAGTCCTGGATCCCTGGGCTGGCCATCCCGTCCATGACGAGCCAGCCGTCCTCGATAGAGCGCTGGTCGCCGCCGTAGTAGGTATGCCGAATCCACCCCTCTTGCTCTGGGAGGTTCCCACTGGCGGGCTCGTACTCGATCCAGTAGGGACTGGCCCGCGCGGCCGCGGCCGCCAGCAGCATTGCCAACATCACGTTCAGCACTCGATACATCGCTTTCCTCCTTTCATTGAGAGTCTCTCAGCCCGGCGTCCGCAGCCGGGCCTTATCTTCCTTTATCCGGCAGCAGGCGCCTCAGGTGCCGCTCGCAGCCCCATGGCCTCCGGCGCACGCACGCTGCACGTGCGCAGGCCGGAACCCACGGTTAGGGAAAGACTCCCGAGCCCTCTTTCCGGCCGCTAGACGCTTCAGCGACCGGCCGTAACACAATGCAATCAGAAGACCGAGTAACGGCGACGGCTCCGGTATGACACCAAATCGAAAGTAGTTCCACCGAGCGAGACTGGCAGCGCCGTACACGCCGTCTCCCCAGGCGACTGCCGGACCTGTCAACGAAAGCCAGAAGGCCCCGCTAAGAGCTGGAACGCCGTCAATCGACAGGACATACGTCCGCATGTTCGCTGACTGGAGTTCGAAGGTGTGAGGGATTCCGGGCTCGAACGACGCGGTGACGTCTGGCTCGAATACGCTGAGAATCGCATTTTCACTTAACGTAAACCCGGCTGCCCACTTTTCATCGGAGTGGACGGTCACCCAGGGGTCGTATGGCCCGGTTACGTGATCGACCCGGATGCGCCACTGGGCGACGAACAGCTCGCCAGGGCCTGGATCGACTGGGCCGCCCTCCATCAGCGCATAGTCGTAGATCCGGGGGTCGGCCGTCCCATCCATCACGAGCCAGCCGTCCTCTATCGACCGCTGGTCGCCACCGTAGCCAGTCAGTCGCCACCAGCCCTCTTCCTCGGGGAAGTGGCCGTTGGCCGGCTCGTACTCGATCCAGTAGGGACTGGCCCGTGCGGCCGCTGCCGCCAGCAGCATTGCCAGCATCACGTTCAGCACTCGACGCATCGCGCTCCTCCTTTCGCTCCCCAAACCTCGTCGCCCCGGCCCACGCGGGCGGGCACGAATTCCGCTCCGCCTCGCAAGATCACCGCGCGAGTGTCCGGGCGCACTCTCCACGCGTCCGGACTTCAGGGACGCGTGCGCACAAGCAGCACGCCCGTCGGTTCTGCTTGGCGCTCGCTACCCTTGGCGTTGGCCCCAGCCGTTCCAGCAACCCCGGTAGCCCCGACCATGAACACGGGGTCAGCGCTAACTTCAATATACAGCGCAAACGTGGCAACGCCAAAAGCATCTTCGTCCGGAAGCTTTCCCACACACTTGAGGACGTCGGGACCGGCGCTACCTCAACCGTCGAGCCACGGCATTCACCCACAGCCTCGCGCAGCCGCATCCGCCACAGTCGCCGGTCACACGCGTTTTCCACCGAGGCGTGTTGACCGCTCAGCCCGGACGCGGTATCCAACCCAGTTACGGAATCGCCGGTAGGCGCGGCCGCCCGGCGATTCCGCTGGCAGGCACGGAGGACGAAGCTGTGGCCAAACCCCGAGTCGGCGTAATCGGTGGCGGCGTCGTCGGCGGCGCGATGGTGAGCCTGTGCGGTCCCGAGACCATCGTGTACGACCCCTACAAGCCCGAGCTCACCCGGAACAAGGAGGCGATCAATACCTGCGACGTCGTATTCATCTGCGTGCCTACGCCGATGGCCGACGATGGCAGTTGTGACACCCACGTCGTCGAAGAGGCCGTCGCCTGGGTGCCGGCGCCGCTGATCATCATCCGCTCGACCGTGGCGCCGGGCACCACCGCGCGGCTGTGTCAGAAGTACAACAAGCAGGTCGTCTTCCAGCCCGAGTACCTGGGCGAGACGACGGCGCACGTGTTTGGCAACGTGGCCGAACGCGAGTTCGTCGTCCTGGGGGGGACGCCGGAGGCCGTCTCCAAGGCCGCCGACTTCTACAAGCACTACTACAACTCGATGGTGCGCTTCTACTTCGGCGACGCGACCACCGCCGAGGTGTGCAAGTACATGGAGAACGCCTTCTACGCGATGAAGGTCACGTTCGTGAACGAGTTCTGCGAGATTGCCCGCGCGCACGGCGTGGACTTCAACCTGCTGCGCGAGTTGTGGCTGGCGGACACGCGGATCAGCCGCGATCACACGTTCGTGTACCCCGACAGTCGCGGCTTCTCGGGCAAGTGCCTGCCCAAGGACTGCAATGCCATCCTGCATTCGACGCGCCAGCGGGGCTACGAGCCGAAGTTCCTGGCCGCCTGCCTCAAGATCAACGAGGACTTCCTCGCGCTGAACAAGAGGCGGTAACCGCCAAGACCCACAGACGCCAGGTCGCCGCGCGCTTTCCAGAGCGGCGGATGGGGCATTTGCCATGGCAGCCGAGAAGTCAATCCGCACGATTATGCTGCCTGGGCTCGGGGCTGACGCCCGCCTCTTTGAGCCCCAGCGGCTTGTGCTGCCGCGCCTGGAGGTTCCGCCCTGGCTGCCACACGTCGAGGGCGAGTCCCTGGCAGCGTATGCCCGCCGCATGGCGCCCACGATCGACGCGCGCGAGCCGTTCTACCTCGGTGGGGCGTCGTTTGGGGGCATGGTGGCGCTTGAGCTGGCCCGCCACGTACGGCCGTTGGCGGTGCTGTTGATCGCGAGCTGTCGCAGCGGGCAGGCGATCGCGCCGCATCTGAAGTACTTCGCGCGCTTCGCCAGCGTTTTTCCGGAGCGTGAGTTCGAGGTGGGCCAGGGGCTGTCGCCGGTGTTCGCCAGCAAGTTCGGAACGCTCGACCCCCAGCACGAGCAACTGCTGGAGGAGATGTTCGCCGACAGCTCGGCGCGGTTTGTGCGCTGGGGGATTGCGGCGATTACCGATTGGCCGGGCGTGCCGGACGTCGGCGTTCCGGTCCATCATATTCACGGCAGCGCGGACGAGTGGATCCCCCTTGAGTCCGTCCAGCCAGACCAGATCATTCCGGGCGGCGGCCACCTGATCAACATCACGCACGCGGATGCGGTGAATGCGTTCATCGCGGAGCGTCTGCGTTGAGCGGGGCCCCCGCCGTGCGGGACGGCCGGCTCGGAGGTCGGCCGCTACGGCGGGTTGTGCGGCAAGACCTGGTTCAGCCAGTCGTGAATCGCGCGGCCGCGGTAGATGATGACCAGCACCGCGGCGCCCCACAGCAGGATGGCGGCCTGGAACGGTCGATCCCGCAGCACGACCGCCGTCGGCCCAGCCACCCGGCCGTGCTCGACCAACAACGCGAAGCGGAAGATCGCGTACACCACCATCGGCAGCGTGTACAGCAGGTAGTTCGTCCCGAACACCTCCAGCGTCCGCTTGTCCATCGCGTAGAGCATGAAGCTCACCACGGCGATGCCCGCCGTCAGCGTCGTCATGTGGTTGAGCAGCTCAGGCGTGTACTCGGCGAGCGTCCGGCGGTGCCGGGCGGCGTCATGGCCCGGAATCTCGGCGAGGCTGTTCAGCTCACAACGGCGTTTGCTGAACCCCAGGAACAGGCACAGCGTAAACGTGCACACGACCAGCCACGGCGAAATCGCCACGTGAATGACGACCGCACCGGCGACGGCCCGCAGCACGAACCCCGCCCCCAGGGCGATGACGTCGAGCACCGTGGCGTGTTTGAGCCACAGCGTGTAGGCCATTTGCAGGAGCACGTAGATCGCCGCGATGGCCAGGAAGCCGCCGTCCAGGAAAAACGCCCCGCCCATACCGAGCGCCAGGAGGACGGCGGCGAAGGTCGAGGCGGCGGGGACGGAGACCTGCCCGGAGGCGACGGGCCGCGCTTTCTTGGTGGGATGCAGTCGGTCTTCGTTGCGGTCATGAATGTCATTGAAGACGTACACCGCGCTGCTGAGCAGGCAGAAGCAGACGAAGGCGAGCAGCACGATCAGCACGCTGGGCCAGTCGCCCAGCAAGCGCCCAAAGACCAGCCCGGCCAAGAGGAAGAGGTTCTTGGTCCACTGTCCCGGTCGCATCAACTGCACGTACGACATCGATGCTCCGCTTGCGTGCCACCCGTCGGGCCAGGTCCGCGCCCGCCATTGTGCGTGCGCGTCGCGGGTGGGTCAACTTCCGCGCCTGAGCCCTTGACCAACCGTGATGCTTGCCGCGCCGGCTGAAGCCGTGTTTGCCGCGGACGAACGCGGCCGGTAAGCTGGTTTACTGGCGAGGGGCTGGTGTGGTGGCGATTACCAGTACACCTGCCTGATCTGGCCAGTTATGCGCGGCGAAGCCATTGAACTACTCGCGACGCGGACTCCGGCTCGGCACGGACCGTACCGGGCGGATACGCTCGTGGTGCTGCTGCGGCTGAACTGGTTCATTCGTCTGCGGTGGCTGTTCCTGGCCGCTGCCGGGCTGGTGCTCGGTCTGGAACGGCTGGCGGCCTCAACAGCGCAGCGCCCTGGGGCGCTGTACGTGGTCGTGCTGGGCGTGGCGGGGGTCAACGTGATCTGGGCCCTGGTCGCCCATTGGCTGCGGCGACGGCTGGAGACCACGGACCAGGCCGCGCCGAACGTCGTCCGTCGGGAGCAGGTCTTCGTCAACGCGCAGGTCGCCGTCGACCTCTTGCTGCTCACGGCGATCCTGCATCTCAGCGGGGGCGTCGAGAACCCGATGGCCGTATTCTATGTCTTCCACGTGGCCATCGGCGGCTTGCTGCTGGAGCCCTGGCAGGCCTTGCTGCAGAGCTGCTGGGCCGTGGTGCTCTATGCGACGATTGCGGCGGGTGAATGGCAGCAGTGGTTGGCGCACTATGCCTTTCTGCCGCAAGCCGGCGTGCTCGGACGGCACCATGAGCCCGAGTATGTCCTGCTGATGATCGTCCTGGTCGGCTGCGTCGTGCTCGGAACGCTGTACTTCACGCTGCGCATCGCGAAGCTGCTCGAGAGTCATGATGCCCAGCTCCAGCGGGCCAACGCGGCCCTCGAGCAATCCCGCCGTGCAGTTCAGGACTTACAACAACGCCGCACCCGCTTCATGCAGACCGCGACCCACCAGCTCAAGAGCCCCTTCGCGATCGTCGAGACCCTGGCCAACCTGGTGCGGGAGGGCCTGGTCAGCGACGCGGCCGGGATCCGGGCGACGAGCGAGAGGATGGTGCGGCGGTGTCAGGACGGGATCGCGCAGGTGAGCGAGTTGTTGACGCTGGCGCGCGTGCAGGAAGCGGATCCCAGCCGGCAGCGCGGCCGGCGGGTGGAAGTCCGCCAGGCGGTCGCCGACCTGTGCCGGCATTTTGCGGTGCTGGCGGAGCGGAAGCAGATCGGGCTCACGTCGTGGACCCCCGCCGAAGGCGAGTTCTACGTGAGCATCGATCCCCAGGATTTTCAGGATTGCATCGGGAACCTGATCGACAACGCCATCAAGTACACGCCGGAGCAGGGCCGCGTGCGCGTTAGCCTGACGGTCAAGAAGGAGCACGACGCGCCGGTGTCGGTCGGCATTCACGTGAGCGACACCGGCATCGGTGTGGATCCGTACTTGCTGCGTTCGGCCGGTCAGACGCTGGGCGAGGAGCCGGTCTTCGAACCGTTCCGGCGCGGCCCGAACGTGCTGGCTGCGGGAATATCGGGCACGGGGCTGGGGCTGACGATTGTCCGCGAGGTGGTCGAGCAGGCCGGCGGGAAGATCTGGGTCATGTCACGTCCGGGTGCCGGTTCGAGCTTCACGGTTACCTTGCCGCTCAGCGGTACGTCCGCGGCCGAGCCGGTTGTACGCGATACCCGCGCCGCGCAGGTCGTGCTCGAGGAACCGGGCGAAAAGAGCGCTCTGACCGCGCACGATCCTGAGCCACGCGAGGCAGCGAGCGACTCCCGCCCGCCGCCGTAGGAGCCATCACGCACGGCGACCGAATGGCGGGCGGTCGGCGGTTCTGCGATAATCCCAGCTACTGGCTGCCGCCAGCCTTGGCTTGCCGGCAGCGCCCGGTGTGGCTTCCGTGCTATCGAGGCTGGAGGTGGAACGCCGTCATGTTGAGGCCATCCATCGTCTGCGTGTGGATGGTTTCCGCCCTGGGGACAGTGTCGGCCGCAGCAGCGCCCCCGGAAAGTCAACCGGCCACGCGGCCGGCGCGCGACGCCTGGCCCATGTGGGGTGGGTGTCCGGCGCGCGATGCCGACTCGCCGGTGCAAGGGATCCCGACCGCCTGGGACGTAGCGGCCAAGAAGAACATCAAGTGGGCGGCGCGGCTGGGGATGCAGACCTACGGTGGGCCGGTCGTCGCCGGGGGCAAGGTCTTCGTGGGCACGAACAACGGCAGCGTGCTGCGCCCGGGCATTGAGGGCGACCAGGGCTGTGTCCTCTGCCTGGACGAGCAGACCGGCAAGCTGCTCTGGCAGGCGACGCATGACAAGCTGGCCAGCGGTTCGGCCAACGACTGGCCGGAGCAGGGCGTGGCCTCGACGCCGCTGGTCGACGGCGACCGCGTCTACTACGTCAGCAACCGCTGCGAGCTCGTGTGCGCCGACCTCGAGGGTTTCCTCGACGGCGAGAACGACGGCCCGTTCAACGAGGAGAAGTACACCGACCGGCGGGACGCGGACTTCGTCTGGATTCTCGATATGGTCGGCCAGCTTGGTGTCTTTCCGCACAACCTCGCCGCCTGCTCGCCCGTGTCTGCTGGCGACCTGGTCTTCGTGTGCACGTCCAACGGGGTCGATGAGGATCATGAGAAGCCGCCGGCCCCCAACGCCCCGTCGTTCATCGCGGTCAACAAGCGGACGGGCAAGGTCGTCTGGCAGCGGAACGACCCCGGCGATCGGATTCTGCACGGGCAGTGGTCCTCGCCCGCGTACGCGATGATCGCCGGCCAGCCGCAGGTCATCTTCGGCGGCGGCGATGGCTGGTGCTACGCCTTCGAGCCTTTGACCGGCAAACCGTTGTGGAAGTTCGATCTCAATCCTAAGGACGCGGTCTGGGAAATCGGCGGCGGGGGCACCAAGACCAGCATCGTTGCTACGCCGGTGGTCTGTGGGGACACGGTCTACCTGGCCGCCGGCGACGACCCGGAAACCGCGCGGGGGCCCGGGCACCTGTACGCGATCGACGCGACCCGGCGGGGCGACGTGACGGAGGCGGGCCGGTTGTGGCACGTGGGCGGCAAGGATTTCGGGCGGACAATCGCCAGCGTGGTGGTTGCCGACGGGCTGGTTTATGCGGTCGATCTCGATGGCTATCTATCCTGCTTTGACGCCCGGACCGGTCAGCGGCATTGGCGCTACGACATACAGGCGGCCGTTTGGGGGTCGCCCTGCGTCGCCGACGGCAAGGTGTTTCTTGGAAACGCCGACGGCGAGCTGGTGGTTCTGGAGCATGGAGCTTCGCTGAAGGAGCTCGCGCGGAACGACATGCGTCACCCGATCTACACGACGCCGGCGGTGGCCAACGGTGCCCTGTACGTCGCGACCCAGCGGTTCCTGTACGCGATCCAATCGCCGGATGGCGCTCGCGGCATAGCGGCGGCCCCCCGTGGCCGCCGTCGAAGACCGCGAGACTTCCGACGTTCGGCGTCGGTCGCTGGGGGTCGACGCTACATTCCACGTCGCGCCGTTTCTGCGTCGGACGCACACAACGAGGACGAGCATGCGAATGCTACAAGCGACTGATTCGGCTGCAAGAAGAAACCAGCTTGCACCTGCCGCGATTCTGCTGCTGCTCAGCGCGGTGCCGGCGCTGGGCCAATGGACCCAATGGGGCGGGCCGCGGCGTGACTTTACCTGCGACAGCACGGGCCTGGCTGAGCAGTGGCCGGAGGACGGCCCGCGGAAGATCTGGAGTGCGGACATCGGTCCCGGTCATTCCACCATCGTGACCGACGGTGAGACGCTGTTCACGATGTGCCGCCGCGCGGACAAGGACGCGGTCCTGGCCTTCGACGCGGCGACCGGCGCGAAGGTCTGGGAGACGCAGTACGCAGCGCCGCCCAAGGAGGACATGCTGCTCGACTTCGGGCCGGGGCCGCACTCCACGCCGCTGCTCGTCGGTGACCGGCTATTCACCATCGGCGGGCTGGTGCACTTCCACTGTCTGGATAAGAAGACCGGCGAGGTTCTCTGGTCCCACGACCTGATGACCGAGATGGGCGCCAGTCACCTGCAGCGCGGCTATGGTCCCAGCCCGGTCGCCTACCAGGACAGGGTGATCCTCAACATCGGCGGAACTGACACGGGGGTGGCCGCCTTCCGGCAGGACACCGGTGAGCTGGTCTGGAAAAGCGAGAAGTTCCGCGGCGGCTATCCGTCGCCGATCCTCGTGAAGATCAACGGCGAGGACCATCTGATCGTGGCGCTGGGCGCGGATCGCCTCGGGCTCGACCCCGCGACCGGCCAGACGCGCTGGCGTGCGACCGTGGACGTCCAACTGGCCGGCATCATGAGCTCGCCGCTGTTCATTCCGCCGGACCGCGTGTTCTTCAGTTGCGCTTATGGCGGGGGGAGCCAGTTGTTCAAGGTCACCTTCAAGGACGGCCAGTACGCCGCCGAGGAGCTGTGGTTCCAGCCCAAGATGAAGGTCATGCACGGGGACTCGATCCGCATCGGGGACGCCGTGTACGGCTCCAGCGGTGACTTCGGACCGGCGTTCCTGATGGGGCTGGAGCTCTCGTCCGGAAAGGTCCTGTGGCGGGAGCGCGGCCTTGCGAAGGCGACGCTCTTGTACGCGGACGGCAAGCTGATCATTCTCGACGAGGAAGGGAATCTGGCGCTCGCGACCGCGACGCCGGAGGGCTTGAATGTGCATAGCCGGGCCAAGGTGCTGGAAGAGAAGTCGTGGACCGCCCCGACGCTGGTGGGGACACGCTTGTATCTCCGCGACAATCGCACGATCATGGCCCTGGACCTGGGGCGCGGCGCCGGCGCTTCGGGCTCGGACATCACGGAGACGCGCCCATGACCCCCCGCATTTCGATGTACGTCTTCTGGGCCGGCCTGGTCGGTTGTCTGACCTGGGCCCGGGCCTCAGCCGCCGACGTTCCCCCACGCAGCGAAGCCGGCCAGACCCTGGTGGTGCCCGAGGAGCAGCTCAACCTGGGCGACGTTTACCACGTTACGCCCGGCGAAGACTCGCAAGTGGTCTGCACTTCGGACGCGCTGCTGCAACGCGTCGTCGCCACGTCCAGCCGCGTGGTCGGTTACTTCGTCACGCCGTTTGAGATCGAGCCGGAGCCGCCGCCGCTGGTGACGGGCGCGCTGCGCATTCCGGTGGCCAGCCTGAAGACGGGGTGGCGGGAGTATGACGAGCTGCTGCGGGGCCCGCAATTCTTCAGTGCGGCCGAGTACCCGGAAATCACGTTTCGGCTCACGCGCGTCAGCGACGTCAAGCTGATCGGCGAGGACAAGAAACGCCCCACCTACACGCTGACCATCGCGGGCGAGCTGGGCGTGAAAGCGAAGACGGTGGAGGTGGAAGCGCCCGGTGAGTTGCGGCTGATCCCGTTCACGTGGCAAACGATGGCGCGAAACGTCGGAGAGATGCTCGTGCTACGGACCCGGTTCGACCTGAAGCTGGCGGACCTGGGTCTGCAGAAGCCCGCGCCGCAGTACAAGGACCGCATCGCCGACGTCATCCACGTCGAGGTGTGCCTCTTCTGCAATACGATGTCGCCCGAGAAGCTGCTCGACCCACAGATCAAGCCCGCTCACCACATTAAGCAGATGCGGTTCCTGACGCTCGTGCATGATTTCGACGACCCCGAGAAAGGGTACGAGTTCGGGCGGGCGTACCTGCGGGAAATCTGGGATGACGCGCAGGCGCTAAACCGCCTGGCGTCCGGCACGCTAACCGAAAATGGCATCGAGACCCGCGACCGCGCGTTCATCCTGAAGGCGGCGCAGCGGGCCAGCGAGCTCACCGGGTTCAAAGACGCCACGCTGCTCCACACCCTCGCCCGCGTGTACGCCGAGAAGGGGGAATGGGAGACCTGCCTCAAGTGGGCGCGCCAGGCGGCGGCGCATCTGGAGGGCGTTCCGCCGGAGGTCGCTGCGGAGGTCCGGGCGACGCTGGAGCGCTGGGAAGCGCGGGCCCGGCAGAGTCAGGAGTAGCGCTACGGAAGGGTGCCTCTGTCGCGCAGGGGGTGTCGCATTACGACGATGGAGGGAACGACGGGGTACGCGACGCGCACACGGTACACGTCGAAGCGCTCGCCGTCCCAGCCGAGCTGCTCAAACACGTAGCGGGCCAACTCCACATACCGCGGGACGTCTGGCGTGGCCACGACGGTGGGCCCCTTCCCAAGGTAGTCCACCGACTCGTCCACCGGCAGTCGCGGAGGCTCGCGACCGCCCCCTGGGTACTCCGGCCCACCCAAGAGGTCGCCAAACACGATCAGCTCCGGCGTTAGGGGGCCGAACATGTCTTCATGCACAAACAAATCATTGATCAGCACTTCGCACGGAGCGCGGACAAAAGCCGTGTATTCGTTGTGGCGATTGTGCTCGTCAAGGTAGTACGGCGCGGCGTTGCGCACCACATCGCCCATGATGCAGGTGATGGCCGCGGTGCTGCCGACCGGTCCTTCGACGAGTTCGTGCTCGACAAAGCCATCGGCCCTTTGGATGCTGCGACATTCCGGAAGCGGCTTCGTGCAGAACTCCGTCAGAAATGGAACGGCCACCATGCCGCTGGACGCTTCGCCGGCGGGCGCTTCGAGTGGCGTGCGCGCCGGGATTCGGCGTACCACACCGTCGTCGTCCACGCAGCGCGCCCGCGCGATGACCCAAGGCACGTTCGGACGGATCCGCCGAAACCCGACCAGCCCGCGTACGACCGCTCCGTCTGCCATGCCGCTTTCAGTGCCCGGTTGCAAGAAATGGGCGAGCAACTTGGCCTTGGCCTGGACGCCCCAGATGTGGCTGTTCGCCCGGAAGGCATCCCGCCGGTGCGTCACGTGGATTCTGTCCGGCCCGTTGCTGGCCCGGCCGCTGATCATCAGGTCGAACGTCGGCCGATCACCCGCGTGGGTTTTGACCAACCGATCGAATTCCTCGGCAGCGCTGGACACGCGCTCGATGAACTCGGCCGGCAGCCGGTGTCGGGCGGCGGCCAGGAGCAGCTTGCGCGTGGCACCCGGCCGCGGCACGTGTCGGCCGGCCGCCAACAGATCAGTCGCCCCGACGATCTGAAAAAGCCTCCAACTCAACTTCATATCGATGCCAAGCGCCTTGCAGAGCTCGACCGGTTTGGCAGCCCCGCCGGGAGCGGCAGCGACAAACTGCGCGAGCGCCCCTCGTAGCTGTCGCAAGACGGCCGCGGCGTCTACCTCAAAAGAACGTACTTGCGCCGTGGCGGCATCGGTTTGGTCCATGCGCACCATCCAGCCACGCATTGTTAGCGTCATTGTGGGCAAAGTCAAATGGCCTGTCCATGCGGTTTGGAGAATTTTCCAGAAAAGTAGTCAGAAAGTGATTGACACGTTGTTCGCCATTCACTAGCGTGCACTAGGAGGCGTGGCTGGCAGGCCGATATCGGCGCGCGGTGGTGGCCGACGTCGCTTACGGGCCTGCGGCAGCAGGCGCTTTGGCGGTGGACCGGGTCGGAAGCCCTCGGTGGGCTTCGCTTCACCACCGGTAAGCGTGAGTCCCGGCCCTCAGGTTTCTGGGTCAGCCGCTTTCGGAGGCGAGGGCAGCCGGTGGGCTCTTGCACTTTGGGGCGCGCGGGTATGGAGGAGAGCGAGATGAGGAGGCTGTGTGTGGCGCTGCTCGGGCTCGCGTGCACGGCGAGCGCCGGCGCGGCTGTGCTGTGGGACCAGAGCGTCCTGGTCGATTACTGGCAGTACCCGCCGATTATCACCAGCCAGGAGTTTCCGCCCCCCGATCCGTTTGGTGCGTATAGCTCGTACACGGTGAACGACATCACCACGGACGGGCAGGACTGGGTCATTGAGGGGATCACGGTTTACTATACCCGGTACAGCTCTCCCAGCCTCTGGGAGGGTGTAGTGCAACAGGCCCGGCTGAACGTCCTGCCCAAGACGGGTGCGTTGCCAGACAACGCGTACGACCCGACCAGCGGGCAGCTCGTGAACGTCACGCTGACGCCCTTCACGCAGAACAACGTGAACTACCTGGCGATCACAGCTTCCGGGCTGAACATTCCGCTCAGTGCTGGTGCGTACTGGGTCGGCCTTGTGCCGCTCGCGCCCCTGGCCAGCATCGGCTACTACCAGGAGGTTCCTGTTCAGACGCCGGTCCTCAAGGAAAACGAGACCGCCTGGCGTAATCCGCTGAACGGCTTCGGTGCCGGCACGGACTGGATGCCCTGGTCGGTACCCGGGAGCGACTGGCTCAACAACACGGACCAGTCCATCACTATCGTCGGGATCCCCGAACCGACGACCTTGCTCCTCCTGGCGCTGGGGACGCTGACCCTGGCGCGGCGGCGGTAGGAGCACGGTGAACCAACAGGCGCGGCCGAACGCAGCGCTAGCGGCGCTGTCCGGGGCCATAGGCGCCGCTGCTCGTAGCACGCAGGCCGCGGCACCAACAACCTGGAGCGTCAGGCACTGCCAGGCGTCTAGCAGGCTGTATGAGTCTGAAGCGACGAAAGGAGCCTCTGGACGCTTGGACGGAGCGGGTAGCTCCGGGCGCCGGCGGCTCGAAACCATTGGAGCAGGAGAAGAGGAGCGAGGACATGCGACGAATACTGAGGCTGACGATCCTGGGGGTGGCCTTGGCCAGCGCAGCCCTGGCCGATCAGGTGGCCGTTGATCTGGATGTTGCCAACAGCATCATCTGGGGCCACCCGCAAGCGGGCTACAGCCATGGGTGGGAGTTCACCGTCAACCAGACGATCGAAGTGACCCATCTGGGAATGGTGGACGTGGGTCCGGCTGGGTTTCCGCCCGGCCTGAACCAGGACGGGTTTGAGATCGCCCACCCGTTGGGCATCTTTCGGATCTCTGACGGCGCCCTTCTGACCACCGGCACGGTGGGCCCCGGTAGCGGAGACGAGCTGATCGGGTACTGCCGCTATACGCCAGTGCCACCCGCTACGCTCACGCCCGGCGAGAGCTACGTGATGACCATGTACAGCGCGACCGGCGACTACCCGCAGGTCGACTTTGTGTCCATCTGGATGTCGACCATCTCGCCGGCGGCGGAGATCAACTATGTCGTCGGGCGCTATAGTGATCCGGGCCCGGAGCTGAAGCTGCCCGAGAACATTCACAGCCTCCCCAATGCCTTCTTTGGGCCCAACTTCCTTTTTGTGCCCGAACCGGCCGGAATCCTGTTGGCGGCGCTCGCTGGCATGCTCTTCGGTCGCCGCCGCTGAGGGACGGTGGACATTGGGTATCGGCGCGCCGCGCGGCGCACGCGCGTGCGCGTCGGACCCGCGAATCTCGGTCTGGTGAGAGAGCGTGCGGCTGCTCGCATTGCCCAGCACGCCTTGAACGCATGGAACGGGGCCCGGAGCAAGCAGCCGGAACCCGGGCGGCGCTTTGTATGCAGATTCAAGCAGGAAAGAGATCATGGAGCGAGCGCGTCTTTGGCTACTCCTGGGGGCTTGGTTTGCCGCTCAGGGGTTCGTGCTGGCGGCCCGAGGTCAAATCCAGGTTGCGAAGTTAACCGGCTCTGACAGCGGACCGTGGGACCTGTTCGGGGACAAGGTATCCGTCAGCGGCGATACGGCAGCCGTCGGTGCGCCGTGGCACATGAATTCGCGGGGTGCCGTCTACGTGTTCCGCCGCGACGTGGGCGGTGCCGACCACTGGGGGCAAGTCTGCAAGCTGCTGGCGCCGGACGGCCTTCCCGTTGACAATCTCGGTAGGGCGGTTTGCCTGGACGGTGATACGCTCATCGCCGGAGCCTATGGCCACCCTGGCGGGAGCGACACCGGGGCCGCGTACGTCTTCCGGCGAAGCTCCGGCGACCCAAACCAATGGAACTTCGTAAAGAAACTGACCGCCTCAGACGGTGCTCCCGACGACCTGTTCGGTTTTGCCGTGGCCCTCGGTGGCGACACGGCCCTGGTGGGTGCATACACCAAGAACGTGGTGGGCATACGCTCGGGGGCCACTTATGTTTTCGAGCGGAATTTCGGCGGTCCGGACCAGTGGGGCCAGGTGAAAGAGCTGCAGCCGGAGGACGCGGCGGCCTACGTCTACTTTGGGGTTGCCATCGGGCTGAGCGGCGACACGGCGATCATCGGCGCGTACTGGCAGACCGACCTGCCGGGGCGGGCCTACATCTTTGAGCGCGACGCCGGCGGTCCCGACAACTGGGGCCAGACGGCCGAGTTCTTTGCCCACGGTTTGGAATCATTCGGCTATGCCGTCTCGATCGGTACCGATACGGCCCTGGTAGGGGCGTACGCAAACGGTGACGGCGGTCCCGGGAGCGGCCGGGCCTATGTCTTCCAGCGCGACCAGGGTGGACCGGGCGCCTGGGGTGAGGCTGCCTCTTTGGCCGCGCAGGACGCGGGGCCATACAAGAACCTGGGCTGGTCGGTCGCCATGGGCGGCTCGACCGCGCTGGTCGGTGCCCCCGGGCGCTCCGTTGCCCGCGGCGGCGCCTATGTTTTCCGTCCCGCGGCTCGGAGCCGCGACACATGGGAACAGGTGTCGCTCCTCCTTGCGGCGGACGGCGCGCCCAGCGACCTCTTCGGGTACTCCGTCTCGCTGTCGGGCAATATAGCCGTTGTCGGGGCCCAGCAGGACGACGACCACGGGGACGGTTCCGGCTCGGCCTACGTCTTCTACCTTCCAGCAATGGAGCTAACCGGCGACCTGAATTGTGACGAGGTGGTCGGCTTCGGCGACATCAACCCGTTCGTGCTGATCCTGGCCGACCCGACGGCGTGGCAGGCGGCATACCCGGGCTGCCCGTGGCAAAACGGTGACATCAACACCGACAGCACGGTCGACTTCGGTGACATCAACCCGTTCGTCGCGCTGCTGACAGGGAACTGATGCGGTTAGGTTGGTCAGCCGCGTTCGGCGAGGCGCGTGGACGCAGGCTGCTTAGATCCGCGATCAAAACACCTCCCCCTTCTAGGGGGAGGGTAGGGAGAGGGTCCAGCGCTCGGCGTTTCGACCCTCCCCCTGCCCTCGTCCTAATGACGACGCCTGAAGGCAACGACTCAATGGCCGGGTGGAAACAGCGCACGCAGCGCGCCCGCGGTGTGTAGGAGCGAAATTCGCGCCGCAATCAACATCGCCAACACAGCGATCCACGAGAGCAGCACGAACCCGCTGCTGACGATGCCGGCCAGCGCCCAGGGCTTGCCACGCAGCCGAACGCCGCACCGGCGCGCACGGCGGATGCGTATCAAACTGGCGATGCCGAGCAGGAGCCCGGCGACCTGCGAGAGTACCGGTACGACCGCCGTGAAGCCGCAGAGCACTGAGGCGATCGCCAACGTGTCGGTTTCGCTCCACCACGATCGGGTGGCCGTGCCGGGCGCACGAAGCCCATTGGTCGCCGGTGTCGGCGCTGTTATGGCGGCAGGGACGCCCGGCGGTTGCTCGACCTCGACCGTGACGACGGTCGGCGGGAGTAACTCCAGGGCCTGCGAATCGAGCTGTTCGTGTTCAACCACGTCCGAGAACTCCCGGGGGCGATCGGGTCCCGCTTCGTACTTTAAAGGTACAATACATTGCCTCGTGAATGCGCGCTGGAAGCGGTCCCGGCGACGGTCTGGCAGCGTCGCGAACCAACCGGCTCTTCGCGTCTCCTTGCTTTTGCGCCTTCCAGGTTTGTTGGGTGACCGACGCCTGCCTGGCGACAAGCAGGCCGTCGCGCACCTGCCGGTCGATGCGTGGGTCCGTTTTCGCGAGACTTGAGGTCGACCGGCTTTCGGCGCCGAACCCCGGGCGATGTTGCCCACGAGGCCGCCCGCACCAGGATCGTTTGCCGCGCCACCCGCTTTGTCTTCCGCACTCTTGCATGAAGTTGTTTCCTTCGCCCTGCGGCACCCGACGCGGCTTGAAGGTGGGGGAGGCACCGCGGTATACTGCAGGGGCACGGAGCTGTTGGGGCTTGATGCTGGCGTCCTGCGTAGCGTCGCTAACGCGATTCGGCGGCTCCGTTGAGCAAATCGACTGCGACGTGTCGCGGCCGGGAAGGAGTTGGGGACATGCGAACATACGTCAGGAGTGTCATCGCTCTGCTGCTGGTTTCTGCGGCGCCGGTCTGTGCGGCCGACACGATGTACGTGGACGGCGCCAATGGCAGTGACGCCTGGGACAGTCGTTGGCCAACTGGGGACGGCGCCACGACGGTGATAGGCGGCCGGGCGGTCGCGCAACCCGGCTCGTTTGTCGCTTGGGGCAACAACGAGTGGGGGCAGTGCAATGTGCCCGTACCGAACACGGGTTTCATTGCAGGCGCAGCAGGACTGGACCATAGCCTTGGCCTGAAGGAGGACGGGTCGATTGTCGCCTGGGGGAACAACGACTGGGGGCAGTGTAATGTCCCGTCGCCCAACGCGGGTTTCATCGCAGTTGCTGCAGGAGGATATCACAGCCTCGGCCTGAAGGAGAGTGGCACGATTGTCCCCTGGGGCCAGTGCCAGTGGGGTCAGTGTGCTGTGCCACTACCCAACACCGGCTTTACTGCGGTCGCTGGAGGTGTTTACCATAGCCTTGGCTTGAAAGAGGATGGCTCGATCGTCGGCTGGGGATTGAACGCAGATGGACAGTGTGACCCACCCGAACCGAATACCGGCTTCGTCGCGGTTGCGGCAGGAGGTTATCATAGCCTGGGCTTGCAGGACGACGGCTCGATTATCGCCTGGGGCTTAAATGGAGCTGGTCAGTGCAATGTGCCGTTGCCGAACACCGGCTTTATCGCCGTCGCCGCAGGTCGATCTCATAGCCTGGGCTTGAAAGAGGACGGGTCGATCGTGGTGTGGGGAGACAACGGCTACGGCCAATGCAACGTCCCGGAGCCCAACAGCGGCTTCGTGGCCGTCGCGGGGGGCTGGCAGCACAGCCTCGGTCTGAAGGCCGATGGCTCGATTGCCGCGTGGGGCGCGAACTACTCGGGCCAGTGCAACGTGCCGGCGCCGAACGCAGAGTACACCGCGATCGAGAAGGCATGCAATCATTCCCTGGCTATCAAGCAGAACCAACCGCCGTACGTACCCAGTGACCCTTTCCCGGCAGACGGTGCCAGTGAAGTTCCGCTGCTCACCATTCTCAGTTGGGTGGGTGGCGATCCGTTTCCCCAGGATACCGTGCTGTATGACGTGTATTTCGGAACCGTCCCTGAACCGCCGCTGGTGAGCACCCAATCAGCGACAGCCTATGACCCTGGCGTTCTTTTGCGCGATACGCAATACTACTGGATGATTGTCGCCCGTGACAGCCTGGCACAGTGGACTGCCGGCCCCCTGTGGGACTTTGTCACCACCGCTGTCAATATTCCGCCGAATACTCCCGACAATCCCTACCCCCCGGATGGTGCCTTGGATGTCCCTGTTGATGTGGATCTAAGCTGGACTGGCGGTGACCCGGATGGCGACCTGGTCACATACGATGTGTACCTCGGAACCAGTGTCCCGCTTCCGCTGGTTAGTGAGAACCAGACCGCGACCACGTACGCCGCGGAAAACCTCCAGGTGGACACGACGTACTATTGGCAGATTGTCGCACGGGATTGCGGTGGCTCGACGACCGGTCCGACATGGGCGTTTACGACGCGCGAAGTGGCAGGAAATGTCATTCTCTATGTAGGTGGCACCGAACCGAACAACTACGCCACGATCCAGGCGGCAGTCGATGCCGCCATCGCCGGGGACACGGTTTTTGTTTACGATGAGTCTTCCCCCTATTACGAACATGTTGTCGTGAACAAAGCGATAACGCTGATGGGCGAGAATCGCGACACGACGATCATCGACGGCGGCGGTACCGGCGTGGTGGTCTATATCGCCGACGCATCCGAAGTGACGGTCACGGGCTTCACGATCCGAGGCAACGTCGGCATCCAGGTCAATCCGCCCTGCGACGATCCGTGGGGCCCCTGTGGCTGGATCGGTCGCTCGGCAGGCAATACGATCGCCAGCAACAGGATCATTAGCGTCTCCTACAGCAATATGGGCATCGTGCTCTATGGCGTGGACTATGAAGCGGAGAACAACGTCATCATAGGCAACGAGGTAACCGCCGATGCTGGTTGGGTCGGTATCTGGCTCGAATCCGGTCCCCACGATGACAGCGGTTATCCGGTCCCTGCCAACAACCTGCTCAGCGACAATACGGTCTCCGGTTACGAGTTTGGAGTCCTGCTGACAGGTCATTCACCGGGCGACTGCGGATACTCACCGCCGCCTACTTGCGGCGATCACAATCAGGTCCTGAATAACGTGCTCAGCGACAATGACTATGCCGTCTTCGCTGGTGGCTACCCCGGTTGGAGCCTAGGCACGTACGTGAATACCATCCAGGGCAACATGGTTGTCGAGTGCGACGTTGGTCTGTTCTTTGGGTACCCGCTTGATTTTTCGACCGGGCGAAATACGATTGCTGACAATACGTTTCTCAGCCCTGAGAGCTGGCTGGATATCTACATCCGTTCCGATGACAACGACATCGCCGGGAATCAATTGAGTCGCATGCTGTCGGAATTCTCGGTGTTCAATGACATCACCAATAACACCTTTGATGACGTTGTGGCGTTCTATGACAGCTACGCTAATCACTTTATTGGCGACACCTTTGTCGGCTGCTCGGTCCATTTTTCGCGGGGCAGTGGGAATCACATTTATCATAACGATTTTCTCGATGCTACGGTTACCGTTTATCAATGCGGCATTACCTGGCACAATGGCTATCCGAGCGGCGGGAACTACTGGAACACCTATGCAGGGATCGATTTGTACCATGGCCCCAGCCAGGACCTGCCTGGGAGCGACTGCATCGGCGACATGCCCCAGGGTGATGATCGGTATCCGTTCATGGATTTGGACGGGTGGCTCGTCAACTGCCCTCCGTATCCGCCGTATAGCCCGGTTCCTGCGGATGCCAGTTTCGGCGTAGATGTGAATGCCGATCTCGGTTGGACAGGGGGGGACCCGAACCCGGCGGACGTAGTGAGCTACGACGTCTACTTTGGCACGGACACGCCCCCGTCATTGGTCAGCGAGCATCAGGCGGCGACGACGTATGATCCCGGATTGTTACAGGCGAATACGACGTACTTCTGGCAAGTCGTCGCCTGGGACGATGATGGCCTCTCATCCCCCGGGCCGCTGTGGGCATTCTACACTTACCCCGCCGGGGACGTGGATCTCGACGGGGATGTGGATTATGACGATTACGTGCTCTTCGTGGCCGCTTTCGGGCATAGCAGCGGTCAGCCCGAGTACCGCCCGGGGGCGGACCTCGACCACGACGGAGTCGTCACCCTCGTGGACTACCAGATGTGGCGGCAGAGTTACGGCGATTATGTCGGTGATCCGCAGGCTCCGCTGCCCGTTAGACCGGGCGATCTAAACGTTGACGGACTTGTCAACCTGATTGATATCAATCCGTTTGTGCTAGCGCTGATCAACGCGGATAGCTACTACGCGGAATATCCCTGGGGGAACATAATGAACGGCGACCTCAACGCGGACGGCCAGGTCAACTTCGCCGACATCAGCCCGTTCGTCGCGCTGCTGAGCCAGTGAGGAGAGGCGGATGAGAACGTGTCGAACTGAGACGCTCCGTGCGGGGATGAGCGGTCGACGTGTGCTGTGGTGCGCGGTGGTCTTGGGCGGAGTTGGTTTCCCATCCCTGACGGCGGGCGCGTGGGCGGGACTGCGCAGCGCACAGTTTCAGGGGTTGGGCAAGCTGTCGGACGGGGCCTTCGAGACGCAGGCCTACGGCGTCTCCGCGGACGGGGCGGACGGCTCGGTAGTCGTTGGCTGGGCTGCCAAGTATTCCCCCCAGGCCTGGGAGGCGTTTCGCTGGACTGCCGTCGACGGCATGACGGGCCTGGGCGACTTGA
>CAZWYT010000049.1:0-35796 GCA_964638325.1 uncultured Planctomycetales bacterium
TGAAAACTCTATTCCACGCGGTCCAACAGGCCGCATAAAGTGCGAAAGTCGAACTTAGTCTCCGCCGCTAAGCAGCGAGACGAACGGGTTGATGTCGCCGAAGTCGAACTGCCCGTCCTGGTTGATGTCACGGTTGCCCAGCGGGCAATTGGGGTAGGTCTGGGCATATGCCGCCGGGTTGCTCAACGCCAGCACGAACGGGTTGATGTCACCGAAGTTTACCGTGCCGTCGCAGTTCACATCGCCGCGCAGGGTCGGCGGTTGGTTGTAGCGGAGCACAAGCAAGCCCATTTGCGGGATGGTGATCCATGCGGATTGGGGCATACCGTCGTACGGCCCGCCGCTCGCCGTGACCGATCCGCCGTTGCCGACACCGTTGCCGAGGTACTCGGCCGCCTGGCTGTTGAGGATCTCGTACCAGGTGCCGCTCTGCGAAAAGCCGACCTGGTAATTGTACAAGTCGTAGTTGTTAAAGCTCGCCACGACGATCAAGTCATTGCCGTCCGTACACCAGCGATGCAGCGCAAGGACGTTGTTGTATTCATCCAGATGGTGCACTTCGTATCCGGCGTTTGCACGAAAGCCACAATTGGTCTTGCGGACATTAATCAGGTCATGGAAAAACTGCACGATGGGGGCGCGACTGCTGGCCTTGGACCAGTCGATGCGGTTGCCGTAGCCGCTGCCAAACTGGATGTTCTCCAGCCATTCGCCGCCCTGCAGGAACATGGGAATCCCCGGTACCAACAGCGTCAGCCCCTGCGCGAGCTTGGAGCGCCCCTTAGCCCAGACACTGTAGGGATCGCTGCTGTCGATGGCGACCGCCAGGCGGGCCTGGCCAGCCTCGTCGTGCGACTCGACGTAGCGCACCAGGTTGGTCTTGTTCGGATACGCGGAGTCGACGAGCGCGTCGCGGACTTTCCACATCTCCGGGTCGCCGTAGGCGGCGTCGAAGATCTCCTGGCGCACGTTGTCGCCGAACGCGTCGTGCCACTGGCTGTCGAAGCCCGCGCCGCCGCTGCCGGTCGAATAGGTGATCCACTGATCGTTGGGCAGTTCCTCGGCAATGGAGATGGCGTCCACCTTGCGCGCGTTGATGTTGTTGTTGAAGCGCTGCATCAGGGCCCAGCCGTCCGGGTAGCCCTGCGGAAAGATCCAGTTGTCGCGCATGTAGCGCGTGGCGTCCATGCGGAACCCATCCGCATGGTACTCGTCCAGCCAGTGCAGCGCGTTGTCCGCGTAGTAGTCTTTCACCTCCCCTTTCCAGAAGGCGGCCTGCGAGCCCCAGGGCGTGTCGACGGCTGGTGTATCGAAGTAAATCTGCGTGCCGTCGTAATACCACATGAAATTGCCGCTGTAGGAGAAGTGGTTATAGCAGACATCCAGAATGACGGCGATGCCGTGCTGATGCAGAAGGTCAACTGTGTACTTCAGATCTTCCGGGCTGCCATACGCGTTCTCCGGCGCCCAGTTGTTGACCGGGTTGTAGCCCCACGACTCGTAGTAGTCGAACTCGGTGATGGGCATGAGCTCGACCGCGTTTACGCCGAGGTACAGCAGGTGATTGAGGTGCGTATCGACGATGTCGTGGAACCGGCCCGCCCGGTTGAGCCCGTCGTTGAAACCGGAAAAGGTCCCGACGTGCAGCTCGTAGATGACCAGGTCTTCGAACGGAGGTGTTTGAAAGTCCTGCTCCGCCCAGGTGTGCGCCGACGGGTTGATAACATAGGTGTTGTTGTTGTCCGCCGGATTCATCGCCCGGCCGCGTGCATCCGGTTTCCAGACCGTCCCGGGTTGGAAGATGTACTTGTATTGCTGGTTGGCATTGACGGGCGCGGCCACCTTGCGTGTGAAGTAGCCGCCGGTCTTGGTCATCGGCAGAGACGTAGTGTTCCAGCCGTTGAACTCGCCGGCGACGTAGGCCGAGGTCGCGTTCGGGGCCCACACCCGGAGTACAGCGCCGCCGTCGCTGGTCATAGTACAACCCAGCGGTGCGTGGCTCAGGCTGGTAAAGTCCACTGCCCAGCCATTGGCCGGCGCGGTATCCGACATCCCCTCCGGGCCAAGATAGTCGGTGTCCGTTCCGTCGGTGAGTTCCAAGTAGTACGCCAGGGCTCCGGTCGGCGCCGTGGCCGGGACCGTCGCTTTCCACACGTCGTACACGCCGCGGTTGTGATCAAAAACGGCGTCTACCCAGGTGGGCGCGCCGGCGTTGACGTACACGCGGGCCGAGGTGATGTCGTAGCGGTACGTCTGAAACGACACCGTGAAGCTCTCGCCGTTGATCGGACACCGCGGCGACCGGTCCAGCCAGGGGACGTGGGTGACGCCGTTCCACTCCACGTTGTTGTCATGCGTCGCGCCCAGGGCCAGGGCCGCTACGCCCGCCAGCAGCACCGTCCGCGCTATCATGATTTCCCTTGATCCACGATCGCAACGCTCGCGACGTTCAGCGCCGTCACGACGTTAACCCGCCTACCCATTGTAGCGCCTGGCCGTACTCCAGCCAAAAAGAGCGGGCGCAAGCTCTCACCCGGCCGCGCCCGCACCCGCGAGAGTCTCACACGCCGGCTAACGCCGCCGGAGCACCAGCCCCAGCAGCCCCAGCCCGAGCAGCGCGGCCGGCTCCGGAACAAGGTCGTACTTGACCGTGCCGGCGAATGAGTTCACCCAGAAGACCGCGGTGTCGTTCACCGCGTCGGTCGTGAAGCCCCAGTTGGCGGTGTTCACGCTCCGATTGTCCCAACTGATCGAGTCCCAAGTCGGGGTCCCGGTCACGACGGCCTTCCAGTTGTAGTTGCCCGGGGGCAACGTGGCCTGGAGCTTGTAGATGCCGCCGCCTTGTGGCGCCATGGCCGTCGCGGGGTTCGCGTTGTCCCAGTCTCCGCCGCCGACAAAATGCTGCCAGTCGCCCACCGCCGTCCAAATCCCCGGATCGGTGCTGAGCGCCAGCCGCTCGGTGGTCGGCGACCAGCCGTCCGCGTACGTGTTGATGTCGTACCAGATGGTGACTCCGCCGCTGGCGTCCGCATACAGCCAACTATTCGGCCCCGGGAAGCTGTTGTCCCAGGTGCCATCGGTGATTTTGAATTCGTGGCGCGCGCCCGAGCCGAGCTCGGTGAAGCTGGCCGCCCAGATGCCGCTGCCGGGGGGCGTCTCGGTCATCGGATTGGCGCCGGCATCCCAGCCTTGGAAGTCGCCCGCCACGTGCGGGGTCAGGATTGCGGCCAGAGCGGGAGCCGCCACCAGCCCCAAAACTGCGAAAAGTCCTGCGTAACGCATTCTCATAACCTCCTGCTCGAACTCCTTGCTTCTTCCCGATTGCGGCGCCCGGCCACGCGGCCCGGCGCCCACTCGATTCTCAGTCTGTTCCAAACCACTCCTATGGGCACGAAATCGGGCCCGGGCAACTACAGCCGCTGCCGCACTGCGTCATCAGCGCCACGAACGGGTTGATGTCGCCGAATGAGCCCTGTCCCTGGATGCCGTCGCAGTTGATGTCGCCGTTCTCCGCGGGGCAGCCCACGAACGCGGCCTGCCAGGCGCCGAGGTTCGACAGGTACAACACGAACGGGTTGATGTCGCCAAAGCTGATCGTCCCGTCGCAGTTCAGGTCGCCGATGCAGACGGTGACGGCCGGCGTGACGTCGAGCTTGGCCCGGCCGACCAGGCCGTCCACCCAAAACGTTACCGTGTCGGTCGGGGCGCCGACGGCGAAGTCCCAGTTCGCGGTGTTGACGCTCCGCTGGTCCAGACTGATCGAGTCCCAGGTGCCGGTCTTGACGGCCTTCCACGCGTAGTTGCCGGCCGGCAGGTTGACCGTCAGCTTGTGAATCCCGCCGCCCTGGGCCGTCATCAGTCCGTGCGGATCGTTGTTACTCCAGTCGCCGCCGCCCAGCTCGGACACGAAGTCGCCCACCGCGGTCCAGGTGCCCGCGTCCGCGCTGACGCCGAGCCGGTCGCGGCTCGGTGACCAGCCGTCGGCATAGGCGTTCGCATCATATGTGAGCGTGATGTTTCCGCTGGCATCGGCGTAGAACCAGCTATTGGCGTTCGATGGAATGGTGTTGTTCCACGTCCCGTCGGTGACCTTCCACTCGTAGCGCCCGCCGGCCGTCAGCCCGGTGAACGTGATCGAGTAAATGTGGCTGCTGCGCGGGTTCTCCGTCATCGGGTTGGCATCCGGTACCCACTGCGGGTTCTGCATTTGGCCAGCCGCGTACGGCGTCGTGATCGTGAAGTCGCACAATCCCGTCGTGCAGGTCGAGCCGACGCCGACAAACCGGCCGCCGCCCGCCGTGCATTCGAACCGGAACAGCGTGTCGTCGCATACGGTTCCGGTGCAGCACGCACCTTGGTCACAGGGCGTATTGCCGGTCGTGCCGCAGTTCGTGTAGTCGCCGGCGTAAACGCCGCCCATGGTGGCGCAGTCGGCCTCCCGCTTCAGTTGGCAACCGCCGCCGACGCAGCATGCGCCCGTGGGCTCCAGCAGGCACGGGCAGCCGTCGCAGGTCGTGCCGGCGCCGCCCCACGTCCCGCCAAGTGAGTTGCACTGGGCCTGTTCACGGATCAGGCACTGGCCGCTGTAGCCGTCGTCGATGCAACAGCGGCCCTGCGCTGTCGCGTTGCACGGGTTCCCATCGCAATTCGAGTCGTCCCCCAGGTACGTGCCGCTCGACGCCGTGCACTGGGCCTGCGTCTTGATCGAGCAGGCGGTGCCGATGCAGCAGGCCCCGGTGGGCACCGGAGCCGCGGGGATCGTGAACGGCTGCTGGATGCCAAAGGCCACCGTTTGGAAGTTGACGCTCCGCGGCTCGCCGAGGTTGCCGTTAAGGGGCGGCGTGCAATCGGCGAGGCCGGCCAGCCCACCCAGAATTTGGTTGGACACATAGTCGTGCTGCTGGCCGTTAATAAACGCCGTCACTGTGAAGGCGCCGCTGGGATTCGCGATGGCCGACAGGGGGATGGCGAGCTCGAGGCCGGTCTTCACGCCGGAGCCATCGTCGACCCCGCAGCCGCCGGTCACGCCGACCACGTTGCCGTTGTCCACCGTGCACAGGATCGCCGGCGCGCCCGGGTCGCCGCCCGTCAGGGCCCCGCCGCTCGTCGCGCACTTGGCCGCGCCGTCGCCGCAGTTGTACAGCACGCCCGGGTTCGCTGGGCTGACATACAGTTCCGCGTATTCCACGGAGATCACGAGCGGGTCGCCCAAGCAGTGCACCGACACCCAAAAATCGGCGTTAAAGCCGGTCTGGAACGTCAAGCCGTTCCCGCTGCCGTCATCCGACATACGCAGGAGCCCGGTATTCGGAACGCCCGGGTTCGTGCTGAGCAGGCGGTTCTGTCCGCCCGTCCGCGTGTCGAAAAACAGCTCGACCCAGTTGCCGTTGGTCTCGAAGTTCCCCGCCAGGACCACGTAAAGTGTCTTGGCGCCCGTATTCGGATAAACGACGGCGTAGACCGTATCCAGCTCCGACCCGTTGCAGACATCCGGCCGTCCCAAGTTGGCATCGCCGAACTGGGTCTGTGTGTCCTGGATCGTGACGGTCGTACCGTAGAGTGTGTCGGTCGCTGCCGAACCGTCGATGACCGGCGGCCCGGCCCATGCCGGCCCGGCCAGAAGCAGCATACCCATTGTCACGTAAAGCAAGTGCCTCATGTCGTTTCTCCTAGAGCTGCCTGGTCCCATGATGCCCGTTGACACGAACCCGAGATGCACCTTCAGCGCACCACGCTGCCCGCGTGTCGCCCCACGCATCGGGTCCGCAACCGCAAACAATACCTGTCGGAGACGCGCTTGCGTCCCTCCTCCGAGCTTCGTTCCGCCTCGGCGGCCCGTCCTTAACCAGCCGGTTTCCAAATCATTTAGCTTCTTTAGATTAGCGGTTTAGCCACCCGCTGTCAACGAAATCCGCCCACCGGTGTTGCTGATCCGAATCGGCCTGAACGCGATGATCTCGGGTTGCCCCGGTGACATCACTCCCGGTCGGGTCTATCGCGACCCGCCACGCTCCCGCCCGTCCCGGTCTCACGCAGGTCCAGCTCGAGGTAGGTCGCACCTGGCAGGGGGTTGTGTCGGTACGGCGTGGTGTCAGTAAAGCGGAGCGACCGGTAGAGGGCGATTGCGACCGTCATGTGGGCCAGTGTGTCCAAGCGCAGCAGGTCGTATCCGATCTCATGAGCGGCGGCGATGGCGGCTACCGCGAGTGCCCGCCCGACGCCCCGCCCGCGAAACTCCGGGCGCACATACAGGCGCTTCATCTCGCAGACGTTGGGGCTTCGTGTAAGGGTGGCGTCCACCCGGGGGCTTTCCTCGAAGGGCCGCAGGCCGACGCAGCCCGCAAGCTGGCCATCGCATTGGCCGAGAAGCAGCCGGCCCGCTGGTGGTGCGTATTGCCCCGGGAGCTCGGCCAGCTCCTGCGCGAACCCCTGGAAGCACAGGTCGACCCGGATCTCGTCGGCGTACTCCTGGAAGAGCTGCCGCACGGTATCAAGCTGCTCAGGCGTGTGGGCCGCAATCAGTTCCATCGGTGGCATCGACTTCACGAATCGGCTTCATCGTGCATGCTGGGGGCACGCACGCGCCCCTGCTCAAACAACGCACGGACCTCGGCCGGCATCTCTTCCAACGACCGGTATGTCCGCTCGACATAGAACGTCGCCAGGAACTCCCGGACGTTGGTGCCACAGTGGGGGCAGTAGTTTGGCATCCGCAGGCCCTGCGCAGTCGCCTTACCGGAATTGTAGATCAGCTCGCGCGCCGCGCCGAACGGGGTCGGACTCCGAAGCGCAGGCTACACGTCATTGAACGCCGCCGGATACTCGACTGTGCCCGGCATGTCGTCGAGCGTGTGCGGCGCCAACTCCAGGACCATGAACCCTTATCGAACCCCGGCGACGCGCGTAGGGCCTCCACCAGCCGTGCTTCGGCGTCACGTCCGAACGCGATTCGATTGATTTCGCGGATGGCGGCATAGTCTTCGGGCCGCTCGGGGCGAATGCGCAGGTCGGAGTAACTCACCGTTCTCTCCCAGGCCATCTGAGCAGGCCCGTCCAGCCGGCGCGCCAGATCGTACGGGCGCGCAGGCGCACCTTCCATCGGACAAGCTCCCGGGGCGGGGCAAGTTGCCGGCATTCACGAACCGGGCTTCCCCTACGCAGCAGCCGTCCGCGTGCTCCACTTACCCCGCGGCCATGCGTTATAGTCTTGCCCGCAATGACCGCGCTTGATCCCTATATCGGGCCTGCGGCCGGCGTGGGCGCGTCGTTGCTCTGGTCGTTCACGACGTTGCTTTTCACCGCGGCCAGCCGACGCCTGGGGGCGACGTTCGTCAATGCGCTGCGCATCCTGTTCGCGGTCGTCTGGCTCGGCCTCACGCACCGTGTGCTCGCGGGCACGTGGATCCCCGAGGCCAGTGCCCGCCAGGTCGTGCTCCTGGCGCTCTCCGGCCTCGTCGGCCTGAGCATCGGCGACTGGGCATTGTTTGCCGCGTTCGTCAGCATCGGCCCGCGCCTGTCCTCCCTGATCTGCACGACTTCGCCGATCTTCGCGGCCCTGTTTGGCTGGCTGGCCCTGGGCGAGACGCTGAGTGCCGTCGCATGGCTGGGGATGCTGCTGACGATTGGCGGTGTGGCGTGGGTTGTGCTGGAACGTCCTGCGCCCGGAAGCGCGATGCTCGGACCGAACCGGGCCTGGGGCGTTGTCCTGGCGCTGGTCGCGGCCGCCTGTCAGGCCGGCGGATACCTCCTCAGCAAGCAGGGCATCGGGCACGGCTGGTTGCCGCGTGAACAGCATCTGTCCCCGCAGACCGCGACCCTCATCCGCATGTTCTTCGCCGCCATCTTCGTGATCCCGCTGATCCTCTGGCTGGCCGCACGCGCGCGGATCGGCCTGCGCCCCGGTCCGCCGCGGCGGACGACTGACGTGGGGCCTCGGCGACGTGTGGGCTACGTGTACACGCTGTGCGGATCACTGGTGGGCCCATTCCTGGGCGTTTGGATGTCCCTGGTGGCGTTGGACCGCGTGAAGCTCGGCGTGGCGCAAACGCTGATCTCGCTCACGCCTGTGTTTATCCTGCCGCTGGTGGTCTGGGTCTATAAAGAGCGGGTCAGCCTCCGAGCCGTCCTGGGAGCGCTGGTCGCAGTGGCCGGCACCGCCCTGTTGTTTCTCCCCCAGGCGGGCTAGCGGTCCGAGGCACGCTCCCGAACCGAACCCCCGGCGGCTCACGACGTACAGGACCCTGTGCAGCATGAACACAGACCGTGGCAAAGAATTGGAGGTATCCCGTGAACAAGTTACAACTTTCTGACAGGAGAATCCCGCGGGCGTCGTCGTTGGCTCTCGTCATCGGCCTCTTGCTTAGCGCCGTGTCTGCGCCCGCACTCGCCGGCGACCAGCCGCCTCAGGTGCCGCCGGAGGAAGCGCTGCGCTATGCGAACGCCCTCTCTACGGCGTTCGGCTACGCGGCGGAGACGATCAGCCCCTCGGTCGTCACGATCCGGGTGGTCAAACACTTCAAGGCGGCGGCGCGCGGTGGCAACGGGGCACCGCTCCCGCAGTTGCCCGAAGGACTGCCCTTCGACAACGACCTCCTGCGGCGCTTCTTCGGCGATCGGTTCCAGAACCAGCTTCCGCCCCAGGAGGGCATGGGCAGCGGCGTCATCGTCAGCGCCGATGGGTACATCCTGACGAACAACCACGTGGTGGGCGACGCGGATGAGGTCACCGTGACCTTGCACGACAACCGCGAGCTGCACGCCGAGGTGGTCGGCCGGGATCCGCTGAGCGACCTGGCCGTGATCCGCGTCAAGGCCCATGACCTGCCCAGCGCCAAGCTGGGCAACTCCGAGGACATCAAGGTCGGCGAATGGGTCGTCGCGGCCGGCAATCCGTTCGGCCTGCTCAGCGACTCCATCACCGCCGGCATCGTCAGCGCTAAAGGCCGCTCCAACGTGCGGATCGTGGAGTACGCGGATTTCATTCAGACCGACGCCGCGATCAACCCCGGCAACAGCGGCGGGCCGCTGGTCAATCTGCGCGGCGAGGTCATCGGCATCAACACGGCGATCATCAGCCGCGGCGGCGGAAACAACGGCGTCGGCCTCGCCATCCCCATCAGCATGGCAAAGTCGATCATGGAAAGCTTGATCAGCAAGGGTCACGTCACGCGCGGATGGCTCGGCGTCGGCATCCAGGCGCTGAATGAGGACATGGCCCGCTCGTTCGGGTACGACTCGACCGAAGGGGTGCTTATCGGCAACGTGATCAAGGATGGTCCGGCCGACGAAGCGGGACTGAAGCAGGGCGACATCGTCACCGCTTTCGATGGCACGAAGATCAAGGATGCGCTGCAGTTCCGCAATCTCGTCGCGGCGGCGGAGCCCGGCAACAAGGCGAAACTGGAGGTTCTCCGCGACGGCGCGAAGAAATCGATCTCCATCAAGCTGGCCCAGCGGTCGGAAGATGAAGAGGTGGCCGCCGCCGGGCCGGGGGATGCGAACGAGCTGGGCCTGACGGTAACGAATCTGACGCCCGAGGCGCGCCGCGCGCTC
The DNA here is from genome assembly GCA_964638325.1 of uncultured Planctomycetales bacterium. Classification (GTDB taxonomy): domain Bacteria; phylum Planctomycetota; class Phycisphaerae; order UBA1845; family Fen-1342; genus JALHJL01. The sequence goes on from CAZWYT010000049.1 coordinate 9,553, forward strand.
GGGCTCGACCGAGACATCGAAGGCGTGGCCATCACGCAGGTCGACCCGGATAGTGCGGCGTACCGGGCGGGGCTGCGCGCGGGCCAATTGGTCCTGGATGTCCAGGGCACACCGGTCAACAGCGTGGCCGAGTTCCGTACGCAGGTCGCCAAGCAGGACCTGAAGAAGGGCATTCGGCTGCGCGTGCAGGTGGGCGAGCAGCAGGTTTTCGTTCTGCTCCGCTCGCAAGAATGAGCCGCGCCAGCGGCACCCCCACTGAGTCGGGCGAAAAAAGGTGTCAGGAACCTTTTGTGCCCAGCACCCAAAGGGCCGCTCCGCGGCAAAAGGTTCCTGACACCTTTTTTCGCCCCGGCGGCCGCCAAAGCGAAACCGCCCTAGATCGTGTACGGAGCCCGAACATGGCGTAGAATGAGGCCGTTCTCCCGGAAGCCCGCCGAGGAGCTTGAGGAATGAATGAAGTCACGTTGCTCGGACTGCTGGGAACGGCCGCCTTCATCGGCTTCCTCCACACCGTCACCGGACCCGACCATTACATCCCCTTCATCGCCATGTCCAAGGTCGGCCGCTGGTCGTTTCCCAAGACGATCGTGATCACGCTGGCCTGCGGCCTGGGCCACGTGCTGAGCTCGGTCGTGCTGGGCTTCATCGGCATCGCGGCCAGCCTGGCGGTGAGCAAGCTGAAATGGTTCGAGGGCGTGCGGGGCGATCTGGCGGCCTGGCTGCTGCTGGGCTTCGGGCTGGTCTACATGGTATGGGGCATCCGGCGGGCGATCCGCAACCGGCCGCACACGCACGTGCACGTACACGCCGATGGGGCCGTGCATCGGCACACGCATGTCCACCATGACGAGCACGCCCATCCGCACGCCGAGGAAGGCGACGCCGGCGCGGGCAGCATGACGCCGTGGATTCTGTTCACCGTCTTCGTATTTGGGCCTTGCGAGCCGTTGATCCCAATCCTGATGTACCCCGCGATCAAGCTGAACCTCTGGAGCGTCGCGCTTGTCGCCGGCGTGTTCGCGTTTTTCACGATCGGCACCATGCTGACGGTCGTCGCGGGCGCCTACTGGGGTCTCTTGCACTTGTCCAGCTCACGCCTGGAGCGCTACTCGCACGCGCTCGCCGGTTTCGCGTTAGCCGCCTGCGGCGGCGCCATGGTGGCGGGGCTGTAGCGGCCCGCGCCCGCGCGCGGCCGAATGAACGAGCCCGGAGCGCAAGCGACGGGCCAACCGGCCGGTAGCGGCCGGCGCCTCGCCAGCCGTGGATCGTCGTGGCGGGTCCGAATGGAAGTGTAGCGGCCGACGGCTCGTCGGCCGGCCGATCGGGACCGCGTTTTCGGGGTCGCCCGCCGAAGGGTCTCAAGATGCTCATGATTGTGTGGGTCGTAAATGAGACTCTTGCCATCCGATCCGAACCGCGACCGTGAGGGAACGGACGCCGAGGACCCGCCGAACAGGGGCGGCATTGGCGGTTGCACCTCCGCAGGAGGCTCGTAGCGGCCAACGTCCGCGTCGGCCGTTCGATGTAGCGGCCAACCCCCGTGTCGGCCGTTCGATGTAGCGGCCAACCCCCGTGTCGGCCGTTCGATGTAGCGGCCAACGTCCCCGTCGGCCGTTCTTGGAGCATAGCGCCGAATCCGGGGGGTAAGGGGCCAAGGGACCGAGGTTGGCGGCGTCGAGCGGGGAAGGGCGGATTCCGTGAAGGGAATGAGGGAATCAGGGAGTGAGGGATAAAGGGCGAAACGCCAAGCAACGAGGGAATCAGAGCCCGAGCGGCAGCGATGGGGCATGCCTGCACCCCACCCGCCCCGACGGGGCGCGCGAACGTAGGCAGGGGTGCCAACCCCTGGGAAACCCGTCCCCCTCCCCAAACTCCCCTCCCTCTTGGGGAAGGGTTGGGGGAGGGTCCACCGACGCCCGCGCGTTAACGCGGCCGTCGCTTGCTCCGGGCGGAGCCCGCCCCGAGTTCGCCGCGGCGGGGCGGTCGGCTGATCCGAACCCGGAGCGGCAGCGCCGGGCCGACTTCCCGGGCGCCACGGGCAGACCCGCTTGCCGGTGAGGCTTCGCGGTGCAACGCGATTTCCCCGGGGGCGCGCCCGAATGTACCCCGGGAGCGCCAGCGGGCTGCTGGCTGCAGAAGCGTGTATTGGGGTACGATGATGGACGGCAAGTGATGTGATGACGCAGTACGACGACCTCCTTGAAGCGCTCGACGAACTCAGAAAACGAACCTCGCGCTTCCGCCGCGTGGCGCTACACCTGCATTCGCCGGACAGCCACGACTGGAACAAGACCGGGGACAGTACGCTGAACGACCGCACCAAACTCCTGGCGCCGGGCGGAGAAGCGGACTTTATCGCCGCGCTCCAGCCGCACTTCGACCTGGTGGCTATCACGGACCACATGAAGTGCTCGTATGCCAGCCGCGTGTCGAAAGCGACGCTCGCCGGTGACGGTTTTCGGGTACTGCCCGGAATGGAGGTGAACTTCCGGCCGGAAGCCGCGATGACGACAATGCGACTCCATCTGCTCGCCGTCTTGCCAGACGGCAGCACTCCCGAGCAGTTCTCGCGCCTGTTCGCGGGCGTGAAGGGCTTTCCGGTCGACGCGGATCGGCACGGCCAGGAAGAAGTGACAGGCGTTGCGTTGGCCACGTGGATCAAGGCGGTGCACGAGGCGGACGGCATCTGCGTCGCCGCCCACGTCGATAACCCCCAGGGTGCCCGATACCACTTCCGGCAGACGGGACGGGACATTCTCAGGCTCTTCGCTGCGGATGGGGACAAGAAGGAGCACCAGGAGCAGGACATCTCCAACGCGGCCAAGGACTTCTTATTCGGCGTCGGTTTTGACGCGGTGGAGGTTGCCAAAGCGTCCGATGACCGGCACTACCGGTGGTTCTCGAAATCGGCCAACCGGGATATCAGCATCCCTGTCACGATGAAGCTGGACGCCCACTGCATCGAGGACTTCGATTGCGAGGACCGGGTGACGTGGGTCAAGATGACCGCCTTGAATCTCCGAGGGCTCCGCGATGCCCTGAAGTTCCCCGAAACCCGCATTCGCTTCAAGACCGATCTGCCCACGCCGCCCAGCCCGAGGCTGCTCGGCCTGGAGATCGTCGGCGACAAGAACTCGTTCTTCGAGAAGATCCGCGTCGCTTTCGCCGAGAACCTCAACTGTCTGATCGGCCCGCGAGGATCGGGCAAGTCCACCATCGTCGAGGCGCTTCGCTACGTCTTTGGCTACAACCGGACGCTCGATGAGCTGGATACGACCAACAGACTCTCCGGTCGCATCCGGGACATGCAGGTGGCCAATCTCACGGGCTGCCTACTCCGCGTCGTCTATCAGACGCAGGCCAAGGACATTCGCGTTCTGGAAGCAACCTTCGACCCAAAGGAGGAGTACGCCACCAAGGTCTACGGCGCCGACGGCGAGCCCCTCAACGTCGTGGATGTCGAAACATGCGGCGAGTATCCGCTGCGGCTGTTCGGCTGGAGTGAGATCGAGACTCTTGGTCGAGAACCGGCGAGACAGCGCGATCTTCTGGACCGCCTTGTTCCTGAACTTACGCTGGTGAAGCAGGAGCGCGATGAGCTTCGCCGGCAGCTCCATGCTAGCCGAAGCGAGATCGAAAAAGTCATCGTCGATCTGAAGACGCATTTCGCACAGCAAAACGGACTATTGCGGCGTTTCACGGAGTACAAGACGGCGTTCGAGAAGTTGAACACCCCAGAAGTGAAGCAGCATTTCGCATCACTTGATGTGGCTCAGGCAAGACTACGTGTGCTCGACCTGGTGAGCAGAAACGTAGCCGACCTTCAGAGCAGGCTCGCGGCACTGGATGCCGCTTCATTTCGCAAGGGTGTTGATGCGCTGCTGAAGGACGCACAACAGGAACTGCGTGACTGGTGGTTGACCGATGAGTTGGCGAAACTCAAGGTTGTGGACGCCGAGACCGATGTGCAGAAGCACCTATCCGCTGCCGCTGAGGTGCTAAAGAACTTCGCCGAGTTGCTTGGCCAACACATCGCGCTGGCGAAGCAGGGGATTGAGTCCGTCCAGGCGCAGCTACGAGCCGCGTTCTCCGACGACTCGTTCATGCAGCGGAGTGCGGACCTGCGCGCTAATGCGGAGAGACGCCTCCGTGAAGCATCCACGTTGCGGGATGAGTATCTGAGGACGTGGGCGGTTTTCAAGGAAAAGTGGATCGCTCGAAAGGGGATCGCGGAGCGATTGACTGCGTGCCACGAACGCATCGCCGGTATCCGCAGTCGGTACAATGCGCGAATCGAACGAACGCTCAACAGCTACTTCGCTGGGCGGATGAGGATTTCGCTGAGCTTCGTAGCAGGTGGGGACACGTGTCAATTCGCTGACACCCTTGTGAAGCAGAAGCTCGCCTCTGCCTTCGCAACGCAGTACAAGAATCGTCGGATCGCCGAGGCCCTCGTCTCCGCTTTCAATCCGATCACCTTCGTGGATGCGCTCGTTGGCAAGGAGGTAGACCGCCTCATCGGGCTTCATCCGCCGGATGAACCTGCCAACAAGATCACTGCCCAGGAGGCTCAACGCGCTAGAGAGGCGTGGCGACCGTGGGCCAAGGATGAGGCGGCCGATGTCTGGTGCTTGGTAGAAGATGGCAGCCGCCTCCGAACCCTCATGCAATTGCAGGAGGTTGAATGGGATGACCACGAGAGCATCCTGCTGAACGATCACCCTGTCGGTGAGCTTTCGCCGGGACAACGCTCTAGTGCGATGCTACCCTTGATCGCTCTCGCGGAGCCAACGCCGCTCGTGATCGATCAGCCCGAGGACAATCTCGACAACCGGCTCGTAGGCCAAGTTCTGAGCGACATCCTCGCGTCATTGAAAGAGAAGCGGCAGATCATCGTCTGCACGCACAACCCGAACATCGTGGTCTCGGGGGACGCGGAGCAGGTCGTGGTCCTCGATGCCATCAGCGATAGGAAGGGCGCGGTGCTGCGCCACGGGTCGATTGACAACGACGACATCGTGCAGTCGGTCATCGAAATCATGGAGGGCGGTGCGGATGCGTTCCGTGCCCGGCAGCAGCGATACGGCTTTTGAGCCCAGCGGAACGAAGAAACTCGTCAGCCTAGGAACGCTGTCGGGAAACGTCTCACGGCTCCCTTGCTGCTATGTCGCCACATCGGCCCGTGGTATCGTCGGTCCCTCGCCTCTCCGCTGCCGCCCACAATTCCTGCCCATCCCCGCCCGCGCCCTTGCCTCCCGGACAAACCCAAGGCACGCTTCAATCGCGGAGGAAGCGACGCGGAGTGCCGGACAAGGGAAACGGTCCGTACAGCGGACCCCACGCGCTCGACCTCCCCACCCCGCCGCCTCGATCGCTTGATCCCTGAATCCCTTTATCCCTCAATCCCTTCGTGAAATCCGCCAACCCCCGCGTGAATCCGCCATTCCCTGCGTGCCTCCGTGCCTTCGTCCCTGCGTGCCTCATACTTCCTTCGTGCCTATGTGCCTACGTGCCTGCGTGCCTCACGCTCTGGCCGGCGACTCCAATGTCCGGATAACAAAGACCGCCAAGAGGGGGGGGTGTGAGTTTGGCGATCTTGGCAGCCTTCGCCTGGCGGCCCCGAAAACGCGGTCCGCTTCCTCACGGTCGCGGTTCGGATCGGCCGATACGTCGGCCACGGGGGGACCGACGCTACATTTGGGCCGACGGGGGCGTCGGCCGCTACATGTCGGCCGCTATTCCTCGTCGGGCATCACGGGCTGCCCCGGCATTCCGGGCATCCCCGGCTGCGGCGGCTCCGGCTTCTCCGGCTTGTCGGACTTCACATACTCGTCCAGCCCGCGGAGCAGCTTTTCACAGTCCGCCTGGCGCATGGTGAAAATCCGCCTCTCGGCGACCAGCGCCGCCCCACGCGGCAGCTCGCCCGGACGTTCCTGGGTCATCTTCACCAGGACTTCGCGGCCGTCCGCGAGACGGATCGTCACCGACGCCGGCGCGTCGACCAGTCCCGCGGCGGCCAGGTCGCCGTCGCGATAGGCGGCGTAGGCCTCCGCGCGCATTTGCGTGACGTCCTTAATGAAATCCTGGACCTTCTTCTGGTCCAGTGCGACGTACGGGTCGGGGGCGTACTTCCAGGTCTTGTCCTCGCGGACAAGCTCGAGCGTTCCGCCGGTCGCGACGATCTTGATGCCCACCACGTCGTCGGGCTTGAACGCGAACAGCCGCGGGTCGATCAGCTCGGCGATCATGACCTTGTATACCGTCTCGTCGAGCTCAAAGACGTACGGATCGTCGTCCTTGCGGGCATACGCGACGTTGTCCTTGAGCCCGACAAGCAAGGTGTGCGGCACCGGCGCCGACGTGGGCGCCGTCGCCGGCTGCGTCCCGGTCGGCGGTGTATCGCCGACCTCGAAGCGGATTACCACAGCCGGGTGATCGAAGCCGTAACGGGTATCATCACCCTTGGCCACCACGCGCTTGGCCCGCAAGCGGCTCAGGTCGTTGGCCAGGTTGGTGACGGCCCCGGCGTCCAGCGGCGCATCGGCGGGCTCGGTGAGCTTCCAGCGCGCGCCGTCGCGGACCAGGTCGTACCGAACGGGGCCACGCTCGACCTGCATCTGCCGCAGCTTTTCAGGGGCAAAGGTGAAGACTTCGCGCGCGCGGAGGGTGAGCGGGCTCACGATGAGTCGGTTGGCCTGGGCCTCGCTGATGACGACCACGCCCGGCTCGCCCGCGCGCTGCGCGTACGCGTTCTTCCCACTGGCCGTCTCACCGCCGACGCGCAGCGTGATCGGCGCCACCGCCCCGGCGACCGTCGCGGTCAGCACGACGCGCGGCTGGTCGAGCCCGTACTTGGCCGGCTCCTGCCCCTCGTCGATGAAACTGATGGCCGACAGGTTGGCCAGCGCATCCACGACGTCGTTGACGGCCTCGGTGTCCAGCTCGGCCAGGTCGCCCGTGCCTTGCCACACGCCGTTCACCTTCTTGAGTACCCCGGTCGTGTCGCCCAGGGTCAGCTCGAGCTGGTTGACGTCGGCCGCTTTAATGCGCGTGACGCGCGGGTCGCGCAGCTCGTTGAGCTTCGGGATCAGGTTATTGATGTTGGTCTGCGCGACCGCGGCCACCCAGGGGCCGGCGTCGGTCTTCGCATACCGCCGCTCCGATTTCAGGTCGGCAAATCCGCCGACGAGCAGCCGCTGTGTTTCCGTGACCGTCTCGGTCTGCGGGGCCGCGCCCTCCTCCGGCTGCGACTGGGCGGCCGGTAGCTTGCGGGTCTTCTCGGTCATTAGCGTGATCGCGAGGAACGGCTCGTCGAAGCCGTACGTGGTCAGTGACTCCGGCGCGTCGTCCACGAAATCCGCCGCCTGGAGCGTGCTGAGCGGGGTGAGAAGCTTCTCACGGATTTTGGCGCGGTCGGCGTGCGCCCGCATGGGCGCCTCGATGACCCACTCGCCATCGGCGCCGCGCGAAAACTCGTAGGTCTTGCCTTCGTGCTCGATGTGCACACGGACGGCCTCATCAGGCTTGAAGCGAACGAGGTTCTGCACGCGGAAGTCCTTGACCTCCTTGTCGTACTGCGGCTTGAGGTCGCGCATCGTGAGCTGTATTGGCTGCTGACCGGCCACGCGCACGTACGTGTCGCTGGACATCGGGGCCTTCTTGCCGACCTCCAGCTTGTATTGTCTGCCTTCCTTGTCGGTCAGGCCGATCGCCGCCGCCGCCGGCTCGAGCCCGGCGTCGGCCGCCGTAAGCTCACTCTTGCCCGCGGCCGCCACGGCGCGGGCCTGCAAGTTCGAGACCGTGCGGGCCAGCGCCAAGACCTTGTTGCCGTCGGCCGCCACCGTCATCGGCTCCGTCATCCGCCACTCGCCCGGCGTTTTCGGCTCGCCCTCGGTGTCGACGCGCTCGAAAACCAGGCGCGGCTTGCCGGGTCGGTCCAGCTCGACACGCGTGAGCTGGTCATCCTTGGGCTGCGGGTCGAAGACGTACTTCTGTTCGTCGGTCTTCGCGGGCGGTGCGACCTCTTCCGTCTTGGCCGTCCGGAACATCGGAAACAGCAACCAGGCCGCAAGTACGATGAGCAGCAGTACCACCAGAAGGACGGTCGTCTTGAAGTTCATCCGCGGTTACCTCCGCCGCATCATCCACACCCCGAGGCCGGCCACGAGCGCGATGGCCGGCCAGACCCCGACCAGCACCCAGGGCAGGCGCGCGGCCCACGCTTCGTCCAGCTTGGTCAGCCGCGGCACATCACCCTTGCGTGGTCCGACGGCGATGCGGTCCGCCTCACCCGTCAGCCAGTGCAACGCATTAATCAGGAGGTCGCTGTTCGCCGGATACAACGGACCCAGGACGAGGGCGTTGCCGCGCTGTTGCAGGCCGGAGGCCTGGGCAAAGCCGTCCTCCGCAAAATGCTCGCTGCTGAATACGACGATGCGCTGGGGCTGCGCCGGCGCCGTCGTGGCGCCTCCGCCACCGACTTCCTTGCTGGCCGCGACGGCGATCGGGAACGGGGCCATGATGTCCGTCGGTCCGGGGCGCACCGCCTGGTTGCGTTTGAGCTGCTCTTCGAGACCGCTCAGGTCGCGTGCCGCCCACACGTCGGTCGTCTTCCTCACTTCCGCAACGACGTCGATCTTCTCTCCGGCCGGGCGACTCTCAACCGGCACAATGCGAATAGGGGCCGCCAGCACAAACGCCGCGCGATCCGCCTCCAGCGGCGCGCTGATGGGATGATCGGTCAGCCGCACGACGTCGTCGGTCGTAAGCACCTGCGGTTGCCGCCCGGCGGGGACCCACTGGTCTTTGCGCTCCGGGTGCGGCACGAAATGCAGCGCCAGGTCGCCGTACGCCACATCGATGCCCCAGTTGGACTTCAGATAGTCGGCGTAGTCGTAGTTGCCCGTCGCACCCGGGTACGGCATGGTCGGCGGCATGAAGCCCGCCAGGAATACCGACATCCCCGCCGCACCGACCGCATCCAGCACCAGCTTGCGATCCTCGGGCGTCATTCCGGCCTTGGGCGGCGGACGCCGCGGGTCGGTTTGCTCGGGCGGCTCCGGCGGGAGCACGATGTACACGGTGCGGGCGGCGTTCTCCACCTTCGGCGCTGTCTTCTGCTGGGCGACGTCCCACTCCTGCGTCACGAACCCGGCCTTGTCCAGCAGCCCGTTCATCTCCTGATACGGCGCGCGCGGCATCTGCTGCATCATCATCGGGTTCATCTGGCTGAAGTCCGGCCGCAGCAGCGGCTGGCCGCCATAGCGAACGAACACGACCGCCGTCTTTTCCCGCTGCGTGAGTTGCAGGATCGTCGAGGAAATGGCGGTTTCGCCGGCGAAGACACGGTCATCGCCGTCGGGACTGACCGGGGCGCCCGGCTCCGAGGGCGGCACCCAGAGGTCCCAGAACGGGATCACCTTGGCCTCGTGCTCGTTTTCGACGAGCACCGGCGGTCCCGTCCGCCAACGGGTCAAGCCGTTATAGAGCTCCTCGACCTTGACCTCCTTGAGATTCTCAGTCTTCGCCACCAGGTCGTGGGCCTCCTTGAGCAGGGGTTCGTGCCGCTTGGGAGCCTCCTGGAAGAAAGTTTGCAGCTCGGGCGTCATTCCGGCGATGGTCAGCCCGTCAGCGCTCATCCAGGTCGATGCGTCGCGGAGGAGCAGCTCGGCGTTCTTCACCGACTCGCGGACTTCCTTGACCGCCTGTCCAAACCGCGGGATCTCGCCGTGACTGAGATCCTGGATCTTCTCCTCCGTTTCGCCCACGTCGCGCGCGATCTGCCGCAGATTGTTGCGCACGATCGCGAAATTGCGGTTGCGGGCCAGTTGTGGATCGCCGCGGGCCAGCTCGTCGAGGCGTGTGGCTTCACTCTGGGCCAGCGTCTTGATTTGATCCGTCAGCTCGGCCGCCTTGGCCAACGCTTCCTGGTGCGGGCGAGCTTCGTCCTTGTACGCCGGCAGCTCCATCAGCCGCGCCAACAGCTTGTCGGTCGCCCCCTTCTCCGTGGAAGGATCCAGCATCGCGGTCGTTACCTTGGCCCCGCCCGCCTGCTCGTACAAATCGAGCAGATCGCGCAGCGCCTGCCGCCGCTTTTGCCCGAGCTGGTCGCGTTTGTCCGGCTCGGCGAACACGGCCGTGATGCGGATGTTCTGGTCCAGCCGCTTGAGGAGCTGCACCGTGCGCGAGCTGAGGCTGTTGCGGCCGGTGCCCGTAAGATCGGCCCGCAGGTTGAACTGGTCGGTGATCCAGATGACGGCGACCACGACGGCCGCCGCCAGAACCCCCTGCACGATCACGTTGACGCCGAAGACCAGCCTGCGCCGCGGCGCGTCCATGGTGTTGTTTACCGCCATCGCCGTGACTCCACCACTTTGACCGTCAGAAACAGGAACAGGACGGCGGTGGCGAGGAAGAACACGACGCCGTCCAATTCGACCTGGCCGCGGGCGAACTGCCCGAAGCGGCCCATGATGTTAACCTGCTGCACGACCTCGCGCTGCCAGCCCTCGAAGCGGCGCACCAGGTTGTAAACCGAGAGCACGAGCAGCATGAGCGGCATCGCGCCCAGGATCCACGCGACCGCCTGGTCCTTCGTCAGACTGCTGGCGAACATGCTGAACGCCGTGAAGGTGATGCCCAGCAACAGCAGCCCCAGGTACAGCGCGAAGACCTCGCCCCAGTCGGGGTTGCCGAAGACCTCCATGAGCAGCGGGTAGATCAGCGTGCCCGCCATCATGATGATGTAGAAGAGCAGCGACGCAAGATACTTGCCGATGACCATCTGCGCGTCGGAGACCGGGGCCGTCATCAGCGTCTCGAACGTCCCGCTGCGGTACTCCTCGCTGATCGACCGCATGCTCATCGCGGGAACGATGATGGTCAGGATGAACGGCGTCCACATGAAGATGTCGCGCAGCGTCGCGGGCTTACCCGGCCCGAACGCGTCCGCGTTCCAAATCGTGATGGCCCCGGTCACCAGCCAGAAGCCGGCGATGACGATGTAGGCGATCGGCGAGCAGAACAGCGACAGCAGCTCGCGCTGCATGATCGCGCCTAATTTTCGCATGGCAGGTCTCCTGCTGCCCAAGAAAAGGGGTCAGGACCCTTTTCCGGCGCGCGAAGCGCCTTGCACTCCCCGCCCGGCGCTGGAAAAGGTTCCTGACACCTTTTCTGCCCCGCGGGCAGCAATGATGGCCTTGACGAAGAAGTCTTCCAACGACGGGATTTCCTGCCGCAGCTCGCGCACGGCCCAGCCGCGCGCCGTGGCCAGCTCCGACACGGCACCCAGCGCATCGTCCTGGGCCGCGATGTCCAGCCTCGTCCACCCACCCTCGGCGGCTCCACGCACGTTGAGCACGTGGGGCAGTTTCTGCACGGCGGCGGTAATGTCGGCTTGCGGCCCCTTGAGCTCGGCGTGCACCCGGCGCTGTCCGCCGACCTGTGTCTTGAGCTGGTCCACCGTCCCGGAGGCGATGATGCGTCCTTCGTGGATGATCAGGATGCGCTGGCAGATCGCCTCGACTTCCGCGAGGGTGTGGCTGCTGAACAGAATTGGGTGATCCGCCGCCAGCTCGCGCAGCAAGGCCCGCGTCTCGCGGACCTGCGTGGGGTCCAGCCCGACCGTGGGCTCGTCGAGGATCAGCACTTTCGGGCTGTGGAGCAGCGCATCGGCCAGTCCGACGCGCTGCCGGTACCCGCGCGACAACTGCCCGATGGGGCGCCCGATCGCGTCGGCTAGCCAGCAGCGTTCGACGACCCGCGCGATCGCGGCCTCCCGCTGCGGCCGGTCCATCCCGCGCAGTTTCCCCCGGAAGCTCAGGTATTCGTGGACGCGCATCTCCGGGTAGAGCGGCACCGACTCGGGCAGGTAGCCGACCACCGACCGGACGGCCATCGACTCCTTCACGACGTCGTACCCCGCAACCTTGGCGGTGCCGGAGGTTGGCGGCATGTAGCCGGTCAGGATGCGGATGGTCGTGGTCTTGCCCGCGCCGTTGGGGCCGAGGAACCCAACGATCGTGCTCTGTTCCACGGTGAACGAGATCCCGTTCACCGCGCAACGGTTCCCGAAGTACTTGGAGAGGTTTCGGACTTCGATCAAGTGTGCACCTCCCGCGCTAGCCCCTGGCCACCGGAACTACGAACGATCCGGCGCTCACGCCCAGTTTCGCCAAGAGAAAATTGTACGCCGACAACCCGTGGAAAAAGGGAACGGGGTCCGCGCCGCAGCTCCACGCGGCAACGCTTTCGCACTGGGTACCGGTGCCTTTTTTTTGTCTGCGTCATCTGCCGATGAACACTCGCAGTTTAACCGTCAGGCGGCGGCCTCCCGGGCCAACTCCTCGGGGGTACCCGTCGGGCAGGCGGAAGCTGCCGGCACCCTAACCGAGCGGCGCCCCCAGCCGGTCCCTCCGCGCAAGCGAACTTTGGGATTCTATGGATCAAGCGGACGCTGTCAAGCGGACCGTCGAACCCGCCGAATGTGACTGCATTGGGCGCCGGGGCTTACCGTGCTTGGCCTGCTCCTTACAATGACCACGGTCGAGCGACTGATAGAGAAGCCGGCCGTTCGCGCGCCGGCGCGATTCCACGCGCGGAGGTTGAAAAACCGCCCGCCGCGCGGCATTGTCGCGGCTGAAAAAGGGACCGGCACCTCGCGGGAACGTGCTGTAGTGAGTCATGGGCGGGTTCGGCGCGGAGCCAGTCCCTCTTTCAGCCGCCCGCAAGGAGACCCGCATGGTGGAGAAGACCAACCTGGAAGCCAAAGTGTACGCCGCCACCCCGGAACGCAAGCTCAGCCTTCGGGACCTGCTTGACTACTTCTCCAAGCACGGCAGCCTGCGTGTTTCAGATTTGCACCTCAAGGCCGGCTGTCCGCCGGTGTATCGCGTGGACGGCGCCCTGCAGAAGATGAAGTCGGCCCCGCTGGACGCCGCCACGATGGAGGCCCTGGTCCACTGCATCCTCACCGACGACGAATGGCAGACGTTGGAGCACAAGTCCTCCGTCGACGGGTCGTACATCACCGACACGATGCAGTTTCGCCTGAACTGCTTCTGCGACAACGATGGCCTCTCCCTGGCGATTCGCGCCCTCGATTCCAACCCGCCGGCGCTCGAGGAAATCGGCTTCCCTAACGGCGTGTGGCGCGACATCCTGACCCGGCAGCACGGCCTGATCCTGGTGACCGGAATCACCGGCGCCGGCAAGTCCACCACCATTGCCTCGCTGATCAACCGCATCGCCGAAACGCGCCCCTGCCGGATCATCACGCTGGAAGACCCAATCGAGTACCGGCTGGTCAGCAAGCAGGCGATCATCTCGCAGCGCGAGGTGGGCCGCGACGTGCCGAGCTACGAGCGCGGCCTGCGGGACTGCCTGCGCGAAGACCCGGACGTGATCTTCGTGGGCGAGATGCGCGACCGCGAATCGACCTCGTGGACGCTCACCGCCGCCGAGACCGGCCACCTGGTCTTCTCGACGCTGCACACGCGCGACGTACGCGGCACGGTGACGCGGGTGCTCGACATGTTCCCGCCGCTGCAGCAGGACGAGGTGGCCAGCCAGCTCTCTCTGGGCCTGAGCCACATCCTCTGCCAGAAGCTGATTCCGCGCCTGGACGGCAAGGGCCGCGTGGTGGCGATGGAGGTGCTCAACAACGCGTACGCCGTCGCGAACCTGATTCGGCAAGGGAAGGTCGAGCAGATCTACTCGCAATTGCAGAGCCACACGCGCGACGTGCCGGAAGAACGGATGTTGACGCTGGAGCGGTCGCTGGCGATGCTCGTCAAGGCCGGGCTGGTGAGCCCGCTGGAGGCCGAGAAATGGACCAATCACCCGCTGGCCTTCGTCGACGAGATGCAGCGCGTGCAAGAGAGCAAGGCTGGCACGTGACCGCCTGACCGGACGCGCCTCCGACTGGCCCGTTCTCGATCGGACGCGGCGCGCGGGGGAGGCGCCGGCCGCTACGCCTGGCGGAGCACGCCGTCGTCCAGCCGGAGGATGCGGTCGGCCTGGGCCGCGATGCTGGGGTCATGTGTGACCAGGACGATCGTCTGCCCCTCGGCATGCAACCCCTTGAGCAGCGACATGAGCTCGGCGCCGGCGGCCGCATCGAGATTGCCGGTCGGCTCGTCGGCGAAAAGGACCTGCGGTTTGTGCACCAGGGCCCGCGCGATGGCCACGCGCTGGCGCTCGCCACCCGAGAGCTCCGCGGGCCGGTGTTTGAGGCGGTCCCCAAGTCCGACGCGTTGCAGGATCGCCAGTGCATCATGCCGTGCCGCAGCGCGGTGGCGGGCCCAGGTGAAGGTCGACGCGCCGACCATCCGCGCCAGCAGCACGTTCTCCAGCACGTTCAGCTCGGGCAGCAGATGATAGAACTGGAACACGAACCCAAAGGCGCGGCGCCGATAGCCGATCCGGCGGCGCTCGTAACCCGAGAGGACGTCCAGCGCGTGGGCATAGAAGCGCCGGCGTTGGGGCGGCGCGAAAACGGGCCGGCCGTTGAAGACCACCTGCCCCTGCTGTGGCACGTCGAGGGCGCCGAGGATGTGCAGCAGCGTGCTCTTGCCGCTGCCGGACTTGCCCATGATCGCCACAAACTGCCCGCGCTCGACGCGCAGATTGCAGCCCCGCAGGACGCGGACCTGGGTGCGCCCCATGTCGTACGTCTTGTGGACGGCGTCGGCAATGAGCAGCGGGTCACTCATAGCGCAGCGCCTCCACCGGCTGCATGCGGCCGGCCCGCCAGGCGGCCGCCAACGAGCCGAGCGTCGACGTGAGGATCGCGACGGCGACCACGGCGACGATGTCCGTGGGGCGCACGGTGCTCGGAATCGCGTCGAAGGAGTACACGGAGCGATCCCACACCTGCCACGCCGGATTCAGCGCGGTCAGCCCGCCCTGAATCTGGTTGATGTAGGTCACGAAGCAGTAGCCGAGGACCGCGCCGAAGACACTGCCCACCACGCCGCACGCGGCGCCGTAGGCGACGAAGATCAGCGCCACTCCGGCGGATGAGCCGCCGATGGCCTTGAGGATGCCGATGTCGCGCGTCTTCTGGAGCACGATCATGTAGAGGATGCACAGGACGAGGACCGCCGCGACAAGCGAGATAATGGCGAACAGGATAGTGACGAGCTGCCGCTCTTTCTCGACCGGGGCGATGATGTGGGCCTGCGACTGCTCCCAGGTCAGCCCGTCGATCCGGCTGATGAGATGAGCCTCGCTCAGCGTGAGCTGGTCCTGAAAACGCGGGTCGGCGAGGAAGCTGTGGTAATGCTGTTCGAGCCGCCGGGCGAGGTGGTAGGCGTCGACGCCGGCCTTGAGCTTGATCTGGATCTGCGAGCAGCGGGCCGGGGCGACGCCGATGACCTTTCCGGTGTCGGGATCCACGCGGTCCGCCCGGTCCATGTGCAGCAGCTTTTGCAGCAACTCGAAGTCGCAGTACACGTGCTGGGAGTCGATCTCGTAGATGCCGGTGCGCGAGTCGTCGGCGTAGCGGAAGAGCGGCTTGATCGGCGTGTCGAGCGTGCCGGCTTCGGACGCGGGCAGCAACGTCACCGTTACCAGGCCGCCGCGCGGATACTGCCCGAAGCGCTCGTACCGGCCATCGGGCAGACGCTTGGCCAGGATATCACGGCCGATGATGAGGCCCGGGAGCAGGTCGCCGGTCATCTCCGGCAGCTCGACGCCGGGGACGACCTGGTACACGCCGGCGATGGGCGGCAGACCCGCCCCGCGGCAGGTCGTGGTCCATTCGCTGTCTGGGGATTCGTCGTCGGTGATCCCAGCGGCCCAGCTCTGCTCGAGGGCCCGCTGGTAGGTGGGCGGCAACAGCGGCCGGGGACCCTGGCCCAAGACCTGGTTCTGCTCGTCGCGCCAATCGACCGGCGGGGCGTTCAGATCAAAGCCCAGCAGCGGCTGTGGCTGGTCGACCAGGGTCGTCGTGCCGGGGTAGTACTTCTCGTAGAACAGGCTGCGCTTGAACGCGTTGACCGTGAAAACGTCCTGGAGGCGCAGCCCCACGACCCGCACGGTGTTGGTCTGCGACGTTTCGGCAAAGCGCAGCAGACCCCACGAGTACAGCACGGGCGTGGCCTTCACAATCTCGGGCCATTTCGACACGTCGGCGATGAATTCCTCGTAAAGCGGAAAGCCGCTGTAGGAGCTGTTGTCAATGATGATGTCGCCCAGCAGGCCGCGGGCCTTCCACTTGAGCTGATCCAGAAACCCGCCCATGACCGACATCACGATCAGCACCATCGCGGTGCAGAGCATGACGGCGGCGATCGCGAAGTAGGCGATGCGGCGTTTGCGGAGGTAGCGGAGGGTGAGGAAGAGCTTGTACACGGGCTACGTTATAGCATCGAACCGCCCCCGCGGTCCAAGGGGCGCGCGCGGGGGCCGGGCCCGGTTGCGGTCAGGCTAGGATGGCTTGGGCCCCGCAGGCGTGAGGCCGATGACCTTGAGGGCCTCCTGCTCGTCCGCGCGGAACGCGAACAGCTTCTCGATCTTCAGAATCTGGAAGACTTTGAGCAGCTCCTTGCGCAATCCGCAGATCACCAGGCGGCCCTTGACGGCGGCGATCTTCTTGTTGAGGTTGATCACGATGCCCACGGCCCCCGACGCGAGGAACTGGACCTTGGTGAAGTCGAGGATTAGCTTCTTGCAGCCCATTTCATCTACGAGGCGGTAGAGTTCTGCCCCGAGCCGTTCCACCATGGCGGCTTCGAGGATGCTGGGTTCGTCGAAACTGACGATCATCGCGTCCGACACCGTGCGAACGACCAGTTTGGCTGCTGGACCGGCCATGCGGGTTCCTCGCTCTGGGCGCGTTCGCCGGCATGGTACTGGCGTAGCCCGCGGGTGTCAGGTGCGAAAAGGGGACATTCTGATTTCTGCAGAAAAGTAGAATGTCCCCCCAACCCCTTCCTTGCAAGGGAGGCGGGTTCTAACGGGCGATCCCGGCCCGCTGACGGATCGGTACGGATGTGGGCTTGCGGTCGTGTATCCAACGGCTGCAAGCCCATTTTCTATCGGTGCTCCGGGGCGACGGAGCCCACCGGGCAGCCTCGCAGACCGAAAACCGCGTGCCCCGGGGTGGGAAAAGGGCTGCCCTCTGACCCCGTCTTCCGTTAGAATACGGCTGTGCGCTGGTTGGATCCCTGTGTGCGATTGGCCGACGTAACCAACTGGACGTGCGACAACATCCCCGAGACGGATGACGGGAAAGGAGCTCGCAACATGAAGACTCTGGCAGCGTTCTTATCGATTCTGATCCTTGCGGCGTGGTGCCCGGCCCAAGTGGCGGTCCCGCCAGCGAACGACCTCGTGGCGCAATCCGCTGACGACACGGCCCATCCCTTGCCGGCGTACATGACGCCGGAAGAGCGGTTGCTGCCCCTGCCGCCGGTCGTGCGTGACCGCACGCCGCCGTCGGGCGAAGTGTACACGCCGCCGGAGTACGCGCCGTGTGACGGGCTCTTCATCGCCTGGGAGGCGTACACGAACATTCTGACGCAGCTCGCCGTGTACATCACGACCAACACGCCGCCGGCCACGGTGTGGGCAGTCGTGGACACCACCTCCGAACAAACCACCGTATATAGCACGCTGAACAGCGCCGGGGCCAACATGTCGTACATACAGTTCGTCGTGCGCACGACCGACACGGTTTGGATCCGCGACTACGGCCCGCGCTTCATCCTGGAGGACGACGTGCGGGCCATCGTCGATCACACCTACAACCGCCCGCGGCCCAACGACGACGCTTTCAATGATTATCTCGCATCGCTGTGGGGTATCGCCCAGTACGATCTGCCGCTCGTGCACGGCGGCGGGAACTTCCACCTGTTCGCCAACCGCGACGCGTTCATGTCCACGTTGATCCTCAACGAGAACCCGAGCTATACCGAGCAGCAGATCAAGGACCTGTTCTTCCAGTACGAAAACCTGAACTTGACCATCTACCCGGGGTTCCCCACCAGCTTCGACTCCACGCAGCACATCGACATGTGGATGCTCCCCGTCGGCGATAACAAGATCATCATCGGGCAATATTCTTCGTCGAGCGGGCAGCCTTACACCATTACCGAGAACGCGACCGCGGACCTGATTGCCCGCGGTTATACCGTGTACCGCACGCCGGGCTGGAACTCCGGCGGCACGCATTACACCTACACGAACGCCGTGATCCTGAACAACCAGGTGTTCATCTCGCGGTTCAACGTCACGCAGGACGCGGAGGCGTTGGCGACTTTCCAGACCGCCATGCCGGGCTACACGATTTACCAGATCGACAACTCCGACATCATCCATGCCGCCGGCGCCATGCACTGCATCGTCATGCACGTTCCGAGCGAAACCCCCGATCCGATCCCGCACGTCACGGTGAACGTGCCCAACGGCGGAGAGCTCTGGACCGCGGGCGAGACGCACAACATCACCTGGACGGCGACGGATGACGTCGGGGTCACCAGCATCGACATCTATCTCTCGACAAACAGCGGCGCGACGTATCCGTACACCATCGCCACCGGCCTCGCGAACAGCGGGACGTATCCCTGGTCCATCCCGTCACTGATGGCGACGCACGCCCGCGTGAAGGTCATCGCGAATGACGGCGACGGCAACGCGGCCGAGGACGCCTCCAACGCGGATTTCACGGTCGCGCTCTATCCGCCGCAGGTCCTGTATAGCTATCCACTCAGCAGCGACCCCGGCTGGCCGGTGCAGGGGCAGTGGGCCTTTGGCCAGCCCACCGGCGGGGGCGGCGCGCATGGCTACCCCGATCCCACGAGCGGCGCGACGGGGTTGAATGTGTACGGCGTTAATCTCAACGGCGATTACGACCCCAACACGCCGGGCGGGCCCTGGTACGTCACGATGGGACCAATTGATCTGAGCTATGCAACGCACACGAAGCTGCGGTTTCAGCGCTGGCTTAATTCGGACTATCAGCCGTACGCGTACGCGACGATCGAGGTCTCGAACAACGGCACCACCTGGACGCAGGTCTGGTCGAACGGCACGGTGGAGACCAAGGAGAATGCCTGGTCGCTGAAGGAGTACGACATCTCGTCGGTCGCCGACGAGCACGTCACGGTCTCCGTCCGCTGGGGCTACAAGATCGGTAGCGGCGCGTATGCCTACTCGGGCTGGAACATCGACGACATCCAGCTCGTGGGCGTACCGACGGTCAAGGCCGGCGACGTGAACTGCGATGGCGCAGTCAACTTTGGCGACATCAACCCGTTCGTGCTGCTGTTGTCCGACCCCGTCGGATGGCAGAACAGCTACCCGGGCTGTCCTATGCTGAATGGGGACGTGAACGGCGACGGCAACGTCGGCTTCGGCGACATCAACCCGTTCGTCGCCCTGCTGACGAGTTCATAACAGCGGACCGCGCGCTCACCGCGCCGTGCCCCTAGACCCGGTTTGCAGCGCCCCACCTGTATTTCGGCCGTGGACTGCGCTATGCGTACGCCGCTATTCGGCCGGTCTCACATCGTGTAGGGCGGTGCTGAGCTTGGCCAGCAGGAAGGACTCGAGCAGCGGATCGCGACCCAGCGGGACCCATTGTGCGCCGCGGCTCGCCGGGCCGCGCAAACCTTCCACCGTCGGCACCTGCTCGCTGTAGATCGCGAGGGCGCCCGACGTCGTCGTGATCTGGCGCTCCGGCGTACTGTAGCGCGACTTGTCGACTTGCACGCGGACGTTGTACGTTCCCTCTGATTCCGTTGAGCCCGCAGCCGGCTCCACATTGACCGTCACGATCCGCCGCAGCGTGTGCAGACTCGACTCGGCCAACTGGTAGGCGCCCGGCGAGTCGACGCGCCACCACTCGAACCACTGGCCGCTGGTGGTGGGACGGGAAACGACGAGCCCGCGGGTGCGGTCCACGCGATCGGGCGGAAAATCATAGAAGCGGAGGACCGATAATGACGCGTCGAAAAAGGCCTCATAATCGGGGATGCGCAGGACGGTCTCAGTGGGTCCGGTGGGCTGTCCAGGCGCCTGGCAGCCCACCAGAAGCACCGCAACGCCCAATATCGCCAGACCCGCAGCCCACCGCGGCCACTGATCTCGGGAAAGAACGCACACCCTGGTGGGCGGGCCGATTCGCATGTCGCGATAATAGATGCCGCGCGGCGGATTGCAAGCGGGCCGTCGAGTGGATCGGGCCGGCCCCGGGGGGGTGAGCCTGACTATTTCGGCGAAAAGTCGCATCCGCTTGAGAATCAAATTGAATCATTTGCAGTGGAAGCTGTCGTGTCCCCCTTCGGGAACCCGCGTCACCCCGGCCGGTGTCGCGGGTTCTGTTTTTTGGAACCGCCCCGCCCGCCCGCCGCTCCCGGCGATCCGGGACCGGCCCTAGCGCCTACGCCGTTCTACACGTCGCCGTCTGGATCGAGCGCGGCAAGCTGCTCTCTGAGCCGTTTCAGCACACGGCTGCGCGCCTGGTACACGCTGGCCTTGCTCAGGCCGAGGGCGGTGGCGGTCTCGTCGACCGGGCGGCCGGCGAGCACGTGCATCTCGAAGGCCTTCATCGTCAAGGGCTCAAAATCGCCGATGATGGATTGCATGGCCCAGCGCAGGCGGTGCAACTGCCATTCGCGTTCCCATCGCGCATCGGCGCTGGCGTCCTTCTCGCTGGCCACGTAGTCCAGCGTCTGCGGGTCGAGCACGGCGGGCTGCGCGGCCTGTTTGCTGGCACGGCGCGCCAGCGCGTGGACGACCGCCGACCGCAGATAGGTTCGGAAGCGTCCTTTGCGCGCGTCGTATTCGAAGTCGCCGATCGCCTTGAAGAGGTACAGCTCGACCTCCTGGACGATGTCCTCGGCGTCGGCGTCGTGGGCGCCGCGGGCGCGCGCGTAGCGGTAGAGCAATTGCCCGTACCGCCGGTGAAACTCCTGCCAGCTCAGCTTGTCGGTCCGATCGCGGAGCCGCAGCAGGAATGTCAGATGGGTGGAGTCGGCCTGGCTCATCAGCCTCCATTGTGGCCAGAGACGGGTCGGGCCACAACCAAAAACCGGCGGCCCGTCAGACCAGGCGACCCAGTTGCTTGACCGCGGCGCGGAAGTCCTTGGGCCAGGGAGCCTCGATCGTCAACGGCTCGCCCGTCGTGGGGTGCGTCAGCGTGATGCGGGCGGCGTGCAGGGTCAGGCGGTCGATGAGCGGCCGCTCCGGCCGGCGCGCGCTCGGCTGATAGCCCGGTTTATGGTGCGATAGCAACACGGCCCGCCCGCCGCCGTACAGCGGATCAACCGCCAGCGGATGCCCAATGGCGGCCAGGTGCACGCGAATCTGATGCCGCCGACCCGTCTCCGGGCGGCATTCCAGCAACGTGTGCCCGGCCAGCCGCTCGATGACGCGGTAGCGCGTCAATGCCGGTTTTCCATCCGCGCGCTTCGTTGTCCGGATCCGATTGCGCCGCCGATCAAAGGTCACACGCAGGTCAACTTCGCCATCGCCGGACACGTATCCAACCACAATGGCGTAGTACACCTTCGCCACCTGCCGCGCGGCGAACTGGCTGACCAGGCTGCGTTGCGCGGCCAGGGTCCGCGCATACACCAGCACGCCGCTGGCCTCCTGGTCCAGCCGGTGCACGACGCGTAGCGCGTTATTGTCCTGCAACGCCGGGCACCGGCGCAGCAGAGCGATGACGCTCAGTTCTCGGCCGCGGCCGGGGACCGACGGGAGGCCGCAGGGCTTGTCAACCGCGACCAGCTCGGCGTCGAGAAACAGGACCCGCAACACTTTGGGGGGAGCCGACGACATCAGGGTGTGCTGCCCGGCCGGGGCACAAGGATGACCTGGACGGTGCGGCTGCCGACCACGGAGGCCCCTTTCGGCGTCAGGAAGACGACCGGCAGGGTTCGCGTCTGTTCTTCGGCTGACTGGCCTGCCGGCGGCAGGAGGTCGCTGGTGACCAGTGCGATGGCGCGGATGTCCAGCGAACCGGGGGCCTCGAAGACGGCCTCGTCCGCCTGAACCTCGACATCGGTGCGCCATTCGTTCAGGTCTTTCTTGCGGACTTCGTAGCGTTCGGCGACGTCCGGGCTGACGAACAAGCCCACCACGACGTTCTTGATCAGCCGGGGCTGAGCGACAACGCGGACGGTCACGTCGACGGTCAGCGGCGTGATCTTGGCGACGCCCTTGAGGCCGACCGGCTGGGCGAGTGCGACGCCTTCAAACGTCCGGACGTCGCCGGGCGCCAGACCTTCCAGTTGGCGGCCCAGGACCGCGTAAACCGCGCCTTGCGCCTCGAGGGTCTTCAGGTCGTCGCGGCGGACGTCGACTTCCACGCGGGCCGGCTCGACGCGCTCGAGGGCGATGCGCACCGGGCCGCCTTCCGACTTAACGTCGACCGGCAGCGACAGGGGCACGCGCGCGTATACGTTGAAGCTCAGGCTGGCGACCCCGACGTTCACCACCGTGAGGCCGCGCTCTTCGACTTGCCGCGCACGCTCCACGATCTTGCGGACTTCCTCGCGCGTGCTCACCGTGTACGGCTCGCGGCGGGCTTCATAGGCCTTCGGCAGGACGTGGGTCACAGCCAGCGGCTGCGTGGTGGTGGCGATCCGCAGGCGGTCGATCGCTCGTCCGGGTCCGCTGAAGGTGGCCTCAAAGATCGGCGGGGGTCCGACGATCTCCACTTCACTGGCCGGGTCCTCGCTGCGAATCTTCAACTCGACCTGGCAGGTATCCGAGGCCGACGTCGCCTGGTCGGCCACGTACCAGATCACCAGCGTGAGCGGCACCACCACGAGCAAGCGACGCAGCGGACGCCAGAGGTTCCGGGTCACACGCCGGGTCTGCGTGGCCTCACGCTCGACCGCCGGCTGGGCCGCGAGCCGGCTGGTCAACTCCTCGGACAGGTCATCGAGCGACAGAAAGCGGGTCAGCTTGCCATTGTCGGCCAGGGAGATGACGCCGGTCTCCTCCGAAACCACCAGCACCAGCGCATCCGTCTCGTAGCTCATACCCACCGCCGCCAGATGCCGGCTGCCCAGCGCGATGTCGACCTCGTCGCTCTCCGCCGATGGGAACTGGCAGTTGGCGGCGACGACCCGCGTGTCCCGGATGATCACTCCCAGGTCGTGCAGCGGGGAACCGGGGTAGAAGATGGTGTCCAGCAGATTGGCCGAGATCTCGGCCCGAATCAGCGTGCCGTTCTCCGCCCAGCCCGTCAGGTCCACGCTGCGCTGGATCGCAATCAGCGCACCATATCGGTTGCGGGAGAGATAGCCGGCGGACTTGACGAGCGCCGCAATCACCTGGGATTGCGGTCCGCCGCTGCGGCGCAGCCGCACCTCGCCCACGCGGATCACCGCCCGCCGCAATTCCGGCTGGAAAACAACCAGCGCGATGAAGGCCAGACCGTAAAGGACGTAACTGTAGAGCAGGTCCAGCCGCACCCACTCGAACTGGGCGGTGAGCACGCGCACCACTAAGGTCGTGCCGATCAGGATCACCAGCACGCCGCGCAGCGGACGCGTCCCGCGCGTGCCGTGGAGCACCTGGGCGCACCAGTTGACGCACAGGCTGATCAGCACCAGCTCGACCAGGACAGCAGGCAGGTCATAGGCCTGGCTGGTCAAGCGGTAGTACAGGCTCCGCAGCATGTCACCCATAGTCGGCGCAGTATAGAATGGCGCGGGTGCCGGCTCCACTGGTCTGGGGGTCCGCGGCGCAAGAGCCGGCCGGCAACTGGATGCGATGGACTGCTCTGACTGGAAAGCGCAGCTTCGCGCGAACGTGGCGCGTGTCCGGCAGACAATCGCCGACGCTTGCCGGCACCGCGGCCGCGACCCCCGCGACGTTCACCTGGTGGCCGTCACCAAGTACATGTCGCCCGCCGTGCTGCGGGAAGTGCTCGCGGCGGGGATCTCGGACATCGGCGAGAGCCACGTCCAGCAGCTCGTCGCGCGCGCACACGAGTGTGGCCCGCCGCGACTGGACTGGCCCGGCCCCGCCACCGCCCCGGACCCCCGGCCGCGGTGGCACATGATCGGACACCTCCAGCGCAACAAGGTCAAGCTGCTCTTGCCGCACGCCCGGACCATCCACTCACTGGACTCGCCACGCCTGGCCGCCGCGCTGGAGCAACAGGCGGGGCCGCTCGAGGCGCAGGTGGACGTGTTCATCGAGGTGAACGTGTCGGGGGAGGGGTCCAAGGAAGGGGTGTGCCCGGACGGAGTGGCGCCGCTCATCACGGCGCTGGCCGGTTGCCCGCACCTCCGCCTGCGAGGCCTGATGACGATGGCACCGTATGACCCCCACCCCGAGGCGGCCCGACCTTACTTTGTCCGGTTGCGCGGCCTGCTGGATCACTTACGGGCCACGGCGGCAGCGGGTCCGGAGTGTGTCCACCTTTCGATGGGCATGAGTCAGGATTATGGCGTGGCGGTGGAGGAGGGGGCGACGTTCGTCCGGGTGGGGTCGGCTCTATTTGCGGGACTGCCGAGCACCGATCCACGGGCGAGTTGACGGCGGCATGCCGCCGGCAGCTTTTGCACCGGGCGGGCGGCGAGCGCGGTGCTTGTCGGCGAGCGGGTCCCGCTATATAAGGCGCGTACCGGGAGCTGGGTTGGGTATGAGGTTCGTGCCATGCCGTTGAGACGTCTGGCGGGCGACGCGCGTGCCGTGGTCGATCTCGCGAACGAGATCGCTCATGAGTTCGGGCTGGAGTACGTGGGCACGGAGCACATCCTGCTGGCGATTCTGCGACACGACGACAACGTCGGCGCGCGGGCGCTGCACAACCTGGGGATCGACGAGGACGGGGTTCGCGTGGCGCTGGATGAGCTGTTCCAGCGGGCCAAGGAAGACACCTGGGTTTTCGGCCGCCTGCCCGGCAGCCCGCATTACCGCAACGTCATCGAGCGGGCCATGGAGGTCGCCGAGCAGCTTGAATCCAAGTCCATCACCAGTGCCCATCTGCTGTTGGCGCTGTACCACGATCAGGAGAGCACGGCGCGTCGCATCCTTGCCGGGCAGGGCGCCAGCCTGAAGAAGTGCCGCGACGCGGTGCTCCGCGAGCTCGCCGCCCATTGACTTCCGCGCTCAGAAATCGGTAGAGCCGGGCGCCGCGGCGCGCTATCCTGGTGCCATGTCCACGCAGCCCTCCCAGCGCGAAATGCGGCAGGCGTACTCCCGCCGCGACCCCTCTTATGACGGCATCTTCTTCGTCGGCGTCCGCACGACGGGCATCTTCTGCCGGCCGTCCTGCCCGGCCCGTCGGCCGCGGCCCGCCCACGTGAAGTTCTTCGCGACACCCCAGGAGGCGTGGCGCGCGGGGTATCGTCCGTGCCGGCGTTGTCGGCCGCTGGAGACTGACGGCCGGACGCCCCCGTGGGCGCGGCAGCTTCTGGCTCGAGTCGATGGTGCGCCGGCGGAGCGTCTGCGGGACGCGGACCTGCGCGCGCTGGGGATTGATCCCGCGCGCGCCCGGCGCTATTTCAGGAGGTACTACGGCATGACCTTTCAGGCTTACCAGCGCGCCCGGCGGATGGGCACCGCGCTGCACCAGCTTCGCCAGGGTGCGGACCTGACCAACGTCGCTCTGGCTCACGGGTACGACTCCAACAGCGGCTTTCGGGACGCCTTCGCGCGGACGTTCGGCCAGCCCCCCGGCCGCAGTCGCGCGGCTCCCTGCGTTCTGACCGGCACCCTGGAGAGCCCGCTGGGCCCCCTTCTGGCCGCGGCGACGCCGACCGCGATTTGTATGCTGGAGTTCGCCGACGAGCAGACGCCCCAGACACGGACGGCCGAGCTGCAGAAGCTCTTTGGCTGCGCAGTTCTGCCCGGCATCAACGAGCCGCTCGAGCGGCTGCGCAGCGAGCTGTCCGAGTACTTCGCCGGCCGGCTGCGACGCTTCAAGGTCCGGCTCGATTACCGCGGCACGCCCTTCCAGCGGGCCGCCTGGGAGCAACTGCTGCGGATTCCGTACGGCGAGACGATCTCGTACGAAGAGTTGGCGCGGCGCATCGGTCACCCCGGCGCACAACGCGCGGTGGGTTCGGCCAACCATCACAACCGCATCGCGATCGTGATTCCGTGCCACCGCGTGGTGAACAAGAACGGCCAACTCGGCGGATACGGCGGCGGCCTGTGGCGCAAGCAGTTCCTGCTGGACCTCGAGCGCGAAACCGCCGCGCGGCGTTCCCCGCGTGCCTAGGCGAAAAAAGGTGTCAGGAACCTTTTGCCGCGGAGCGGCCCTTTGGGTGCTGG
>CAZWYT010000050.1:0-35541 GCA_964638325.1 uncultured Planctomycetales bacterium
CAACGGCATCCCGGATGAGTGCGACATCGCCAGCGGTTACAGCCAGGATTGCCAGCCGAACGGCATCCTGGACGAGTGCGACATCGCGAACTGCCTGCCGGGGGAGTTGTGGTGCTGCGACTGCAATCTCAACGGCGTCCCCGATGGCTGCGAGCAATGGACGGGCGGGGAGCGCGACGAGCTGCTGTGGGACGACGGCTCGAGCGAGAACTCGCTTGGCCTGGCCGGCGGCGGCGAAATGTGCTGGTTGGCGCACTTCACCATGCCGGTGCAAGAAATGTGTGTCGGACAAGTGCAAGTCTGCTTCGGCACGCCGAGCTATCCCGGTTCCTCCGGCGTCACTGCGGGCCAGCCGGTTCGCGTCTACGTGTGGAAGGATCCAAACGGCGACGGCAATCCGAACGACGCGGTGTTCCTGGGCGAAGCGAGCGGCACGGCCGATGGCGCCAGCATCGACAGCGACTCGTTCCAGAGCATCCCGCTAAGCCCGTGGGTCCGCGTGCACAGCAGCTTCTTCGTCGGCGCTTCGGTGGTCACGGCCAGCGGCTGGCCGGCTCCGATGGATGAGAATGGTCTGCAGTACAACGAGGCGTGGGTAACGTTCAATACGGTGCCGTTCGACCCGACGAACATCACTGCTAGCTTGTACAACATGACCGACATCGGTTATCCGTGCAATTGGCTGCTCCGTGCCGAGATCGTGTACTGCTCTCTGCCGCCCGACTGCAACGGCAACCAGATTCAGGATGAGTGCGACATCGGCGTTGAGTGGGGCGGCTACTGCGCGACGCCCGGGGCGAATTGCTTCCCGCCCGAGTGCAGCAGCGACTGGAACCACAACGGGATTCCGGACGAGTGCGAGGTATGCGGCGATCTCGACAACGACGGCAACGTCGATCTCGACGATTACTGGATGTTCCTCGACGCGTTCGGCACGTGTGTCGGCGATCCGAAGTACAACCCGCTTGCCGACATGGACGGCGACGGCTGCGTCACGCTGGTCGATTACCAGGCCTGGCGGATGTGCTACCTGATGGCCAATGGCAAGGAGTTCGTGGCCCCCAAGCCGCAGCCCATGCCCACGCCCGCGAAGAAGGCATCGTAGGGCAGGTCCACGACGTGCCGCAACTGCGGCAACTGCAGGGTGGGCACCGCCCACCAGACCCGCTGTGGAGCACAAGGAGGACGTGCGATGAGGACTTCGGCGAAGCTGGGGTTGCTACTAGGACTTCTGCTCGGACCCCATGTCGGGATCGCTGCGGAGGAAACGACCCGCCAGGGCGGCGAAACGTGCGCGACCGCGTTCGTGATCAGTGGCCTGCCGTTCGCCGACAGCGGCAGCACGACCGGCTACACGAACGACTACGACGAGGCCTGCCCGTACATCGGGTCGCTGTCGCCGGACGTCGTGTACAGCTACACGCCGGCGGCCGACGGTGCCATCGACGTCACGTTGTGCAACGGCGACACCGACTACGACACCAAGATGTACATCTACCAGGATACGTGCCCCGGGACGGTAGTCGGCTGCAACGATGACGCCTGCTCGTCGCCGGTCTACGCCAATCTGGTTTCACAGTTGCTGCAAATGCCGGTCATGACGGGGCATACGTACTACATCGTCATTGACGGCTACGGCGGCGCGCACGGGACGTATTACCTCGAAGTCACCCCGCACCAATCGTGTGTGGAGTGCCCGCCGGGCGGCCTGCCGGAACCCGAAGACTGCGGCGCAAGCACGAACTACGGCTGCTTTGGAGCGCCGGCGGCGTTTACGCTGCTCCAATGTGGCGAAACGGTGTGCGGTACCCTGTGGGCCAGTCCAAGCCAGCTTGACGTGGACTGGTATGAGCTCACGACCACGCAGACGACGACCTTCACGTGGACCGCGAAAACTGAGCTGCTCTCCCAGATCACGATCTACAAAGCTGCTGGTCCGGGCGACTGCTCGTCGTCTTTGATGCTGGCCTCCCACGTTGTGCAGCCGTGCGACGAGACTTCGACCTGCTCCGGACCGCAGCCGCCCGGGACCTATCGGTTCGTGATCAATCCGTATGACTGGGGGATCCTGCTGTGCCCCCAGTACTACTGGGCACGGCTGGATTGCGTGGTGGTGACCGGCGCATGCTGCATCGGCGAGGTCTGCGCGGCGACGACGACCGTGGAGGAATGTGCCGCACTCGGCGGCGACTGGTTCCCTGGTTACACCTGCGACGACTTCGTGTGTCCGCACGGCTGCTGGCACCGCGTCGACCTGTATGACTGCTTCTGGAATGGCTGGGGCGGCAACACGCTCGACGTTTACGTGAACGGCGTCCTGCTACTAAACGGCATCACGATGCCCGAAAGCGGCAGCCCCGTCTCGTACTACTTCCTCGCGGACACCGGCGACACCATCACGACGGTTTATCACCCGATCGGCGAGGGACCGGACGAGCCGTTTTACTACCTGTACGACGGTCTGGACTATCTGCTCGGCTGGGATGGGATCGTGGGTGAGTCGAATTGTCTCGTGCAGCCAACCGGCATAACGGTTGCGGGTAACTGCGTGCCGCCCACGACTGGCGCCTGCTGCTACTACGACGGCTCGCCCTGTCAACAAACGCCGCCCGACGACTGCGTCGACGGCCTGTTCCTCGGCGTGGGCAATTCGTGCTTCGGGTGCCCCTGCATCGCCCCCTGCCCGGCGGGCGGTGTGCCGGAACCGGAAGAGTGCGGCGAAGACGCCGATGGTGGCTGCGATAGCCCGGGGCGGCAGTTTGCCCCGATCGCATGCGGCCAGACGGTGTGCGGGACCGCGTGGGTCGGTATCGGCACGTACGATTCCGACTGGTATCAGTTGACGACCTCGCGGACCACGAGCTTTGCCTGGACGGTAAACGCCGAGTTCCCGCCCTGGCTTCACATCATCCGGGGGGCCGGCCCGAACGACTGCTCGTCGTCCGCGCTGGTGTCCAGTGCGGGGGGAGGCGCGTGCCAGGACACTTCGACTGACTCCGGGCCGCAGCCGCCGGGAACCTATTGGTTCCGGGTCGGTTCGTGGGACTTTGTCGATCTGCCCTGCCCGCAGCGGTACGTGGCGACCCTGACCTGCACCGAAATCCTGGGGGCCTGTTGCGAGCCGGCGGCGCCGTGGTGCGAACTCCTGGACCCGGTGGCGTGCACGGCGCTGGGCGGCACGTACCTGGGGGAGTTCACCACCTGCGACTTCGCACCGGACTGCAACGGCAACGGCATTCCGGATGCCTGCGATCTGGCGCGCTGCGACGGCTCAGTCTGGTGCGCTGATTGCAACGACAACGACATTCTGGACAGTTGCGACATCGCCAGCGGCGCCAGTTGCGATTGCCAGGCCGACGGCATCCCGGATGAATGCCAGCTCTATGGAGAGGCACGCTGGATTCTGCAGTACGACGACGGAACGAGCGAGAACTCGCTGGGGCTGACGGCCGGCGGGGAGCTGTGCTGGATTCACCACTTCGCGGCGGACTACCCCGGCTGGATTGGGAGCGTCCGGACCTGCTTCGGTACGCCGCTGTATCCGGGATCCTCGGGCGTCGCGCCGGGCGACCCGTTCCGCGTGTTCGTCTGGAATGACCCGAACGGCGATGGCGACCCGAGTGACGCGGTTTTCGTCGGCGAGGCCGCCGGCGTCGTGGACGAGGCCAGCATCGACTCCGACGTGCTGCAGACCGTGTGGATTTACGTCCCGACCAGCAGCAGTTTCTTCATCGGGGCCTCGGTGGTCACGACCAGTGGCTACCCGGCCCCCATGGACGAGAACGGCGTCCAGTATCACCAGTCCTGGGTCACGTTCAACCAGGTCCCGTTCGATCCGAACGATGTCGCCACCCACCTGTACAACATGGACGACATCGGGTTCACGTGTAACTGGCTGCTTCGTGTCGACGCCAATTTTCCCCCACCGTGCCACGACTGCGACCATGACGGTATCCTGGACGTGTGCGAGATCGGCGTGGAGTGGGGCGGCTTCTGCGACACGCAAGGCCCGCCGTGCTTCCCCTTGCGGTGTGACAGCGACTGCAACGGCAACGGCTTTCCGGACGGATGCGAGGGTGACTGCAACGGCAACGACCGCGCGGATGAGTGCGACGTCCCGCCGATTTGCCAGGGCGCGGATTGCAGCCTGGACTGCAACGGCGACCTGATCCCGGACGAGTGCCAGCTCGGTTGGCGTGACTGCAACCACAACGATGTTCCGGACGACTGCGACATCGCCGCCGGCACCAGCCCAGACTGCAACTCCAATGGCAAGCCAGACGAGTGCGAGCTGGGGTACAACGACTGCAACGACAACGGCGTTCCGGACGATTGCGACGTCGCCGCCGGCACCAGCCCGGACTGCAACTCCAACGGCAAGCCGGATGAGTGCGACGTCGCCGCCGGCACCAGCCCGGACTGCAACAGCAACGGCGTCCCCGACGAGTGCGATGTCGCGAGCGGCTCCAGTCCGGACTGCAATATCAATAATGTTCCGGACGAATGTGATGTTGCCGACTGCGACGGCAGCCTTTGGTGCCGCGACTGCCAGGGCGATGGGATTCCGGATGGCTGCCAGCTCTGGACCGGCGCGGAGCGCGATGCCCTGCTGTGGGACGACGGCACCAGCGAGGACGCGTTCGGCCTGATCACCAACGCCGAGCTATGCTGGATCGTGCACTTTACCGCCCCCTACCCGGGCGCGGTCGCCGCGGTCATGGCCTGCTTCGGTACGCCGCTCTATCCCGGCAACGCCGGCGTGTCCGCGGGTCAGTCGTTCCGGGTGTTCGTCTGGAGCGACCCGAATGGCGACGGCGACCCGCACGACGCGGTCTTGCTGGGCGAGGCCACCGGCGTCGTGCACGGCGCCAGCATTGACTCCGACGTGTTGCAGACCGTGCCGATCCAGGCCGAGGTGGAGGACAGCTTCTTCGTCGGGGCGTCTATCGTCACGCCCGCGGGCCGATATCCGGCCCCGATGGACGAGAACGGCGTCCAGCACAACGAGGCTTGGGTGGCATACAGTACCGGGCCGTTCGACCCGCACCACATTCACAACCTGTTCAACATGGCCGCTCAAAACCTGCCGTGCAACTGGTTGCTCCGCGCTCAAGCCTTCTTCATCGCTCCGCCGAACGACTGCAACAAGAACGACATCCCGGATGAGTGCGACATCGGCGTCGAGTGGGGCGGCTACTGCACCCGTCCGCCGAACGACCCGGCCGGGCCGTGCGATTCCGACCAGAATGGCAACGGCGTTCCGGATACCTGCGAAATCTGCGGCGATCTGGACAGCGACGGTAACGTCGATCTCGACGACTACTGGCTTTTCCTCGCCGCCTTTGGCGCCTGCGTCGGTCAGCCGAACTACAACCCGACAGCCGACTTGGACGGCGACGGCTGCGTCACGCTGGTCGATTACCAGGCCTGGCGGATGTGCTACCTGATGGCCAATGGCAAGGAGTTCGTGGCCCCCAAGCCGCAGCCCATGCCCGCGAAAAGGGCACCGCAGGGCGGCGCAGACCGTTGATTGCACACACAAGGAGGACCACGATGACCACTTCAAGGAAACTGGGTCTGCTGTCGGGCGTGTTGCTCGGGGCGAGCGTCGCAGCGGCCCCGGCGCGCGAGACTGGCGCGAGCGATGGTGACATCCTCGCCCGAGACGGCCGCGCGGATTGCGAGCACCGCGTTGACCTGTGGGATTGCTACAGCGATGGCTGGAACGACAACACCCTGGATGTGCTGGTCAATGGTGCGACGGTGTTGAACCAGATCACATTGCCCAGCGGCACCGGCCCGCTGAGCTTCTACTTCATGGCGGGGACCGGCGACGTGATCCAGACGGTTTACTATGTGTATGGTGGCTGGCCGTATGAGCCGTACTACTTCATCTACAACGGCGCCGGCCAACTCATTGGTCAGGATGGTGTCCAGGGCAGCGACTGCTACATGCAGCCGACCGGCATCACCGTGTACGGCGGCTGCGACTTTCCATGCAAGTCGCTAGGCGCCTGCTGCTACGAAGACGGGACCTGCACGTACGAATGTGACGCGGTCACCTGCGAAGCGAAGGGAGGCTACTGGCAGGGTCCGGGCTCGCAGTGCGGGGCCTGCCCATGCTTCGTCCCGTGCCCGCCGGGTGCCATTCCGGAGCCAGAACCGTGCGGCGAGAGCACCGACGGCGGCTGTGGCATGGAAGTCCCGACGTTTGTCCCGCTTTCCTGTGGCGACACGATGTGCGGGACCATCTGGGCGACCACCGAGGAGCACGACACCGACTGGTACGAGATCGTCACGACTGACTGGAACTACTTCACCTGGACGGTTGAGTGCGAGATTCCCGTGTTGATCGTCGTCATCCAGGCAGGCCCGGGCGGTGGCTGCGAGGGTGTGACGATTCTGGGCTCCGCAACGGCCGGTGCTTGCGAGCCCGCGACGTTCACCACCGACGCCCGGCCCGCGGACAAGTACTGGTTCTGGGTCGGCTCGGCGGACTGGAGCGACTGGCCGTGCGAGCAGCATTACACGGCCACGTTGACGTGTGAGCCCACCGTACCGACGTACTGCCCCGCATCGGGCGGCTGCGACGAGTACATCGCCCGTGTGCAGATCGACACGATCGACAACTCGACAATGTGCAGCCACTATGGCGATTACACGTTTGAGCAGACTGGCTGGCAGGCTGTGCTGCCGTACGGCGAGCCGGTCACGTTGACCGTCACCAACGGCAACCCGATCTGGTCCTCGGATACGTGCTCGGTGTGGATCGACTGGAATCACGACCTGGTGTTTGACGACGACACCGAGAGCCTGGGCGATGATCCGGGCGTCGGGCCGTACGTGTTCGCGATTACCGCGCCCGGTTCGGCCCCGCTCGGTCCGACCCGGATGCGCATCCGCATCGATTACGCGAATGCGAACCCGCAGCCGTGCGGCACGACTTCGTACGGTGAGGTCGAGGACTACACCGTCAACATCATGGAAGTGGCCGGGGCTTGCTGCTGGGGCGACGGCACTTGCACGCAGGAACTGCCGTCGGCCTGTGGCGACGCCTGGGCTGGCCCGTTCACGCACTGTGCCGGCGCCGACTGCAACAGCAACGCCGTGGACGACTTCTGCGACATCGCCAGTGGCTACAGCACGGATTGCCAGCCAAACGGTATCCCGGATGAGTGCGATCTAGTTGGCGCGTACATCTATCAGCATGACGACGGGACGGCCGAGAACACGGTTGGCCTGACCGGCGACGGGTACATTGCCTGGCTGAACCACTTCGTGGTCGGCGCCAACCATGGGCGCATCCAGAATATCCAGATCGTTTTCGGTATTGTGCCCGATTACACGCCGGTGACGGTCTACCTGTGGAGCGACCCGAACCAGGACGGCGATCCGCACGATGCACAGGTGCTCGCCCAGGTCAGCGGTCTGACGATGAATTGGGGCTCGAACGTCTTCGAGGTGTTTGACATTCCGGACACCGACGTGGGCCCGCCGGGCACGCATTTCTTCGTCGGCGCGATCATTCACAACCTGGCCGGCGAGTATCCGGCCTCGATCGACGAGACCTCCTGGGCCCACCAGAGTTGGGTCGCGGCCGATGCCGACCCGATCGATCCCAATAACCTCGGTGCCGCAGGGATGCCGCTCAGCCTCATCGACAACTATGGATTCCCGGGCAACTGGATGATTCGTGCAGGAGCCGACGATGGCCGCGACTGCAACAACAACGGCGTGCCGGATGAGTGCGACCCGCTGTGCGTCGGCGACCTGAATTGCGACGGGAGCATCGACTTCGGCGACATCAACCCGTTCGTGCTCTACCTGTCCAATCTGGCGGCGTGGCAGGCAGCGTACCCGGCCTGCAACTGCCTGAACGGCGACATCGATTACGACGGCACCTACGGCCAAGGCTCGTTCGGCGACATCAACCCGTTTGTCGCGCTGATCGTCGAGAGTCCGTCCGGCTGCCCATACTAAAATAGGGACAGTCACCTATTTCGCTTCGGGAAATAGGTGCCTGTCCCTATTTCTATTTGTGCGCCGTGGGGCTCGACCGGCCGGGCGGCCACGGGCTACCATACGCACCCGAGCGCCACCCCGGCGCGGACCACGGCGAGCAGCCCGGGCGGCGCGAGGTCGCGTCTGGCTGGTGCGTCATGCAGCTTGATCCGGTCTTTCTCTCACGGATCCAATTCGCCCTGACCATCGGGTTCCACTACCTCTTCCCGCCGCTCACCATCGGCCTCGGCGTGCTCATGGTGATCATGGAAGGGCTGTACCTGCGGACGAAGGACCGGCAGTACGAGGCGCTGG
Source organism: uncultured Planctomycetales bacterium (assembly GCA_964638325.1). GTDB lineage: Bacteria > Planctomycetota > Phycisphaerae > UBA1845 > Fen-1342 > JALHJL01. The sequence goes on from CAZWYT010000050.1 coordinate 8,317, forward strand.
TGAAGTTCTGGACCCGCATCTTCGGCCTGATCTTCGCCATGGGCGTCGCCACCGGCATCGTCATGGAGTTCCAGTTCGGCACCAACTGGGCCACCTACTCCCGCTTCGTGGGCGATATCTTCGGCTCGGCCCTCGCCGCCGAGGGCATCTTCGCGTTCTTCCTCGAATCCGGATTCCTGGCCGTGCTGGTCTTCGGCTGGGACCGCGTCTCGCCGCGGATGCACTTCTTCTCGACGGTCATGGTCAGCCTGGGCTCGATGTTCTCGGCGATCTGGATCGTGGTGGCCAACTCGTGGCAGCAGACGCCCGCGGGGTACAAGATCGTCGGGGAAGGTCTCGCCCGCCGGGCGGAGATCACCGACTTCTGGGCCGTCGTCTTCAACCCCTCCACGGTCGACCGGCTGGTGCACGTGCTCATCGGGGCCTTCATCCTCGGCGGCTTCTTCGTGATGAGCGTCTCGGCCTACTACCTGCTCAAGCGGCGGCACGAGCGGTTCGCGAAACTAAGCTTCAGCATCGCGCTGCCCTTCGCGACGGTCTTCTCCGTCGCCGCCCTCGTCTCCGGCCATCACCAGGCCCGCAACGTCGGCGTTCGCCAGCCGTCGAAGCTGGCCGCGTTCGAGGGGCACTTCACCACGACTTCTGGCGGCGCGCCGCTGTACCTCTTCGGCGTACCGGACGAAGCCGCGCAGCGGGTCAAGCACGGCGTGGCGATTCCCGGGCTGCTCAGCTACCTGATGTACTGGGACTTCCGGGCTCCGGTCCAGGCGCTCGATACCTTCCGGCCGGAAGACCGGCCGCCGGTCAATCTCACGTTTCAGAGCTATCACATCATGGTCGCACTGGGCGTGCTGTTCATTCTCCTGATGGCCTATGCGAGCTTCCTGCGCTGGCGCGGCACGCTCTTCGAGAAACGCTGGCTATTGCGGCTGTTCGTCGTCGCGGTCGCCGGACCGATGATCGCCAACCAGGCGGGCTGGGCGGCGGCGGAGATCGGCCGGCAGCCGTGGATCGTTTGGGGTCTATTGCGGACGAGCGCGGCGGCGTCGAAGGCCGTCTCCGGCCCGGAGGTGCTCACGTCGATCATCGTCTTCGCCGCGATCTACCTGCTGCTGCTATTCGTATGGCTGTCGGTGATGGATCACAAGATCAAGGCGGGGCCGGAAGAGCCGCACGAGCTGGAGCAGGAGGCTCAACGGCGCGGCTGGTTGTCGGTCGCGGCTGAGCGGGCGGCGCCGGCGGGGCCGTCGCTCACCGACGCTCGCGACGAGGCCACAGAGCAACACGGATGAACACGGATCGAATTGATCCACAGAGGACACAGATGTTCACAGAGATGCTCGGCGCACGGTCTCGCATTCGGTGTCCATGGGTGTCTTCTGTGGATCATCAGGAGACGCGCTCACCATGGACCTGAATCTGTTCTGGTTCGTCACGCTCGGCGTGCTGCTGGCGGGCTACGCCATTCTCGACGGGTTCGACCTGGGCGTCGGCATCCTGCACCTGGGAGCCCGGAAGGATGAGGAACGCCGGATCTTCATGAACTCGATCGGCCCGCTGTGGGACGGCAACGAGGTGTGGCTGGTGACGTTCGGCGGGGCGCTGTTTGCGGCGTTTCCGGACGCGTACGCCACCGCGTTCTCCGGGTTCTACCTGGCGTTCATGCTGCTCTTGTTCGCGCTGATCTTCCGGGCCGTGTCGATGGAGTTCCGCAGCAAGCGCGAAGCGCCTGCCTGGCGGCGCTTCTTCGACTACTGCTTCTGCGGCGCGAGCGCGCTGGCGACGCTGCTGTTCGGTGTGGCGGTCGGCAACTGCATCAAGGGGATGCCGATCGACGCGCACATGGAGTTCGCCGGGGCGTTCGTCGATCTGCTGGGCCTCTATCCGCTCCTGGTCGGCGTGTTCGCCGTCGCGATGTTTGCGATGCACGGCTCGATTTACCTGTACCTAAAGACGACGGGCGAGTTGCAGCAGCGGATTCACGGCTGGATGTGGCGGACGTTCGGCCTGTTCCTGGTGCTGTACCTGCTGACGACGATCTACTCGCTCGTGCAGGTGCCCAACGCGACGCGGAACTTCAAGGAGCATCCCTGGGTGTGGGTCGTCGTGCTGCTGAACGTGCTGGCGATCGCGAACATCCCGCGGGCGATCCACCTCGGCCGGCCGGCGTACGCGTTCCTCTCCTCGAGCTGCTCGATCGCGGCGTTCGTGTTCCTGTTCGGCGTGGCCCTGTACCCCGACCTGCTCGTGTCGAGCCTGAACCCGGCGTGGAGCCTGGACATCTACAACGCGGCGTCGTCCGAAAAGACGCTGCGCATCATGCAGATCATCGCGTTCTTGGGCATGCCGTTCGTGCTGGCCTATACGGCGGTCATCTACTGGGTGTTCCGCGGGAAGGTTGAAATCGGCCGGTTCAGCTATTAGCCCGGGCGTGACGCAGCGGATTCTGTGCATGCTTAAGGTGCTGTAGCTGCGTGGCTTACGCGCGTTCTGGCCGGCGGGCCCGGCGGCGCTGCTGTATCGTCGGCCGGATTGAATAAGCTAACGTCTGTGACCGTCAGCACACTAGAGGAATGACGGGAGAGTGCCATGAACGCATACGTCAAAACGCTGCTGATCGGAACGCTGCTCGTTGGGGCTCCTGCCGGCTGCACTTTCGACATCTTCCTGGAGGACCCGGCGGATGGAGTGGTCCTCGTGGATGACGGCTGCGCGGACTGCTACGACACGGTCTACGTCGAAGACACCGTGTACACCGAGGACACGGTCTACGTGGAGGAGGTGTACACGGAAGAGGTCGTCGTCGAGGAGGTGGGGTACGACGACGACTACGACTACTACTACGAGGACGAGTGGCTCGCAGAGCCCTACTACGAAGGCGAGGTCTACGTCGCCTCTGACTCCGCCGAGTACGACTACGCGGCCGACACGTACTATGAGCAAGAATACGCCGAGGGGGAGTACGCCGATAACTCGTACTACGGCGACGGAGGGGACGACGATTACTCCCACGACGAGGATTAGATTGCAACTCGTGTAGCTGCGGCGCGGAAACCGAGCCGCACGCGGCAGCGAGCGATTCCAGACCGCTCCCTGCCGGTCGGCCAGGGCCGCCCTGGCGGACCGGTCGCGGCTCGGACTTTTTGGGGCCGCGTTTCCCGGACCGCGCACTAATGAATGCCGTGCAACAAGGGCCTGAGCACGCGCAGCAGCAGCAGCATGATCACAGTCGCCGCCGCGGCCACCGCCCCGAAGATCAGGAAGTACTCGGTCGGCGTCATGGTTCCCCAATAACCGCCGGCAAAGTGCGCCAGCCAGTTCGAGACGCCGCCCGTCGTGAAGAACCACAGCCCCATGAACAGGCCGACGTACTTGGGCGGCGCGGCCTTGGTCACCAAGGACAGCCCGACGGGCGAGAGGCACAGTTCGCCGATGGTGAGGAGCAGATAGAACAGCAGCAGCCAGCCCATGCTGACGCGCAGCACGGAAGACTGCCGGTAGATTGCCGTCAGGGCGGCCTGAAACTCGCGCTGGGCGCCGTTGGCGAGGATCTGCGCCTGGTCGCGCTCGCCGAGGGTCCCCGTGGCAGTGAGAATGCGCGACTGCGGATCCCAGCGGACCTTGGATACCTCCCGGTCGTCCACTTTCTCGCTGGGCCAGCCGGCGATGGGCACGATCTCCGCCGCGCCCGGCGGCAGGGTGACGTTCACCTCCCAGGTGGCATCCTTCGGCATTTGCCCAGTGCGTTTCGCCTCGCGCACCTCCTCGGCGCGCTGCTCGGCGTGCTCGACGAGTTGCTCCACGTCTTGCTGGTAGGCCTTGGAGCTCGAGGCGCCCAGGGCGCGCGTCCAATCCAGGTCGGTCAGGACCCCCTGCATTTGCAGGGTCGGGTTCGCCCAGCGCAGGCGTGTCGCGCCATAGTACTGACGCGCGGTCGTCCCACTCTCCGTCTTCTCCAGGCTATAGACGCGTCCCTGCTCGTCCGCGGCCAGGCCCGGGGGTAGCGCCGCGAGGGCAGCGCTCGTCGGCCGGTTCTCGGACGACGCCGCGGCCAGCATGGCCCCGTAAGCGAGCGTGGCGAAGAAGACCCCCAGCGCCATCTTCATGGGAGTCGAAGGTTGCCGCTTACGCTTCTCCAGGAACGTCCATAACCACGCAAAGACCGGCGCCAGGAGGAGGATGTAGAGCGGGTTGATCGACTGCGTTTGCTCGGCGGCGACCTGTACCTCACGCAGCCCTCCAGCCGTGCCGGGCCCGGCAGCCGAAGTCGTGGCCACTGCGCTGCCGACCTCCACCGCCGGGGCGTGCCAGCGGAAGACGAAGAGGTTGGTGTGCTTGTCGGCCCACAAGTTCATTACGTTCGACGCCTGCTCGAAGCCGACCCAGAACAGGATGGCGAACACGCAGATGACCACCAGCACGATGATGCGGTCCCGGTGTACCGTGGCCAGCGTCTCCAGCGCCGCGCGATCCTGTCCACGCTCCGTACGCGGCGCCGCCGTTCCGGCCGCGGCGTCTTCGGCCACGATCTGCGCCATGCGGCGCGTGACGGAGCGCATCCCCAGGAGATACACGATTAACCCGAGCACCATGCCGACGCCCGCGGCGGCAAACCCGTGGTGATACGAGAAGTTGACGCGCAGCCAGCCGCAGATGATTGGCCCCAGGAAGGCTCCGGTATTGATGCCCATGTAGAAGATCGTGAACGCGCTGTCGCGCCGTTCGTCGGCGGCGCGGTACAAAGACCCCACCTGCGTGGAGATGTTGGGCTTCAGCAGACCCACGCCCGCGATCAGGAATCCCAGGCCGGAAAAGAAGAACGGCAAGGGCTCGAAGGCGAGCAGGAAGTGCCCGATCGCGATGAGGATGCCGCCGAACAGTACCGACCAGCGGGCCCCCAACAGCTTGTCGGCCAGGAGCCCACCGAGCACGGGCGTGACGTACACCAGGCCCGCGTACCACATCATGACGGTCGAGGCGTGCTTCTGGCTCCAGAACAGGTAGTTCACCATGTACAGGATGAGCAGCGCTTTCATGCCGTAGAAGCTGAAGCGCTCCCACATCTCCGTGAAGAAGAGTGTGAACAGGCAGGTTGGATGGCCGAGGAATTCGCCGGACCGCTGGCTGCTTGAGTCGGCGGGCAACGCGACGGCCTGGGCGTTCTGCGGGGCGGGGTCGGGCACGATGGAATCTCCCTGAAGCCAGCGGCGCCGAAACCAAGCGTCGTTGGCCGGTGAGGATAGCGGAAAGTACTGTGGTGTACGAGAGCTGTCCCGGTTTGGCCCTGACCGCCCACCGGCTAGACGCTGGTGCCGCACCCCGCCCTTGCCAACACACGGCTCGGGGAGTGTGTCTATAATGATGGCCGCCGATCGCGGCGGATGAGCAGGAGGCTCCCGCCTCGGCCGGATTCGACAGGAGACAGCGATGGACCGCCTCACTTGCAAGCACGGATGGTTGCTGATCGGGATCATGGCCGCCTGGATAGCCGGGTGCCACGACGACAACAAGAAGGTGCACTACCGTCACGAACGGGCGGAACCGCGCCATGCCAGGGTCGACGTGGATGTCGCGGTCGGACCGCCGGAACGGGACGTGGTGGTCGAGGAACCGCCGCCGGTCGTGGTGGAAGAGCAGCCGGCGCCGGACGTGGTGGTGGTCGAGCGGCGTCGACCGGTGGTCGTGGTGCGTGAAGCCCCGCCGGCGGTGATTGTCGAGCGCCGTCCGCCGCCGCCCGCGTACGCCCACATTTGGATCGAGGGCTACTGGCATCACAACGGGCACAAGTTCGTGTGGGCCAAAGGGCGCTACGAGCATGTCCGGAGGGGCCATCGCCACGTGCCGGCGCACTGGACCCACTCGGAGCGTGGCTGGGCGTTCTACGACGGGCGCTGGGAGCGGGGGCGATGAGAAGCCCGGCTGAAGCCGGCTGGACCGCCGGAGAAAAGGCACGGAAACAGGAGTGGCTTCTTCGGCCGCGAACCACCTGAAGGTGGTGGCAAACACTCGTCGGCTGAAGCCGACCAGGGGCACGTCGCTGCCCGCTTGGCAGCCAGGCCAGTTCGCTGGCGCTGCCTTGAGCCAATGCCCGGGGCGGGTGCTGGCGAACGGCGGCGTCGCCCGCCACGGTGGCCGGTCTTCAGCCGGCCGGCGGTTGCCACCGACTTCAGTCGGTGTGAACCATGGCCTGCTCCCTCTTGATGTCTTATTCTGTCTCGGCTGGAGCCGGCCTTCAGCCGGCTTCAGAACCATCATCGCGGCTGCGGTGCCATGAGCAGCCATGTCTTTCATGAGATCTACCTCCACCTGAACTGGCACACCAAGAACGACCACCCGGCATTGCGCGGTGAGGTCGAAGAGCTGACCCACAAGTTCCTGACCGACAAGGCCCGCAGCATGAAGGGCGTCTTCCTCCAAAAGCTCGGCGGCACCGACACGCACGTGCACCTCGCGGTCCAGATCGAGCCGTTCGTCCTGATCTCGGATCTTGTTCAGGAGTTGAAGGGCACGTCCGCACGCGAGGTGAACAAGCGGCAGGGCCACAAGGCCCTCGAATGGCAGCGCGGCTACGGGGCGGTGAGCTTCGGTCGCAAGAATCTGCCGTGGATCATCGGCTACATCCAGCAACAGCGCGAACACCACGCGGCCGGGCGGGTGTTTCCGCGTTTGGAGTCTTGCGAGCCCGATGACTCCGCGCCGGATGGGCCTGGCGCGGACGTATGAGAAGCCCGGCTGAAGCCGGCTGATTCAAAGGCTAAAGAAAGGGGTGATCTTGGGCCCAGACCCACCACCTGAAGGTGGTGGCAACGACCGGTCGGCTGAAGCCGACCAAAGAGGCGCCGGAGGCCTTTGCCCGTGTGCCCGAATCGCATAGCTTGACGCTGGCCGGTCTTCAGCCGGCCGGCGTTTGCCACCGACTTCAGTCGGTGGGAGCGAGAAGACCTTCAATTGATTTGTCCTCTTCTTTTCCAGTCAAAGCCGGGCTTTAGCCGCCTTCCATCGTAAAATGCTCCCATGGCCCCGCCCGAACCGAAGCGCTGCCTCGGCTGCGGCTACATTCTTGACGGCTTGCCCGAACCGCGCTGCCCTGAGTGCGGACGCAGCTTCGATCCGATCGACGCGCGGACCTTTCGCACGAGGCCGCGCCCGCTTCGTTGGCCGTACGCGCTCTTAATTGCTGGGATCCTGTACCCCTGGGTCATCACGGTTGCCTTCTACGCGACCTGGCTCGTGGCTGCCGGGGAACTCGGTAGATTTCCTCGGCCCTATCGGGACGACCCAAAATCCATCGGACCGGTCACGGATGTTGCCCGCGACACGACCATCGTCTTGATCGAGGCTTCGCCGCTTTCGCTGGGGATGTTGGCTGTCGGTCTGATTGGCGTAGTCGCGAGGTCCGGCCGGACACGCGGGGGTCTTCTGGGGATAGCCTCTATCTGCTTTCTCGCGGGCTGGGCGGCCAGTTGCGGACTGCTTCGACAGAGTAGCGTAGCGAATTGGTTCTTCGACTGACGTCTTCTCCCCATGAACACGAATCCGCGATGAGGCGGCAGATTCCGCTGGCGTTGCCCCTCTGTTGCCCCTCCAAGACCCGTCTTAAAATTGGGGATGCCGGGGACCCAGGGCTCGCGCCCTGGGCTACTTTCGGCTGCCCCTACGGGGCTGTGGTCCGCGTAGCGGACCCTACACGTTGTGGTGCCCACAGTGCGTAGCGTCGGCCCCCTGTGGCCGACGTGAGACGCGCGATGCACATGGTTTGCGACGCCGGCCACGGGGGGCCGGCGCTACACGGAGTCGAACCTTGGCTAAAACGACCAAAACACGCCGCAAAGCGAGCGGTCGCGACCGGGCTGCCGCCGGCGAGCGGATCGCCAAGCTGGCCCGCGAGGTTGTCGGCGTCGTCCATGAACGCGAGGACCCCTACGTCGACATCCCCTCGCGCACGCTCAGCAACGTCCAGTTCAACGAGACCAAACGCATCATCGAGCTGCTCGACGGCAAGCAACGCCGCTCGTTCTTCAGCCTGCTCGGCCGCCGCAAGGGCGAAGGCAGCCAGGCCAAGAAGTTCATGCAGACGTTGCGGGTCGCGGAGGTCTGCCGCAAGCTGATCGACGCCGGCGACTCGACCAGCATCCGTGACCTGTTCTACAACCTGAAGGTCCCGATCAAGTCGCCGGACGGCAAGGCCAAGGAGCTCGTCTTCTTCGAGCAGGAGGAGTCCGACCCGATCATCGAGGACATCGAGGTGACCGTCGGCGCCCTCCGCGAGGAGCTCGGCGTGCACGCCGAGCCCAAGGGCGCCATGGTGGGCCCGCTGTCCATCATCGACAACGGCGACCGGATCGACCTGGCGACGATGGGCTCCGGCGGCTGGGCCGTGCCGAGCATCGTTGAGGCCGAGGTCATCCAGTTCGCCCGGAGCGGCGCGAAATACGTCCTGCTGATCGAGAAAGGCGCCATCTGGCAGCGCTTCAACAAGGACCGCTTCTGGGACCGCGAGAAGTGCATGATCATCCACGGCGGGGGCCAGCCGCCGCGCGGCGTTCGCCGGCTGGTGTTTCGCATGCACCACGAGCTGAAGCTGCCGGTGTGCGTGCTGGTCGATAACGACCCGTGGGGCTACTACATCTACAGCGTCATCAAGCAGGGCTCGATCAACCTGGCGTTCGAGAGCCAGCGGATGGCGATTCCGGCGGCGCGGTTCGTCGGCATGAGCAGCTTCGACGCGGAGCGGTTCGACATCCCCGCGCACGTGCCGATGCCGCTGACCGAGGAAGACCGCCGCCGGGCGCGGGAAATCCGGGAGTATCCGTGGTTCCAGCGGAAAGAGTGGCAGCGCGAGATCAAGCACATGGAAGCCCTGGGGGTGAAGCTGGAGCTGGAAGCGCTGTCGAACAAGCATTTCAGCTTCATCACGGAGACGTACCTGCCCAAGAAGCTGGCGGCGAAGCAGTGGTTGGATTGATGATGCGAACGGGGGACGCCTGCTGACGCGGAGGCTTGCCTCGACACCGGTCGCTTACGACGGTCGTGGCCGCGGCAGCGCAAGTACGAGATTGAGGGTCGCGCCGTGGACGGGCGCCCCACGCGCGTGGTGGCCCGTTTGTTGGAAGGCGGCCGAGTGCGTATCATTACGACATATGAGGTCGAGTAAACGCAAAGTCGCGGATCGTTGCGAGTACTGCGGCGAGCCGCTGACGCCAGCGCGCGTCCGGGTGTATCGCCGGCGTGGCGTGCGCCACATTCTCTTTGAGAATGTCCCGGCGCTGGTGTGCCGTTCGTGCGGGCACCGCCTCTTCGCCGCCGGCGCGGTGGAGGCGATGGAGCACGCGCTGGATCGACCGGCGGGCAAACAACGCACGGTCCGGCTCACGGTCGTTTCGGCGTGAGACCCCGAACGGTTGGTCGCTCGTGTCTTCGGTGCCGATTGTGGGCACCGGTCTGGGGGTGAACCCGAAGCCCGCGGCGCTGTCGAACAAGCACTTCAGCTTCATCACGGAGACGTACCTGCCGCGGAAGTTGACGCAGAAGCAGTGGCTCGATTGACTGACGGCTGACGGCTGAAGCGTGGTAGAATAGGCATATGGCCCGCGTCTACTTGGAAACAAGTTTCGTCAGCGCTTGCGTGACGGACCGCAACGACCCGGGCAGCATCTATCGCCGGGAGACGAGTCTCGAATGGTGGGCGACCCAGCGCCGGAAGCACGATCTGTTCCTTTCGGCCGAAGTCATCACGGAGCTCAGCCACCCGCGGTACCCGCACCGCGCGGCCGCGCTCGCGCACCTCGGAGGGGTCCGACGTGTGCTCGTGACGCCAAACGCAATCGGTCTGGCGGAAGTTCTCGTGCGGGAAAAAGTCATGCCGTCCCCGGTGGCCGCCAATGCCATTCACCTGGCGGTCGCGACCGTGCACGATGCCGACTACCTGCTGACCTGGAATGTCCGCCACCTCGCCAATCCGAATAAGCTCCGGCACCTGCGTACGATCTGTACGCGTTTGGGGTTGTTGCCGCCGCTGATTGTGACTCCCGAACTGCTGTGGGAGGAGGAAACATGAGCGAGTGTTCGACCGGCGCATCCAAGCCCGATCCGCTTATCGATGAGATCCGAGCGATCCGAAAGGAGATCTCCGACCAGTTTGGCAACGACGTGCGGAGGCTGGGCGAGCATCTGCGGGAAATCGACCAGGACCTGGACCAGCGCGAGGGCCTAACGCCAAAGCTCGAGCCGCGGCGGCCAACGTGAACACGTCAGCGTCCCGTCGTCGTCCTGGACCAACCCGCCCCCTTTGCGGTTTGAGCACACCACGGCGTGGGTCAACGCTATGAGCGCCGCCGGCCATGTGACGCGCATGAAGTCTGTCGTTTACTGTCGTCTCCTGCTGGCTTTCTTGTGTGGTGGGATGAGCGGTCTGCAAGCGCCACGCTCTGGGCGGGAACGGCTGGTGAGGCGCCGGCGAAGCTTCTAAGTGCTTTATTAGAACGCAGATGCAGAATCGACCGGCGGGGATGTACCGCGTTCCGGGAGCGCTTTAGGGGCCGAACCGGTCCGGGTTTTGCTGGGCCGATAACACTTCGCCTACACGCTGGGGCGGGGCTTGCATTCGCGCCCTTGCATGGTACAATCCTGGGCTTCGCTCTGGAGGCGGACGGTGCGGTCGGTGTAGACCACCCGGGCGTGTGGCCGCCTCACAGCGTAAACGTGGAAGGAGTTTCCAAGATGCTCGGTCGTATGTCGCGTGGGTTGTGTGTCGCGGTTCTAGCGCTGGCCTTCAGCGGGTGGGCAGCCGCTCAGGAGCCCAAGAAGCCCGAGGCCAAGCCGGAAGCCAAGCCGGAAATGAAGAAGCCTGAGGGTCCGCAGGAGAAGAAGGCCGAAGAGGGCAAAGACATCATCGCCACCGCGATGGATGCCAAGCTCGCCACGTTCGTTGACCTGGTCAAGCTGGCCGGTCTGACGGACGAGCTCAAGAAGCCCGGGCCGTTCACGGTCTTCGCGCCGACCGATGACGCGTTCAAGGCCTACAAAGAGCTCGACGACCTGAAGAAGCCCGAGAACAAGGCCAAGCTGGCGGATTTCCTCAAGGGCCACGTCGTCGCCAAGAAGATCGACGCCAAGAAGGACAAAGATGCCAAGCCGATGGCCGGCGCCGACATCAAGCTCGCCGAGAAGGACGGCAAGGTCACGGTGAACGAGAAGATCAAGGTCACCAAGGACCTGACCGCCAGCAACGGCGCCATCCACGTCATCGACGGGGTCATCGCGGCCGCCGAAAAGAAGCCGGAGCTGAAGCCGGCCGAGGCGAAGCCCGAGATGAAGAAAGAGGAGCCGAAGAAGGAGGCTCCCAAGCCCGAGGCCAAGAAGGAAGAGCCGAAGAAGGAAGAGCCCAAGAAGGAAGGCGAGAAGAAGCCGGGCGAGAAGAAGGGCTAGTTCTCAGCCTGACTGCTGCGGCCTGACGGATGGCGATGACGACCGACAGGCCCTCGCGAAACAACCCCGCGGCGGAGAAGGTGAACGCAAAGCTGTTTGCCTTCTCCGCCGGCTTTTGCGCCGCGCAAACGTAACCGTTCGGAACGCAGAGCGGTACAATGTAGGTGTGGTTCGATTTGAGCGATTGATGAGACAAGGTGGCGACGCGGCGCTTCGGGAGGCGGCGCGGTTTCTGATGGGTGACGACCCGGTTCATCAGACACTCCGTGAGATCGCGCGGCGACTCGACGCCCTGCAGATCCCGTATGCCATTGTGGGCGGCATGGCGCTCGTTGCGCACGGATACACCCGGACGACGGTGGACGTGGATATCCTGGTGACCGCCGAAGGGCTCGATGCCGTACATCCGGCGCTCGATGGCCTCGGCTACGTTCCGGCGTCTCCGGGCAGCAAGAACCTCCGTGACACGCAGACGGGCGTGTGTATCGAGTTCCTCATTGCGGGCCAGTACCCTGGCGATGGAAAGCCAAAGCCCGTGGCGTTCCCCGATCCGTCGGCCGTGTCGATGGAGATCGATGGCCTGCGCTTCGTGGAGCTCCCGAAACTCATCGAGTTGAAACTGGCGTCCGGGATGACGAATCCCGGACGCCTGCGCGACCTCGCCGACGTGCAGGAGCTTATCCGCGTACTGAAACTGCCGGCGGATTTCGCAGGGCAACTCGATCCGTATGTACGCGCCAAGTACGGCGAGTTGTGGGACGGCGTGCGAAATGACGCGACCGATTCATACTAATGGGGGCGTTGCACGTTCGCCGGGTGCTCGATGAAGCTGGGCACGAGCGGGTGATTCACGCTCGCCGCGCCCGGCGTCTGTGACAGCCGGTGCCCCACCAGCCGCGTCCCCAGCCGATGGAAGGAACTGGACAGCGCGCGGCGCGGATCAGAGCTGCAAGAGCACCACGCGTACCGGGGCCTCCATGAGCGCTTGCCGGAATTCCCCCACCTCGAACAGAAGGCTCGCGCGTCCGGGAGCGAGCAATTCGTCGTACAGGGGCTGGTTGACGGGGGCGGGAACGAGGATCAAGAACACCCGGCCGTGCGGCCCAGCATGCGCCTCGAGCTGCTGCCGCACCTGGGCGGCCTCCTGCTTGAGCCGCTCTGGATGCGCGAGGAGGCCGGTATCGTCCTGGTTGCCGAGGTGCAGCGCGGTGTCGCGTGGAAACGAGAACAGCGTGACCGGGGCTCCGGATCGGCCCAGGTAATACTCGAGCGATGCCCGCGTCAGCGACGTGGTCAGCACCGCGTCGCCCCCCTGGGCTCTTGCGCTAACCGCCTGGGCCAACTCCCGATCGCTGTTGGGCAGTTGCCGGGTGTAGTATTGCTTCAGCGGGATCATCGCAAACCCAATCCAGGCGGCCAGCCCGACGTACCGCAGTGCCAACGGCCGCAGGACCGTGAAGCCGACCGCCAGCAGCAGGACGAATGCCGGGAACACCAATTGGTCGGTCCGCGCGGGCACGTAGTTCGGGGACCACCACGCCGAGGTCACGATGGCCCCGATCAGCGGCACGCCGACGAAGGTGAGCAGCCACCCCACGTGCGCCCTCTGACTCGCAGCGCCGCCACGCCCGCGACACAGCCAGACCAGGCTCAGACCGGCAACCACCGCAAACAGCACCGGCGGCAGCCAGGCGATGGGGCGCGGCCCACTGAGGTGCATGTACGCGGGCAACGTCCCACCGGGTACGAAGGAGTGGAGTGTTTTCCAGAGCACGCCGAACGGGCCAAGCTCGCGCCAAACCGGCACGAACCAACCGTACTGCGTCGGGTTGGCGAGCTGGGCGCGCAGCACCGGCACCCAGGGCGCATAGCCGGCCCCGATGCAGGCAGCGCAGGTGAGCCAAGACCACGGTTTCCTTCGCAGTGCGCCCGACCACAGCAAGACCACCGCGTGCGCCGGAAGCAGGTAAAGCGCGCAATTGTGGACATACAGCGCGGCGAGCGTGGCCCCGCCGCAGGCCCCGACGAAACGGCGCCGCCCCGTCGCAATTCCGCGCCACAGCCAGCTCGCGGACAGCAGCGCCAACAGCGCCAGGAGGACATACATCCGCGCTTGCTGTGAATAGAAGATCTGAATCGGCGAAAACGTCAGCAGCACCGCGGCCAACATCCCTGTCTCCACGGAGAACATCCGGCGGCCGCAGAGAAACACCAGGCCGACCAGCGCCACACCGCACACCACCGAAAGCGACCGCAGCGCGGCCTCGCTGTCGCCGAAGATGCTCATCCAGCCGCTCAGGAGCAGGTAATAAAGCGGCGGATTGGAATCGAGCTTGAGCCGTGCCACCAGCTCCGCTACGCCCTGCCGCGCCATCAGCACGCCATTGGCTTCGTCGACCCAGAGCGCTCTGGCCCCCAGATCATACGAGCGGAACGCGGCGGCCAAGGCCAGCAGCCCGACCAGCAGAGCAGTCTCCAGCGGCCGGCGGGGCACGCGACGTTGCGCTGGCCGGAGAGGATGAGCTTCGTCCAAGTTAAGCCGTGGCGTTCGCGGCCGATGCCCGGGCATGCTTGCTCCTGGGATGTTGCGGCGGCGCGACCCGGCGCAGCCGACCTACCCGGCGCTGCCTACGCGGAATTCAACCTGACGTCGTGTCCGGCCGACGTTCTCGAGTGTCCGCCTCCGACACCATCATCATCCGAAATCTCCCGTTTAGTGAACTTTCGACATCTACTTTACGTAAACCGGTCGCGGCACTGCAAGCGAACATGGACGGCTCGGCTTGGAACCCTTCGTTCTCGGCTGATCGGCCTTTACGCACCCCGCGAGTTGGCGACCCATGACCGCGAAAGACCTCGACTACTTCGAGATGAAGCACGCCATCCAGCAGCGACCGTTGGAGGAGTTCCGTGGCCTTTCGTCCGATGAGCAGCGGCGACGCGCCGAAGAGCTGATCCACCGGGACCCAATGCTCGCGCGCGCGTGGCAACGCGCCCGCCATCTGGGGTTGGCGCGTCCGGCGACCAGCGAAACCTGACCCGCGGGCCCGGACCGCGCCGGTCGGGCCGACAAATGCGCGCTGGGAAACTTCAGCCCCCCGCGGTTACAATAGCGGTATGGAACCCGTGGCAGCAGGAGCAGCGGATCGTCTCCAGGGCGCACGAATGGACAAGCGTGTCTGCGCGTTCGGCGCGCTGGACGACGGCGACGAGCTCGCTTACTGGCGGACCCGCGCCCCCGCGGAACGCCTTGCGGCGGCCGAACTCCTGCGGCAGATCAACTATGGCGACCTTGCGGCTACCGCCCGACTTCAGCGAGTTTTTGAGTTCGCTGAACTCGGCGCAAGTTGAGTACCTCCTGCTCGGCGGCTACGCGGTGGCCTACTACGGCGTGCCACGCGCGACCGGCGACATGGACGTCTGGATCAACCCGGACGCGGCCAACACGGCCCGCCTCGTGGAGTCGCTCCGCCAGTTCGGGTTCGCGGACGCCGCGATCACGCCGGAGCGCTTCGCGAAGCCGGGCCAGGTCTTCCGTATGGGCGTCCCGCCGCTCCGCATCGAGTTGCTGACGTCCGTAACCGGCTTGGACTTTCGGGCCGCGTACGCCCGGCGGCGCGTGGTGCGCATTGACGACGTCGAAGTGTCGCTCATCGATCTTGAGGATCTGAAGGCCAACAAACGCGTCCTCGGCCGCCGGAGGGACCTTGACGACCTGGATCATCTGCCGTGAGCGCGGATAATCGCTTCAGGCGGAATACGCGCTGACGGACAAGCCTGCCCAAAAATGGACGCGCGTTTGGGAGCTGTAGATGACCGCGCTAGATCCGACGACTGTGTACCTGTTGGGGGCGGGTTTCTCGAAGCCGGCGGGCATGCCGCTCGCGACGGAGTTGATCGAGCTTCTTTTGGCGCAGCGCGACGGTGGCGAGATGGCCGAGTGGCTGGCCAGTGTAAAGCAGCGCATCGACTGGCTAAACCACCCCAACCGTTCCCCCGCGGGGCTTAACATCGAGCAGGTCTTCCACTTGGCCCACTTCGACATCGAGGCCCATCGCCTTAAACAACACCTGGTCTCAGTGGGTCGAGTAATCGGACCGTGGCAGGATGCGGAATCGATAGAAGCGTGGTTGCAGTACCTGGAACGGAGTCTGCTTGACGTCATTTCAGAAAGAGACGCCGGGGCGAAACTCGAGCCCATCACGCGCTGGGCCAAGGCGGTCCGGGATACCGACGCGCTCGTGACGTTCAACTACGACACGCTGGTCGAGCGGGCGCTCAGTCAGTGCGGCCGCGAGTGGAACCACGGCACGGGGCGCGATGGTGATCGCGGAATTCCGGTTCTTAAGCTGCACGGCTCGATCGATTGGATTGTCGCCGACCGATCCGAGTCCTTTTCCAAGCTCGATTTGCTGTCCGCCAAGGAACACGAAAACCAACCGGTCGGGAAAACCGGACACGTCGAGGACGACTGCCGACTCTGGCGATGTCGTGACCCGGACCAGCGAAAGACATGGCTTCAAGGCCGTGACAGCCAAGCAGTCCCGAACGGGGCGTGTGTCATCACGCCCGGTATCGCCGGGCTCGGCGCATACAAGGAGCTTCACCGCGTACCTGAGCTTGGCAAGGTCTGGGTTGGTGCGATGCGCGCCGTGTATAAAGCGGATCGGCTCGTCGTGGTCGGCTTTTCGATGTCCGATTTCGACGGTATGGCCCAGATGCAGTTTGCGGGCGCGATGCGGGCAAAGCACGCGGAAAAGCGGCCGCTGTCCGTTCTCGTCATCGACCCGGCGGCCAAAGACTGCGCCTTGCAAGGGCGCTTCAAACGCGTTTTTCACGACTGCGTATCGTTCGTCCCGCAAACACACGACGCCTTCGACTGGCGCCAGGTTCAGCGCTGAATTCGGCCGCCGGTGCGTGGGCCGGGGGGCGCGGTATAATAGCCGAACAAGGAGACGAGCCCTTGCGACCCGTCCGTGTTTACGCTGACACGTCGGTATTCGGTGGCTGTTGTGACGACGAGTTTCAGGCGCACAGCCGCGCATTCTTCGATGAGGTGCGTGCCGGGCGATTCGTGCTCGTGCTTTCTGCCACGACGCTGCGCGAGCTGGCCGGCGCACCCGAGGCGGTGCGCCAGGTGCTCGCCGCGCTGGCGGACGAGCCGGTCGAGGTGATCGATCCGACGCCAGAGATCGAGACACTCCGCGATGCCTATGTCGCCGCCGGCGTAGTTGGACCCGCGTCGCTCCTCGACGCCGAACATATCGCGGCCGCTTCGGCGGCCGAGGTTGACGTGATTGTGAGCTGGAACTTCAAGCATATTGTCCATTATGAGAAGATCCGCGGGTACCACGGCGTGAACTTGCTACAGGGCTATCCTCTGATCGCCATTCACACACCCCGCGAGTTGGTGACGCCATGAAGGCGAAAGACTTCGATTGCGTTGAGATGAAGCACGCTATCCAGCAGCGGATATTGGAGGAGTTTGGCGGGCTGTCGCCGGAGGAGCAGCGGCGGAGGACCCAGGAGCTGATTCAGCGCGACCCGCTGTTGGCGCGTATATGGCAGCGCGCCCGCCGCACGGTTACCGCGCGCTCGAATCCCCAGGGGTCCTGAGGACGCCAACGCCCCAGCGGACCAGCGCGTCATCCGATTTGGTCCATCATCCGGCTGTCATCTAGAATCAAACCAACTCCCGCGAAAAGGAGGTCGGTCGAATGCCCCCACGCCGGAAAACCCGTCAGGTCACCGTCGGCCGTGTCAAAATCGGCGGCGATGCGCCGGTGGCGCTCCAGTCAATGACCAGCACGTACACGTACGACGCCGACAAGACGTTGGAGCAAATCCACCAGCTCACGCGGGCCGGGGCCGATCTGGTCCGCGTCGCCGTGCCGGATAAACGCGACACCGAGGCCCTGAAACAGATCATTCCCGCATCGTCCGTGCCGATCGTCGCCGACGTGCATTTCCATTTCGAGCGGGCCCTGGAGGCGATCGAGGCCGGCGTGCACAAAATCCGCCTGAACCCCGGCAATATCCAGGACCGCGCCAAGGTCCGCCGGGTTATCGCCGCCTGCAAGGAACGCGGCATCCCCATCCGCGTCGGAGCGAACGAGGGTGGGATCGTCGAGCGGCGGGACAAGGGGCAGCGCGCCGCCGAGAAGGCCGCGCTTGACCAGGACTACGCCGCCGGGCTGATCCGGATCATGCTCGACAAGCTTGACGAGTACCTGAAGATCTTCGACGCCGAGGACTTCCACGACGTCGTGATCTCGGCCAAGAGTCCCGATCCGCGGATCGTGATCGACGCGTACACGGCCATCAGCCAGCGGTACGACTATCCGCTGCATCTCGGCGTGACCCACGCCGGCCCGCCGGAGACCGGCCGCATCCGCTCGATCGCAGCCCTGGGGACGCTGCTCGCGAGCGGCATCGGCGACACGATCCGCATCAGCTATGCCGCGGACCCGGTCTACGAGGTCGAGGATGGCAAGGAGCTGCTGTGCAGCCTGGGGCTGCGGCCGCGCACCGAGCCGGAGCTGATCGCGTGCCCGACCTGTGGGCGGATCGAGGTGGACCTGTTCAAGCTGGTCGCCGACGTGCGCCGCAAGCTGGCCGAGGAGATCAAGCTGCCGATCAAGGTAGCGGTGATGGGCTGCGTGGTGAACGGCCCCGGGGAGTGCGAAGGGGCCGACGTGGCGATCTTCGCCGGCAAAGGTCGCGGGATCATCTACGTGCAGGGCGAGCAAAAGCAGACGGTGACCGAGGACCACATGCTCGACGCGCTGCTGGCGGAGTGCCGCGAGCTGGAGTCCCGCGTCCAGCGTGGCGAGGCACGCCTGACCAACGCACACGTCGAGGTACGGCCGCCGGACCCGCTGCCGCGAAAGGACGGTGGCCTACATTTGCCTGCAAGACGGGGTTGAACATTCCGTCAATCTGCGCGTAGGATAAGAGACGACCCAATTGTTGTGCATCGCACTGAGGGCATCCCGTGAGCGCGCCTCAAAGTGGAATCCGCCTCGACTTCAAGAAGCTGCCTCTCGTTGAGGCGGCCGTTCGAGCGAGCTTCGCAACGCCGATCAGGCTGACTTATACGATGATTTACCGGCTTCGGGACACTCTCACAGATTATCGCGAGCTTCTTGAACCCCAGTTCTTCGAGTCTAGGCCCGGTTTTCCTGAGAGTTTTCAGCTTAGTCCGGGTGATCTGCCGGGCGCCGTTTTCTCCGGAAGCTCCGAGGGGCTGTCGTTGTCGGTCCAGAGTCAGGTTATGGTTGTGCGGTGGTCCCGTCGTTTGGGAAGCGATTCGCCCGACTACCCGCGCTACCCGAGCCTGCGAAACTCCCTCTGGGACTCCGTGTCCAAACTTGCCAACGCATGCGAAGGAGGTGTGCCCCCAGTCGCCGTCGTAAATATGTCGTACGTGAACTTCCTCCGGGTTCCGCACAGTGCGCCCGTTTTACAAACGTACTTCGCGTCATCGGCTCACGTGCAGGCGGCGCTCGGCGCGAAGCAGTTGAAAAAACTGGAGACTTCCTGGATGGACCCTGATGACATCGACGTTCGCTTCAATCTGGAGCAGGTGACGCGGAAGATCGATGATCACGAAGTGCAGGGCTTCGGGCTCACCACGGCCGCCGGGAAGCGCATGGGGCCGAGCGCAAACGCAGAAGCCGAACTCGACAACGTGCACGGACGACTACAAGCATTCTTTCGCGGCTTGATCTCAAAGCAGGCGCAGGATGAATGGGAGCTTACCGTTGTTGACGCTGTGTAGGAACTCCGCGAGCGCCGACTGGGTCGCGACCTCCAACACGTCCACGGTTACGCCGGCGCGCGGATACCGCAACGTGGTGCCTCGGACACAATCTGTCAAATTGGACGCCGCTGAGAGTTCGGCGGCATATGAGTCTGGTGCCGAGGTCGCAGTGCGCAGTCACCTGGAACACGAAGCATCGAAGCTTGTGGGCAGGCTCTTCGCCCGACTCGCGGAGGACATGGACGACATGGTGCGTGAGGCGAGCCGGGTGCCGGCGCAGTCAATAATCTCTAAGATAAGAGACGTTGCCGAAGCGGTTGCCCTGTACGTGGCCCTCACCCCGCGCCTGAAGGCCGCGTTGTTCTTGGAAGACGACGGTAGCCTCGCATTCGTCGCTCAATCCCTGCTGACGGATCGTCGGCTGACGATCAGGTTGGATTCGGACGGCCGTCAGTTCGAGATCGTGCGAACGGACGAGCACATGCAGACCGTTCGCGACGTGGTCGGCCAACTCGACGGTTCCGCGAACAAGGAGCTGGCGGAGTGGGTTACCCGTCGCGCTTAGGTCCCTTCAAGCTCGACGATGCGTTCCTCAGGCGGATCGCGGGGCGGAGTCGAATCTCGACGGACGGAACAATTGCACCTGAGGCGTTCAAGGCGCGTCCCGTCGAGAACACGCTCTCTTTTACGCTCCAAAACGAAACGCTTCGTACTCCCGAAGCCCTGGACGAGTACCAGCGAGCAAAGCGCCTTGAGTCGGGAGACTTACCGGGCATCTGTAAGCTGACCTGCCACGATTTGACCTCTTCCCTGCACCCTCCACTCCCGCCCCGGCCCCAGGCGGATGACCAGGATGCTAATTACGGGCACCTTCACTGCGTGACGGACCCACCGGCAGAGCTGCAGAGGGAGCAGATGGCGAAGCTGGCGACGCGAAACGGCGTCGTTCGGGATTACGTGAGGTTCAAGAGCCCGAAATGACATCCTCGCCGGCCCGCTCCGGAAGTTGGCGGAGGAAGTCGCGCTACCGCTCAAGGTCGCGGCAACGGGCTGCATCGCGAACCGTACTCGGCGAATACGAAAGGGGCGACATGGCGATCTTCACCCACGAGGGCCGCGTTTGCGGCTTGTCGGTTGCAGGACCAACCCATCCCGCCCTCGGCATTTCCACCGCCTCGATCCCCAGCTCCGCCAGCCATTCCAGCGCCCGCTCACGCGTCGCCTCGTTCAGCCGGGCGTGCCATTGGTCCCGCAGCTTCGGATAGTCGCCCAGCACTCGCCGGAAGCGACCGAAGGCGCCGCGGCCATCCAGCGCGTCCTCGAGCCGCTGGCGGGCGTGCGGGTCTTCTACGCCGCTCGCGAACCGCGACATCAGGCGGTAATCCTCGTGCGGATCGGGTTCGGGCAGCGAAACGTAGCGCTCATCCTCCGCTGCGATCGCCCGCGCGATAGGGAGCAACGGCTTCTCCCAGTCCGGAACGTCAACTTCTGGTATGATCCCACCAACTTGCCCGCCAGGAGACACCCATGAACGCCAACCTGTTCGAGCAATGCGTGCTGATCACCGGCGCTTCCGGCGGCATCGGCCTCGTCGCGGCGCAGGCTTTTGCGGAGGAGGGGGCCCGGCTGATCCTGCACTATCACACGCACGCGGAGCCGCTGCACGAGCTGGCGCCGCGGCTGGAAGTACCGAGCGTCGTGCTGCAGGCCGATCTGCGCGACGAGCAGCAGGTCGAGCGCTTGTTCGCAGCGGCCCTGGAGAAATTCCCGCGCATCGACGTGGCGGTGGTCAACGCCGGCATCTGGAACGACCACGCCGTGCCGCTACACGAGATGTCCTTGGACCAGTGGCACCAGACGCTGGAGGCCAACCTGACGAGCGCATTCCTGACCTGCCGCGCGTTTCTGCGGCACCTCGTCGCCGTGCCGCGCGAGTCCGCCGCGATCGTGCTGGTTGCCTCAACCGCGGCGCTCTTCGGGGAAGCGGACCACGCCGACTACTCCGCCGCCAAGGCCGCGCTGGCCTACGGCCTCACGCGTAGTCTGAAGAACGAGATCGTCCGGCTGGCGCCGCGTGGACGGGTCAACTGCGTCTGCCCGGGTTGGACACGCACGCCCATGGCCGTCACGGGCCTGGACCCCGACGTGCTCCGCCGCGTGCAAGCCACCATGGCCCTGCAGAAGATCGCCGAGGCGTACGACGTTGCGGCGGCGATCGTGTTCCTGGCTTCCGACCGCCTGGCAGGTCACGTATCGGGGGTGCTCTTGCCGATCGCCGGCGGCATGGAGGGCCGGCTCTTGCACCCCAGCGCCATGTAACGTCGGACCTGCGTGAGAAAAAAACGGGGACTGGCTCCGCGCCACCTGGCTTGCGGATGCACGAAAGGCCTTCTCGCGGTGCCTGTACCCCTTTTTTTCTCACGCTCGACGTGCGTGTCCGACGCGGGGCGTACTATTCGCGCCGGAGCAGTCGACACATGAATCACGGCCGCAGCCGCATCACCACCAGCAGCGGCCAATCGAGGTATTTCCGTGCCCGCTCCATCCGCGCCGCCAGCGCCTCATCGACCGCATGTTCGCTCAGGTGATCGATGGTCAGCCCGCCCCGCACCGCCGCCATAACGAAGTCGGAGATCTGGTGCGCGTGGCTGTGCGGGCGTGTCTCGCGCCCTGTCCTCGGGTCGGTGAACCGCGCCGTGATCCCCCGCAACATCATCGCCGGATGCATCGCCGACAGCACCAGGAACCCAGCGGGCCGGCAGATCCGCCGCAGCTCCCCGAAGAAGCGCTCGAGGTCCGCAATGTGTTCTAACACCAGCCCGCACACGACGCGATCGAACGCCGCTGCGGCCAGCGGCAGGGCCTCCTGCACGTCGTGGCGGATGAATGTGACCGCGCTCGCCCCCGGCTTGGCGCGGGCCCGACTCAGCATTTCGTCGGAGAAATCCAGCGCCGTCACGCACGCCCCGGCAGCGGCCAGCCGCAGCGCGTGCCGCCCCGTCCCGCAGCCGATATCCGCCACCGCCAGTCCCGTCACATCGCCCAGCAACCTCGCCACGACCGGCTCTTCCAGCGCGGTCAGCGGGTTGTCTTCGGCGTCGTAGATCGCGGCCCAGCGATCATAGCCGGCGCGGGCCGACAGGAAGGCGATCTCGGCATCGTTGGGTATCGACGGCGATGTCATGCCGGGATTGTGGCCGTCGGTTCCGACCCCCGCAATCGCACCCCGCGGTAATGGTGCGCGACGCAGCGCCGCATCGGGCAAGCCCGGAGCACAGGCGACGCGCTCCGAGTTCCCCGCGCTGGCGCTGGGGGCTCGTCCGCGGGGCGCGGGATGCTGCGATATACTCCCCGGCGACGACGCACGCCATAGCGGTCAGCAATGGAGTGCCGTACAGCACGCGGACGGTCGGAGGACGGCCTGGTCGCGGCTGCAACCGAGGTGAACGTCACGGCGCGCACGCCGCCGGGGCGGTCCTTGCTGCGCCCATTCCTGTACGTCTTCCTTCTCTCGCTCGTCATTCGCGTGCTATGGACCGCCCACGCCACCGTCACGCCGGTCGGCGACCACTTCGGTCACGACCGCAACGCCCGTCACTAGATTGACACGGGCCAACTCTGCCAGACCCCGTGGGACAGAGACTATCGCGTGCGGAGCAGCGACCTTCGGGCGTATCGCCCGCCGGGCTACATCGGGTTCGTGGCGTTGTTGTACCTGGCGTTCGGGCACAACTGGGGCGTCGTCGGTGCCGCCCAGGCCGTCCTCGGGGCACTTACATCCGGGCTGCTGGTGGTCCTGGCCGCGCGTACGGTCTGTTTGCGCGTGGGCGTGATCACCGGGTTCCTGCACGCACTCTGGCCGACAGCGGTGGTGTACCTACCGGTGATCGCCAGCGACAACCTGCTCGTGTTTCTGTTGGTCGGCGGGCTGACCTGCCTGACCGGGGCGCACACGGGACAGTACCGCTGGTGGCTGGCCCCGGGTGCGGGTCTGTGCTTTGGCCTGATGATGCTCACGCGCCCCTCGTCGCTGTTCACTTTCCCGGGCTCTGCGCTGCTGTGCTTGTCCAATCCCCTGCAGCGGGTTTGGCGGCCGCGCGTGCTGCTCCTGTGCCTGGTTCTTACCGCTGCGGTGCTTACGCCGTGGCTTGTCCGCAACTATCGTCTGGGCTACGGCTTCCCCGTCTTGTCCACCCAGGGCGGCTCCGCCCTATGGTGGGGGAACAACTGGCGCACCTTGGATGGCGCAAGCGGAGCCCCGCCGCGCTTCCCCCTCGACCGCCACCGGTCGGAGCAGGACCAAAACCAGTTCTTTCGGCAAAAAACCTTGGCGTGGATCCGCGAAAACCCCCGGCGCTATCTGGCGCTGAGCATCGTGCGCCTGGCGCGACAGTGGGGAACACAGGCGGATGTCTGGGCGGCGAAGTACTTCTGGCCCACCGAGGAGAACGACCGGCTGATCTTGGCCACCTACTGGAAGGACACCGCTGCACTGGAAGACGTGAAAGCCGGGCGCGAGTTGGAAAGCCGTAGCCGACGGTGGCACCAGCGCGCCCGGGTGATCGTGGCACCAGTGATGTTGCTGTCGGTCTTGCTCGCCCTGCTGCGCCCGCGGAAATTCGCGTTTGTCTTGTTGCCACTTTGGTCGTACATCATCGGCTTGGCGCTCACGGTGTTCGCCGGCCGGTACCGGGTCACCTCGGATCCGCTGATCTTGGTCTGCGTGGCCGCGTTGTTGAGCGACCTGATTGGGCGCACACGCGAAACGGGGCGCTGGCTTGGCCGCTGGGCCAAGCTGTCATTGGTCGTGCTGGTGGCGGCGGGCAGCGTCTTCGCCTACACGCGGGACTGGGACCGCGATTGGTACAGCCTCCCGCCCGGACCCGCCCCCCAGCCGCTGGCCGATTTCAACGCTCCCAACGGCGTGACGCTCAGCCTGCGCCATCCGGAGCGCATCAAGACCGCCTCGTACCGTGGCTGCGAGACCACGTTAGCCGCTGACGAAGATGGGCTGCGGCTCGACTTGCAGGCGACTGGCGAAGGTTCCAGCAAGCCGGCCGGCGGCCTGCGCATACCCGTCGCGGGTCTAGCCGCGCTGCGCCTGCGGATCGCCCTCGACAGCCCAGAAAACGTCGACACGTTGCTGGTGACCGGCTTGGACCGGGACCGGGACGTGCGCCTCCGTTGGACCTGGCGGGTCCGGCCCAGTAGCCCGCTGCCCGGACTTGCGGCACCCGCGACCTTCGTGTTGGTGCCCGGAGAGCCCAGTGCCTTCTTTGTGGCGGACGTAGAGGGTGCCACCGGCGATTGGGACCGCCTGGCGCGCGTCCCCGAGGATCGGATGGCCCGCGCGGAAGAGGTCGGTAGTCTCGTCAAGGAATTGCGCCTCGTACTCCGTCTCCGGCCCGGCACCCTCACCCGCCTGCTTGTGTATGAGATGGCGGTCGCGCTGCCCACCGCGCCGCTGGCCCTGGATCCCGCGCTCGGAAATTGGATCGAGTTAGACCTGACGCGCCCGGAAGCACTCGGGCGCTTGTCCGGCGAAACGCAGATGGCCGGCGGTCCCGACGGGCTGCGCCTGGAGCTTCGTGGTGCTCCGGAGGAGTCCGGCGCCGGGTACGGTGGGCTGCGCGTGCCGGTCGATGGACTGACGGGCGCTTGGCTGGGGCTGTCCGTCGCCAACCCCGACGACGTCGATGCGATTACCGTAAAAGGCGTGGACGCGGAACGGAAGACGCGGCTGCGCTGGGAGTGGCGGCCGGGGGCGTTGGCCTCGTGCCCCGTGCCGAGGCAGCGCATGGACAACTTGCTTCTCCCCGGACAGAACACATGCGTGTTCACCGCGCGCGAGAGCGATACTGCGGTGCCGGTCCGAGAGCTGCTGGTCCTGATCCGCCGTCGGACCGCCACTGACGCCCGCGTCGTCCTGCACAGCCTCGCGGTCGCCAGCCCGCCTCCGCGTGACGAGCGCGGTGCCTTTCAGACCGAGGTTAACCTCCGCCAGGCCGCCGTCACCCCAGTCAAGACCAAGTACTGCGCGGTGGAGGTCTCGCGGAACAAGGCGCTGTGCTGCACGCTGCGGGGCACGCGGGGTGTCGCGGGCCGGCACTATGGCGGCCTGTGCGTTTCGACGCCGGGTCTGGCGGCGGCGTGGGTCGAGATCTCGTTCGTGGAGCCGCAGAACCTCGCGTCAGTCATCGTGTCCGGTCTGGACGATCAGGGTCAGCAGGTCGCCCGGTGGGAATGGCCGGTCGGGGCGCGGGGGCGCAGACCGCTCCCCGGGGTGATCCAAACGTATGCGTTCTTCCCCGGACAGCGCTGCGGGGACTTCGCGGCCAAGGAGGCCGAGCCGCTGGCAGCAATTCACCAGTTGCGTTTTATCGTTCGCATCCAGCCAGGCACGACGGCCGCGTTCACTTTGCATCGCTTGGCAGTCATGCCGACGACCGCGCCAGCCGACGCGGGGGCGTCCGAGATTAGGGCTCCGTGAGCGGTCCCGGTAAAGGGTCCACGCCACCGACGGAGGCAGAAAACGCGGGATCGGGCGGTTTCTGCTGCGATCGTATTCTCTGATTCGAACCGCTCGGCTGTCACGTTTCGGGCGCGACTTTGCCGATAGCAGGTGCCGTGGAAGGCCGGCTGCTGCATCCGGGGACCGTTTGACGGCCGTCATGGATTACGGCTTCATTCCGAAACCGCTCCCGAGAAGACGGCGCCTGCGTACGGCGGCGTCCGCCCTCGGAATACACTGGTCTCGGTGGCCGGCATGTGCTAGAATTGACGTTGCTGGGGCACGTCGCAATCCGGTCGGGCTCGCTGGACGGTGTCTCCCGGCATGCCATTCGGTGGTTCTGCCTAACCCGGTGCACATCTGCGCTCGGCGTGTGCCGAGCGGACCGGGGTGTCGGCGGCGAGCTCGAAGCCGGCCGGAGGCGCTATCTGCATTTCAGGAGGACACGTCACCATGAGGAAAGTAGGCTTGCTATCTACCCTGCTGCTGGGCACATGTCTGGCGCTGGCCCAGAGCGAGGCAACGTGGACCGCACGCGACATCCCGCAGCGGTCCGTGGGGCCGGCCGTGCAGGAAAGCAGCGCGCGCCAGCAGTTCGTGACGGACGAGATGAATGTCGACCGGATCCTGGCTTATCCGTCCGAGGAGGAGCGGGGACTGCGCTCGGGTGAGGACTGCCCGGCGGACTCGCTCTACGGCCAGGACACTGACCCGGACTGCAACTCCTTCTATTACGCCGATCTGAACTTCTGTAGCGGCGGGTTGTGCCAGCGTGTCCGGTACGAGAACTTTCCGCCGCCCGGCGTCATACCGCCGTCGACTCCAATAGGCGTGGTGCGGTGGCGTGGGTGCTTCCTTGATGACAACGTTCCCCCGTCAGGCTGCGACAAGCCCGGCGCGGAGTTCCGCATCCGGTTCTACCCGATCGGGTCGGATGGCGGGCCGGACCCGAACACCCCGTATCCGTACGAGTACCACGTCCCGACCCGCGTGAGCACTACCGAGGTGGCCAACTTCGGCGGCGCGATGCCGGCGAGGATCTGGCTTTTCACCGTCGTGCTCGACACCCCGGTCGCACTGACGTCGGGCTGGATGGGGCTGACCTGCGTGACCGGGCCGGGTACCTGCGTCCATCTCTGGGCCAGCTCGGACGAGGGCGACGACATCATCTATGAAGACTGGGAATCGGATGGCTGGAACCCGACGCAGCGCCCCATCACCGCATGCGAAGGCCTGAACTATTGCTTCGCCGAGAAGAAGATGGGCGCTTGCTGCGACGACTGCAACAAGGTGTGCGAGGACGACGTCACCGATATCTACTGCGACGGCATCGGCGGACGGTTCTTCCACAATGGAACCTGCGCCACGCTAACCCCGCCCTGCGGCGACGCGTTCGGGGCCTGCTGCTCCGACAACGGGGATTGCGTGCAGACGAAGTGCTGTGACTGCATCTCCTGCGGAACACCGCCGTGCGTCGGCGACCTGAACTGCGACGGAACGATTAACTTCGGCGACATCAACCCGT
>CAZWYT010000051.1:0-35078 GCA_964638325.1 uncultured Planctomycetales bacterium
CACGCGGAGGCTGCTTTTTCAAGCGCTACGCGGCGAGAAGCGTGAATAAGACGGGCTTAAACAGTCCTGTCGTCCGTCGGACAGTGTTTTCCACCGCCCAGGGTTACTCCACCGCCACCCTCCCGGCGCGGAAATCCACCGTCAGGCGCCAGCCACGCAAGAAGTCCAGACCCAGCAAGCCATCGACGCCCGCGCTCGGGGGCAGCGTGTGGCAGAGCAGGGGGAATCCAGTGCGCTCCTGGCCAAGGGCCTCGATACGTGTCACGGTCACGCTGGCGACGTACTCCAGGCCGCTTCCGGTCGTCACCCGCACCCGCTCGATGGCTACCGCCGGGTCGTACCCCAGCAATACGAGCACCGCGCTACTGAGGATTGTTCGGGTGGCGCCGGTATCGAGGGCCAGGCACGCGACCGTGTCGCCGATCGGCCCCCAGATGTGTGTGGCCACGCGAATCAGCCCTTCCTCTGGCTCGAAGCTCGCAGTCATAGGACAATGGCCGTCCCTTCGGGCATTCGACCCGTGTACAAGAACGCCGAGTGCTTCGGGCGCAGCTCGATGGCCTTCTGGTAGACCTCATCTCGGTCTTTGCTGTGCCACACGACGTGACCGCGGAGGACTTCCAGGTCGTCGTCAAGCTCCGGATCCTCGACGAGAATCCATTCCCCATCGAAGCGGGACTTGATCTCAGCAATGGTCAGAACATCGTTCATGGGACGTGCTCCCGCTGATCCTAGGTCGTACAGCACGGCCTATCTCAAATCATTATAACCTCCCTGGCATGTGCGATGGGCATCTATGACGCGCCGGCGCTGGTCGACACGGCAGCGGCACGCCTTGGTCCGGCCGATAGCTGAAAGCCGACCGCGGACAGCTACTTCATCAGCCCCATCGCTTCGGCCAGCTTGACCACGCGCAACGCCCGTTTGACCACCGGCGGGTCGATCATCTTGTTGCCCAGCGCGACCACGCCCAGGCCTTTCTGCTCGGCGTCCTTGAAGGCGGCGACGATCTTCTGGGCCTTTTCCAGCTCCTGCGGCGAGGGGGCAAAAGCCTCGTGGATGACGCGGATTTGCCGCGGGTGGATGCAGCCTTTGCCGTCGAAGCCAAGGCTCTTGGCCTCCAGCACGCTGGCCTTCAAGCCCTCCGTGTCGGCGAAGTCGGAGAACACCGTATCGATCGGCTGGACGCCGGCGGCGCGGGCGGCGTTGACCACCTGGCAGCGGGCCCAGAAGCTCTCGCGGCCCTCGTTGGTGCGCTGCGTGCCGAGGTCGGCCGTGTAGTCCTCCAGCCCGATCGTCAGAGCGCAGATGTTCTTCGACGCCGTCGCGATCTCATACGCCTTGATGGCCCCGAGGGCGCTCTCCACGATGGGCATCAGGTAGGGTCGGCTCCCGGCCGATCCGCCGCGGCGGACCGTGCCACCCTTGAGGGTCTGATCGATGCGGGCGTCCACTTGCCGCACCTGCTCGGGATCCTCGACCTTCGGAATCAGGACCACATGCACGTTCTGCGGCACGATGAAATCGAGGTCGATCAGGCCGCGTTCGCCCTGATTGATGCGGACCATCCGCTCGGCGCCCTTGAAGTCGATCGAGCGCAACGCGTTGCGGACCAGCAGCCGGGCCTCGTCCTTCGCCGGCGGCGCCACGCTGTCCTCCAGGTCCAGGATCACGCCGTCGGGCTCGTGCAGACCGGCGTTCAGCATGAACTTCGGCTCGTTGCCGGGCAGGTACAGGCGCGAGCGGCGGAAGCGGTCGCGCTCGGTCGGATACTGCGCGCCCGCCACGAACTCGGGCAGGTATTCGGGCACGGCCGATACTGCCATGCCACCCGCGCCATGCAGGCGTCGCACGGCCGCCTCCAGACGGGCCATCTGTACGAACGGCAGCGCTCCGGCATCCTCCATCTCGACGACGGCGCTGCGCACGCCGAGCGCTGTGAGGACGTCGCGGACTAGGCCGCGGATCGCCTCGCCGTACATCACTTCGACCTTGGTCAGCAGCTTGACCTCAGTGTTGCCGCCGGGGGTCGGCGTGATCCGGACCCAGCAATCGGAACGGACGTCAGGGCCGCGGCGTCCGGCTTCGGCGACGGCGGCCAAAGAAGTCGTGGGGCTCATGTGTGCTCTCAGTCGTCAAGTCCCAGGTTTGTGCTACCAGCGCTCCGCCATCAGCTTTCAGTCATCCGCGATCGGCTGAACGCTCTCGGCTACCGATGTGCCGACATGGTAAGGTCTGGAGGTCCGTCGACCAAGGTCAGGCCGGCGACGTGGGTGCGGGCAATGTCAGTACGAGGCAAAGGCTCGGCCGGCCGTGTCGGTGGCATTCGAGTTCGGGGCAATCTGACCGGTGTCGCAGTTGTAGACCCAGCCGGCCAGGGCCGCCTCTTCCGTAAAGGCCGGCGTGGCGGTGCCGCCGATGACGTACACGCCGCGCAGACCGGCGCGCGGGGGAACCGGGCAGGCCAGCATCCCATCGCGCAGATAGGGACGCAGCGGATGCAGCTCGTCGCCGCGCTCGGCCACGTGGCCGCCCTTGTCGGTGAAGCCGGTCAACTGGGCGACCAGGGCGGCCTCGGTGCGCGGCGCATTGTGGCCGTCGCCTTGCTGTCCGGGGTATACGCCGTGGTCTTGATAGTAGCGCTCGATGGCCACGCGCAGGATGCGGAGGCGCTCGCGCAGCACGGCACCCTCGTCCGGCGCAGTGGCGGCCGGACTTAACCGCGGAATCGACAGCAAAGCCACCAACCCCAGAATGACCAGGGCCAGAAGCACTTCCAGCACGCTGACAGCCGACTGACCACGCACGGCAATGATCTCCGTTTACCTCGTCTCTTGGCGGACCGGCCTCACCGGGGTCGCACGCTGTCCGCCCTCAGTTCGCGCTGGCGGCCAGCACGCCGGCTTCGCTCAGGTGTCCAAAACGCGTGCGAAAGTCCGCGGGGTTCTCCGTCATGTAACGGCGGAGCGCGTCGATGAACGAACGGGTCACCGCTGAATCCGTCGCCCGACCCGCGCCGGTCTCGAGGACGCGCAGCGCCAACTCGACGTCGTAGGCGCGACGATAGGGGCGATCGGTCGTAAGCGCATCGAAGATGTCGACGACGTGGATGATGCGCGCGTCAAGCGGGGTCTCCTCGCCGCGCAGGCCCACTGGATAACCGGAGCCGTCGTAGCTCTCGTGGTGGTACAGCACCGCGTCGAGCATGGGCTGGAACTGGGCGACCGGTTTAAGCACGTCGTAACCGACCTGGGAGTGCTTCTTCATCTCCTCGAACTCGGCCGGGGTCAGCGCGCCGGGCTTGTTGAGAATCTGCTCGGGAACGCCGATCTTGCCCACGTCGTGGAGCAGCCCCGACCACTCGAGGGCTTGGAGTCGCTCCTTGTCCAGCCCCAACGCCTCACCCGTGAGCCGGGCCAACCCGCCAACCCGTTCCGAATGGGCCGAGGTGTAGTTGTCCTTGGCATCGATGGCGTTCACCAGGGTACAGACCGTCTCGAGGGCCGTGCGCTGCAAGTGCCGCACCGTGAGCACGTGGCTGAGTACCTGGGCCCCATAGGCGAGCACCGCCTCGGCGGCCAACGAGTCTCCCGTATCGAAGGGCGGCGCGCTGGGGCGGCGCAGCGCCACCACGACCGCCGTCTCATGGTCCGCACGGGGCAGAGCGCCCAGCAGGATGCGCGCACCTTTCAGGCATGCGACTTCCTCGGCGGTCAGCGCCGGAATCGAGGTACGCTGGTCAGAGCGAACGATCTCCACGGACTGCGCCAACACGCGGCGGAGGCGATCCGGTGCTAGTTCAAGCCGTGTGCCACCGGACGTGCTCAATGGGATGCGCATGCAACAGCCGGCCTGGTCCAAGTAGACTGCGTCGGCGTGCAGCAGGGCGCCATAGCGCCGCAGGAGCGCAGACTGGATCGTGTCGGGATCCTGGACACTCGCAAGCTGATCCGACAGCTCAAACACCAGATCGAGTTGATCGTGACAACGCCGCAGCGCTCGCCCCAGATGCTCTTTCTCGTCCAGCGGGAGGTCCGGGCGCGTACCCCCGGGAGGCGGAGCCTCGCCGAGAGCCTCGGCCGGAGCCGTCGGGGCTGGATTGGGCACCTGGGGAATGGTCACGAAACACCTCTCACAAGCCCACCGGTGTCGAGCCGGCTGCAACCCGGGCAAGGATACACTTCGCTGCTGCTAGTATCGCGTGTTTCCGAGGTTGGCTTCGTCCACGGGGTCGTCGGGGTGACTCGGGGACCATTTGGACGGCGAATCTAGGACGTGCAACCCCCCCGAACGTCAGATAATGGCGCCGGCCGCGCGCTGCCAATCGCCAGTCCGGCCGGTCCGCTCAGCGCGTGCTCTTGAACCATTCGATCGTGCGAGCGAAGCCCTCCGACCGCTCGACCCGTGGGTGCCAACCGAGCCGTGTCTGGGCGCGGGTGATGTCGGGGCGGCGCAAGCAGGGATCGTCCTGCGGCCGGGGGACGCGCGCGATGGCGCTACGACTCCCGGTGAGCCGCAGCACCTCTTGTGCCGCGGTGAGAACCGTGATTTCCGCCGGGTTGCCGAGATTGACCGGCTCCTGTACGTCGCTCTCCATCAGCCGCACCAGGCCTTCGACCAGGTCGGCGACGTAGCAGAAGCTGCGCGTCTGGCTGCCATCGCCGTGGACCGTCAGGGGGATGCCCCGCAGGGCCTGATCGATGAACGTGGGGAGCATGCGTCCGTCATCGCAGCGCATGTTGGGCCCATAGGTGTTGAAGATCCGTGGGATACGAATCTCCGTCCCGTGGCCGGCGTGATAGGCGGTCAGCAAGGCCTCGGCGAAGCGCTTGCCCTCGTCATAACACGCCCGCGGCCCAATGGGGTTGACGTGACCCCAATACGTTTCGCGCTGCGGATGTTCCTGCGCGTCGCCGTAGACTTCGCTCGTGCTGGCATGGAGCAGGCGCGCGCCGGTGCGCCGCGCCAGCTCGAGCAATTCCCCCACGCCGCGCGAGCAGACGGCCAGGATCTCCAGGCGTCGGGGCCCGAAGTCGATCGGGGAAGCGGGGCAGGCCATGTCGTAGACGCGTTCCAACGGCCCCTCGACACGCAAGGGCTGCGTGATATCGTGCTCGATGAAGCGAAAGCCTGGCTGGGCGCGCAGGGACTCGATATTGGCACGGCTGCCCGTGCAGAAGTTATCGACCCCGACGACCTCGTGGCCGTCCCGTAGCAAGCGCTCCGTCAGATGGTAACCGATAAAGCCGGCGCAGCCGGCCACCAGGGTGCGCATCGCGCTCGCTCCAGCACGCACGCCGCAGTTCCGGGGTGGCCGCCCCGGGCGGCCGGCCCCACTCAAGGCGCGTGCGTGACAAGGTGATAAAGTGAAAAGGGCACGCCTGCAAGTGCATGGCGTGATCGACTCGTCTCCGCGGCACTTCGCCCCGCTGTTGCCGGGGTTCGCTCCGGGCCTGCGGAGAGCCTAGCGGAAAGGAAAGGTATGCAGATCGCCGTCATTGGTAGCGGGTATGTCGGCCTGGTTACGGCCGCCTGCCTGGCCGACAGCGGGAACCACGTGGTCGCGGTGGATAACGACCCGGCGAAGATCGACGCGCTCCAGGCCGGGCAGTGCCCGTTCTTCGAGCCCGGGTTGGAAGAGCTGGTCCATGAGAACATGCGCGGCGGACGGCTGCGCTTCGCGACCGACGTGGCCGGCAGCGTGGCCGGCGCACGCATGGTCTTCCTCGCCGTCGGAACCCCACCACGGCCGGATGGATCAGCCGACCCGTCGGCGATCGAGGCGGCGGCGGTCGCGGCGGCCCGCGGACTGACCGGTCCGGCGATCATCGTCATGAAGAGCACCGTGCCGGTGGGCACGGGGACGCGGCTGGAGACGCTGATCGCGGCGAACACGCGGCATCGGTGCCCGGTGGTCAGCAACCCGGAGTTCCTCAAGGAAGGCTCGGCGCTGAATGATTTCCTGCGGCCAGACCGGGTGGTGATCGGGGCGGATGATCCGGCGGCCGGCGACGAGGTGGCCGAGCTCCACGAGCCGTTCGTACGCAACAACAAGCCGATTCTGCGGATGAGTCGGGCCGCGGCCGAGCTCACGAAGTACGCGGCCAACGCCTACCTCGCTACGCGGATCAGCTTCGTCAACGAGATCGCGGAGATTTGCGAGCACCTCAACGTAGACGTCAACGAGGTGCGGCGCGGCATGGGCTCCGACCAGCGCATCGGGCATCATTTCCTCTATCCGGGGCTCGGCTACGGCGGAAGCTGTTTCCCCAAGGACGTACAGGCCCTGGCAAGCTTCGGCCGTGCCGCCGGGGCGGACTGCCGTCTGCTGGAGGCGGTGCATCGGCGCAACCTGGCGCAGCGCACGAACATGGTGCGGCGGGTGCTGGACCGGCTGGGCGAGAATCTGCGGGGCCGGCACCTGGCGGTGTGGGGATTGGCATTCAAGCCGGAGACCGACGACGTGCGCGAAGCTCCGGCCCTGACGGTCATTACGGCGCTGCTGGACGCCGGCGCCGCGGTGGCCGTCCACGACCCGCGCGCCCTGGAGTCGGCCCGCCGTGCGCTCGGCGACCGAGTCCGCTATCATGCCGATCCCTATGCGGCCCTGCAAGGTGCCGACGCGCTGCTGATCCTCACCGAGTGGCGGGAGTTCCGCAGCCCGGACTTTCCGCGGATCCGGGGCCTGCTCAAACAGCCGCTGATTTTCGACGGGCGCAATCTGTACGCGCCGGCCACGATGGAACGCTACAATCTTGAGTACCATAGCGTCGGCCGACCGCCGGTGCTGGCCGCCCGTTGAAAAAGGGGACCGGCCCCGCGCCGCGTGGCTGCGAGGTGCTGGTCCCCTTTTTCATTGGCGGGCTATGACGAAGGGAAGCACTATGTCCCCGCTTGCCCCCCACTTGATCTCGCTCAAGAAGCTGCTGTCGGAGCACACGGCACCCGCTGATCCGGCACTAACGCGCCCGGAAGAGGCGCAGGCCGTGCGCTGCCTGGCGTGTGGCCATCGTTGCCGCGTACTGCCCGGCCGCGAAGGTGTCTGCCGCGTGCGCTTCAACCGCGATGGCGAATTGCGCGTTCCGTTCGGCTACGTCGCCGGGCTCGCGGTGGATCCGATCGAGAAGAAGCCGTTCTTTCACGCACTGCCAGGGCGCGACGCCCTCTCCTTCGGCATGCTCGGGTGTGATCTGCATTGCTCGTATTGCCAGAACTGGGTCACGAGCCAATCGCTGCGGGACGAGGAGGCCGTCGCCGAGCCCACGTTTGTTGAGCCTGAGCGCATCGTCGCGCTCGCGCTGGAGCATGACTGCCCGGTGCTGACCAGCACCTACAACGAGCCGTTGATCACCGCCGAATGGGCCGTCGCGGCCTTCAAACTCGCTCAGCCGCACGGTCTACTCGGCTCATTCGTCTCGAACGGCAATGCCACGCCGGAGGTGCTGGAGTACCTGCGGCCCTACGTGCGGCTGTTCAAGGTCGATCTGAAGGCGTTCCGCGACCCGACGTATCGGCAGCTTGGCGGCGTGCTTGAGAATGTGGTGAGCACGATCCGGCGGCTGAAGCAGATGGACTTCTGGGTCGAGATCGTCACGCTAATTGTGCCGGGGCTTAACGATTCCGACGAGGAGCTGAAGGACATCGCCGCATTCATCGCCGGCGTGTCGTGCGATATTCCGTGGCACGTGACGGCGTTTCACCCGGACTACAAGCTGACCGGTCCGCCGCGGACGACGGTCGACCA
The DNA here is from genome assembly GCA_964638325.1 of uncultured Planctomycetales bacterium. GTDB lineage: Bacteria > Planctomycetota > Phycisphaerae > UBA1845 > Fen-1342 > JALHJL01. The sequence goes on from CAZWYT010000051.1 coordinate 7,745, forward strand.
CCTGCTGCGGGCCTATGAGATTGGCCGCCAGGCGGGCCTGAATTTCGTTTACGCGGGCAACCTGCCGGGGCTGGTCGGCGAATTGGAGAATACGAAGTGTCCGGGCTGCGGCACGACGCTCATCGAACGCGACGGGTTCCTCGTGCGGCACAATCGGCTGCGCAGCGGCGCGTGTCCCCAGTGCGGCCGAAAGATCCCCGGCGTGTGGGAGACGGACGACGCACGGTAGTCCCCCAGAAAAAGGGGACACAGAAAAACGGGACATTCTGATTTTTTTCGAAAAGTAGAATGTCCCCTTTTTCGCGCAATACCTATGTCCGCAAAACGCGAGAGGAACAAACGCGAGCGAAGTCGCCGGACGGCGGTGACCCGCCACCGTCCCCAACCCCCCTCGCCCTCGGGCTTGCACAAGGTCTTGCACGACGCCGGCCGTGAAGCGGAGCGCCTCGCCACGGTGTTTCTGGATCGCAGAGACCCGGCCGCGGGGATTGCTGAATTGGCCGACGAAACCCGCGGGCTCGCGCTCCGCGTCATTCAGACGTCCCCGCTGGCCGGCCAGCACGCCTGCCAGCCTGCCTGTGCCTACTGCTGTCACGCCGCGGTGACGATTGCGCCTCCGGAGACCTTTGCCATCGCACGTTACCTGCAGGAACACTACTCGGCGGATACGCTGCAAGAGATGCGCCGGCGGATGGACCGCAACGCGGAGTTGGCCTCATCCATCACGCGCGAAGAATACATCGCCCGCCTGGTCCCCTGCGCGCTGCTGACCGACGACGGCCATTGCCTGGTCCACCCGGTTCGCCCGTTGGCCTGCGCCGGGTTCCTTTCTACCTCTCGGCAAAAGTGCGAGGCGGAGTTCAATCGCGAGCCGAACCGGGATGCGATTCCGACCGACGAGTTTGCCGCAGCCGCGGCCCTGTGTGTGGCCATCGGCCTGCGCGATGGCTGCAAAAAGGCTCGGCTCGACGGCACCTCCTTTGAGCTGCACCATGCCCTGCGTCGCGTGCTTGACACACCCGACGCCGCCGAACGTTGGGCCCGCGGTGCGGACGTGTTTGCCGGGTGCCTGACATGGGCTTGACCTGGTTCGGCCGCGTCTGCCAATCGGGGACTCGCCTCGACCCAAGTAACGAGGGACAGGCACCTGTTTCCCAGGCGGGCATGGGCCTGGCCTACGACGGCACGTGGGGCTCCCCGCCCGCTGGTCGTGTCGCTGGCCCACACGCAAGAGCCGCTGTATCTGAACCAATCGGGCGGGGAACCGGCCGTCGCACGAAGGGGCAACCAGCTACCCGGACAAAGCCCTCGCTGTGTGCCGGCCGGCGGGCTTCCGCCGCTTCCTGCTGCGGGGCGACACGGACTTCAGCCAGACGGAGCCCCTGGACCGCTGGGACGGCGCGGGCGTGCACTTCCTGTTCGGTCTGGACGCCCTGCGGAACCTGATCACGCGGGCGGCCGACGTGATCGCGAACGTCCGATCGCAGCCAGGCACGCTGCCCGTCCCGTCAGAGCCGTGTCAGAGCAGAGGGTCGGCACTGAGCCTGGTTGCACAGTGCCGACCGCCAGCCGGAAGCGCGATGGGTGGTGCCTCAGCCGCCGCCGCTCAGCAGTGCGACAAACGGATTGATGTCGCCGAAGTCGACCTGCGTGTCGCCGTTGATGTCCCCGTTCAGCACGGGACACGCGGGGTACGTCGCCTGCCAGGCCCCCAAATTGCTGAGCGCCAGTACAAACGGGTTGATGTCACCGAAATCGACGGTCGCGTCACAATTCAGATCGCCGCAGCGGACCAGCGGCAATGTGGCGTATTGCAGGCCGGGGATCGTGGTCATGTCCGGCGCGACGCCCAGGTTTGGATAGCCGCCGCCAAGGCCCGGGAGCCACTGATTGCCCACCTGGCCGCCGCTCTGGGCAATGAAGGCGACCACGCCGATCGTCGCGTCGGGCTGCGCGGGCAGGCCGATATCCGCGTACGGGAGGAACAGCTCGAAGCCGGTGGTCGCCGTCGCGGCACCGGCCGCACTACTGTCGGTGACGCCCAGCACGTTCGTGTTGTTTAGCGCCACCAGCATGCCGTTCGGGTTGCTGCCGCCGCTCAGATAGCCGTCGCCATCATTCGGCGTGCCCGATCCGCGATAGGTCTTCAAGGCGGGGCCGCTCGTGGGCAGTGTGAACTGATCGACATACAGCGTACCGCTCCACACGTTCACGAACAGCAGATCGTCCGGCGCGAAGCCCGCATCAAACCGCAAGCCGGACAGCTCGCCGGGGATGTATGGCGGCGGCGAGTAGCCGGCGATTTGCAGGATGTTCTGACCGCCCGCGACCGTGTCCAGGAAAAGGCAGAACCCCGTACCGTCCGGGGCCAGATTGCCCGTGATGCCGATGCGGAGCCCAGCGGTCTCCGGGTGGACGAGCATCTGGTCCAGCTCGTTGACGTTGTCGCCCATGCCCGTCGCGTTGTTCTGCGTTGCGAGCAGATCGCCGGGATAGAAATCGTCGGGGATGTTGGCGCCATCGATCGTGTTCGGCGGCGGCGTCCCCGGCACAAGGTTCACCGCGAGGATGCGGTAGCTGTATCCCGGCAGGGACAGGCTGTACGCCGACTTGTTGGCGTCGGTGATGGCGGGAAACGTCTGGCCGGTGATTACGTCCACGGGCGTCGTCGAGCCACCCGGGATGACCACGTCGCTCAGGTCGAGCTGCGGCGTGCGCGCGCTGCCATACAGGTTGATCGCCACCAGCAGCGTTTCCTGATCAGGCTCGTAGCGCAGGAAAGACCACACCCGCGAGCTGCTGCTCGAGATCGGGTGGTACGAGCCACGCCGCAGGGCAACGTGCGCCGCGCGCGTCCCGATCAAGAGCCGATACTCCTCGAGCAGCGAGCCGGTGACGCCAGCTTGCTCCTGCACCGAGCGCCCATCGTTGTCGTGGGAGTAGCGGTTGTTGTAGGCCGGCGCGTTGAGGATCCAGTAGTTGCTCATCGGCGGACCCGCGACCGCGTTCCACTTGAACGGCTCGCGCAGCGGGATGTCGTTGGCGTCGCCGCCGTAGTTGCCCTTCACGCCCAGCATGCCCAGCTCGTCGCCGAAGTACACGATCGGAGGGAAGGGCTGCGTCATCAGGAGCGCGGCGGCGACCTTCGCTTTGGTCAGGCTGCCGCCGAGGACGGAGGTCAGGCGATCCACGTCGTGATTGCCCAGCAGCCCGAGGAACGCTTTGCCCGACGGGAGCTCCCCGAGTGCGGCCGCCATCGCGCTGTACAAGGAGCCCGCCTGCTCGTCGGCCAGCGCGCCGCGGGCGGAGAACATGAACGGAACCGCGAAGGTCGCATCGAATACCGGGAGCAGCGTTGCCCCGGTGATACCCCAGTCGGCCTGTTCGGCGAAGATGAAGACGTCGGGGTTCACCGCCTGGAGGGCCTGCTTCCACGGGGCCCAGAAATCATCCAGGTTGTAGCCCCAGCCGTTCGGCCCATAGGGATATTGCACCCACACGTGGTCCAGGCGGTAGCCGTCGAGCCCGTCGGAGAAGTCGCCGTCCTCGCTGGGGTCCAGCCACTTCTGGGCCCACGCGGTCACCAGGTTGACCGGGTTGGGGTTGTCGAGGTTCCAGTGGATGAAGCCCACGGTGTCGCCGTTCCAGGTCGTATAGATGCTGCCCTGGTATTCGGTATTGCTGGAGTTGGTGAACGCGAGCCAGTCGTCGTACGGGCTGGCCGGGTTGCCGTAGGCGCTCTGGAACCAGATCGAGTCCTGGCTGATACCATAGCACACCATGTCCACGAAGACCTTGATGCCGCGGGCATGGGCCTGCGCGAGGAAGGCGGTGAAGTCCGCCTCCGTGCCAAACCACGGATTGAGCTGGTCCGCAGCATCGTGCTGATAGCCGTGGTACGCCGGCGATGGGAAAACCGGATTCATCCAGACGGCAGTAATGCCCAGGCCCTCCAGGTAATCCAGCGACGCCGTCATCCCGCCGAAATCGCCGAAGCGGTACGTGTCATTGTTCGAGTCCCGCCAGGCGATGGGCATAAACTGGTAGAACACGTCATCGGCCACGGCGGGGTCGATGGACTGCGCGCGGGCGGAGAGAACGCCGGCCAATAGCAGCACAGCGGTGCTGGTGATACGCATCCTCGTGGGGGTCATGCTCGCGTCCTCGAAGTGCCTGTCGCGTGGGCCGGCTTCCTTCCCAAGTACGCTCAACTTCCGATGATAGCGACTCGCGGCGGTGCTCACAACGAAGTATGCCGGACAGCGGCACAACGGGGACATGTTGCTACGGAGCCCCGTCGCTACGGCTGCAATCGGACCGTCCGGTTCCGGTCGCGTTCAAGGGAGTCTGCGGAGCGCGTCTCGCCTTCCGCCGTCACGTAGATCGCGCGGTGATCGCCGACGACCGGGCACTGCCGCTCGCAGATCCCGCAGCCGATGCAGAGCTTGAGGTCCACGACCGGCACCGGCGGGGCATCGTCGCCGCCCACGGCAGGGGCACCGCGGCCGCGGCGCAAGCGACGCCCGTGCGGCTCGGCGCGGATCGCTTTCGGGCTCGTCGGGCAGACCTCCTCGCACACCTGGCACGGGATGCCGGCGCTGTACGGCAGGCAACGCCCCACGTCGATGTGCGCCGTCCCCAGCCGAATCGGCCCGCGCGCCGCGAACTCCCCTAGTCCCAGCTTCTCGGCGATCGAAATCCGCCGGATGGACCCCGTCGGACAGACCTGCCCGCACGCCGTGCAGTTAAGTTGGCAGTGGCCGATGCGGAAGTTCAGCACCGGCGTCCACAACCCTTCGAGGCCGCCTTCGAACCACGCCGGCTGGATCACGTTGGTGGGGCAGACGCGGACGCACTGGTCGCACTTGACGCAGCGCTCGAGGAAGTCGAGTTCCTCCTGCGCACCTGGCGGCCGGATGAGCCGACTCGAGAAGTCACGCGTGACCCGGCCGGTCGTCCGGACGAATGGATAGAACAGCAGGCCAGTAATGCCGGCGAAGATGACTTTCCGCCGCGCGAGGTCCGGGCTGGCGATTTCGTCCTGCTTGGGCGGGAACAGGGCAAAATGCAGCGCGCCCTCGGGGCACTCCTCGATGCAGTTGAAGCAGACGAGGCATTCCGCGGTGCGCAGCCGGGCGTGCGGATCGCACGCACCTTCGCAATGCAGCCGGCAGCGGTCGCAGCCCTTGCACTGCTCCGGGTCGCGCTCAATCCGCCACCAGGTCCAGCGGCTAAGCACACCCAGCAGCGCGCCGAGCGGGCAGAGTACGCGGCAGAAGAACCGGGGATACACCAGGTTCATCGCAACCAGGCCGAAGAGCAGAAAGCCGATCAGCCACGCACCTTGATGGAGCCGGTAATCGCCGAGAATCTGCGGCGCCAGCAGGTTCAACGCGGGCAGAACGGCCCCGGTCATCGACCTGTAGAAGAGACAGATCGGATCAAGCAGCCCGATTTGCAGGCTGCCGAACACAGCGGCTACGAGCATCGCGACGAGGATGTAGTACTTGACCTGCTGGCTAGCGCGATAGCGATTAGCAGGCAGGCGCGCTCCGCTAGCGGCCGGCGCCTCGCCGGCCGGCGAAGATTGGCTGGCGCTCGACGTCGGCCACGGGGGGCCGACGCTACGGCCGCGGAAGAGCCACCCGACAAGCTGGTGCAGCGTGCCGTAGGGGCAAATCCAGTTGCAGAAGAACCGGCCGATGAAGAGCGTGGGGATCAGGACAACGAGCGACCACAGCAGTCCCTGGTACACCGTATGCGTGGTGATCGCCGTCGCGACCGAGATCAGCGGGTCGATCTCCAGGACTTTGCTCACCCACCGCCGCAGCCCCGGCCAGCGGTCGAGGTGGGCGAACGTGGTCAGCAGGCTGAAGGAGAGAAACAGCCCGAATGTGGCAGTCTGGACGATGATCCGGATCGTCGTGATCCGCGTCCAGTTCTGCCAGGAATCTCGGAAGCGCACGGCGCGGTTTCGTGGTTCCAGATCAGAGTCCATTGGTCACTATACGCTCCTCTTAACGATCTTCCCTTCCGCGTCGTAGGCCCGCCAGTCGCACTCGCCGAAGCGGCGCGCCCCGCGGGCCATCTGCGCACGGATCTTCTGCGACGCCAGGTCAAGGTACGGCAACCGGGCGGCGTCGCGGCCCAGCACGTTCGCGTAGCACCACGCGTCGCACGCGACCGGGTCCACCGCGGCAATCACCGCCGGCCGCCCCAGCTCGCCGCCGGGTTTGACGTCGCTCAGCCGCCCGCCGGTCGGGCCGTTGTGCATCATCGCCCGAGTTGCGTCGGCGATGACGAGTGTCGGGCTGAACAGCAGCGCGAGGTCGCTGATGACTTCGTGGATCGCCTGGTGAAGCTGGTCTCGCCGCCCGCCGAGCAGCCCATACCAGTTCTTCAGCACCATCGACGCGCTGGCCCGATTGTGGTCCTTCACCGGCGCGATGCCGATCAGCTTGGTCGCCCGCTCGAGCGGCTCCCAGAGCACCGGCCAGTGTGACGGCATTCCGCGTGCGCTCGCGACCGCCCCTACGCCCGATGTAGCGGCCGGGCTCTGTCCCGGCCGTCGGGGATCGCCTCGCCTTCCACGGCCGACACGGGGGTCGGCCGCTACATCGCCCTCCGGAACAGCCGCCAGGAGCTGGAAGTGACTCTCCGCCGGCAGAATGACCTTCGCTCCCTCCGCCTCGACAACCGCAGCGATCCCCGACCTGGCAAAACACGCCACGGGCGACTCGATGGGATAGTCCGTCACGACGATCTCGCGGGCGCCCGCCTCCCGGCACAGCCGGATGACCCAGCGCAGGACCTCGGGATGGGTCGTCGCGCCGAGGTGCGGCGGACGATCAAAGCCGACATTCGGCTTGATGAGCACTAGGTCGCCCGACTTCACGAAGCGCTTGATGCCGAGCAACGGGTCAAGCCCGCCAATCGCCGCGCGGACCATCTGCTCGATGCGGTTCTCTTCGCCGAGGGCCACGCTGAGGCGCGGGCTGGCGGAGGGGAAATCCACGTCGCCGAAGAAGTTCTTCAGGCGCGGCGACACCGGCCTCTTGTCGGTGCTGGATTTGCCAGGCAGCCCGCCACCAGCGCGTGGATCGTATAGCAGGAAGCCGCCCGCTGCGGCCAGGGCGGCGCTGACGACCGCGCCGGTCCCGCGGATCAGGCATTCGCGACGGGTGGGGTGACGATCATGCATGTATGAAACGTCCGCAGTTCCGCGGCCCGCACGGGGGTCGGCCGCTACTGGTGGGCGGCCAGACGCTCCGCGATGCGCAGGGCTGTTTCGGCATCCAAGTCATCGGGCCGACTCGACAGCACCTGCGCGTAGATCGGACCCTTCCAGAAAAAGATGGCCCCGCCCGACTGATAGCCCGCCGCGCCGACCGCGATGGCGGTTGCCTGTGGCGGTCGTTCGGACTCGTACATCGCCTGGGCGCTGGCCAGCGAGCCCATGTCGTACCAATACACGTCGATGGCCCGATCGCGATCACTCTCGTGCTCGTACGTGCCGCAGACCAGCCCGACCACGTGAAGCTGCAGGTACGCGTCCGCACGCCCGTCAATCTTGATGTAAAGCTCCTCCGGGGTGAAACGCGCGACCTGCGCCGGCGCCCGCCAGCCGGTGATACCCGGATCAGGAAACGGACTCTCGACCGTCGGTGCTGCCGGCGGCGGCTCGGACGGCGTGTCCAGCGCCGGGCCGGCCGTGAAGAGATACTCCCGGTCGGTCGCGACCTGCACAACGTACGCCACGATGATGCCGGCCAGCAGAAGGAGGATGAGCGGCCCGATGATCTTCTCCGGCGTGCTGACCGCCTCGATCGGCCGCACGTACCGCCGCCCGAAAACTGTCGGCATCACACACCTCCGCCGGCGCCGGTCGTATTATACCGCTCAGTTCCGCCACGCTGAGAGACGCGCGATATGGAAACGACCGGGCCAAGCGGCGCGACCGTGCACCCTGACTGGCGCGCGCGGGCTGCGCTGGCCCTGCTCGTGTTCGCCTGGGGAACTCAGGCGCTCGTGACGCAATCGCTGCTGCTGCGCGAGGCCATGGTGCTCATGTACGGCAGCGAGCTCGCGTGGGGCCTCGTGCTGTTTGCCTGGCTGCTCGGGGTGGCGGTCGGCGCCGCGCTGGGCGGGCGCGCGGCCGCTTCCGCCCTCGCTCGCCGTCATGCCGCTCCGGTGCTCATCGCCGTGCTGGTCGCCCTGAGTGCCGCGGCGTGCCTGGAGCTGTGGTTGTTCCGCGGCGCCCGGGGCTGGCTCGGCGTCAGCCCGGGCGAGATTCTGCCGCTTCCGAGAACAGCGCTAGCCGCGTTGCTCCTGGTCGCGCCGGCCAGCGCGCTGGTCGGGGCCGCGTTCCCGATCGCGTGCTGCGTCGTCGTCGGTCGCGACCGCTCTACGGCGGAGCCAAGCGGATCGTGCCTTTCATTCGGTCGGATCTACGCGCTCGAGTCGCTCGGAAGCCTCATCGGCGGCACAGTGTTCAGCTTCTGGGCGGTCGAGCATCTACACCCAGTTCAAACGGCCCTGCTCTGCGGCGCGCTGACCTGTGCGGCATCGTGCGCACTGCTGCTGTGCGTGCCACATGCGAATGTAGCGGCCGGGCTCCGTACCGGCCGCCACGTTCCGGTCGCGAGCCTGCTGGCTCTCGCGACTCTCGGGGCTGTGCTGCTCGCGCTCTTCGCCGGCGACGCCTTGAACCGCCGGCTGGTCGACCGCCGCTGGCGGAACATCGCTCCAGGCTACGAGCTCGTCGCCGACGCCGAATCCAAGTATCAGAACCTCGCGCTCGGCGCGCGGGCCGGGCAATACACCCTGTATTGCGACGGCCACGTCACGGCCGATTTCCCCGACCCATACACCTTCGTGCCGCTGGCCCACTTCTGGTTGTGCCAGCACCCCGACCCGCGACGCGTGCTCGTCCTCGGCGGCGGAGCCGAGGGGCTCATCTCGGAGATCCTCCGGCACCCCATCGAGCATGTCGACTATGTCGAGACGGACCCGCGGCAGATTGAGCTCGTGCGGCCCTACTTGGCCGAGGCCGACCGCCGGGCCCTGGCCGATCCCCGCGTCACGGTCCATTCCGTCGACCCGCGCTACTTCGTAAAGACGCAACGCGACCGCTTCGATCTTGTGATCGCCCGTCTGCCGGAGCCGACCTCCGCCTTGCACGCGCGGTTCTATACCGACGAGTTCTACGGCGAGTTGCGCCGGGCAATGACGGCGCGGGCGGTCGTGTGTCTGACGGCGGCCGCGACCCCGACGGAGCTTTCACAGATCTCCCGCGAATATCTCGCCACGCTGCGCGCGACGCTCCAGCGCCATTTCCCGCACGTGGTTGTCGGCTGGGGCGATCCGGCGCAGGTGCTCGCGGCCACCCAGGCCGGCCTCGTAACGACCGATCCCGCAGTGCTGGAGGCACGCTATGCGCGGCGCGGCGTGACGTCCGCGCTGTTCGACCCGGCGTGGTTCGCGGGCGCAACGGATTGGCTCTCGCCGGACAAGCTGGCCCGGCGGGCGGCCGACCTCGATGCCGCGGGGCCCGTGCCCATTTGTCGTGATCTCCACCCGCTGATCTACGTGCAGCGACTGGTCCTGTGGGAGGCCCAAAGCGGCGGTCGGGCTCCGGCCGGGCCGTCGAAGTTTAAAGCGCCGACCCTGGGCGAGCGTGGCATGATCGCCCGCCTGCGAGCCGTTCGCCCAGGCCACGCCGTACTCGCCTTGGGAGCACTGGGGGCGGTCGTTCTGGCGTGGTCCCGGCTGCGACGTGGACCGCGCGCCGGCTGGGCGGCCGGCGCGATCACCCTGTCAGTCGGATCGACCGGATTCGTCACCATGGCGCTCAGCATCGTGTGGCTGTTCGCTTTCCAGAACCTGTACGGCTACGTGTACCAACGCATCGGCTGGATCATCGCCCTCTTCATGGCCGGGCTGGTCGTGGGCTGTCTGCTGGGCAGCCGACATGGCTCCGTGGCACCGGACGAGCGTGAGAAAAAAACGGGGACTGGCACCGCGCCGGCTGGGTCTGATCCGCACGAAAAGTCCTCCTGCGGTGCCTGTACCCCTTTTTTTCTCACGCGCGTCCGGCGCTCATGGCGCTGGCTGATCGCCGTGGACGTGCTGCTGGCGCTGCTAGCGCTCGTAGTCCCCTTGGTGTTGCCGGCGTTGTCTGCCCTGCAAGACAGCCCGGCGCGGTTTACGCTCGTGGAATGGTGCATTTCGCTGTTGGTGGTGGCGACGGGCGTGCTCGGCGGTGCGGCGTTTCCGCTCGCCGGTCAGATCCAACTCCGCTTCACGGGGCACGCGGGTGCGACGGCCGGCACGGTCGTCAGCGCCGACCACGCCGGCGCCTGCTTAGGCGCCCTCCTGTGCGGCATCCTGCTGATACCCGTTCTGGGCACCGCCACGGCGGCCTACTTGCTGGCCGGCATGAAAGTGTGCTCGGCCGGGTTACTCGCGCTCGGGTGCCGGTTTTCGCCTGCTCACTGACGGCTCGACGCGCAGCCGACCCCCTCCAACCATGCTACACTAGACGCGACCGGATCGTTCTATGACGTTAAGTGTGCTTGTGCTGCCACGGCTGGCGGGCGCAGAAGAGTGGATCATGCCCACCGAGGAGCAATGAGATGACCCGCGCACAACGAGCCACGGCGGACGTGTTCCTGACGGCGCTCAAGGCGTTGCCCAGAGCGGAGCGCGACGCCGTCGTGGTGCGGATCGCCCGCGACAGCGAGTTCGCACGGGACATCGTCGATTTGGCACTCATCGCCAAGCGGCGCCACGAGCCCGCGCGGCCCTTTCGGCACTACCTCGCGAAGAAGAACCGGCGATGAACAGCGAGCGCGGTTATTCGGTCCGCATCAAGCGCTCGGCCGAAAAGGAAATGGATCGGCTGCCGGCTCGCACGTTTCAGCGGATAGCGCAGGCGATTCTGAAGCTGGAGCGCGACCCCAGGCCGAAGGGCGCCAAAAGGCTGCGCGGGGTGCAGGACTACCGCTTGCGCGTCGGGGCGTACCGCGTTCTTTACTGCATTGATGACGACGACCGTGTGGTCGACGTCATCGCCGTTGGTCACAGACGGGACGTTTACCGCGACATCTGAGCGGCTCGGCGATCTACGCGCCGACGTGCCGAGATGGGGCCGTTAACCTCGTGCATGTTGGGGACAGACTTGAAGAGCGATAAGTGCCTGCCCGCTTTCGGTGACCGCGCCGCGATCAGCCTGGGCGGGTGTCTCCAGATTCCGGGGCCTGCTTCTGCCGCGGCCTGAAAGACAGCGCCTGCTCCTGCGACCACACGCCGGGGATCTGCGTGCCGCATTTCGGGCACTTGCCGTCCTTGATCTGGTTCGCCGCCACCTGAAAACCGATCCGCCGGATCAGCTCGGTCTGGCAACCGTGGCAGTACGTGTTCTCGCTGGGGTGCATCGGCACGTTGCCGGCGTAGACGTAATGCACGCCGGCCTCGAGCGCGATCTGGCGGCAGCGCTCCAGCGTTGGAATGGGCGTCTGTGGCAAGTTCGTCACGCGATAAGTCGGGTGAAAACGCGTGAAATGCATGGGCACGTCCGGCCCCAGGTTCTTGACTACCCACGCGCTCATTTCCCTGACTTCGTCGGGCGCGTCATTGAGCGTCGGGATAATCAGGATCACCAGCTCAAACCAAATGCCGATGTCTTTCAGCGTCTCTAGTGTTGCGAGCACTGGCTTCAGGCGGCCAGCGCACTGCTCCTCGTAGAACTTCTCGGTGAACGCCTTGAAGTCGATCTTCACGCCGGTCAGTTGCCGGCAGAGCTGCCGCAGCGGCTTCTCCTGAATGTATCCGTTCGAGATCATCACGCTGCCGATGCGCTGCTCGCGGCCAAGAGCAGCGGCATCGTGCATGTACTCGTAGAAGACCACCGGCTCCGAATACGTGTACGCAATGGTAGGCGCCTGGCGCGCCCTGCACGCGGCCACAAGCTGGGCCGGCGGCACGCTCGTGCTCTCCACCTGCTCGGGACGGTACTGGCTGATCTGCCAGTTCTGGCAGAACTTGCATTCGATGTTGCATCCGGCGGTCGCAACGGAGAACGCCGGCGTGCCCGGCAAATAGTGAAACAACGGCTTCTTCTCAATCGGGTCTACATTCGCCGAGCACAAGACTCCGTACACCAGTGTTTGATACTTGCCGCCCTGGTTCTCGCGCACACCGCAATACCCCCGCTCGACGTCCGCCACCTCGCATTCGCGCGGGCACAGAACACATTTGACTTTGTTGTCGGCGAGCTTTTCCCAGAACGAGGCCTCGTGCCGCGCGACGCCGGGCAGCCTCGGTCCAGGCAGCTCAACCGTGCCCGCGGCGTCCTGCGCCAGCAGCAACCGACCGCGACCCAGCGCGCACGCGGCGCCGCAGGCCAAGCCCAGCCGCAGCAGATCACGCCGCGACGGACACGCAAAGAAATTGTCGAGGTTGTCCACGCTACACCTCGATGCGCTCGATCTTGCTCAGGTCGGCCTCGCCGAGGCCGCGCGCGGCCGCGGTGGCGATGTACCGCGGTGGCCGGTTCTCCTCGGCCAGCGATTTCAGCCCGGCCTCCTTGCGCCGCGCGTCGAGCAAGTCCGCCGCGACGGCGTCCACGGCCACAAAATCGCTGCCGACGAGCAGCCCGCCAAACGGCCACGCGAAACCCGGATGCATCCCCGGTCCGGCGTTGTACTGAGCGCGCACGCCGTCGCACACCGTGAGCCGCCACTTCTTGACAATGTAGCGGTGCGACACCACGTCGACGATATAGGGGTCACAGTTGTGGTCATGGTATTTGTTGGGGTTGTGAATCGCCCCGTAGAAGTTCTTCATACCCAGCGAGGCACCAGCGAGATTGTGGTCTTTCAGCACCGGCACAGAGAGCAACACGTCGACGTCCTCGGCCACAATCCGCGAGAACGAGGAGCCGATCTGGCCGCTGGTCTCGATCCTGTCCTCGTAGCCGCGGCCAATCCGCGCCGCGTCGGTGCCGCGACACTGCACGCCGCTGCTGGACTTGTTCAGCTTGAACCCGGCCTTGCCCAGCTCCACGTCGAAACGGTCCCAGATGACGATATTCTCGGCCGGCACGCCGGCCTGGCGAAGCCCCGCGACGATCGCATCCACCACGGCCGGCTGCGTCGCCAGTCCGAGGGTGTTGACCTTGATGCCGACGCGGTCCTTGGAACTGAACAATTGCCGCCAGGCCGCCGTGGCGTCCGGACCGCTGGTGAGCTTCTGCATGGCGGCATCGAGCAGCTTCTGCAGCAGCTCGCGCTGCTCCTCGGGTTTCCCCTGCGCCAGCTTCTCGTCCCGGGCGATCACGACGCGTGGTCGGGCGGAGGCCGACTGGTCAACCGCCGCTAACAGCCGGTCAACGCCGAGTGCCGCGCTCGCCGCAACGCCGCCCACGCGGGTCAGGAACTGGCGACGGGTCGTGGACGCATACATGGGGCTCGTCCGCCTGCGACGTCAGCCACGGCGGGCTGACGCTACTCCGGCTCGCCGAAGACCTCGGCCTCAAAAGAGTCTATCTGCGCTTCCGGTCGTTTCCAGGCGTCGGGCGGCAGCCCCGCCTTGCGACACACCTCCGTCAGAAACTCCTGCCGCGTCCAGCCGCGCTCATACGCGACCTGCGGCAGGAGCACGCCCCGCTGCCGCCCGAGCGCAATATGCAGGCCATGCCGGCCGACGACGATCTCGTCCACACTGCCGATGCGCTTCATGGGCGTCAGATAGCTGATCTCGATATGGAGCTGGCCCAGCTCCTTCGCCGTGACGGGGTTGTCCACGAAGCGGTAGTCCTGGCACGCGGCGATCGCGTTGTCGATCACGGCCTGATAGAGCGGACCGCGCGCAATCATGTTGCCGATGCAGCCGCGGAGCTGCCCGTGGTTCTGCAGCGTCACGAAGCAGGCCCCGTCCTGGCGCAAGCCCGCCGGCAGCTTCTCCGCCTCCATGCTCGCCGGCTTCTCCTTGTTTAGAAACGCGGTGACCGTCTGCCGGGCGAGGCGCAGCAGCTCCTGGCGCTCCGGTCCACCCAGCGTTCCCGCCCGTTTCGTGAACACGAACGACTGGTACGTCACGCTGTTCGTCCAGTCGTTGGTGATATGACCCGAGGTGTCGAATGCCGCCCGCACCGCCTCGGCGCCCCCGTGCATCGCCAGGGTCCGCAGCAGTAGCGAGATCGGCCCGCGTCCGCAGATCGTGTCGCCGGTCTTGGCCAGGTGGTCCGCAAAGCTGTCGTAGTCGCAGCGGACCAGCGTGGCGGCGGCCTTCTCCGCCAGCTCGCGCAGCTTGGCCTCCACGTCGTCCTTGAATGGCTGATAGCCGTAGTTCGGGCCAAAGTGCGTGCAATCGCTGCTGGCGACCAGCAGCGTATCGTCGTCAATGCAGGGCAGCAGGGCCTGCGCCGCCGCCGTAAAGTCGCGGTCGGACATCTGGCCGACGAGCAGCGGCACCAGCGTGAAATCCTTGAGCACGCGCTGGAGGAAGGGGAGCTGTAGCTCGAGCGAGTGCTCTTCGGCGTCTACGCCGGGATGGGCGCCAAACGCCGGGTTGCTCAGCAGCCGATCGCAGGTCTTCCGGTCAAGCGGCACTTCGCCGAGCGGCGTGCTGTAGGCGGTCAGGTCCTTCGGCACATCGACGCCGCGGTAGCTGCCCGCCGCCCGGTGGCTGAACGCCAGCACGATGACGCGCTTGTAATTCTGCCCGCGCAGGCTCGCGTACGCGGCGGCGGCCACCGGCGCGCTGAATCGGTACCCGGCGTGCGGACAGATCAGGGCCAGCGGCTTGCCGGAGACCTGGGCCGGCGTGGCGCGGGCCAGCAGGTCATCGACCTCCTTGGCCAGTGCCGCAGGTTCGCCCGGATACCAGCTCCCGGCACAGCACGGTGCCCGCACCTTCGAGCCATCCTGGACGGCCCACGCCGGGATCGCGAGAATCCCCCAGACCGCACTCACCAGCACAACCCACTTCCACGTGCCTGGTCGGTTCATGACGGCCACTCCATAAGACCCCGGGCGGCATTGTACCATGAGCGCCACAACCCGTGGAATCGGAACGTGCTGCGCTCGGCGCGCCGGCGGGTTCCGGGGACAATCACGCCCTGTGGTCGTCGGGTGCCACGGTCCGCCGTGGCGGATCGGCTGTAACCAGGGGCACTGGCTGGATGGCCTGCAACAAAAGGGTCGGTGATGCATCCGCTGCTCGACCTGCTGGAACAGAACGCCGCCGATCGGGCGGATCACCCGGCGGCGTGTGATCAAAGCCTGTCGCTCGACTACCGGAGCTTCCGCGCGGCCGCTTGTGGTCTCGGGGCCCGCATCGCCGCGCAGACGGAGCAGCCGCGCGTCGGAATCCTGGCACCCACGTCCACCGCGTGCGCGGCGGCGGTCTTCGCCTGCTGGTACGCCGGCCGAGTGCCCGTGCCGTTGAACTTCATGCTCGCGCCCGGCGAGCTCGTCAAGATCATCCGCGATGCCGGGCTCGATCTGATTGTGGCGGCCGAACGCTTCGCGCCCGCCGTCGAGGCGACGGGGCTCAAGCTGCTGCCGCTCAACGCGCACACCCTGACCCCTGGACAGGCCCAGGCCCCGCCGGCGACACCCGCGGACATCGCCGCAGTGATCTACACTTCCGGCACGCTGGGCGATCCCAAGGGCGTCTGCCTGACGTTCGACAACCTGGTGGCCAACGCCCACGCCTGCATTGCCGCCGCCGAGCTTTCGCCCGACCAGGTCTTTCTGAGCCTGCTGCCCCAGTTCCACGCCTACGGCCTGACGGCCAATACGATCGTTCCGCTCCTCATGGGCGCCACGGTGCACTATCTGCCGCGCTTCAGTCCCCTCGCGGTGACGACCGCCATCGCCGACAAGCGCGTGTCCGTCTTCATCACGATCGCGAGCATGTTCGGCCCGCTGGCCGCGCTGAAAGACGCCCGGCCGGAGCAGTTTGCGTCGCTGACTCATCCGGTCAGCGGCGGCGAACCGCTGTCCATGAAAGTCGCGCAGGCGTTTGAGCAGCGATTCGGCAAACGCATCTATGAAGGCTATGGCATGACCGAGGCCTCGCCGGTCGTCAGCCTGAACACGCCGCGGGCGTGCCGCCTGGGCTCGGTCGGCCGGCCGCTGCCGGGAATCTCGGTCGCAGCCGTAGCCCCAGACGGCCGGACGCTGCCGGCGGAGGAGGACGGCGAGCTGGTGGTCCACGGACATTGCGTCATGCGCGGCTACCTCAACAAGCCCGAGCAGACCGCGACCGCGGTCCGCGCGGGCGCGCTGTGGACCGGCGACATCGGCCACGTGGACGCCGAGGGCTTCGTGCACATCACTGGACGAGCCAAAGAGATGATGATCGTCGGCGGCGAGAACGTCTTCCCCTTCGAGATTGAAAGTGCTCTCATGGACCATCCGGCGATCGCCGAGGCCGCCGTCATTGGCGTGCGCGACGACATCCGTGGCGAGCTGCCTGTGGCGTACGTGATCCCGTTTCCGAGCGCGACGGCGCCGACTGAGGCGGAGCTCCGCACGTTCTGCCGCGCGCGGCTGGCCGCGTACAAAGTTCCGCGGCAAATCCACGTTGCCGAGGAGCTACCGCGCGGTCCCACTGGGAAAATCCTCAAGCGTGCGCTGCGACTGCCTCCCCCAGCATGACTCCTCGTGGCCAACGCGCGGCATAGACCTTCGTAAGATCAAGCCAACCCGAGTCTTATGTCAATTGACAGGATGGGCGCGGATCTTGCGCACCTGTCAAGATTTCGCGATTTTTTCAAAAGGCCCCGACCCCATCGTGTCGATTGTATCAATGCGTCAGACCCGCAGCGCCCAAAGCTGACGCTGCTCGCAAGCCTGACGCCCGGGGTGGGAAGGCGGCATGTGCAACCGGTCTCGGGGGACAGGGCATGGCCCGAAGTGGCGTGCCACGTCAGTAGCGAGCGCGGCACGCGTGAGCGGTTTCGGGCCTAGTTGGTGAAGCCCGAGGTGCCGCCATGTTCATGTGGTTCTTTGAGCTCGTGTCGCTGATCTCCAACTTGGTCACGCTGGGTGTCGAGGGCTAGCGATGCCGATCTGGGCATCCCAAGACCCCTGCCTCTACGCAGACCTCAGACTGAGCGGCTATGTCGCGTCCACGCTCTGGGTTCTCGCAGCGGCGCTTCTTGTGGCTCTGGCGGCCTGGTCCGCTGGACCACAGTGGGCCGTGTAGGGGCTCGTTGTCTTCGAACCAGCAGTGAGCGCTCGCCCCGCAGCGCTCCCAAGGCGCCGCCGACGAATCTCCGCCGGCGGCCCCAGGCGCAAGACGATCACGCACCACATTCTGTCGGGCGAGCAGACGCAAGGGGGAGGTCCTTTTCTCAAGTCGATCGGGCGCCCGGCGACGCCAATACGGTAGTCGACGCCGTCGTGCTGTCGGCCGACCAGATCGGCCCGGGAGCCAGGTGCAACTGCCGCCGGTGCAAGAGCTTGACCAGCACCACGACCGCGCCTGCCCCAAGCAGCCCACAGCCCGCTGCCGCCATGCGGATGGTCCACGCCTGCTCCAGGAGTGGCGTGATGACCAGTGCCGCCGCAACCGCCAGACACAGCACCAGTCCAACGCCAAGACCAAGTACGCGCAGCGACCAGGTCAGCCGAATCGGTATTAGATTCGCAAGGACCGCCGCCATGAGGGACGGCAGGCCGACCAGTAGCGCGAGCTCAAGTCGGCCCAGGCGGTAGAACTGCGTACCGCTGAGCAGGTCCTGCAGAACGAGCGCCTGTACCTGACAGCCGAAGATTGATCGCCCGTGTCCGAGATCGTATTCGTCGGCCTGCGGAAGCATTTGCCCAACCAGCACCATCCGACCCCCAAACCACTGCCGGAGCTGGGCCGGATCGGCGGCGAGCACGCGCTCCATCGAAATGGGTTCCTGGACCCACGCGGGGAGCGGATCGAGCCCAAAGCGGCCGAAGAAGCACTCGTCGTGCGCCTCCACCTCGGGTGGATTCGGCAGCGCCACCTCGCTCCTCAGGAACGAAACCGAGTCGGGTGGGTACGGCCACCGGGTTTCGCCGGCCACCTGCCGCTTGCGGTAGTGCAGATCCAGCCGGTCGCGCACTACCCGTACCTCGATGTCGCAGTCGGGATGGCGGGCGGCCCCCAACGCCACCAAGGCCAGCGAGGGGACCGGCGGATTCAAGCCGCGCCGCATCGCGAGCGGTATGTAGACTTTCGACTCGTAGGCTCCCGGGCGGGTGCCGAAGATGTTGCCCCAACCGTGGACCGCGGCGCGGATCTCGGGGCAGAGGATGGGCTCAGCGTTCAAGTCCGGATTGCGATGCCCCACGACCACGGGCGCGCGCAGCGCGCGCACACCGCGCAGGAAGGCCCCGTCAAACTCAGGCTGGCAATGGGGGAAGGAGTAGTCCCAAACCACGGCGCTGGGTTCGGCCTGCGCCAGCTTCTCCATGAGCTGACCATACAGGATCCGGTAGCTTTTGGAGTTCGCCGGATCCAGGCCCGGCCAGTCGGCGTCGATCTCCCCGCGGGTCAGCGCGTCCAGCGTGCTGGGCCGCAGCGCGACCAAGGCCACTCCTCCGCTGCCCTGGCCGGGAGACAGCCATTGGGCGCCCTGCAACCAGAACACGCGGGTGATCAGCAACGCCACGAGCAGCACGGCCACGACCTGCACGGGCAGCGGGTGATTGCGAAGCACGAGCGCCACCACCCGTGCGACCCGGTATCCCGGCGTGGAGGTGCCGCGCGCCAGAATCGGACGCCCGGCCAGGTAATTGTCGAGGTCCACAACCAGGGCTTCGCACGTGGGGTAGCGCTGTTCCGGCAACGGGCGCACGCAGCAGGCAATGATCGCGGCGAGGTCGTCCGCACGGCTCACTTTCCGCTCGTGGAGCACCTCGCGCAGGCGGTTGGCCTGCGGGGCAAAGCGGGCCGGCTGCCCGGTGATCACGTGGAACAGCAGCGCGCCAAGACTGTAGACGTCGGCCCGCGAGTCGACGTCCTGGCCGGCGAGTTGCTCCGGCGAGATGTACCCATAAGTCCCGAGCACCCCCTCGGGGGAGGGGGACACCCGCTCGGGCTGTTCATCGCCCGCCGGCTCCGCCACCAGCCGCTTGGCGATCCCGAAGTCGACGATGCGCGGCTGCCCCTGCGGATCGATCAGGATGTTCTGCGGCTTCAGATCCCGATGGATGACCCCTTGCCGATGCGCGTAGCCGACCGCAACGGCCACCGTCTTGACCAACTCGATCCGTTGCTCGAGGGACACCTCGTGCCGGCGGAAGTACTCGTCGACGTGCTGCCCCTGCACGAACTCCATCGCGTAGTACAGCGGGGTCGTGTGCAGGTTGGCGTCGTAGAGCGTCGCGATGTTCGGGTGCCGCAGCTTCGCGACCAGCCGCACCTCATTCTCGAAGTAGGCGGTCCGCTGGGCCGTTTTTCCGAACAGCACCTTCACCGCCTCCCACCGCTCCTTGCTGTGGTGCAGCGCCTTGTACACCACGCCGAACCCGCCGCGGCCGAGCTCGGCCACGATCGTATAGTTGCGAATCCGGGGAAAGCCATAAACCGTCTGGTGCCGATAGAGAGCCCGGCACGACTGGCAGCGTTCGAGATGCCGCTCGGCTTGCTCCCGCTCGGCACCCTCGAGCTCGTCGCCCGCCAGGGCCTCGGTGGCCGCGCGGTGCGCGCAGGGATGTGCGGTTCGCGGCGCCATCCTTGGTCCTTCGCGGGTCGCGGACCCAGCGGACCGCGCCCGGATCCCCGTCGCTCGCACGGGTGCTGGTGGCGATTATAGACTTGAACGACACACGCGCACAACCGCGCAGCGTGCCCGGTGCTAGCTGCGTAACGTCGGACCCGGCAAGGTGATTTCGCACTCCAGGTAGCGGCAGCCGAACCTGCGGCACAACGGGTCGCTCGCCATGAAGATGTCGACCGTGTTGTGTCGGAACCGCCGATGAGTCCGATCAGTGACCACGAATGTGCGCCCCAGCGCGGGGATGAAGACCTTAGCGCCAAACGGGATGTTCGCCGGTGCTGCGCACTGTCCCCGGCCGACAGGCCGGCCGGAGGCGGTGATTCCTCGATCGCTGTAAGCCGTCACGCGGTAGACCCGGTGCAGCGTGCTGGCGCGGGGCTTCTGAGGAGGCGCTGGGCCGCCTTCCGGCGGCGCAGCCTGGCCTGGGACCGCAGCGGCTGGAGGGGGGGCTGGCTCGCCGCCCTCCGCAGGTACCTCCGAGTCGAAAATGACGGCCTCGCCTCCGGTCGCCTGCACGCTGTCAGTACCGGTTTCGGGGGTCGCGAGTGCGAGTTCGGATCCCGCAGCCGCTATCCGCGCAGCCGAGTCCGCTGCCAGACCTAGCGCCAGCATGGCGCTCGACAGCAGGCCCGTCCAGCCCACCAGGGCCCGGAACATGGCTAGCATGCGGGCAGTCCTCCGTCCTCTCTCGGTCCTTGATGCCTGCGACTGTCAGGCCAATCCCGCCTGATCAGGCCCGCACCGCGGCCTCTCGCCCTAGACGCCGCGGCGACACCGAACGCCTATTCTACACCGAAGCCAGCTTGAATCCAAGCCGACGACGCGGTTGACTCAACCCGATCGAGGCCGTCCAATATGGCGGAACCAACCGCGTTGCTGAAAACGATCCCAAGCCATTGGGACGAAAGAGGATAAGAGAAAAGAGACCCCGTTTGGAGGATTCAAATGCGACGCCCCTTCGTGGCCGGAAACTGGAAAATGAACTTGAACCTCGCGCGCGGCCGAGAACTTATCGCTGGCATTCGCTCGGGTCTGGAAACGAGCACGGTAGCTGATCGGGTCGAAGTCGCGGTTTGCCCGCCGGCCATTTACTTGTTCCCGTTCGCCGAAAACGTCCGCGGCACCCCGATTCGGCTCGGGGCCCAAGACCTGTACCACGAGCCAAGCGGCGCATTCACCGGCGAGCTGTCGGCAGAAATGATCGCTGAGGTAGGAGCAAAGTACGTTATTATAGGACATAGCGAGCGACGCCATACGATCGGCCACCTCGAGGACGACTGGATGGTCAACCTCAAGGTCCGCGCCGCGCGGCGTGGCGGGCTGACGCCAATCTTGTGCGTCGGCGAGACGCTCTCCGAGCGGAACGCCGGGCAGACGCTAGATGTGCTCACGTTCCAGCTCACCGCCGGGCTCGTGGGTGTTGACCTGCGGGGCGGCGCCGACCTCGTGGTCGCGTACGAGCCGGTCTGGGCCATCGGCACCGGGCAGAACGCGACGCCCCAGCAGGCACAAGAGGCGCATGCCCACCTGCGGGCCGGCCTGCGTCGACTCGCCGGAAAGGCGGCCGACGAGGTCCGCATCCTGTACGGGGGCAGCGTGAAGGCGGACAACGCGGGCGAGATCATGGTGCAGCCGGATGTTGACGGCGGGCTGATCGGGGGTGCGAGCCTGAAGGCGGATTCGTTCCTGGGAATCGTGGCCGCAGCGCTAGCGAAGTCCGCCTGAGACAGTTATAGTACAAGGTTCTGCCGAGCTGACCCGCTCCGTGGGGTCGGGTGCGGCGCCAGAGCTACAGAAGACGAGGCCGGTGATGATCCTAGCCGCTTGGTACCACACGATTTGGGCTTTTCTCTTCGCCGTCGTCGCGATCCTGGTCATGATCGTGATCCTGTTGCAGCGTGGTCGCGGCGTCGGGCTGGCCGGCGCGTTCGGCGGCGCGGGCGGAGCGACTGCGTTCGGCGCGAAGACCGGCGACATTCTGACCTGGGTGACGATCGTCGGCACGGGGTTGCTGTTGGTGCTGACGGTAATCCTCAACTTCGTGTTTGTGGAAACCGGGCCGGGTTTGGGTGGGCCAGCAACGCCCGCCCCGACGGCTCCAGGCGCCCCGGTCCAGGGACCGACCGTCACTCCGATTCAAATGCCCTCCGCGGTTCCAGGTAGGGCTCCGGGCGGCCCCCAGACACAGACGCCAGTTATGCCCCCGATGCAGGCACCGGGCATGCCTCCCGCGCAGATGCCCGTGGTTCCCCCCGCGCAGGCGCCTGTGACGCCCCCCGCGCAGCAAACGCCGCCGCCGCCGCCAACTCCAGCGCCCGTCACGCCGGAAGGTGAAGCTCCCGGCGGCACCTAGCAGCGGCGCGCGACGCCGGTCCCGGCCGGCGCGGTGTCGCACTCACGCATGACTGCCGGAGCCCGCGGAGCCGTGAGATGATCCATTCGATGACTGGCTTCGGCGAAGCGGTCCTCGACAACGAGGGGCAGATCTACCATCTCGAGCTGCGCAGCTTCAATCAGCGGTACCTGAAGACCACGCTCCATTTGCCCGAAGACTTCGCGTTTCTGGAGAATGACGTCGAGCGGCTGTTGCGCCAACGGTTGACCCGCGGCAGCGTGACGCTGCGCCTGCATGTCCGCAGCGTCGGGGCGTTGGCCACGTTGGAGCTCAACACCACGGCAGTGCAAGCTTATGTGGCCCAGTTGCGCGCTGCCGCGGGCGACGATCCGCGCGCCACCATCGACCTGGCGACGCTGCTCACGCTGCCCGGCGTCTGCGAGATGCGCGAGCTCACCGAGTCCGAGCGCGAGCAGCGCTGGGCCGTCGTGGCCAGGCTGACCGAAGCCGCGCTGGAGCGCCTGATCGCCATGCGGGCCAGCGAAGGGCAAGCGCTGGCCGCGGACCTGGCGGTGCACTGTGATCTCATCGCGCGGAGCCTGGAGGTCGTGCGGCAGCGGGCGCCGGCCGCGTTGGTGGAGTACCGCGACCGCCTGAAGGCGCGTGTCGAGGAGCTCATCGCCGGCAGCAATGTGCGCCTGGCGGAGGAGGACCTCCTGAAGGAGGTCTCGATCTACGCGGAACGCAGCGATATGAGCGAGGAGCTGAGTCGTCTGGCCGGGCATTTGGAGCAGTTCCGCGCGCTGCTAACGTCCGGCGAGCCGGCCGGCCGCAAGCTGGAGTTCATTGCCCAGGAGATGCTGCGTGAGGCCAACACGATGGGCTCGAAGACGGGGGACCCGGCGATCGCGCGCGAGATTATTGAGATCAAGAGTGCGGTAGACCGGCTCAAGGAGCAGGTCGCAAATGCGGAATGAGGAATGGAGAATTAAGAATTAAGAACGGCCAATCGCGCTCGCCACTTAGCCACAACCCTCCCGGGGGCGACGCGCAATTCTTAATTCTCAATTCTTAATCCATAGTTCGAACATGCTGATCGATACCCACTGCCATCTCACGATGTCCGGGCTGGTCGAGCGCGTCGACGAAGTGCTGGCCCGGGCCCGCGCGGCCGGCGTGACCGACGTAATCATTGTCGCAGTCAATCCCGCGGACGCACAGGCTGCCCTCCGTCTGTTGGCCGGCCGCCCCAATTTGTTTTTGGTGGCGGGGGTTCACCCGCATGAGGCAGGTCAGTGCGACCCCGGGACGCTCGACGCGCTGCGCGCGGTGCTGCGCGGCGATGATGTCGTCAGCGAGTTGAAGAGGCGCATCGTCGGCGTGGGTGAGACCGGCCTGGACCTGCACTACGCTTTCGCCGCGCCGCAGCGCCAGGAAGAGGTCTTCGAGGCCCACCTCGCCCTGGCGGACGAGTTGCAGTTGCCGGTGGTGATTCATGCCCGCGAGTCCGAGCCGCGTGTCTGCGATATCCTCGCCGGGCATCCGCGACTGACCGGGCACGTCGTGTGGCATTGCTATTCCGCGGACGTAGCGGTGACCCGCCGCGTGCTGGACCTCGGCGGGTATTGCTCGTTCACGGGCGTGGTCACGTTCAGGAATGCCGCGGCCATCCGGGCGTCGGCGCGCCTCGTGCCGCGCGACCGCATCATGGTCGAGACGGATGCTCCGTATCTGTCGCCGGAGCCGGTGCGCAAGACTCGCCCGAACGAGCCGGCTCTGCTAGTGCATACTGCGCGGTTTCTGGCCGATCTGCGGGGAGAGACCTTGGCGGACTTCGCCGCCGCGACGACCGCCAACGCGGTGCGGTTCTTCGGCCTGCCGGAGGGCAGATTATGAGTCTGTGTCTGGTCACCGGAGGGGCCGGCTTCATCGGGAGCCACATCGTCCGCGGGCTGCTCGCCAAGGGCCACCACGTGCGGGTGCTCGACGACCTGAGCACCGGCAAGGAGGAGAACCTGCGCGAGGTGGTGACCGCCATCGAGTTTGTCGCGGGGGACATCCGCGACATGCCGACGGTCGAGCGCGCCATGCGCGGCGTGGAGGTCGTCTTTCATCTGGCGGCCCGCGCCAGCGTGCCCCGCAGCATCGAGGAGCCGCGCGCGGCCAACGAGGTCAACGTGTCCGGGACGCTGAATCTGCTGATCGCGGCCAAGGACGCCGGCGTGCGGCGGTTCGTATATTCGGCCAGCAGCAGTGCGTATGGCGACACCCCGACGATGCCCAAGACGGTAGACATGCGCCCGGAGCCGCTCAGTCCGTACGCTGTCAGCAAGCTGGCGGCCGAGCATTACTGCGCGGTCTGGTGGCGCGTCTACGGGTTACAGAGCATCTCCCTGCGGTACTTCAATGTCTTCGGCCCGCGACAGGCCCCGGGCGGCCCCTATGCGGCGGTGATCCCCGCGTTCGTCAGCCGGATGCTCCGCGGCCAATCCCCGATCGTTTACGGCGATGGCGAGCAGTCGCGGGATTTCTGCTTCATTGAGAACGTCGTCAACGCGAACCTGTTGGCGGCGGAGGTCCCGGAGGTACACGGGGAGGTGGTGAACGTCGCGTGCGGCGAGCGGACCACGTTGAACGAGATCGTCGCCGACCTGAACAAGCTGCTCGGCACAAACATCCAGCCGGAGTACCAGCCGCCGCGGGCGGGCGATGTGCGGCACAGCCTGGCGGACATTTCCGCCGCGCAGCGCCTGCTCGGGTATCAGCCGCGGATCATGTTCCCCGAAGGGCTGCGGCGATCGATCGAGTGGTACAAGGCGAATCTGGGCTGACCGGGGGCCGGGCCGCGCCTGAGCGAGCCAAGGTGCGCAAGATGTCGGTCTTGGGCGCATCCTATCTGAGCATCTTCCGATAAAATCGCTGCGGGGATGGAAACAAGGGAAGGTGATCAAGTTGATCAGGTTTTGACACCCCCCTGTTGATCACCTTGGTTATTGGGACCATGACGAGCTCCCGGCTATCGGCTCTCAGCTTTCGGCCAGCGAGTCCGGCGGGGGACGTTGCCCGCGCGGTCGCGCATCTATTGATGGATGGCGCATGATTGAGCGCGGGGCAAGGGAGATGGCGAGAGTTGGTGGAGTTGAGCGGATTTGGGCGGGAGGGTGAGGGATTGTGGAGTCAGCGCGGAAGCGGATAACGCTCGCAGACGGGCACGAATCCCGCCGAGCGGCGCGCCCGATCCGCATCCGGGCGAGCCGCGAAGCGCCGAATCCTGCGTTCGTGGGGCTCTTCTTCAGCCAGCCGCGAACGAATCAGGGAACGATCGACAGCTTGGCCCCGGGCTGTGGCCCTGCGCGGCCAGCGGCACCTTCCGCCCCGCCGGCGCCAGAGTGGTCCTCGCCTGATCCGCACGTCGACGCCCCCCGGAACCGTCTGTCTAGGATACCTATAATACGTGGCTGTCCCTTATTAGCACGTGTCTATACATGTTCGGCGGAGTTCATTGGCATGATGTTGGATTCGAGTAGTTCTTGTTCAGACCTCGCCGCGAGAATCTGCTCCAGACTACGCAGAATTATAGGAGTACTTGCCGCAAAGGCAATCGCGGCAGCCGTGTAGCCGGACGTGGCCACAAGCATGCCAATGGATGCGCCTACAGCGGACACTGCGGCGGAAAGTTGCCTGACCGTCTCAACCGACACACGGCTTTGCTTGTTCAGCTTCTTCACTTCAATTAGGATTCTGCCCTTCCCTGTGCTTATGACGATATCCGCTCCCATATCAGGCGCTGCAGGGGTCACAGCGTACCCCCGCTCCTTGAAGAGTTGCATTAGTAGGCGTTCAAATTCAGTCGGCTGGAGCGACTCCAGGAGGGCGGCATCGCGAGCCGCTGCTTGAAGAGCAGCTTCAGCTGACTGGCACTGGGTGGCCTTACTGGATGACACAACCTTTAGTTCACTTGTTCTTCGTGCGACAACCTGGGCATCCGTGAGAATGTCACCTGTGAGTTGAACATACGGAACAGCAGCTAGATCAGCAGGGAGCAGCTCACGGGCAGCCGCGGCGATAAGGGTCGGCACACCAGCGCCCACCGCAAGACCTATTTCATAGAAAATGTTCGAGCCGCCGGCTGTTACAAGGGCGACGAAGAGATCGGCCGAGCGGATGAACGCCGACACTGCGGCTAGTGCATTACCAGGGGCCGTTGTTTGCGTCACATCGACAACGTGGTGTCCGTCCACAAGAAGGAGCGGAGTTATGCTCATAGCGAGTTCCCAATCCCTGGCGGAGTGGGAGATTACCACTTGCATGGGTTGCGCTCCAGGGCGCGAGAGAGTGCCCAGAATTCAAACAGAAGGCGTTCCTTGCCGTCCTGTTCCTCAGCGGTTTCTGCGCCACACTGCGTTATGGTCTCCAGCGTGGCGCGACATTGGGCTAGCCTGCGCTTAAGTAGATTCGAGATTTCGTCACAGGTGTCGTGAATTGCCTTGTCCAGTCTTTCCTTCACCTCGCCGCGCGAAAGGTTAAGGTGTTCTCTTTGAAGTTGCACATTCCACCCGTTGGAGGTCTTGTGGTTCCAACGACCGACCTCGGGATGATATGCTGACGCACCAAGAGCGTTAAGCATGCAGCAGACCATCTGCCGGACATCATCTCGGTTCCATGGCAAAGCACCAAGCTCGGGCGGCTTTATGCGCTCCGTGTCGTATATAAACAATGTACCTGTATCGGTCAGTCGCCCGATGCAAGTCACAAGTAGATTCGCCAAACGGGCAGCTTCAATCTCGTGTACCGCGTTAGTCAACGTGATGAAGTCAAAGAATACACCGGCGGGTAGAATACGGTCGAAGTCAGAAAGGTCTCCAATGCGGATCTCCAGGGACGCGAAGCCAAGGCGTTCGGCGATCCTTCTTGTCTCGCGGGCGAAGTTCTGATTTAGGTCGTAGCCGGTGAACGCGATTTTCGACCGGGCTTCTGCCGAGAGGTTTTCGTCGAGCGATAGGATAATCTGCCCCCGTCCGCAGGCGAGATCGAGCCACGACAGGGCCTGGATACCGGGAGCGGATAGGCGGGCCTGTAACAGAGTGATCCCGTCTTATTCACCGCCCTGCTGTTGAGGTGTCGAGCGATGACGTGCGCGGCGTGAGGATGGCCGGTGCTGGCGGGTTGGCGGTCAGGCGGCGTCTGCTGCGGCCTTGGCGGCTGCGTACTGGTCGGCGAGGGCGATGTTG
>CAZWYT010000052.1:0-34483 GCA_964638325.1 uncultured Planctomycetales bacterium
ATCTCAACTGCGACCACCAGGTGGACTTCGGCGACATC
Organism: uncultured Planctomycetales bacterium; assembly: GCA_964638325.1. GTDB lineage: Bacteria > Planctomycetota > Phycisphaerae > UBA1845 > Fen-1342 > JALHJL01. The sequence continues at coordinate 39 of CAZWYT010000052.1, forward strand.
AACCCGTTTGTGCTCGCGCTCAGCGATGCGGCCGGGTACGCCGGCACGTACCCCGATTGCAGCATCGGCCTGGCGGACATCAACGGCGACGGGCAGGTGAACTTCGGCGACATCAACCCGTTCATTACGTTGCTTACTGGCGGGCGTTAACCGCCGCCGGAGCGTGACAGGACCTATCGGCCGGCATTGGACACGGCCAGCGCGAGCCCAATGCCGGCCGTCGCTTTGCATGTCCGGGCGATAAGGCGCAAGCTATTCCCTGAAAAGGCTTTATGCATTACCGGAGCCAACCTGCTGGCCTGATTCATGATTGCGTTTCCGCGCTCGGGCCGGTATCGTATTGATTGACTGACTGTCAGTTGCGGCTATGCGAGAGCCAGCCGAGAGGGGTAGGAGGTAGTGGATGATAACGGACATTCGGACGCGATTATTGTGTGCGGGCGGGGGTCTGCTGGCGCTGATGTTCTTGTCGTCGCCCCGCACAACGGCCAGCACGCTGGACCTCGGGGCCGAGCAGGTTGTTCAAGCAGGTGGCAGCAACCTGACCGTGCCGGGACACTCCGTGCCGGCCTTCGTGGACTGAAACAACGATGGTGTCGGTGACCTGATCGTCGGTCAGGGCAACGGCACCTACCCACCGGGAAAGCTCCGCGTCTATCTCAACACCGGTACCGCCTATAGCCCGGTGTTTTCGAGCTACTTCTTCGCGCAGTCCAACGGGGCCGACCTGAGCGTGACGGCCAGTGGGTGCCTGGGGCTCTTCCCCCGCGCGACGTACTGGGACGCCGACGGGCGCAAGGACCTCGTGGTCGGTAAGGCCGATGGCACGGTCCTGCTGTACACGAACATTGGCACGGACGCGGCGCCGACGTTTGACGGCGGAATCAACCTCCAAGTGGGTCAGCCCGGCTCCAAGGTGAACATCGACGTGGGCGACCGGGCGACGCCCAGCGTGCTGGACTGGAACAACGATGGCCGGAAAGACCTAGTCGCGGGCGGGCTCGACGGCAAGATCCACGTGTTCATCAACGAGGGGACCGATACCGCCCCTGACTTCCTCACCCAGATACTGGTGCAGTCCGGCGGCGTGGACCTCGTCGTGCCTTCGTCCCGCTCGAGTCCCGTGGTGCTCGACCTGACCGACGACGGCAAGAAGGACCTGCTGACCGGGAACACCGAGGGCCAACTGCTCCTCTACCCCAACAACGGGACGGATGCCAATCCAAGTTTCTCTTACTACACGTACGTCGACGCTGATGGCGTCCCGATTCACCTGCCCAACACGCCGCGCTCGCGGCCGTCCGTGTGCGACTGGAACAGCGATGGTCTGTTTGACGTGCTCATCGGTGCCGGCGACGGTTTGGTGCATCTGTACGTGGGGGTGCCTGAGCCGACGACGCTGGGCCTCCTGGGCTTGGCGGCCTTGGTGCTTCGTTTCCGTCGGCCGAAGTAGCGCGCGATCGAAGCTGCGCGCACTTCTGGCCTCCGCAGCCCACCTAGGGTTGGTGGGCGGAATCTGCAGGGTACGAGATGAACTCGATCCAGCGACCGCCCGGGGCCTCGATGTAGAAGCTGCGGGTCTTGTCGCGGTGGGTGCGGATCGAGCGCCCATGGGCGGCGGCCAGGCGCTCCAGGTCCTTTTCGCTGACCCGCCAGCCAATGTGGTCGGGGTGATAGCCCTGCTGGATGAATGCCAACCGGGTGCCGGCGGCATCCACGAACGCCCAGGTCGCATCCTGGTGCAGGACGCGCGCGCCGGGCACGGTCCGCAGATACCAGGCCACCGCGGCGGCCACATCGGGCACTTGCTGGGCCACGTGGTCAAAGGTCAAAGCCAGACTGTCGGCTCCCTCGCGCATGTAACGGCCCTCACGAGAATCAATATGCTCGATTGTAGCGCGAGGCCGTTAAAGAGGACGCGACTGCGGCCCGAGCCTAGCGCTTGGCACGCCGGCTGTTGGCCGCCAGTTTCGCCTTGGGCAGGTACGCGCACAACGGCGAGCACGGATGGCTCGGATCGATCAGCTTGCTGATCTTGCACGCGCCGAACGTCTTCTCGATCATCGCGATGGCGTCGTCGAGTTGCTGGTGCAGCGGGCAAAGCTGGTCGCTGTGGGCCTCGAAGCCCAGCGGGCAGGACTTGACCCGGCGGAGCGGATCGACCGCCTGCACTACCTCCCACATCGTGAGCGAAGCGGGCGACCGGGCGAGCGTAAAACCGCCGCCCAAGCCGCGCTGCGAATGCAGCAGTCCGGCCCGACTCAGACCCTGCAGGACTTTGGCCAGATAGCCGGCGGGCACCCGCGTCGCCTCAGCAATCTGTTGGGCGGTCAGCGCCTTCTCGGGGTTCGCCGCCAGCCACACCACGGCCCGTAGCGCGTACTCGGTTGTCTGACTGATCATGCCACACCTCCCTGTGGATATCCATGCCTCTATACCCACGATAGCGCATTTTTCGCCCCGGTCAAGCGGACCCGGGAAAACCGCGGCCCGCTGCGCACCCGGCGTGGGGGTCGGTACCGCGTGCGCGCACCGTGATGAAGCTCAGGCGGACAGCCAGGCCGCTACGCGGTCCGCCGCATCGACCCTGGCGAGCCCGGCTGAGGACTGGGCCATGCGCTGCCGCACCGGCAGCTCGGCCGCCTGCTCGAGCGCCGCGCGGAGCGACGGCGCGTTCAGCTCTGGACGCAGCCGATCCTCCAGCAGGATGGCGGCCCCGCGGTCGACGAGGACCTGCGCATTGGCATGTTGGTGCCGATCGCGATGGTACGGGTAGGGGAAGAGGATCGCGGCCTTGCCGAGGGCGGTGAGCTCGGCCAACGTCGACGCACCGGCGCGCGATACGACCAGGTCGGCCGCCGCCAGGGCCAGCGGCATCTCGTGCGTGAAGCTGACGACGCGCGCGGGACTGGCGGCCGCAGCGTACGCGGACGACACCTCGGCTTCGTCGGCGGGTCCGGTCAGGTGGAAAAGCTGCCAGTCTGGATGGGCGGCGTGGAAGGCTGGCCAAACGTGGATCATCGCCTGATTGACCGTATGGGCCCCTTGCGATGCGCCAGTGACCAATAGCACTGGGCACGTCGGGTCGAGCTCAAAACGCCGGCGTCCTTCGGCCGGGTCGGGGGCGGCAAACTCGGCCCGAATGGGGCATCCGAGCGCCTGGCAGTGTGTGCCGTCGGGGAAGTACCGTTGCGACACTTCCCATTGCAGGACGACCAGGTCCGCGTACCGCGCGAGATGCCGATTGGCACGCCCTGGAATCGCATCCGGATTGAGAATGGCCGTCCGGATGCCGAGCGAGCGGGCAGCCACGACGGGCGGTCCGGCGGCATACCCGCCCAATCCCAGCACGGCCCGTGGCTGCGTCTTTCGCAGGCAGGCCCGCGCGGTTCGTATGCTTCTTCGCCACGACCACCAGAAAGCCGGGAAACGCAGCGGGTGCAGCGTGAACGGCCGTACCGGCTGCTCGATTTGCCGATACGGAGTAGGTCCGAGCAGTTCGCGGTCCAGCGCGCGCGTGGTCGTGAAGAACGTGATGTCGGCGTCGGGCTGACGCCGCCGGAGGGCGTCAGCGACCGCCAGGCCCGGAAACAGGTGTCCGCCCGTACCACCGCCGGCGAAGACGTAGCTGCTTGCGCTCATCGTGGTCAGGATGGGCGTGGGGGCAGGTGCGGTCAAGCACGGCGCCGGGCAGGGGCGCCCAAGTGCGCCCCAATACCCGTACTGGCGAATACGGGTGAATACCCGTGGTCCGGCTTGGCCCGCGCGCGGTATAATGCGTATATTCGATGGGAGTGAGCAACCGCGGGGCATACGGTAGGAGGAGAATCAGATGACCGCCATGAGGAGCGGGGCGTTATTCCTAACGCTGGTGGTGCTGACCGCGCTGGGCAACCGCGCGGCTGTCGCGGACACGTGGTGGTACGCATACGAGGCGGACGGCACGTACCCGGAGGCAGAGGGCTGGGAGCGGATCATGCAGGGAGGCGGCGCCGAGCGCTACTTCGAGGATGGGTCGCTGGCGCTCGATGATCGGGGCGGCACCTTTGTCTGCGACTCGTACTACCGGTACATGCCGTCCCTGCCGGACCCCAGCCACCCGTTTCGCATGGAGTGGCGGATGCTGGCCGCCGACGTGCTGAGCTTCACAGACCCCGGGATAGCGATATCGTTCGCCCCGTTTGGCTACATTGACCTCATGTACGACGTCGACAGCATCTACAGTGGCTTAGAGGGCCAGTATGTCGCTGAGTTCGCGCCAGGTGTTTTCCACGAGTACGTCCTCATGTCAAGCGACATGCTCACGTACCAGTTGTCCGTCGACGGCGCATTGGCGCATGTGGGCGTGGTGGTAGGCCCGAGCACGTCGTCCTGGGCCCAATGGGGTGATATGGCTACTGGAAAGAGTCTTTCCCTTTGGGATTACGCGCGGTTCGGCGTGGTGCCGGAACCGGCCGGAGTCCTGCTCTTCGGGTTGGCGGGGCTTGCGGCCAGCGTCAGGCGGAGCCGACATGTGTGGAGGACAGCGACGGGCCAGGGCATGCGCCGGCGCCGCGCCCCGGGGGAGGTCTTGGTCCGAATACGGGTAAATACCCGTAGCCGGGCGCGGTCGCCGCGCGGTATGATGCAGCCGGTGGGAGCAAACAGCTCTCGGGGAGACGGTAGGAGGAGAATCAGATGACGGGCATGCGGAGCGGGGCGTTATTCCTAACGCTGGCGGCGCTGGCCGCGCTCGGCAACTGCCACGCCGCGGCCGACACGTGGTGGTATACCTACGAGGCCGACCCAAACGAAGGCTTCCCCGAAGAGTGCGGGTGGCAGCGGATCATGCAGGGAGGCGGCGCCGAGCGCTACTTCGAAGATGGGTCGTTGGTCATCGACAGCCTGGCAAGCACAAGCATCTGCGATTCGTACTACCAGTACATGCCGTCGCTGCCGGATGCTCAGCACCCCTTCCGGATGGAGTGGAGGATGCTGCCCGCCACGGTCATTGGCGACGACCCGGGTGTAGCTCTCTCGTTCGCCCCGTACGGCTACGTGACTCTGACATACGAGGCAAACAGAGTCTACAGTTGGTTTGAGGGCATCTACGTGGCCGAGTTCGTGCCGGGCGTTTTCCACGACTACGCCCTCACGTCAAGTGACATGCTGACGTACTGCTTGTACGTGGACGGAGTGCCCGTTCATACAGGTGAAGTCGTCGGTCCGTCGGCTTCCTCCTGGGCGCAGTGGGGGGACTTGGTTACGGGGAGCGCCAGCATCTCAGTCTGGGATTACGCGCGGTTCGGCGTGGTGCCGGAACCGACCGGAGTCCTGCTTTTCGGGTTGGCGGGGCTTGCGGCCAGCGTCAGGCGGACCCGACATGTGTGGAGGACTCGCCGTGAAACGTCGTAGGTTCCTGGTGGCTGCAGTGGTCAGCGGTCTTTGGTGCGCAGGAGGTTACGCAGCGGTTGTGGTCGAGGAGCACGGACCATACTGGGAGTCCGTGGATTACGAGGTCGCGTGGGTGCCGGACGGACCGCAGATCAAAATACTGAGGCCCTCGCTGCCCGGTATCCCGTTCTGGTTCGAGGTGTACGACGACTCGGAGTGGCCGTACAAGCCGGCGACAATCGCCGGCATCACGGCCGAGCCCAATATCGGCACGGTCGAGTTGGAGGTCCGCGGGGACCTCAGCCAGGGCCGCGTGTACGGGGCGGCTGGCGTGAATGTGCTCCAGCTAGACGCGCCAGGTGTATGTGGGATCGTGACGAACTTCAGGATCGGCGGTGCGCTCGGGTCAGAGCTCCATCCCACGCAAGTGCATAACATTGGCGGAGGTTCTGGCGGATTCTACGCCCCTAGCCTGGGCAGCGATCTTGTTATCGAAGAGCTGGACACAGACGGCAATTTCCTCGTGCTCGGCGAGCTAAGCGCGAACGTGTACGTAAGGGGACCCGGGCCGCACCACGGCAACATCGACATCACTGCGTTCGTTTCGGGCCAACCGCACGTGGTGGACATCTCCGGCTCGCTTGACGGCGTGCTGCTCCTGGAGGGGGCAGGGCTCTGAGAGTGCGCCGTCAATGGCACGGTCAGTGTCGAAGAAGACGCATGGAACGTCGTCGTCAGCAATCCTTGGGGAATCACGGGTCAGGTGACCGTCGGCCGTGACCTGCTCGGCGTTTTCGAGGTCTGGCACGTGGCGGAGGAAACCCCGCTGGAACCGCCCATCGTGATCGGGGGCAGCCTCGTAGGCGACTTGCTCGTGACTAGCGATCTGGAGAACCCGCTGCACGTCCAGATCGGGAATGTAGCTGACACAGGGCAGGTCCATGTCCAGGGTGGAATTCTGCCTGGGGCGAGCCTGGAGATCGAGGTGGCCTCGGGGATGAGCGGTCAGGTGCTGGTCGACGCCAACGTGGGCGCCGAGCTGACCGTGACTGGTTCCGTTACGACGGGCGGTGCAGTGGATATTGTTGGGTATGTGACCAGCGCGGGCGTGGTAAGTCTGGGCGATCTAAACGGTTATGTGGAAGTGAACGCGGGAGTGGCCGGCCGCGTTGACATCTTGGGGAGCGTGGACAAAACGACCGCCGGCCCGGCGATCAGGGTCGATCAAAACGTGACGGGTGAAATCCGGGTATACGGATCGCTCTACGACGACTCGAACGAGCCCCATGAGATCGACATAGGCGGAGAGATGCCCTTCCCGGGTGCGATCGCCATTGACTGGGACGGCAACCCAGAGTATGACCAGTGGTGGCAAGGGGCGATTATCGCCATTGGGCAAACCGAATACAGAAGCAACGCCGCCCAGGCCAGGGTCTACGAAATCTCTCCCTGCCGCGGGGATATGACGAACGATTGGTCGGTTGACAATTTCGACCGCACCCCCTTCTTTACTGCGCTCTACAATCCAGGTCAATATGCCCTGTTGTACCCAGGACTATCAGGAAGTAGGGTGTTCCACGGCGATTCTGACTGCAACGGGACCTTTGACCTCGCCGACTCCACCTCATTCATGACACGCACCCTCACGGGGTTCTGTGACTGCTACCGGGGAGCGGACGAACCGCCTCCCGCGCCTGCAGCAGAAGTCGCGGCAATGTTGGTTGAGAGCGTCCCCGCAGAGCAGTACGAAGAGTTGGTGGCGACCGTTGGAATCGCAATCGACTGGCAGCCAACAAAGGAACTGTGCGACTACTGGCAGGCAGTATACGCAGCCTTGACGCAATGAGGCTGAGAACGCGCTTTTTGTGACGCTAAGGGGTGGCGGACCCTCGGCGTCTCCGCCCTTGCCCGCTGCCCAAGAGGGAGGGGTATTGTCACGCGCCTTGGCTCGTCGTCCTGCGAGGCGCAGGACGCTACTGTCGCCGGGCGACGACGAAGTCGGCCATTGCGCTCAAACTGTCGCGGGCGGTGGACGCGGTTAGGCCGGCCAGGGCCGCGCGGGCGGCGGCGATGTGCTCCTGGGCGGCGGTCTGCGCGTACGCGAGGCTGCCCGAATTTTGTAGCACGGCCGCGATCTGACGGTAGCGCTGCGGATCGTCGCCGCGCAGCAGCGTCACGAGGCGGGTCCGGCCGGCCGGCGGCCGCGTGCGCAGGTAATGGATTAAGGGCAGCGTCAGCTCGCGCTCGTACACGTCGCGGCCGAGCGATTTGCCGACCTCGCACTCATCGCCCGTCAGGTCCAGCAAGTCGTCGACGATCTGAAACGCCAGCCCAAGGGCGTGGCCGAAGGTGCGCAGGCGGCGGACGGTGGCCTCGTCCGCGCCGGCATACCGCGCGCCGAGGTGGCAGCACGTCTCGACGAGCGCGGCGGTCTTGCGGCCGATGATGTCCGTGTACTCCGCCTCGGTGAGCTCGAGGTTGCCGCGATTGCCGACCTGCATCATCTCGCCCTCGCAGACGGTGATCGCGGTCTGCCCGATCAGGCGCGCCGCAAAGGTCGAATCCAGGCTGCTGCACAGGTGGAAGGCGTGGCTGTACAGAAAGTCGCCCATCAGCACGGCCTGCTCGTTGCCCCACAGGCGGTTGACCGTGGCCGCGCGCCGGCGGATATCGGCCTCGTCAAGGACGTCGTCGTGGACGAGCGTGGCCACGTGGACAAGCTCCACCACCGCGGCTAGCACGTGGTGCGCGGGCTGGACCTCCCCGCAGGCTTTGGCCGTCAGCAGCAGGAGCGCCGGCCGCAGCAGCTTGCCGTGGAATTGCCCGACGTGGCGGCACAGGTCGCTGATGAGCGCCTGGTCGCTGATCGGCTCGTCGGCGAGGATGCGCTGGCTATGCTGCAGATCGTCAGCGACGGGAGCATACAACTCCGCCAAACGCATCGTGCCCGGTTGACCGCCTGCCCGCACAGCGTATCTCCACGCGCCCGCCACGCACTCCTCACGAGTGTTGGAGGTTCGTGGGCGGATGTCCAGTGCGCGTTGAATGTTTCATAAGGATTGAAAGTGGCCGCTCGTGGTACGCATCATACGCGTTCGGGCGGCGACGTGCGCAGGTCAGGCCCCACAACGCCGCCACCCCGACTCTTACCGGCGCAGGCGGAACGTGCGTATCTGGTAGGGCTTGAAGTCGGCGGTCAGGGCGCGCGCGGTGAGCACCGCGCGCGCCGCTTCCGGCTGACCGCGTTCGAGCAGGTCCGTCTCCGTGACCCCTTGAGCATCAAAGCCCAGCGTAAACGTGGCATTGGTTTGCCGGCCGGCACATTCGTAGGCGCGAACGATGAAGTCGTCGTTGTCTTCGGCCAACTTCAGGCACGTCACGATGATGTTGGCGGGCTCGACCTGGCAGCCCGACCAAGTCGCCGGAAGCGGCGGAGTGCCCCGAATCGAGGCCTCCACGTCTCCCGCCAGCGTAACGCCCATGTGTCGGAACGGGCGCACGAACACTTGCAGGGGACTGTTGAGCTCCCACGCCGCCCGGGCCGCCGCCCGCTTGTCGAGCGGGCCATCGTGGCTGATGACCGCGTAGCGCATCCGGTGCTCGCCGACGTCGGGCCGGGGATCGGGCTCATAGGAGGTGCGCAGCAGCGTCAGGCGGATGACGCCGTCCTTCACGTCGTAGGCGTGCTTGCAGTCGTTGAGGACGGTGACGCCATGGCCGGCATCGCTCAGGTCGCACCATTTCAGGGCCGCGTTCTCGTGGCCGTCGTTCTTGCGCGCCACGTCGCCAAACGGGATATCGTACGTCGCGGTCTCGGCCCGAACGCCGGTGGGGAAGGCGACCTTGAGCATGTCGCTGCCTTTCTCGGGGCTGCCGACCTGTTTCCAGTGGATGATGGCCTCGTAGTCAGTGCGGCCGATCCCCGGATAGTCGGTCGTGATCTGCAAAATCGACGATTGGTCGTATTTGTAGTGGGTACTGACCCGGCGGCGTAGCCAGCCATCTTCGTCCGTTTTGACCTCGGCGGGTTCGTCGAGGTCGACGACCTGATCCATCTCGCCGATTTCCCAGGCACTCATGGCGTGCGGCTTCTCGTGCAGGATTTGGAAGCGGGGCTGAATCACCGCTCCCTGACCGTCGCGGTTCGGATCAGTAGGAGGCGGCACGGGTAGCTCACCTTGGGGATGTACCGTGAACGTCTTGAACCCGCAACCGGGTACGTTTCGTGCCAGGAAGCAGACGCGGATGTTTACGGCGGTCGGCTCAACCGAAGACGGCCCGCGGGACAGCCGCTGGGCAGGCACGTCGCCCTCCGCATCGGAGAGCGTCACGGTGACCACCGACTCCGGCAGCTCGAAAGACGCATCAACGACTTCGCTGCGCGGCCAGGCCAGCGGATTGAAGACGACGACGAACGGTCCTCGTCCGTCGAGCCGGATTCGGGCGGCAAGAGCCTGCTGGCTCGCGCCGCCAATCTCGCTGCCGCGCTTCAGCAGTGCCTCGTACATCTTTGCGCTGTACGCCGACGAGGCATGCACGAACGAGCCGCACAGCGTGTCATGATGGTGATTCCACAGCAGGTCACGCCAGAGCAATTCGAGTTCCGCGCGCGGGTAGGTAAGGCCCGCGCTGGCAGACGAGCCGCCGGCGCCAGCCAACGTAGCCAACGCGGCGAACGTCTCCGTCGAGGTGAGCAGTACTTCGCAATCGCGGTTGTACTTCTTGATCCGGCTGTGCGAGGTATAGCAGCCTTCAAAAACGGGGTTCACTTCCTCGCGCAGCGTGGGAATATGGAGCTGGTCCACCTGCTCATACAGGCGATCGAAAAAGCCCGTCAGCGTCGAGAACTTGATCTGCGGCCAAGGCTGCCGGTCGCGCATCGCGATCGCGGCCTCGATGTTCTCCCGCGTCGGCCCGCCGCCGTGATTGCCGACGCCGTAGACCATCAGATAGTCGTGCGCGCCGGTCTTGTGGGCAAACTCCGCGAGCTTGCGGACCTTATCGTCGGTCACGGAGCCGATATACCAACTGTCGAGGGCCGCCTCGTCGAACGCCAGCACGCGCGAGCCATCCGGGCCCTCCCACCAGAATAGCGGCGGACCGCCCTGGCGCCCCGGCCGACCCGACCCGCCGCGGCAGAAGTAGTACGAGCGAATGCCGGCCTGCCGGAGAAGCTGCGGCATGGTCCAGGGGTGGCCGAACGTGTCGGGCTCGAAGCCCGCGGTGCAGATGCGGCCGAACTTCTGCTGGAAATAGCGCTGGGCGTAGAGGAAATGCCGGGCGTGCGACTCGGGCGAGATCATGTTCAGGTCGCCCTCGCACCAGCGTCCGCCGACGATCTCCCATTGGCCTTTCCGGACGAACTCCTGCATCCGCTTAAATAGCTCGGGATGGTGCTCCTCGGTAGCCAGGTATAGCGCGGCGCTGCTTTGGGAGAACGTAAAGCCGGGGAACTCCTGTATGAACTTGACCGCCTGGCCGAAGGTGTCCGGGATGATCTGCTTGACGGTCTCGTCCCAACTCCAGAGCCATTGCAGATCGATGTGGGCGTGGCCGACCAGATGGCCGGCGTAGCGCTCCAACAACGGCTGCGCAGCGGATAGCTCGGCTTGAGCCCGCGCGAGCGATTCGAGGTACGCCTCCACCCGCCGCTCCTCATAGGCCGCGTTGTCCTCCAGCTCCGCGGCCCGGCGAAGATGCTCGTGAACGGGATCGGCCGGCCGGCCGGCGGCGAGCGTCCGTGCAATGTCCAGCGTGGCCCGGAAATGCTCGCGTGCCGCCCGCAGCTCGTTCTCCCGGCGGGCGCGTACCAGTACGTCCTTGACGGCCGCGTCCTCGTAGGCGTGCGCGCGTGAAGCGGCGGTGATGAGCACCTCGCGGCTGTAGCCTTCATTCAGCCGGACCTTGATTTCGGGCGCGGGACCATTCTCGTAGATTGTGCAGACAGTCTGGTCGCCGCGGACCACGCGGATGTTGTCCAGAAACTGCACGTAGAGGCCTGGGCGGTCACCCTCGAAGGCAACCTGCCAGCAGCGGGCGGTGCAACCCGCGACGGGCGTCAGGTCGAAGCTGCGGTGGTACCACGTCTCGCGCGCCGCAGAGAGGAGGCCGTCCCCATGCAGGTCGACGCCCGCCTGATCCTTGATCCCGCAGTCACGCAGGCACGCTGCACAGGTAGGCCGCGGTGCGCCGCCCCTGTCGAGCTGCGCGTCGATGCCGCCTTTGGGAGTCGGGTTGAGGGCCGGCAAGAGGATGTCGTATTCGAGGTGATCGCCGGCCGCGAAGGTGCAGGCCTGGGACGAGATGTCCACATACAGGTACCAGTTGCCGGTCCCGGTCACGATATTCTCGGCGGACACCACCAGGCATGTGTCCGTGTCGTCGACGGCCGCGGCAGCCACAATCGATCCCGACAGAGCGAGCAAAAAAACCAGCGCTCTCATGTCGTGCTCCTAGTCGGACGTGATGAATTGCATGTCACAGGCGGCGTGAACCGCGCGGCCCGCCTCGTCGGTCAGCGTGATGCCGCCCGGAGTCGGGTCGATCGACTGGACGCGCGTGAACCCCGGCGGTACGGCCGCCACGCCGAACAGGTAGCGCACGCTCAGGCAGCGGTCGGGCTGCAGCTCGACGGCGGTCGGAATGCCGCGCCGGGAAAGCGGGTTCGGGCTCGTCGAGGCGCGGTGCCCGAGGTGGAAGTACGCGGTCACCTGCTCGACGCCGAGTACGTGCGTGTGCCGGCCAGACCACGGCGGGTATTGCCGGCCGCCGTGGCTCATCCACAGAACGGTGCTCGCCAGCGAGCGCGGCGAGCGCAGGTCGAACCAGACCCAGCCGGCCTGCGGTGCGGTGACCGCGGACCAGGCTAGATGCCGCTGCGGGTCGGCGGCGAGCAGCAGCAGGTCGTCGTGGCGCTCGAGCGCTGGGAAGCGCGTGAGATCGGCCATCGACCCGTCGACCAGGCGGACGCGGGCGAGATCGGCAAACTCCTGCGGGTAGGCGAGCACCGAACGGCCGACGGACGAGTCGGCTTCGAGCGGTGTGGGCGGCGTGCCGGCCCAGACCCACGGCGAGAAGCTGAGATACGCCGACTCGGGCAGATGCAACATGGCGTGGTGGCCGATGGGCGCCGAGCCGGACCCGCCGAGGAGATCATGCTGCTGGTAGACGATCGCGTGGCCGGGACGGACATGGAGGTGTTTCCGCACGCGTGCGCCCAGGACGGCCTTCTCCAGTTCCAATGTCAAACGGCTCTCGTCGCCGTCCACGCGTTGGCAGCGGGCGTTGCAGGGTGCGCCGTGCAGCCGCGTTTCGTCTGGCAGCAGGTCGTTGGCGCCGAAGGGGGCGCAGAAAAAGTCGCCGCGCAGGATGCGAAGAATCGGCGGTAAAGTCGGAGCGACCGGTTCGTCGGCCCATGGCGCGACGTGCAGTGGTGCAACAGGGCCGCGGCCGGTTTCGAAGCGCACCGGATCGAGGTGCCCGCCTCCCTCGGTCACGCCGACCTGGACCCGGTCGCCATCCAGAATCCACCGGTTCATCATGACGCCCCTGAACCGTGAGCGCCGGCTATACTACACCGCCGCGTGCGACGCGGCGACCGGCACCGATCGCCTCCGCTCGCGGCTTGGACAGACGATGTGTCGCACACGGAGGTTCCGCCTGTAAGGGCTCGTCCAGAGGAAAGGTATTGCCATGTCCTATTCGGCGCTCGTACTTCTGCCCGTGGCCATCGGGCTGGCCGCGAAGTGCTTTGTAGTCGCTTCGCCCAAGCAGGACGGCCTGGCGGCACCGCGGAATCTGCGTTGCGAGTATCTGACCAACCCGCTGGGCATTGACCAGACCGCGCCGCGGCTGTCGTGGGAGATGGTCGATTCACGCCGCGGGGCGGTGCAAGGGGCGTACCAGATTCTGGTGGCTGACGATGCGGCGAAGCTGGCCGACGACGACGGCAACCTGTGGGACAGCGGCAAGGTCGACTCCGACGAGTCGATCCAGGTTGTCTACGGCGGCCAGCGGCGGGCGTCTGAGATGCGGGCCTACTGGAAGGTGCGGGTATGGGACAAGGACGACCACCCATCGCCTTGGAGCGAGCCGGCGCACTGGTCGATGGGATTGCTCGCGCCGGGGGACTGGCGGGCGAAATGGATCAGCGCTCCGGAAGGGCCGCCGTCGACCACTCAGTCCGCAGAACGACCGGCGACCATGCTCCGCAAGACGTTTAAGGTTCCGCGTAATGGCGTTAGCATCCGCCGCGCGACCGTCTATGTGACCGCGCTCGGACTGTACGAGCTGCGCATCAACGGGAAACGCGTCGGTGATCACATCCTGGCCCCTGAGTGGACCGACTACCACAAGCGCGTGCAGTATCAGACCTACGACGTGACCGAGCTGGTGCGGATCGGTGAAAACGCGGTCGGCGTGCTGCTGGGCGACGGTTGGTACGCCGGACGCATCGGCCTCACGCAGATCGTGCCCAACGGGCCGGCGCGCGGCATCTACGGACCACAGCCGCGGTTCCTCATGCAGATGGCGATCGAGCTATCCGACGTGCAACGGCTCATCGTAGTCTCGGGGGAAACCTGGCGACTGATCAGCGAAGGCCCGGTGCGCCTCAGTGACCTCCTGGACGGCGAAACTTACGACGCCCGGCGGGAAATGCCGGGGTGGGATCAACCGGGATTCGATGACTCCGCGTGGCCGAAGGTAACCGTATTCGATCCGCCGGCCGCACGCCTCGTCGCGCAGCCCAACGAGCCGATCCGCATCACGCAGGAAGTTCGGCCCATCGCGCTGACCGAACCCAGGCCCGGCGTTTATGTCTACGACCTGGGCCAGAACATGGCCGGGTGGTGTCGAATCAAGCTGCGCTGTCCGGCGGGCACGACGGTCACGCTGCGGCATGCCGAGGTGCTTAATCCCGATGGCACGATTTACACGGCCAATCTGCGGAGCGCGGCCCAGACGGATCGGTACATCTGCCGGGGCTCGGCCGGCCAGTCCCCCTCCCTCTCAGAGAGGGGGCAGGGGGAGGGTACGACCACCCCGACAGCGAGCGCCCCACTCCTACCCGCCCCTCCGCTGGAAGGGCAAGGAGTGGAGGTCTTTGAGCCGCACTTCACGTACCACGGGTTCCGGTACGTCGAGGTCACGGGACTGCCCGAGAAGCCGGCGCGCGACGACCTGGTCGGCTGCGCGTTCGGTTCGTCCGCACCAACGGCGGGGCGGTTCGAGTGCTCTGAGCCCATGCTGAACAAGCTAATGGAGAACATCATCTGGACGCAGCGCGCCAACCTGATGAGCGTGCCGACCGACTGCCCGCAACGGGACGAGCGCCTGGGATGGATGGGCGACATTCTGGCGTTCGCGCAGACGGCGTGCTTCAACATGGACATGGCCCCGTTCTTCACCAAGTGGGTCCGCGACGTGCGCGATGCGCAAACCGCCGACGGCCGCTACCCGGACTTCGCCCCGCATCCATTCGATCCGGCGGCGCGCTTTTCGAGCGTCCCGGCCTGGGGCGACGCGGGCGTGTTCGTGCCGTGGCGGGCCTATGTCAACTATGGCGATCGGCGGATGCTGGAAGAGCATCTCGCTTCCGCTCGGCGCTGGATCGAGTACGTCCGCGAGAAGAACCCTGACCTGCTGTGGAAGAACGCGCGGGGCAACGACTACGGCGACTGGCTCAACGCCGACACGCTCAAACTTGAGGGCTGGCCGAAGTCAGGAGCCGAGGTGCCCAAGGAAGTGTTCGCCACGATGTTCTTTGCACATTCTACTGAACTGGTCGCCAAGATGGCCGCCGTGCTGGGGCGCAGCGAAGAGGCCCGGCGGTATTCGGCGTTGGCGGACGAGATCAAGGCGGCCTTCCAGCGCGCGTACGTCGCGCCGGACGGTCGTCTCCAGGGCAACACTCAGGCCGGGTATGCGTTGGCGCTGCACTTTGACCTGCTGCCCGAGGCCCTGCGGCCCGCGGCGGCGCGCTACATGCTCGAAGCGTTCGGGACGTACGGCGGGCACATCTCGACCGGGTTTCACAGCACCATCGCCCTAATGCAGGAACTCACGCGGAACGGGTTCAACGATGAGGCGTACCGGCTGATCAACAACCGCACCATGCCGTCGTGGGGTTATGCGATCGAGCATGGGGCAACGACGATCTGGGAGCGGTGGGATGGATACGTCGAGGGACGCGGCTTTCAGGACCCGGGGATGAACTCGTTCAGTCACTACGCCATCGGGTCGGTCGGCGAGTGGATGTACCGTACGATCGTCGGCCTCGACCCCGACGAGGCGCATCCGGGCTACAAGCACTTCGTCATTTGTCCGCGCCCCGGCGGCGGCCTGACCTGGGCGACGGGTGAGTATGACTCCATGTACGGGCGAATCGTCAGTCGGTGGTGTTGGGAGGAAAATGACCGACGGGACAACGGCGAGGCTGCGGCACGCCGCCCGTTCGAGCTGGATGTGATCGTACCGGCCAACACGACTGCAACGGTCTTTCTGCCGGCGCGCGCCGCCGACACGGTGCTGGAAGGTGCACACGACGCGGAACGGGCGGAAGGCGTGGAGTTCGTCCGCCAGGAAACGGCGGAGCGCGTCTATAACGTCGGCGCCGGCCATTACCAGTTCCGGGTGACTCGCAGCGCGGAATGACGGCCGGGCCCCGTTCCAACCCAATCGTCCCCGTCTCAAAAGATGAAGTCCGTCGACAGGAACTTCGAGTGCCGGCCCGTGACGATGTCGGACACGACCTGCTCATTGGCCTCTGTGGCCTTCGCCGCCACGAGGCTCCGAATCGAGAACACCCGCAAGGCGTCGGACACGGACAGCGTGCCTTCCGCGGAGTCCTTGCGGCCGGTGAACGGGAACTTGTCCGGGCCGCGCTGGCACTGACTGTTGATGTTCACGCGGCAGACCTGGTTCACCAGCGGGTCGATGAGCCGGCTGAGTCGGCGCGCGTCGCGGCCGAACAAGGCCGCCTGCTGCCCGAGTGGGCTCTCGATCGCCCAGTCGATGACCTCCTGCTCGTCATCGTACGGGAGGATCGGGACGACCGGTCCGAACTGCTCGACCTGGCACACTTCCATCGCCGGCCCCGTCGGATAGAGCACCGCCGGGTAGTACAGCGTGTGGTCGATCAATCCGCCGCCCGGGTTGACAATGCGGGCCCCTGCGGCCACCGCGGCGTCCGCGAGCTGCTTGAGCCACTGCGGCTTGTCGTCTTCGGGCAGCGGCGTGATCTGCACCCCGGACTCCCACGGCATTCCGACGCTGAGTTGGCTGACCGCGTCGGCGAAACGGGCACAGAAGTCCTCCGCGATACTGCGATGCGCGAAAATGATCTTGGTCGCCGTGCAACGCTGGCCGTTGTACGACAGCGCGCCGAGCACGCACTCACTCACCGCGAGGTCGAGGTCGGCGTCCGGCAGGATCACGGCCGGGTTCTTCGCTTCGAGACCGAGCACGCAGCGCAGACGATTGGGCCGCGGATGCTGGTGCTTCAGAATGGCCGCGACCTGTGCCGAACCGATGAACGCCAGCACATCGACCTCACCGCTCTGCATCAGTGGCCCGATGATGGTTCGGCCCGCGCCGTAGACCGTGTTCACTACCCCGGCCGGGAATGACTCCGCGAAGGCCCGCAGCAGCGGGGCGTGCAGCAGGACGCCGTGCTTGGGCGGCTTGAAGACCACCGTGTTGCCCATGATGAGCGCCGGGATCAGCGTGGTGAACGTCTCGTTCAGCGGGTAGTTGAAGGGCCCCATGCAAAGTACGACGCCCAGCGGACTGCGGCGGATCTGGGCCACGAAGCCCTGCTCGACCGCGAAGCGCGAGCTGGTGCGGTCCAGGTCCTTCAGCGCCTGGATCGTGTCGCGGACGTACTCGACCGTGCGGTCAAACTCCTTGCGGGCGTCCGGCAGCGTCTTGCCGATCTCCCACATCAGCAGCCGCACGACCTCGTCCCGCACCGCCTCCATGCGCGGGACGAACGCCTCGACATGGCGGATGCGGTCGGCGACTGACATGGTCGGCCACGTGCCGCGGCCGTGGTCGTAAGCCCGCCGGGCGGCGGTCAACGCCTCCGACGCCGCTTCCACCGTCATGAGCGGGTACCGACCAAGACGGTAGGGTGCCAGTTTCTCGCCGACCCCCACGCAGACCGGCGAGAGAACCTCCTGATGGGGCCCGGTCCACGAGCACAGCTCGCCGTCGATCAGATACTGCCCGGCGTCGTGGTACGCGACGCGAACATCCGCCGGAAGCGCCTCAAGCGAAGCGGGAAAGATGTTAGCCGGCGAGCTGACCCGTGCAGGCATGAGCACCTCCTCAACCCCGACCGGCCCTCAGTTCACAGGATTCGGCGGCGCCCGGCCAGCCAGCACCGCGATCACATTCTCGGCCACCATCCGCGACATCTTCTGCCGCGTCGCCGTCGCGGCGCTGCCCAGGTGCGGGAGCAGGACCACGTTCGGCAGCTCCACAAGCCCCGGCGTCAGGCGCGGCTCGTGCTCGTATACGTCGAACCCCGCGGCCGCGATCCACCGCGCCCGTAGGGCCTCGACGAGCGCCGCCTCGTCGACCACCGGCCCACGCGAAGTGTTGATGAGGATCGCGGTCGGTTTCATTTGGGCCAGTCGCGCGGCATCGATCAGGTGCCGGGTCTGCGGCGTGAGGGGCACGTGCAGCGAAAGCACGTCCGCCATCGGGATAAGCTGGTCCAGCGGGACGCGCGTCGCCTTGACCCGCTGCTCCAGCTCGCGGTTGACCTGCTCGTCGGCGTACAGCACGTTCATGCCGAAGCCGAGTGATCGCAGGCCGACCGCGGTGCCGATGCGGCCCGCGCCGACGAGGCCCAGCGTCGCGCCGGTAAGCTGCAGCCCGAGCAGTTGCAGCGGCGTCCAGCCGGTCCACTGTCCGGAGCGCACCAGTCGGTCGCCCTCCACGACCCACCGCGCCGCGGAGAGAATCAGCGCCCACGCCAGATCGGCCGTCGCGTCCGTAAGCACGCCCGGCGTGTTCGTGACCCGGACCCCGGCCGCCGTGCACGCCACAAGGTCGATGTTGTCATAGCCGACGGCGAAGTTGGCGACGACGCGCAGGGATGAGCCGGCCGTCTTCAGCAACTCCGCGTCGACCCGCTCGCTGAGCATGGTGATGAGCCCGGCCGCGCCAGGGATCCGTTGCAGCAGGGTCGGCCGATCGGGCGGATCGTCCTGGTCGCACAGGTCGACCGTTACGCCGGCTTCCCGCAGCAACTCAACCGCCGGCGGCGGCACCCGCCGCGTAATCAGAACCCGCGGCATGTTCATGCAACGCGCTCCGGACCATGCGGGCAGGACGGCCGGCTACTCGACGAACACGAAGCGCACCGCGTCGGCGTTACAGTACCCCGCGTCCGTGTCCGTGGTGAACTCGACATAGCCGTCCGCCCCGACATTGAACACGTGTTGACCCAGCTCGTACCACTGGTAGCCGTGCTCCTGGAGATTGACGTGGTACGGCGTGTCGCCGTTGGCGTCGTGCACGATCACCGGCTGGTCGGTCGTGCGGTTCGGGTCAGCGGACCACCAGATGGACACCGTGTACGTGCCGGCCGTCTGGACGATCGGGGTATAGCGCACGATCCCGATGTTCGTGCGGTCGGCGAGGTGGTACAGGAAGTCGGGCCCGTAGGAGCCGTTCCCGTCGGTCGTCGGTGCGGTGTCCCAATCGCCGGCCACGACGGCCGCGCCCGCGTCCACGTTGTCGATAATGATGGGTTCGGGTGTGGGCGTCGGCTCGTTCGTTGGACAGCCACCGAGTATCAGCGCCCCAAGCACCGCTGTCAGTCCCCCGAAAACGCCTGTCGCTCGCATGATCTGCCCTCACTTGATCCCCGCGTCGCGGCGGGAAACCGGCCACCCTGCGTCCGAGCGCGAACCGCTCGCGCGGCCGTCGCAGTCCGGGGCGAATTGTAATGACGCGGACAGACAGGGAACAGAGCGGCGGCGCCCCAGGTCCTACAAACGGGCCAGGAGCCGGTCGTGGAGTCGCGCGCCGCGAGCGTGTGAACCGGGAAGCGGAATCCCCTCACCCGCGCTCTCCCCCCGAAGGGAGCGCGGCGCCATTCTCCACGCTCGCACCAGCGCCCCATAATCGAATCGGCGTGCACAAGGGCACGCGACCAGGACGAGCCCCGAGCGCCAGCGCGGGGGTCCGGACCCGTCGTCCGCCGCGGCGGACTCCGGGCTCGTCCGACCCGGCGCTGAGTCGCACACACTGGTACAGGCTCAGCGTCCTTGGCGCTCGCGGCGCCTGGGCGGTTACAATTCGCCCATGCCCGCCGAGCCCGACATTGTGCTTTCCGTCCGCGACCTGGTCGTCCGGTTCGAGTTGGCCGACGGCGGCGAGCTGACCGTCCTGGACGGCGTCAGCTTCGACGTCCTCCGCGGCGAGACGCTCGTCATCATGGGCGGCTCGGGCTGCGGCAAGAGCACGCTGCTGAACTGCCTGATCGGAGAGCTTGAGCCCGATGCCGGGTCCGTCGTCTACCACCTGCCGGAAATGGGCGAAGTCGATCTCGCCACCGCGAAGGAGGAGACGCGGGACGCGCTGCGCAAGCGGTTCGGCATCCTGTTTCAGTCCGGGGCGCTGTTCAGCTCGCTCACCGTCGCCGAGAACGTGGCCCTGCCGCTGAAGGAGCACTCGCACGTCGCCGCGGACATCATCGACATCGTGGTGGCGATGAAGCTCCAGCAGGTGCGCATGCTGCCGCACCGCGACAAGTATCCGGCGCAGCTTTCGGGCGGGCAGAAGAAGCGGGCGGGGTTGGCCCGGGCCACCGCCCTCGACCCACAACTGCTGTTCTATGACGAGCCGAGTTCCGGGCTCGACCCGGTGACGTCGTCCGCGATCGACGAGCTCATCATGGACCTGTCCCACAAGCTCCAGGTGACGAGCGTCGTCGTGACGCACGACATGGACTCGGCGTTCCGCATCGCCGACCGCATGATCATGCTGCAGTCGGGCAAGATCATGCAGATCGGGACCCGGGCGAAATTCGAAGCCCTGCGGGCGGCCGACCCGACGCGGCTGGCGACCGACACGGAGCGGCTGCTCCACCAGTTCCTGTGCGGCTCGGCCACCGGGCCGCTCACGGACGCGGAGGGGATGAGCGAGTACGAGAAGATTCTCGTCGGCAGCAAATCGGTCGGCTGAACCACTCAGAGAGTGGTCTCATATACTGCCAAGGCCGGTTCGCCGTCCGGACCGTTCACGGTGTAAACGAGGTCGTGCAGGCCCTGCTTCTCGTCGGGGCGGACGACAAAAAGTACCCGGTCCGGGCGCCCGTTACCCTTCAACTCCGCCAAGCCGGCACGCGCAGCCTCCGTGGCCAGGAAGTACAGCTTCCCGACGCGGTCGTAGTAGTCCCAGTCGCCGACGGTGCGCACCACACGTTCGTCGCGGAACCAGCGCCGCGGATCGTACTCGAGCGCCACCATCAGGGTGACGTAGGGCATGTTCATCTGGGTCTTTGTGACGAAGACGGCGTCGGCCTGGTCCAGGTGTGGCCGCAGCCACGCGCCGGCCTCCAGCAACACGACCTGGAAATCCCGGTACACGGTCGGTTGCCGGCTATGCTTGCCAAAAAAGTAGCGCAGGAAAGGGACATCGAGGGCCAGGGCTGCGACGGCGAACAGCGCAAACGCGGCCCAGGCCAGCGTGCGTTGCCGGCGCCAGAGCAGCCGGCCGAGCGCCGCTGCTCCGACAGCCGCCAGCAAGATCGGGCCGGGCAAGCCGGGCGCGCTGCGCAGCGGATGCACCGCCACGTGCCACGTGCCGTCGGCGGCGGGGTACATGTGCCCATGCAGGCAGTCACCGACCGGGTACAGCAACAGCCAGCAGAGGGCAATCCGGGCCGAGCGCGACTGGACGCTGTCACGCACCACCACAAACAGTCCGCACAGCAGCAGCGGCAGGGCGTACAACTGGAAGCGCGCGAAACCGCGCAGCGCGGTCATCTCGACGGGCTCACCGTGCACGAACAGAAGGTCAGGATCGAAGTGGGCGGCGTAACGGGCGGCCACAGTAGCCAGCCGACCGTAAAAGGGGTCCGCCTCGTTCCATGCGCGCACGTCGGCGGCGCGCTTCGCGATTAGGTCCGGGTGCACGACGTGGTAATAGGCCAGCGGCCCGAACGTGAGACCCAGACCGACCAACAAGCCGACAAACGCGAGCCCACCCCGCCGCGTCCGCGCCTGACCCCACCACGCCCGCGCCGTGACCAGCCCGCACACCGTCAGAAACACCGGCAAAAACAGGCGGATCGCCGGATAGCCGTAACAGCAGCCGCCCACAACCACGCCCGCGAGCAGCCCTTTCCAGACACTGGGCCGTGCCGCGCGGGTTCCCAGCGGGAAACCCGCCCACAGCACCGCCGCCACCGCCAAACACGCCAGCAGGGGACAGATGCTCGCCTCATGCCCGTAGCGCACAAGCTGGATATGCCAGGGGTTGAGCGTCAGCAAGGCGGCGGCGAGCAAACCGGTGGGGCGATCGAACAGCCGTGCACCGATCCAATACAGCAGCAGCACGGTCAGCACGCCGCCCACCGCCGTTGGCAGCCGGGTCGTCCAGACGTTCAGCCCCCCTACCCACTGAAACGGCAACAACGCATACACGAAGAGCGCCGAGCGGTTTTCGCCGAAGGCATGCAGGTACGTGATCGGCCACGGCGCGCCGGTCTGATCCCGCCCGGTTTTCAGCAGGCACCACGCGTTCCACGCGTTGGCGGCCTCGTCCTGATGCAGGCCCGGCGGCGCGGCAGTGGCACGCGGCCGATAGGCGTTTACAATCGTAGCCCGGTGCTCACGCGACGCGCGGCGCGGGAGGACCGTCGTGGACAGGCTCGCCGCGAAGAAGGAGTCGGTCGTGGCCGAAACCCCTCCGGGGCCGCAGCCCCCCGCCAACCCGGAATCCGTCCCCCCCGCCGCCCCGGTCAGTGAACCCGTCCATCACCCGCGGGAGAAGGCCGTCCACGAGATCAACTTCGTCACTTACCCGAAGCTGTTGTTCATCTGGCCCCTGGTTCTCGCGGGATTCGTCCTGTACCCCTTCGCCTATCCGGGACACGCCGCGACGCCCGCGGCGAGCGTAGGCGAGGCGGCCCAGGCGCCGTCGGCGGGCGGCGACACGGGGCAGCCGGCGCCGGTCTCGCATCGGCTCGAAGTGCTCGGCTGGATCTACCTGTGGGTCGTCGTCCTGGTGCTGCTGACGCTCGGCGTGGACGTCGAGCGCAATATG
The DNA here is from genome assembly GCA_964638325.1 of uncultured Planctomycetales bacterium. Taxonomy (GTDB): domain Bacteria; phylum Planctomycetota; class Phycisphaerae; order UBA1845; family Fen-1342; genus JALHJL01. The sequence continues at coordinate 22,695 of CAZWYT010000052.1, forward strand.
GCCGTGTTTTGGGTGGTCCTGGTCGTCGGGCTGTATGTGCTGGGATTGTGGCTGCGCGACGTGCACGGGTTCACCCTGTTCGGCAACATTTACCGGTGGTTCGCCAACCTGGACGTGCAGTACGACCGGAGACTCGGCCTGGCGGCGAGTATCGTGCTGGCGGTGCCTTACGTGCTCATGCTGCTGTGGGCCCACATCAACGACCGCTGGCGGATCACCCACAACGAGTTCGAGCATTACACGTTCGGCAAGATGAACGACTCGCTGGGCCGCGGCGCCAAGACGATCCGGACCGACTTCCCCGATATCTTCGAGCTGCTGCTCGGCCTGGCCGGCACGCTCATCGTCTACAATGCCAGCGGCACCAAGGAGCTGCGCCGCATCCCGCACGTCATGCTCCTGCCCTTCATTCGCCGCCGGCTGAATACGATTCTGGAAACGACGGCGGTCACGGCGTCCCAGACTGAGGAAGAGGAAGACGACGAGAACGCGTAGTCCGTCCGCCAGCCGCAGAAGGCTACTTGTCTTGCCCCTCTTTGCGCGGCGCCAGCGCCCCGGTCGGACAAGCACCCGCGCAGCGGCGCGCCGCGGTTCGTAGCGCCTTCTCCAGCGCTTCGTCGAACGGCACATCGACCCGCACGTCAAAGCCACGGCCGACAAAGGTCAGCCCCAGCGGCTCGCCGGCTTGCCGGGCGAGCTGGATGCAAATCCCGCACAGAATGCACTTGCCGGGATCGTAGACGATCTCCGGGTGGTGGTACTCTCGCTCTGACTGGCGCCGCGTCCCCTGAAAGCGTGCCGCATCGGCGCCATACATCTCGGCGTACTTCCGCAGGCGGCAAATCGGGCTCTTGGTACAGTCGCACGGCTCGTGTCCCGGCGCGCCGTCATGATCGCTCAACAGCAGTTCCAGGGCCGTACGCCGCAGCTCACGGACCTCGGGCGTTTCGCTCTCAACCTGCATACCGTCTGCGGCCGGCGTGGCACACGACGGCACGATGCGATCGGGGTCCTTCACTTTGACCAGGCACACCATGCAGGATGTGTTCGCCGTGCAGCCCGGATAATAGCATAGCGCCGGGATGTCGATGCCGAGCTTCCGCGCCGCCGCCAGCAGGTTGCCGCCGGGCACCACGTCGACTTCCAGGTTGTCGATAACCACGCGCGGCATGTTCAAATCGCCACCGCCGCCGTAGCGGCACTTTGCGGCACGATCCGGATGGCGTCCTCCGGGCAACGGATTCTACACGCGTCGCAGTGGGTGCACTTTTCCGCGTCGATTTCGTGCCGCTCGTACGGCCGCAGGGCAATCGCGCCCGCGGGGCAATGCTGCGCGCACAGCGTGCAGCCGGTGCAGTCCGCGGTCACGTCGTACCGGATGAGGGCCGGGCACTTGCCCGCCGGGCAGCGACCCGCGAGGTGCGCCTCGTACTCGCTGCGGAAATAACGGAGCGTCGTGAGCACCGGGTTCGGCGCGGTCTTGCCCAATCCGCACAGGCTGCTCTGGCCGATCATGCGGGCAAGCTGCTCCAGGTCCTCGAGGTCGTCGGGCCGCCCGGCCCCGCTGCACAGCCGCTCGAGAATCTCGAGCATGCGCCGCGTTCCGACGCGGCAGGGCGTGCATTTCCCGCACGACTGCTCCTGCGTGAAGCTCAGGAAATAGTGGGCGATCTCGACCATGCAATCGCGGTCGTCGAGCACGACCAGACCGCCCGAGCCCATGATCGCACCCCGGCTCGCGAGCGCCTCGTAGTCCACGGGCGTGTCGGCCAGCTCCGCCGGAATGCAGCCGCCCGACGGGCCGCCAATCTGCACCGCTTTGAAGGTGCGTCGTCGCGGGCCGGCGGCCGTCTGCTCGTCCCGGATGCCGCCGCCGATCCCCTCGACGATCTCGCGGATCGTGATGCCCATCGGCACCTCGATCAGCCCGCCACGCTGGACCTTGCCCGCCAGCGCGAAGACCTTCGTGCCCTTGCTCGTTGCGGTCCCCAGGGCGGCGAACGCCTCCGGCCCGTGGCGCACAATCCACGGCAGCACGGCGAACGTCTCGACATTGTTGACCAGCGTCGGCCGACCCCACAGGCCCTCTTCCGCCGGGTATGGCGGGCGCAGCCGCGGCGTGCCGCGCTGTCCTTCCAGCGTCGCGATGAGCGCGGTCTCTTCGCCGCAGACAAACGCCCCCGCGCCCTGCGTGATATGCAGTCGTACCCGCAGCAATCCCCGCTGCTCGCACCGCTGGAGAGCCTCTCGGATGCGCTCCACCGCCAGCGGGTACTCCGCGCGGATGTAGAAGTGGCCCTCCGTCGCACCCACCGCATGCGCCGCAATGGCCATGCCCTCCAGGACGCGATAGGGGTACGACTCCATAATCATCCGGTCCATGAAAGCCCCGGGGTCGCCCTCGTCGCCGTTGCAGATGACGTACTTTGGCGTGCCGGACGCCTGCCGCACCTTGACCCACTTGCCCCAGGCCGGGTAGCCCGCTCCGCCGCGGCCCCGGAGCCCGCTGACCCGGATCTGCTCAACAAGCTGGTCAGGCGTGACCTCGCCCACGCGCCGCAGTGCCTCAAACCCGCCGTGCGCCAGGTACTCATCCAGATCGAGCGGGTCTAGCTCGCCGCAGTGCTCGGTCGCGATGCGTTTCTGCCGCTCCAGGAACGCCGCGACGGGCGGGTCGCGGCTTTCGAGCGCGGCAACGGGCGTGATCGTGCGCGCGCCGCGAGCGCGCAGGTACCGGGCAGTCCGGACGGCGACACGCCGCAGGCGGCGCGCCAGGCCGCGCGGCTCGACATGCCGCCAGACCAGTTCGGCGGCCTGCTCCGGCCGAACGCGGCTGTACCGCATCGTCTCCTCGTGCCGGGTGGCGATTTCGACGAGCGGCATCTGGTGACACATCCCCACACAGCCGACACGCTTGACGACCGCGCTCGCGCCCGCATCCGCCAGCGCGTCGCGCAGGGCGTCATAAACGGCCCCGCTGCCGTTGGCCACGCAGCACGAGCCGAGCCCGATGCGAATCTCGGTTAGGCCAGCCTCAACTGGGCCTGCCCCTGCCGCCAGCCCGTCGTGCTTGCGTGCCTTTTTGCCTGCGTGCCTGCGCGTTCGACATGACTCGAGCAGCTCCGGCACGTCGTCCGCACGCGCGTGACCCCGCGCGACGCCATCGACCTGCACGACCGGCGCCAGTGTGCAGCAGCCCAGGCATGGCACCGTCTGCACCGTGAAATGCCGCCGCGCGTCGGTGTCCTGACCCGGTGCGATTTGCAGCCGGCGCCGCAGCTCCTCGTGAATGTGGCCTGACCTGGCGACGTGGCACGCCGTTCCGTGGCAGACAGTGACCACGTGCTCGCCGATCGGCCGGTAACGAAAGTGCCCGTAGAAGGACGCCACGCCGGCCAGTTGCGCGGGTGTGATCTCGGTGAGCTCGCACACGCGCCATAGCGCCGGCCGCGGCAGGTAACGATAGTGCGTCTGAACGGCCTGCAGGATCGGAATCGCGGCCGACGGAGCCCGGCCGAGCCGCGCCACGATGTCGTCGACCGCGGTCAGGTCCACACTTTCGACGACGGGCAGTGTCAGGGAGCCGGCCACGCCGTCCGACACACCCGTGCCATCCGCGAAGCGCACATCGCCGGACGAGGTACCGGACGACCGGAAATGGCAGGCCGCCACCGACGCGGGGACGACGACCGCCGGCCGGCGTAAGGCCACATACCAGTTAGCCCCCACGAGGAACACGGCCGCGGCAACGACCGCGGCCCAGGCCAGCCGGTGGTTGCGAAGCTCACGCTGCAAGGATTGGTCCTTTTGCCGGTCGTACTCCGCGCGCAGCTCCGGCGCGACGGCGGCATCGCCGCGCACCCGCGCGAGCAGCTCGGTGACCTGCGCAACTTCGTGCTTCTGGCGCAGACGAGCCGCGACAGCGTCACTGGTAAGCCACGCCGCCGCCGCAATGGCGCACAAGCCGGCCAGTGCGGCGAGCCCCCCCGCGGCGAGCTGTTGCGTCCTGGCACTCACGGCGGCGTCACCGCGGGCACGGCGCTACGGCCACGAGCCCGGTCGCGGGGGCAGTAGTTGAAACACCGCGCACAGAACAAGCAGGTGGACGGAACCGCGCGCAGCCCCTCGATCGCGCCGTACGGGCAGGCCTCGGCGCACAGCCCGCAATCGAGCTCCTTGTCCGGCGTGACCCTCACGCGCCGCCAGGACACGCGCGACAGCAGCGACAACAGCGCCCCGTACGGGCAGAGGTAGCGGCAGTACGGCCGGCCCACAAACAGGCCCAATACCAGCAACCCCCCGCCGATCAGATGAATGTACAACGGACCGGCGAAGCGAAAGAAGCCGACAAACGGGTCAAAGCGGCAGATGATGAAGTCGCGGCTGGTCGCGGGCAGTACCGCAAACCCGATCGCGAGTGCCAGGTACACCCATTTGAGCCAACCGAGCGCCTTGTCCAGCAGCGGCGGCACGCGCACCGGCCGCAAGACCACGAGCTCCTGAATCGCCCCCAGCGGACACACCCCCCCACAGAACACGCGTCCAAACAGCAGCGCCAGCACGAGCGGCAGGAAGAAGATCGCAATGACGATGTAGGAGATCGCGTAGCGCGGATCGACGAGCGCGACCGCCACGTTCTGAACGGCCCCGATCGGGCAGACGCAGCCCTGGCGGTAGAAGCCGAAGTACGCCAGGCAGCCGATGGTCAGGCCGAGCAGGGCCATGCGGCTGCGGCGTTTGAGCACAATCCAGCTTGCCAGGGCCAGCGCGCCGGTGAGCACCGCGACGTCGGTGACCTCGCGCCACTGCGCCCGCGGCAACGGCCGCTGCACCGGCGGGGTCACATAGTCGCCGCCGATGTCCTGCTCGCTTGGGGCGGCGTCTACTGGACGCTGGTACTGGCCCAAACATGGCGCGACGCAGGCGAGCAGCACGATGAGCAGATGTAGCGGCCGGGCTCTGTCCCGGCCGTCGACTGCGCACGGCCGACACGGCCGTGGCACCTGGAGCCCGGCCGCTACACCGTCGCGGGTCATGTCCGCACCGGCCGGCGCTCGTAGGCCACGTCGGGGCAGGCGATCGCAATCGCACAGCGGTTGCAGTCCACGCAGAGGTTGTGGCGGACTTCGAGCCGGATCGAGCTCAGCCCGGCGGGCTCCTTGCACCCCATCACGCACTTGCCGCAGCCGTTGCAGAGCTTCTCGTCGATCGTGTACTCGTAGTAGTTGTTCGCCGGATCGGCGGGGTCAACTTCGCCGATCGGCGTGCGCTGGATCGCATCGCGCGGGCAGAGCTTCTGGCTCGGCAGGCCGCGCTCGTCGATGGCGCTCTTGATCTCGAAATACGCCGGGCAGATGTAGCAGCGCCCGCACTTGGCGTGGTCGTTCACGGCCCGCACCGCGGACAGCGGCAGCACACACGTGGCCGAACAGCGGTCGCAGACGTCGACGCCGACAGCACCCAGCCGACTGTTTACACACTTGACCGGGTCGAGCTGCCACGCCCCCTCGGCGCCCGCCGTCCTGCTCAAGTACGCGGCGACCCCGCCGAGACCGACCAGAGCGGCGCCGCGGACGGCGTGGCCCAATACGTCGCGCCGGGTCGGCTGATCGCTCATGCGGGCTCCTCAGCCGCCCGACTCGTCGGCCGCGTCGCCGGGTCGCCCGCCTCGGGCGCATACACGACGATTTGCAGCCGAACCGTGTCGATGACGTAAATGCGCCCGCGCGAATCGACGACTACATCCATGTTCTTGCAGTTTGGATCAAAGTCGTCATCCGCCACCACAGTCAACAGCTCCCCGCCGGGCGTGTAGACCTTGACCCGTGGACCGGCCTTCTCGGTGACGACGACCTGGCCCGCCGGGGTCAGTGCGATGTTGGTCGGGTTGCAGCAGCCGGGGAAGCCGGCCGGATCGCGGCCGTCGAAGCGTCCAAAGTGCCCCAGCAGCTCACCCCCCACGGTATAGCGCTCGACGCGGTGCATGCCGGCATTCGCAGCCTGGATCACCGCGTGACTGTCCACCGCGAAGTCGAGACAGTGATTGGGAACCAGGAACCCCCTCATGCGGTTGTCCTTGCCCACGTCATTACGCCACGTCCCGCGCTGGTCGTAGCGACGGATGCAGCGGCCCTGCGTGTCGGCGACCAGCACGTCATCGCCGACCAGGGCGATGGCCGTCACCAGGCCCAGCCGGTCGGCGTCCCGCCACGTATCGAGCAGCTTCCCCGCCTGGTCGAACCGCTCGAGCTGACCTTCCTCGCCAACGTAGACCTTGCCGTCGGCGGCGACCGCGATCGAGTAACCGGGGTGTTCCGTCGGCCAGCCGCGCAGAAACTCCCCTTCCGGCGAAAAAACCGCGAGTTTGGAGTCTCCGACCGCGTAGAGGTAATCCGCGCGGTCGGTCGCCAAACCACGCAGCTCGTCGGCGAACTGGCCCGCTCCCGTGCCCCGCCCACTGATCACACGCAGCTTATGGTACCGCACGTTGAGTCCATCGGCCGCCGACGGTGTAAACAGGCAAACCGTGTTCCCCGTGAGGCCTGCCCGCCCTAGCGCCGGCGCCCCGCCGACCTCGATGCACACCATCTCGCTCATGTCGCGCAGGACCAGCTTGCCGTCCGAGAGAGCCATTGGTCCCCAGACGTTATCGCCGTTCAGGACCTGCGCATGGTCGAGCTCGCGATACGCGTGGGTATTCAGCTCGACCAGCCGCAGTATGCCCGTCTTCCCTTCGAGAATGAAGAGCAGCCCATCGGCGAGCAGGAAGCTGCCGAGATCGAACTCGGCCTGACCCGCGCTGGTCCAGACGATCCGCCCCGCCAGGTCCAGGCACGTCAGCAGCCCACGCTTCTCGCGGCCGACCGCGAACAGGTGGTCCTGGAAGAGCACCGGCGTATGCACCTCCGAGTTCCACTGCTCGCTCGACCAGTCGAAGATCGTCTCGGTGCTGAACCCGTCCGCGTCTTTCTTCACGCGGAACATGACGCTGCCGGCTTCGTACCCGCTGGTCATGAACACGCGGCCGTCGGGCAGCGGCAGCGGCGAAGGGGCAATCGCCACGTTGAACTTGCGCGCGTGGTGCCAGAGCAGCCTGCCATCCGCGGCGCTGACGCCGATCGACCCGAAGAGCGTGCACCAGAGGTATTGTTTCACGCCGCCAATGTCGGCCGGCATGACCGAGCAGTGCGACAGCGGCCAATGGTTCGGGTTGGGCGTGCGCCAGATCTCGTTGCCGGCGGCCTTGTCCAGCGCAACCATGAGGGTCGCCTCGCCGCCGACGCCGAGGATCACGCGGTCCGGCTCGAGGAGCGGATTCTGTCCGTTATTCCAGGGCGGGATCTGGGCCTGGTAATCGTCGACCAGGCTCTTGCGCCAGAGCTCTTTGCCGGTCTGGGCGTCGAGGCAGTGGAAGACGCACTTCGGGTCGAGCGCGAAGACGTAGCGCCCATCCACGGCAGGAGCGGCCCGCGTGATCCCATGGTTGGCGCGAATCGTCCTGCTTTCGCTGAAGCGCCACAGCTCCTTGCCGTCGGCCAAGTTCAGGCACCGCAGGTACCACTCCTTGGCGTCACGGCCATAGTCCTCGAAGTACACCCGACCCGAATGAATCGCGGCGGCGGCATAGCCCTGGCAGACTTCGGTCGTCCACAGCACCTTGGGCCCGCCCTCGGGCCACTTGCGCAGTAGGCCGGTTTCCCGGGAAATATCGTCGCGCTGGGGCCCGCGAAACTGCGGCCAGTCGTCACCCAGCACCCTCGCCGGCAGCCACACGCTGGCAACAACGACCAGCAGCCAGGTCGGCAATGCAGGCAAGGCGTCGATCCTCGGGCGGGGCGGTACAATTCAGGCCGTCAACTGCACATATCTTACAACGCGATCTCCGCCCCCGGGGCTTGCCCGCTGTGATTATAATGCGGGCAGCAGGTGCCAAAGCGGCCGGCTGCGAAGCCGAGCCGTCTTTGGGGTACGCGAGGCAAATCGACTGCGCATGGCCGACGGTTCTGCAGGAAGCGAGTCCGGGCGCCAGCGTCGTGCTACCGCGTCCGGGCGGGATCCGACCCGCTGCAACCCGCCGCCCCGTGCGGAACACAGCCGGGCGGACCGGTTTGATCGCCGGCGCATCCTGATCGGCGTAGGGGTCGCCCTGGTCACCTTCGCCGTCTTCACGCCGGCGCTGCGCAACGACTTCGTCGACTGGGACGACACCGACAACTTCGTGCTGAACGAGCACTATCGCGGGCTCAACCCGGCGCGGCTGCGCTGGATGTTCACGACGACGCACATGGGCCACTACCAGCCGCTGAGCTGGGTCACGCTTGCGGGGGACTACTTGTGGGGCCGGGCGCTGTTCGGGGACGGCCTGGATCCGTGGAGCTACCACCTGACCAACTGCGTGCTGCACGCCGTCAGCGCGGCGCTCGTCTACTTGCTAGCCCTGGAGTTGCTCGCCGCCGCGGCGGTGAACGACCGGGCCCGTCCGACCGCGGCACGGCGCGCCACGCGCCCCGACGGCGCGAGCGCGGCGGCCCCGCCGGCACGGCTGTACGTGGCGGCGGCCCTGGCCGCGCTGCTGTTTGCACTGCATCCGCTGCGAGTGGAGTCGGTCGCCTGGGCGACCGAGCGGCGCGACGTGCTCAGCTCGTTTTTCCTGCTGCTGACGGTGCTGCTGTACGTGCGGGCCCCAGTCTACCCGGCTGCACGCCGCTGGAAGTGGCTGGCCGGAGTCGGCGTGCTCTTCGTGCTCTCGCTGCTCAGCCGGGCGCTGGGTGTGGTGTTGCCGGTGATTCTGCTACTCCTAGACTGGTATCCGCTGCGGCGGTTCGAGGATACGGACAGGGCCGGCGCCTGGCCGGCCATCCGCGGGGTGCTGCTCGAGAAAGCGGTACTGCTTGTGCCCGCCGTCGTCGTGGCTGCGATGGCGGTCACGGCCCAGGCCGCGACGGGGGCGGCGGGCGGCTTGCAGTCTCACGGTCCCCTACCCCGGCTGGTTCAGGCGTGCTACGGCCTGGTGTTTTATGTCGGCAAGACGTGCGTGCCACACGGGCTCTCGCCGATCTATGAGTTGAAGCTGCCGCTCGACATCTTCGCTGCGCGCTACATGATGGCGGTGGGGCTCGTCCTGGCCGGAGCGGTGGGCCTGGCACTGCTGGTCCGGGCAGGGCGTGGGCGCGGCGTGGCGGTGGCGGCGGGGGCCTATGCGCTCGTGGTTCTACCCGTGTCCGGCCTGGTCCAGAGCGGGATGCAGGAGGTCGCGGATCGTTACAGCTACCTGCCGGACGCCGTGCTGATGATCCTGCTCACAGGCGGCGCCGTGCGGCTGCGTGCCATCGCCGGTGCACCGCGAATCGTCCGGCGCGGCTTGGCAGGCGGCGCCATCGCGGCCGGGCTGGTGTTGGCGGTGCTCACGTGGCGGCAGTGCGGCGTGTGGCGGAACAGCGCGACGCTGTTTGCGCACGCGGTGCGTGTCCAGCCGGATAGCTCGAACGCTCAGAACGGCTACGGAGCCGTGCTGTTGCGGGAGAAGCGGTACGACGAAGCGCTGCAGCACCTCGAGCGCGCGATCGAGATCCGGCCCGGCCACCTGGTGGCCCACCGCAACATTTGGCGTGCCTGGGCGGAGCAGGGCCGTCCAGAGCAGGTCCTCGCGGCTGTGCGCCACACGCTCCAGCTCGTTCCCGATTTCCCCGATGCGTACTACGAGTTGGGCTGGTGGCTGTCCCGCGCGGCGGAGGAAGACGCGGCGATAGCGGCCTATCAGGAGGCGGTAGTGCTGCGGCCCGGCTACAGCGCGGCACACACGAACCTGGCCGTGCTGTACAAGAAGCACGGCCGGACGAGCGAGGCGCTGGAGCATTTCGCCGCCGGGGCCCTGGCGGACCGGCGCAACCTCTACGCCTGGCGCGGCTGGGCGGCGCTGTTACACGACCTGGGTCGCAATGGGGAAGCGCTCGACGTGCTCGGCGCGGCGCTGCAGATCGACCCGCAGAACGCGCTGACCCAGCAGTACTGGCGGGAATGGACCGACACGTCGCCGACGACGCGACCGTAGCCCGCGGACGACCGCGGCCCGCCTCACATACCACTCAGCGCCGCGACAAACGGGTTGATATCGCCGAGGTCGATCACGCCGTCGCCGTTCATGTCGCAGAAGGTCTGGGCGTCGCAATCCGGGAAATACAGCTCGTAGGTCCCGGTGAACAGCATGATGAACGGGTTGATGTCGCCGAAATCGAGCTTCCCATCGCAGTTCGCGTCGCCCAGCACCACGAGCTGGTTGTAGTACACGTAATTGCCCACGGTGTCATCCCAGTTCGTGATCGCCATGTCGAGCTTGCTGGAAACCGTGTACTGCACCTCGAGCGCCGTCGTCACGTTGCTCGCCACAGTCAGCCAGCCGTGGTCATAGTTCACGGTGTACTGCGCCGGCGACAGCGGCTGCCCGTCGAGCACCACCGCGGTGACCTCCTGGATCACCTGATGGGGCAGGTAGAAGAGTCGCCGACCGGCGGGCACCCCCGTGTAGACCTGCTCGACCGGCCGCAGACCGTTCTTGTCGATGTCGCCGAAACAGATCTTCTCGATCACGCTGGTGACGTTGGAGCGCCAACTCTGCGTCGTGCCGAAGCCCGACCCGTTGTTGAGGAAGATGCGCGTGTAGTCCCACCACGCGCCGGTCGCAAGGTCCAGACGACCGTCACTGTCGACGTCCGCCAGCGCGACCGCCGAGCAGTAACCCTCGTAATAGGTCCACGCTGCAATCGGGCCGAACATCCCGAGCGCCGTGCCGTTGTACTGGCGAAACCGGCCGCTACCACCGGCGATCTGGTTGTTGTCGGCGATGATCAGGTCGCGCAGGCCATCGCCGGTCACGTCGCCCGCGGTCACCATGATCGCATCCTGCGTGGCCACGTCATTTTCCTGCCAACTGGCGGTGGTCTCGAGCATGCCCCCCAGGTTCTTGTACACGCGGCTGCGCGTGTTGGCGGCGGCGAAGGCCAGGTCCAACCAGCCGTCGTTGTTGGCATCCACCCAGCAGGCCCCCTGATAGTCCCAGGTGTCGGTTGACGTCCAGCTCGGCGTCGCGGCCAGTGTCCCGCCCACGTTGAGATACACGTAATTGTGCTGCTGGTTCGGCGTGCCATAGGCCCAGCCGGTCGCGATCGCCAGGTCCGGCCGGCCATCGTTGTTCATGTCGCCGAACGCGACACCAAAGGCGTTGCCGATGATGTTGGCACTCCAATTCGGCGTGGACGAGAGCGTGCCATTGTTGTTCAGGTAGACGCGGGCAATCGGGCCGGTCGTATCGAACTCGCCCAGGGTGGCCACCGCCACGTCGAGCCAACCGTCGCCGTTCACGTCGGCCACGTCGAGGTGGCCGTTGTAAACGAAGTCGGCGGACTGCCAGTTGGGAGTGGGCGGAAACGTGCCGTCGCCGTTGTTGTAGTAGACCGCGACGTGCTGCTGGGCCATGTCGTTGCCGTTGGAGACGACGAAGTCGAGCCAGCCATCGCGGTTCAGGTCGACCAGCGCCCCGCCGGTGCTCACCGGCGTGTCGGCCGAGATCCAGTTCGGGGTCCCGGTATACACCTGTCCCGCGGCCACCGCGACGAGCGCCGCGCCGCTGACCAGTACCAGTAGAATGCGTGCGTGCATTTCCCTATACCTCCTCAATCTGCCCCGCTTCCATTGTAACGCCGGGGGCCAGGCCTCGGAACACAAACCTGGCGCCGCCGAGACAGTTGCGTTCTCACAAGCGGTGCAGGCGCCGGCAGTTTCGGCCTGTGGCG
>CAZWYT010000053.1:0-21197 GCA_964638325.1 uncultured Planctomycetales bacterium
CTCCTTGGCCGCGTAAAAGCCGCCGGAAATCAAGTTCTGCGGCGGACTGCTAGGGATGGGTATGACCGAGCAGCGTGTTTAGCTGCTCCCCCGAATGAAACAGGTCGGTGGACGACCCACCGACCTGTTTCACTTTGCGGCGACCCACGGCCCAGGGCCCTTCGCTCGACGTTCTCCTCCTTCACGGACGAAACCGCGCCCGATCGGCGAGCGGCGCCGTAAGTCATCTCCGCACGTTTGGGCGTTCGAAGTGGCATTCAGTGCGTGGAACCCCTCCCGGTCCAACAGTGTGGCTTGACTTGGAGCAAGTTTGGGTTTATTCTATATAATTGGCTGAGGTGCCAGAGAGGCTGCGTGAGCGGCCTTCCGGCGGCGACCACGCCAATTCATTTCTGAGGCCGCCTGGGCTGCTCAACGGACGAGGGCGTCGCGCAAGCCAAGGACACGGACGGAAGAGGCATATCGGGCCGGAAACGTTCGGCGGTTCTCGACATGTACCGGCGCGTGCTCACACAAGGCTGGAGCGTGACCGGCACGCCGGCGTGGAGCCGGTGACAAGCCGCCGTCGGTTTCGGCAGGGCGCGGTGAAGGAGTTTGGGCACATCTTTTAGCGAAGGAGCGAGCCATGTTGAGGACGCAGTGGTGGAGGTGTGGCCTGTGGGCGGTCTGCCTGTGGGGGGCTTTGGCAGCGCCGGTCACCGGCAGCCCTTGGATTCAGATCAACGACTACGCGGATTGGTGGGAGGCGCTCCACGGCGACCCGCCCAACGTGTCGCCCGTGAGCGAATGGGAGTGGGGCGACTACATGTATCAGTGGGCGAACTACCTGGTCGAGGGCGAGCCGTATCCGCCCACACAGTTCCTTCCGGCTGAGCTCTACGCCTACGAAGGCGGCGCTATCAGCTACCCGGAGGAGCCAGGCCTCGTGATGGTCTGGGGCACCGGACCCGACCTGCCGCCGGGCGAGTATGCCAGCGCCTGGAAGTACGACTACCTGCTGGATCCCGACCTGTCGAACACGGTGATCACCGTGTCCGTCTTCCCGCCGCAGTGGGGCCCCACCGGACAGATCACGCAAGTCTCGTTTGGGATTCGGGACGCCATGGGCCGCACGCGGTCCTGGTACTGGAATGTCGGGCCGGCGGCTACGATCCCGTGGAATGTCACCACGCCGATCACGATTTTCACCTCGCAAACCGGCTTGAACGCGACGATCCCGGCGGCCGACGGCTACATGAACACACCTGGCTTTGACATCACCACGGCGCAGTTCTTCCTCGCCGACGAGAATGCGCAGTGGGTGGGCGGGCCGGTGCCCGTGCCGCCGCCCGGCGGCCCGCCGGGCGGGCTGTGGAATTACTGGCACGAGCTCCAGGTCCTCCCACAGTGGGAGCTTGTAAAGTGGTATCAGCCGCCGGACCCGGCACAGCCAGAGTCCACGTACCTGGGCTGGAATGAGTTCTCCGCGGTGTACGATGGTGGCCTGCAGGTGGCCGACGATTGGGTCTCGGATGGACAACCGGTCACGGGCGTGCGCTGGTGGGGCTGCTACCTCAACTGGAAACACCCTTACCCGCCGCCGCAATCGGAGCTCCCGTACCATTACCACATTGGGTTTTATACGGACGTGCCGCCCAGCAGCGAAGAGGACTTCAGCCATCCTGGGCAACTGCTTCACCTAGTCGGCCCGGAGCACCAGTGGGACTATACGATCGAATTCGTCGGCTGGGAGTACGACCCGCGCATCAACGAATGGGAAGCGTGTTTCGAGTTCGAGATGACGTTCCCGCAGGCGGAGTGGTTCTACCCCGCGCCAAACACCATTTACTGGGTGAGCATCGCCGGCTGCTATGGCTGACTGCCGCCGCCAACACCCAACCCGTGGGGTTGGACGACGCGGCCGCGGGACCCGCAGTCTCCCGCACCTGATGATGCAGTCGTCATGTACACGCCGACGATTCCGTGGCCCGGCTGGAACTGGGTCGCGGGCTACCCGATCGAGTACCCCGCCGGTGAGTCCTGGGACGTGGCGTTCGAGCTACTTACCACCTCCACGGAACCCGTCACCAAGTGGGTCCAGGGGCCGGACCTGACCAGCAACGGCATCGACGTTAACGCCTCCACGCACCCGTCCATGCCTCTGCCGCCGTACGTGCTGGCCAACGACTTCCTCTGCACCGTGAAGGGACCGTTGACGGACATGTACGTTTGGGGCTCTTGGCTGTGGGATTACCTCCCCTTCGGCCTTGACCCGACGGCGGTGCGATTCACGCTCAGCATCCATGCCGACATCCCGGCGTGGCAAAGTCCCACCGGATACAGCATGCCGGGGGATTTGCTTTGGCTGAGGACATTCGAGCCAGGCGAGTTTACCGCGGGTATTTGGGCCCAAGGAATCGAGGAAGGCTGGCTCAGTCCGCCGTTGGACTACTTCTTCCCGGCCGATTGGACGTGCTGGATGTACCATTTCAACATCGATCCGCTCCAGGCCTTCGTGCAGCAAGGATCGCCGTACAGCTCCATCGTCTATTGGTTGGACGTCCATGCCGAGCCGCTGGATCCGCTGGCGTACTTCGGCTGGAAGACCGCCGAGTACGTCTGGAATGACGACGCGGTGTGGGCACTTGGACCTGAGCCGGTCGTCGGCCCGTGGAACGAGTTAGTCCACCCCGCCGGCGGCTCGCTGGACCTGGCGTTCTCCCTGCTTGGGTGGAGCCAGAGTGAGCCGTACCCGATCTGGTCGCAGCCGCCGCAGCCCTACGTGCCCCAGGACGCCTTCAACGGTTGGGACCAGTACTCGATGTACTCGTTCCAGATCGCGGCGGATGACTGGATCTGCACCACTGACAACCCGGTTTCCGACATCCACTGGTGGGGCTCGTTCATCGGGTGGTACCACCCGTACCTGCCGCCGCAGGGAATGCCACCGATGTTCCACATCGCGATCTGGACCGACGTACCGGCTGATCCTGCCGATCCGACTAGCTTCAGTCATCCGGGCGAGGTGATCCACGAGATCCTCTGCGACAACTACGAATGGGAGTTCGTTGGTTGGGACTTTGATCCGCGCGAAATCGGGGATCAGCCCTCCATGCCGCCTGAGGCGACGTTCAAGTTCACGCAGTACCTCGATCCGAGCGAGTGGTTCTGGCAGGAACCGGGCGGGAACATCTACTGGATCAGCATCGCCGCGATGTACCCGGCCGGACAGGTGGTTGACTATCCGTGGGGCTGGAAGACGCGGCCCCAAGGGGATGTTTCGCCGCTTACCGACGACGCGGTGTGGATCTCCGATCCAGCGGCGCCGACCGTCGGCGACATGTGGGTCACCGGCGGACCGCTGTTCTATCCGACGCCGGAATACTCATGGGATCTCGCGTTTGAGCTAACCTCGGTGCCGCGCGATCGCGTCGTCTGCGAGCCGCAGGGAGTAGTCAACAACCCCTTCCATCCGCCGACCTACTGGTACGACGTGACGCCGGATGACTTCGGCCGCTGTGACTTCCACGTCCAGGTGTTCGACCCGAACCCGCTGAACTACACGAACGTCGTGTCGCCGCCGGGCTGGTGGTTCATGGTGCACCCAGTGGCGCCGAACGAGTGGTGGGCGTCGTGGTGGGACCCGAACGAGTGCGACAACGCGATCTTCACCACGTTCCGCTTCCAGTTCGACCACCAGGGTCCGAGCACGTGGAGCGATTGGTCAACTACCATCGGCAACTCGCCCGATCCGTACAACTGGGTGGTGGACCGCTCGCAGAATCACGCACACCAGCCCGACGGCTGGGGCTATCACGTGCATGTGCCGCTCCCGCCGCCGCCGCGCGACACGGTGGTGTGCGAACCACAGGGCGCGGTGAACAATCCCTTCCATCCGCCGACCTACTGGTACGATGTGCTGGTGGGCGGCGGGTACGGGCGGTGCGACTTCCACGTGCAGGTGTACGATCCGAACCCGGCGAACTACGTCAACGTCGTGACGCCGCCGACCTGGATGTTTGCGGTCCACCAGCTCGACAACGGCGAGCGGTGGGCATCGTGGTGGGATCCGGATTGCAGCGATCCGATCTTGCCCGGGATGGTCTTCCGCTTCCAGTTCGACAATCCGAACGCAAGCACGTGGAGCGGCTGGACGACGACGGAGAGCAGCTCGAGCGATCCCTACGCCGGGATTGTCGACTGGTGGCTGAACCACACGACGGAGCCGGACGGCTACGGCTACCGCGTGCACGTGCCGCGGCCGGGCGTCTATCCGAAGTGGGAGCAGCCGCCCGTGGAAAACCCGGACGGTTCGGGCTACATCTACGGCTGGAACGAGATGTCGATCTGGTTCGGACCGCAGTACGTCGCGGACGACTTCAAGTGTTGCGACGCGCGTCCGATCAGCGACATCCACTGGTGGGGTTCCTACCTGGACTGGCTGGAGATGTTCCCGCCGCCGCCGCATATCGCGCCCTGCTGCTTCCAACTCGGCTTGTGGACCGACGTTCCGGCGGGCCCGGGCAACCCCTTCAGCCATCCCGGCGTGATGATCCGCGAGTGGTGGGTGATGCGGGAAGCGCTGAACGAGCACATGGTGGGTGTGGATTTCCACCCCGAGCACGGCTACGAGACGTGCTTCCGCTACGACTTCTTCATTCCCGAGCCGGATTGGTACTACCAGCCGGATACGCAGGAAGTGTTCTGGCTCAGCATCGCGGCGATGTACGACTACCAGCCTCCGACGATGTACGAGTGGGGCTGGAAGACCCGGCCGCACTTCTGGAACGACGACGCGGTGCGCATCTTCGCCCCGCTCCAGCCGGTCCCCGGCGTGCAGTACGAGCAGGGTGAGCCGATCGTCAATCCCGAAGGCGGTTGGGATATGGCCTTCGTGCTGACGTCACCGGCGCCGGCGCCGCCGGTCTGTCGCGGTGACCTGAGCGGCGACGGGTGGGTGGACTTCGGCGACATCAACCCGTTTGTGTTGCGGCTGAGCAACCCGGTCGGGTACCACGAAATGTTCCCGTGTGTTCCGGATGCCAACGGGGACATCAACGGCAACGGCGTAGTGGGCTTCGACGACATTAACCCATTCGTGGCGTGCCTGAGCAACCACCCGCTGCCGATCTGGTGCGGGGTAGATGACTGCACTCCGCCGTAAGGAGGGCTGAGTGGCCGAGCACGGCAGGCCGGTGGAAGACGCCACCGGCCTGCTTCGCGGTCGGGATGAGAAGGTGGGCGACGTACCAGCGCCGGCTGACGGCCCGCCCGCCGGGAGCCCCTTGAAAAAGGAGCAGGCGCCGCGCTGGAGGTGCCGTCATACGGTCGAAGACGGGCTGAAGCTCAGAGCGAGGCCCTGTTTCAACGGCCGGCTAGCCCTGGTGATCAGTGAAGTCGTTGATCGTCGTGCCCGCCAACAGGGAGCGGGCATAGGCGGCGACATCGCGGCAGGTCTTCTCCAGGCGCTCGCGGGCGTGTTCCTTCCCGCGCGCGACGTTGCGCAGGAGCAGGTCGCCGTTGATCGGCCCTTCGATCGCCTCGACGATCTCGAGCAGGCTGATCTCACCCGCGGGCTTGCGCAGGACGAAGCCGCCGGCAGGCCCGCGCTCGCTGCTGAGGATCTGGGCCCGCACAAGTTGTTGCAGGATTTTCAGCAGATGGCCCGCCGGAATCCCGCAGGCTTCCGCGATGTCCCTGCCCTGAATGGGGGTGCCGCGCGAATTCTCTGCCAGATGCGTGGTCGCGAACACTGCGTACGCTGCTGCCCTTCCGAGTCTCATAGATCACCTCGATCCGGCCGGAACGCTTTCTGTTGTGCTTTAGGCGACAGCCACTGACGCCAACTCCAACGCACCAGGGGGGATGGACCACGTCGTCGCACTCGGGCGAGCGCTGGGCTGCGGGGGCCGCGGCCGGCGTCGCGTGCTGCCGGCCCTCTGCAGACACTGGTCTCGACGCATCCGACGGCAGGCACCGCCGGCGCGTCGCCCCCGCTTCCGACCTCGGGCCCAGAATCCGCTGGTACTAACAAGGAGTATAGCGCCCTAAATCGCTTGTGCCAAGTCTTTCAAAAATGAAACCGCGGTGCCGTCCCTAGCCCCGTCCTGCGTTTCAGAGTTGGCCGCCAGGGGAGCGGCGGCCGGCGACGACCCCGCCCAGAGTACGCGCCCCGCGGCCCAAACCGGGCAGTGCGCCGCCCCAGTTGCCGTCCGGACTTTCTGAGAGCGCGGCTCGTAGAAGCTCGTGAATCGTTCAGTCTTATTGCTTGGCGTACGTCAACATGATCGCCGCGTTGCCAGTGGGAGCTTCGGCCGTGATGTCGATCTTGTATGAGGCGACCGCGACCTCGGGGCCGGAGGTCAGGGCGACCGCGTCGACGAAAATGCCTTTCGGCACCGGTACGGTGTACGTGCCGTCGCCCGACAGTTCGCCGAGGTCCGCGGCCTCAACGCGGTAGGTGTTGTGGTCAAAGCCGGGGATGGGGGTCGGCCAGGTCGTGCGCTGGTCGATGTCACCTCCCGGAACGGCCGCGCCGTCTGGTCCGAAGTAGGAGAACTGGAACGTGTAGTCCATCCCCGTGATCGGCGCACCGGTCTCGTCGGGCGGCGGATTAAACACCAGCACCAGGTCCTGCGCCCCATCGAACAGAATCGGATGGGATGGCGTCCCGTCGATCGTGCCACTGCCCAGGTCAAACGGAGTCAGGTCGCCGGGTGAGCCGTACTCGATCAGCTTCGGTATGTTCTTAAACACGTAGTTGATCATACGCGAGTATTGTTCGGTCGTGTCGTTGTCGAAGCTCACCTCGAGGGTGAACGTATCCCCCGCATCCATTACCGCGTTGGGCCGGATCCAGACGCCCCACCGGTCGCCCAGCGGATCAAACGCATAGTCGGAAGCGACCCACAGCGCGCCGGCTGGGCCCTCGCCCGTTTTCTCGGCGATGGGCAGGTACGCCGGGCCGGGCGTTTCCAGCATCTGCGCCGCCGTGATGGCGCGGGTCGCAGAGGGCTCGGTCATGATTTCCAGCGTGATGACCGTGTCGTAGCTGAGGCGTTCGGCGATCTCGTCCTGCGTGCCGGCGTAATAGATGGGCGCGAAGTCCGTGCCGATCTTCAAGTTCATGAAGAAGTTCACGTGCGTGTCCGGAGGCGTGCCCGGTGTCGGGCTGCTCGTGTCGAAATCATCCACGATTCCGTCGCCGTCGTCGTCGGCGTCGAGCATGTCAATGAGCCCGTCGCCGTCCGCATCGACCAGCCCCCCGGGCCGGCTTTCGCTGTTGTCCGCTTCCTCGCCCTTGCCCACGGAAGCCAGTCCGACCGGCGCACCCGCTTCATTCAGGCGCGTGGCGATCGTCGGGTCGACGAGGTCTGCGACGTCGCTATCGGTGCCGGGGGTGATCGGTGCTTGCGTGGGATCGTCGGGCAAGTCGAGCGTGCCGAGGTCGGCGTCGCGATCCATGACCAGACCGGTCGTGCCTTCTTCCCCGGCAACATCGAGAACGACCGGGCCCACTGCGCGTCCGTCCGGCCCCAGAATAGTGACCACGAGTGAGTTGCCGGCCTCGTCTTCGGGGAGGTCGACCTGGAACTCGCCGTCCGTCGTCGTTTCGCCCCGGTATACCGCCCCGGTGGCATCGCTCTGGGCAACGACCGTGTACGGATACAGCTCGGCGTCCTGCAGCCGCGGCCGGCGTTTGGCCGCCTGGCCCGGGTTGATGCGGCCGCGGAGCGCCACCGGGCCGGCCGGCTGCCCACCCGTGCCGTCGTCGACATTGCCGTTGTCCGCCGTTCCATCGTCGTCCGTCGTCCCCTCGTTGTCGCCGCCGCCGTTTGATCCGTCGCCATCGCCGGGTGCGTGGTCGTCGACGATGTCAGTGTCATTCGACGGACCGGCGGTATTGTCAGTGACGTCGGCCCCGTCGTCCGCGGGCGCGTTCGGCAGGTTGGTTCCGCCACAGCCGGCCAATGCCAGACAGGCCAGGAGGAAGGCGGAGTACTTGAGAAGCTGAGTGGACATACGCGGCTCCTGTCATTCGGCGGTTCCTGGGCGAGATGGCCGGCGGCGCACACCACGTGCGGTCGCCGTTGCACGGCCGGACTCCGATGGCTTTATCGACGCGCCGGTGTGGACTGCTCGTGACGGGGGACGCGAAGGGCGCTGAAGTTGCGCCCGAGTCGCACGTGGTTGTGGAACGCACTTGGCACGCCAACGGCGTCAGGTATACTTGAGCCGCCAAGGGTCGAGGGCTTGAGGGATCTCAAGCCACGGTGTGCCTCGGTTGGGCCGACGCGCGGGCGGCGATATGAGCACGAACGGCGGGAACGACGCCGGGTCCAAGAGCTCCGGTCCCTCGGGGGCGGACCGGGACGTTGTGCCCCGCCACGTCGGCGTCGAGGCGCCATCCGACGGCGCGACGCGCGCTTCGCCGGGCGCCTCGCACGCCCGCACGGTAGATCTGCTGCCCGGCTCGATCACCGGGTACGAGATCCTGCGGGAGATTCACCGCGGCGGGCAAGGCATCGTGTACCAGGCCCTCCAGAAATCCACCAAGCGCAAGGTGGCCATCAAGGTGCTGCGGGAGGGGTTGTTTGCGAGCGCCACGGACCGGGCGCGCTTTGAGCGCGAAGTGGAGATCCTCGCGCAGCTCAACCATCCCAACATTGTGACCATTCATGACAGTGGCGTGGCGGCGGGCTGCCACTACCTGGTCATGGACTACATCAGCGGGAAGTCCCTGGATGCGTATCTGCGGAGTGGCCCGCCATCGATTGAGCAGACGCTGCGGCTGTTTGCCAAGATCTGCAGTGCCGTCAATGCGGCGCACCTGCGCGGGATCGTGCACCGGGATCTGAAGCCAGGAAACATACGGATCGACGCCGAGGGCGAACCCCACATCCTGGACTTTGGGCTGGCCAAGGTGATGGCGAGCGGCGAGGCCGGGCGGGAGACCATGACCGCAACGGGCCAGTTCATGGGCAGCCTGCCGTGGGCGTCTCCGGAACAGGCCGAGGCCGTGCCGAGCCGAATCGACCCGCGCACCGACGTATACGCCCTGGGAGTCATCCTGTACCAGATGCTCACCGGGCGGTTTCCATACGAAGTGACCGGCAACCTGCGCGACGTGCTCGACCACATCCTGCGGGCCGAACCGGTGCGGCCGCGCACGCTGCGCCCCGAGCTGGACGCCGAGCTTGAGACGATTGTGCTGCATTGCCTGCACAAGGACCGCGCGCGGCGCTACGAGACGGCGGGCGAGCTGGTCCGCGATGTGGCGCGCTACCTGGCGGGAGAGCCGATCGCGGCGCGGCGTGACAGCGTGTTGTACTTGCTTCGGGCGCGCACCGCGGCCGGCATCCGCAGGCATCCGGCGTTTGTGTGCGCGTGGATCGTCGTACTCGTCACGCTGGTGGCGCATACGCTCGGAAGTGCGCTGGTCTATCGTTGGACGCCGGCGGGACGGCTCTTCGATCAACTGGCCGGCGCGGGTCTCGGCGCGCCGCGCGCTGCGGCGCCGTTTGAGAACATGCGCGTCGTGGTGCTGCGCGACCGCACCGACCTGTCGGCGCTGGCGGCCCAGACGGGGCTCGACCCCGATCGGCTCGTGACCGACCCACAGGGTCTCCGCCCATTGCACGGGGAACTCATGAAGCGCTTGGCCGCGGCCGGCGCCCGCGTGGTCGCGTGGGACATCTTCTTCCGCCGGGAAAGCGCGTTCGACGCAGATTTCGCAGCGGGCGTCCAAGCGCTGCGGGACGTCGGCGGCGAGGTCGTTCTCGCGCTGGATGCCTGGTCGTTGAACCCGGAGAGCGCCACCTCGGTCACTTCGGGCTTTGCCGCCAACGTCCGGTGGGGCGGCACGCCCGCCGGCCTGGGTCCGCGTGCGCCCTGGCACGTGTACCTTGCGGTGCAGCGCGGTCCCGCTGACCCCCTGCCCTCTTTGGCAGCCGCGGCGTTTGCGGCGTACCGCCATCCGGGGACCGAGTGGGATCTGCGGCTCGACCCGGATGCGGAGACGCTGACCATCGTTTATTCCCGCCATGTCGATCAGGGCCCTCCGGCCAAGCGTTCCGTGGGCAATGCCGACGTGGTCCCAGTCAGCGGCGTGCGCCCGGCGGAGTGGGACGATTCGAAGTATGGACTCGAGCGCGGGGACGCGATCGCGTACTACCTGATCGACCTCCCCGACGCCGCCACGCTGTCGGCCGCGACGCTGGACTACGAGGCGGTGTTCACGGCGGACCGCGAAGCACTTCGCCGGCAGGTTGGCGGACGAATCGTGCTCGTCGGCGACGCCCGCAGTGACGCGTACACCTTTACCACGCCGAACGGACGGCGCGTCTGGGGCATGTACGCACACGCAACCGCGATCGATATGTTGCTGCGGGGAGCCGCGGTGCGGATTGCCGCGGCGCGGCCGGCGCTGGCGGCGACGGCCTGCGGGGCGATGCTCGGTCTGCTCACGGGGTGGTTCGTCGACCGGCGGCGCGGCGTGCGGAGTCTGGCCTTGGCGGCAGGGTGCGTGCTGCTGCTGGCGCTCAGCCTGCTGGCCGCGTGGTACGGGCGGACCCTGTACAACCCACTCGTCGCGGCTCTGGCGCTCGTGGTAGCGTGCGAGCTGGGAGCCGTGACCCACGGCGTGCATCGTTCTCGAAGGAACTGAAACTCGGCAAGAAAAGGAGATGGGCCCCATGATCCAACGAATCGCCAGTTTCGCCACGTTGCTCGCGCTGGTCGCGCTGCTCGCGACGGGCTGCGCACGCGAGGATGGCGCCGGTCAGGTGTCGATCCACGAGCCGGTTCTGCTCGCGTCGATGCCGCGCGCTACGAACGGCGGCCCCGAGATCTACTTGACCGGCTTCGTGCTCCGCAGCACCGCCACGAAGGGCGATGTGCTGATCGATCTGACAACGCCGCAGTCGAAGGGTCTGGCCATCCCGCCCGACCTGTCATTGCTCTTCGAGCACGAGGCGCGGCTCAGCGTGCGGCACGAGTTCGGCGGGAAGTTGCACGATTATCGCGTGCTGTTCGGCCCGGACCCGCAAAGCGATAAGTTCACGTCGGGGTCCGTCGGGGGCGACCCGGCTGCCATGAACCTCACGGTGGGATGGGCGGTCCTGATCGGACAACTGCCGATTGTGCAGACGGATCTGGTGTCGACGTCGCCGGAGGGCACTTTGATGGCGGTTCGCATCGATGCGCCATCAGGACAGCACTACGTCTACAACCTAGAAACGTCGGGTAGCCAGGTGAAGGTCATGTACCAGGGGCAGACGATCATCCTTCCACCGCAGACGTACTTGGTCGCGACGCCGCGGCAAGGGACGACGCCGACGCCTCAGCCGATCCTCAGCGGCGACACATTTGTCGCGCACATCCGCGCCCAGGCGGCGGTGGCCCAGTTCGACCTGCAAGCGAAGTAGGCGACGGCACCGGCCGCGGCCTACTCGAGCGCTGGGAGGTAGGCGCGCTCGGCGGTCAGGAGTTCTTCGGCCATGTGCCGGATTTCGGCGGGACAGCACGCGGCCGCTGTTAGCGGGTCCAGCAGCAGTGCGTGGATGGCGGCCTCTTTGCTCCGCTCGATGACTGCCGTCGCCGCCAGGTCGAACATGGCCATGTTCGCGCGGCACAGGGCGGCCAGTTGCGCTGGCAGCGGGCCAAAGTGCGTCGGGTGGATACCGTGGCGGTCCACGACGCACGCGACCTCGACGCCGCCGTCCGCGGGCAGGTTGTCGATCAGGCCGCGGTTCAGCACATTGCCGTGGATCAGGCACGGCACGTTGGTCTCGCGGGCCTCGATGACGTACGAGGCGTACTCCAGCGAGCGCTCCAGCTTGAGTTCTTCAGCGCCGGCCAGAACACGCTCCCGCGACTCGTCGGACTCACGCCGCCACTTCGGCCAGTTGTCCGCGTAGAAGCTCTCCTGCCCCAGGTACCCGGCGCGGCAATAGCGGTCGAGCAGCTCGCGTCGTTTGCGGTAATACGGCACGTATTCGGAGAGGTGCCCGCTGGACTCGGTCACGAAGGCCCCGAAGTGCAGCATGATGTCGAAGCGAACTGGGTCTTTCTCCCACAGCTCGCGCGACTCCTGCACCTTGCGACACAGCACAGGGTACAGGTCCTGGCCTTTGTGGCGGAGCGTGGTGAACCAGGACATGTGATTGATGCCGCCGCACGTCCAGCCCAGCTCCTTGTACGGCACGCCCGTGTACTCCGCGAGCTGCCGGCTGCTGCCCTGCACAGAGTGACACAGTCCAACGACCTGCATGGGCGAAGTCCGTGCAGCGGCCAGGCACAAGATGCTCATGGGGTTGGTGTAGTTGAGCACCCAGGCCTCGGGGCAGAGCTCCTGACAGTCGCGCAGCACGTCGAGCCAGACAGGGGCCGTGCGCAGGGCCTTCATCAGCCCGCCGGGCCCGATCGTGTCCCCGATGCATTGCGACACGCCGTACTTCAGCGGGATGTCGTTGTCGAGCCGGACGGTGTCGATGCCGGAGACTTCGATGCAGTTGATGACGTAGCCGGCCCCGGGCAGGGCTTCGCGCCGGTCGGTCGTCGCCTTCACCGTCCAACGGCCACGGCCGATCTTGGTCGCGATCTTGCGGACCAGGCGATAGGAGAGGTCCAGCCGCCGGAGATCGATGTCGACCAGGCGGAACTCGCCGCCGTCGAGGCCGGGGGCCAGCATGACGTCCGTGCATAAGGGCCGGGCGAAGCCGCTGCCGGCGCCGAGGAAGCAGATGGTGGCCATAGCGTGCAGGCTCCATGTACTGGACGACGAAGCTGCCAGTCTAAACGGCAGCCGCGGCACGGCAAGCTGGTAAGCTGGCCCGGAAGCTGCGCTCCCTCTTGCAGGCGGCGTTCCGTCGCCGCACAGTGTGTCGCGCGAGTTACCAGAACGACCGCATCCGGAGGTGTACGCAATGTCCGATTCTGCTTCGCCGTTCGAGCTTGGTCTCGCGACCATTCCCCTCCTCGGTAGTGCGGCGACGCGCTCCATCAGCGCCGAGAATCCGACCGGTGCGGCCGGCGGCGGGGCGCGCGAGGTGCCCGGGCCGGAGCACTGGGCGGCCCATCTCGGCCAAGGGTGGAAGGTCCGCCCGTGCATCGATCTGCCCGCCGGCAGCACGACGACGCTGGCCGAGATCGCCGGCCCCGGCGTCGTGCAGCACATTTGGATCACCGTCGATCCGAAGGCCTACCGCGACTGCGTGCTGCGGATGTACTGGGACGACGAGCCGGCGCCGTCGGTCGAAGTGCCGCTCGGTGATTTCTTCGCCTGCGGGCATGCGCTGCGGACGAAGATCGCGTCGTTGCCGATCGCGGTGAATCCGACCGGCGGCTTCAACAGCTATTGGCCGCTGCCGTTCCGGCGGTCGGCGAAGATCACCATCGAGAACCAGCGGCCGGACGAGGTCAAGCAGTTCTTCTATCAGATCACGTACGCGCTCCAGGCCGCGCGGGACGAGGCGGGGTACTTCCACGCGCAATGGCGGCGATCGCTAACGCGGCGGGAGCAGCCGGAGCACGTGCTGCTGGACGGCGTCCGCGGCCCGGGGCACTACGTCGGCACCTATCTCGCGTGGACCCAGCTCAGCAACGGCTGGTGGGGCGAGGGCGAGATGAAGTTCTTCATGGACGACGACCAGGAATTCCCGACCATCTGCGGCACCGGCACCGAGGACTACTTCGGCGGGGCGTGGGGGTTTCGTGGTCTGGATCTGCGCGAAGAGGCGTACTCGACGGCGTTCCTGGGTCTGCCGCTCGTCCGGCACGCGGCGACGGAGGTGCCGAAGTACGGGCTATATCGCTGGCACATCATGGATCCGATCCGCTTCAAGAAGGCGCTGCGGGTAACGATCCAGGCGCTGGGCTGGTGGCCGAACGGCAAGTTCCAGCCGCTGACGGACGACATCGCCTCGACGGCGTACTGGTACCAGCGTGAGCCGCACGCCGACTTTCCGGCGCTGCCGCCGGTGCAGGAGCGCTGGCCGCGGTGACGGAGGAGATGAGGGATGAGGGATGAATGGGGGGCCGACCGCTGGTCGACCGGGAGCGCCGCCGCGGGGGCGCCAGCCGAAGATCGCCAAGATTGCCCAATGTGTACACCCCCCTGTTGGCGATCTTTGTTATCGGGACCTTGCATCAGACGTCAGCGTTCAGCCCGCCGGCAGAGCACTGCTCAAGAGCAGTGGCACCTGGCTAGAGTATGAGGCACGAAGGCACGCAGGCACGGATGGACGGAGGGAATGGCGGGGAGGGGCGGAATTTGTGAAGGGAATGGGGGATTCAGGGATCGAGGGGGACGCGCGAATGGCGAATAGCGAGTAGCGAATTGGGCGGGAAAGGGGCGGGGGACGGACAGGCGGTCAGCAGGACGGGGACGGCAAGAAAAAGCCGCAGGTCGTGGGTTACACGGGCTGCGGCGGTCGCCCGAAGGCGGTGCCTGCGAATTTTTCATCTTGTTGCGAAAAACCGCAGGCCGGGGTCGATTACACTTGACCAAAACATTACCCGAATTTAGCATTCTTGTCAAGGGTATTTCGAGGGTAATTGTGGGGAGCCGCATATGACTATTGCGCTCGGCCTCGACATCGGCTCGAATTCCGTTGGCTCGGCTTGGGTGGACACAGAGCAGAAAACCATTGCCCTGGGGGTCTCCGTCTTCCCCGCCGGCGTTGACGAAACGGACACGAAACGCGGGGCCCCGGTCAACCAGAAACGCCGCGAGAAACGGTCGCAGCGGCGCAGCTTGGCGCGCCGGGCGCAGCGCAAACGACTGCTGCGACAGACCCTTACGGGCGCCGGGTTGCTGCCCAGCGACCCCCAGCAACTCGCCGACCTGTTCAGGACCAATCCGTGGACCCTGCGGCGCGATGCCTTGCGCCGGGGGCTCACGCCGCACGAGTTCGGCCGCGTTGTACTCCATCTGGGGCAGCGCCGCGGTGCGGTCGGAATCGAAACGGACCCGGAGGACAAAGAGGAGGGCAAGGTCAAGGAGGCGATCGACCGCTTGCACGCGCTCAAGCAGGAGCGGCACGCGGAGACGTTTGGGCAGTTGATGGCGGACCTGATGGATGAGCGCCGCAAGCCGCTCGCGACGACCGGCAAGACGTACCAGGAACCGATCCGCAACCGGCAGTACCGAATGCCGGAATCCGATCAACTCTACGCGGATCGTCCGCTTGTGCGCGCTGAGTTCGACACGTTATGGGAGAAGCAGAAGTCCTTCGGCGGCGAGCTGGCCGGGCTGCTCACGGACGAGCTAAAGCGGGCGCTCGATGACCCGTGCGAGGACGACACTTGGCGCCACAAAGGCGTGCTTTTCGGCCAGCGCCGCACCTACTGGGACACGGGCACGCTCGGACGCTGTGACTTGGAGCCGACCGATCAGCGCTGCCCCCTGGCGGACATGTACGCCCAGGAGTTCCGCGTCGTCGAGACGGTGAACAACATCCGTATCGAGGAGCGCGACAAGCCCCCGCGATCACTCACACCCGAAGAGCGCGCCGACGTGATCGCCGCCTTGCGCAAGCAGAAGACCGGCTCGGTGGCCACCGTCCGCAAGGCCCTCGGGATCGACAAGAAGGCAATCAAGGCGTTCTACACGCTCAACATCGAGCGCGACCCCGACCGCGAGATCAACACGGACTGGTTCTGCCGCGAAATAGTGCATGGCGTATTCACGGAAGAGCACTGGCGGCAGATGGACGGGCGGCAGCGCGAATCAGTCAACCGGGCGCTCCTGCGGTTCGACCCGGATACGCCGGCACACACGGATGCGCTGCGTGCGGGTGCTCAACGTTGGTGGGACCTTAGCGCGGAGACCGCGGAAAAGTTCCTCGCCGCCTGGAAAGCGCGCCCGAAGCTCGAAAAGCGGGTCAACCTCTCCCGGCGCGCGATTCAGAACTTGCTCCCGTACATGAATGAGTTCGACCCGGTGATGAACCGCTGGCCGACGCAAATCGAGGCACGGCAGCGCTTCGGCGAAGACGGCAGCCACGATGCGCCGATTGAGCAGCGCCGGCGCTACGCGTTGGACGCCCCGACGTTGACGAAGGCTGACCGCCACTACTTGAGCAAGCATCCGGAACTGCTGCCGCCGGCGCCTGTGCTCGCGAATCCGGTCGTCCGCAAGGCCATTCACGAAGTTCGCCGCCACATTCTCAGTTACCTGCGCCGGTTTGGTCGCAAGCCCGACCGCGTTGTGATCGAATTCGCCCGGGCGGCGAAGCAATCGGGGAAGGTCCGGCAAGCCGCCCTTGACCGGAACCGCTGGCGCGAGAAGGCCCGCAAAGACGTCATCGCCCACTTCAACCTGGGCGCCTTGAGCCTGAACCAGCAGCGCGCAGCGGTTGAGCGCGTGCTGCTTTGCCGGCAGCAGCGCTACATCTGCGCCTACACCGGCGAGACCATCACCGAGGACCGTGCTGCCCAGGGCACGGACGTGGAAACCGACCACATTGTTCCGTACAGCCGCTGCGGCGACAACGGCCTGAACAATAAGGTTCTTTGTTGCCGGGCCTCCAATCGCGGGAAAGGGAATAAGACGCCGCGGGAGTGGCTGGGTGAGCGATTCGCGGGCCTGCAGCAGCGATTCGCTCACTTTGAACGGTACAAGCCGCAGAAGGGCGAGGCCGACCAGTACTTCTCCCCCAAGGACTACGCCCGGAAGTGGGAGAACCTAACGCGCGAGGTCCGCGAGGAAGAGGAATGGAAGAACTCGCAGCTTACAGACACAGCGTACGCGGCGCGCCAGGTCGCCTCATATCTCCGCGACGGCCTGTATCGTGACCGAACGGACGCAACGCGGCGTATTTTCGTGACGAAGGGTAAGTACACCGCGCTGCTGCGGCGCGACTGGCAGTTGTTCAAGAACGTTCGCCGAGGCCGAGGCGACGCGGAGGGCACCCCGCCCGGAGGTGAGGAGGCGCAGCCGCCCCGCGAAAAACAGCGCGCCGACCATCGGCACCATGCGATCGACGCGGTCACCATTGCGCTCACCGACCCACAGATCGAACCGATTCTCGCCGGTCAAGCCGCCGAAGCCGAGGAGTATCACGAACGCACAGGTCACTGGCTTCAGCGTACGCCGCTGACTCCGCCGTGGGGTACGGTGGACGAATTCCGCGCGCAGGTCATGACAGAGGTTGACGGACTGGTTGTCTCCCACCGCCCTGCGAAGCGGAAGGCGTCCGGCTTTCTCCACAAGGAAGACCTATGGGGTGCCGTCAACGAAGAGCAGGGCATCTTTCGGATTCGCTGCAACGTCGGCGAGCTGAGCCCGAAGATGCTGCGCATGCCCGTCGAGGAGACAGACGACCAGGCGCGCAAGCGGCTGGTCGGCGAATTGAAACAGACCGGCCTGAAGGACAGGGAGGCCCGCGCCAAGGCGCGCGAGCTGCTCGAGCGCGGCCAGTTCGAGCGCCGCCGGATCGAGCCGTCACTTGGCAAGGGCGGACTCGTCCGGGATTGGGGCCTGCGGCGCATCATCCGCGGGTGCCTGCAGGACAACGGGGTAAACGCTGACAGCTTCACCGCCAGACAAATCGCCGACCTCGCTCAGTCCGGCAAGCTGCATATGCCCAGCGGCGTTCCTATCAAGTCGGTGGTGACGATTGGGCCGATCTCCGACCCCGTCAGGATTCCGGTGAAGGATCCGTTCACGAGGCAACAAGCCGTCAACCCGCGGACAGGACGTCCTTTGTACCGCTACCACATTAGTCGTAACAACCATCACAGTGAGATTCGGGAGGACGTTACGACCGGTGCGTGGTCTGACGACTGCGTTTCGATGTTCCGGGCTGCCCAGCGAGTGCGGCCTGCCAAGGACCGTAATGGGAAGCGCGTCGCGTCGCAGCCCGCTGTTGATCGCTCCGACCGCGATGGTCAGCGGTTCATCATGTCGCTCTGCGAGGGCGAGACGGTGTACATGCGCCATCCAAGGACAGCGGAGCTCGGTTTCTTCGTGGTGTTCAAACTCAGTCCGGGCCGCTTGTTTTTCGTCAACCATTGGGACGCCCGGCGCTCTGTACCGGAAAAGGACGAACAGGCCGGAGAGGTCCCCGGAACACGCCGGGAGGAAATCGATCTTGCTCCGGCGGACCTAAAAGGCTGCGGCCCCGAGCCGAACCAGCCCCCCTACAAGGTCCGTGTCAGTCCCCTGGGTGAAGTGCAGCGACTCGATCGCGACTAAACTGACGCGCCGTCGGCCGCCGATAGTGCCCGGTAGGGAATCCGCGGCCGTGATCAAACGCACGATCGAAATCTCGCAGCAGCCGGTGCATCTCACCGTCAAGAACGAGCAGTTGCTCCTTCTAAAAAGGCACGAAGGCACGCAGGCACGGACGGACGAAGGGGTCGGCGAGGAGCGGCTGCTCGCAAGCATCCCCTGCGAGGACATTGGCGTGGTACTTGTCGAGCACTGTGGCACGACGTATACGCACGCTGCCCTCACCACCCTCCTGAAGTACGACGCGGCGGTCGTGATCTGCGGCCGAAACCACCTCCCCGCCGGGCTGCTTTTGCCCTTCGGCGAGCACACCGAGGTCGTGTGGCGGATTCACGACCAGCTCGCAGCCAAGAAGCCGCTCCAGAAACAGCTTTGGCGGCAACTCGTCCAAGCCAAAATCCGCGCCCAGGCCGCGAACTTGCGGGCGGACTCGCCGATCCGTTCACGGCTACTCGGGCTGGCCCGCCAGGTCCGCTCCGCCGATCCGAGCAACGTCGAGGCCCAGGCGGCCCGCGCCTATTGGCCTGCGCTGCTGGGAGACACCTTCCGGCGTGACCCAGACGGCAGCGGCACCAACGCGCTCCTCAACTACGGGTACGCGGTCGTCCGCGCCGCCGTTGCCCGCGCGATCGTTTCGGCGGGTCTCTTGCCCGCCCTGGGGATACACCACGCCAACCGCGGGGACGCGTTCTGCCTGGCCGACGACCTCGTTGAGCCGCTTCGGCCACTCGTTGACGCGCGTGTTTTGCGATTGCAGCGAGCGGGTGAGACAGAGTTGAAGCCAAGCACGAAGGCGGAGCTGCTCGAAACGCTTACCGCCGAGGTGCGCACCGGCGACCAAACGGGTCCGTTGATGGTTGCGTTGCACCGGATGGTGGCCTCGCTAGTGCGCTGCCTGGAGGGCACGGCGACGAGCCTCGAAATTCCCGTCGTTTGCGCGCTGCCCGGGGACGGCACGTCCCCCCCGGACTCTGGCGATTGCAGGCCCGAATCATGCTGATTAGCGGCTACCGCTGTATGTGGGTTTTGGCGATGTTTGATCTGCCGGTGGACACGAAGGAGGCCCGGCGGGCGTACACGCAATTCCGTAAAGCACTGCTCAAAGACGGCTTCTCGCGCCTACAATTCTCCGTCTACGTGCGCCACTGCGCGAGCGAGGAGAACGCGGATGTTCACAGCGAGCGCGTCCAGCGTGTCCTGCCGGACGACGGCGAGGTTCGCGTGCTCACGATCACCGACAAGCAGTTCGAGCGGATGCGCGTTTTTTGGGGGAAAATGCGCAAACCGACCGAGTCGGCCCCCCGTCAACTCGAACTTTTCTGACCGATTTCACCTCCAAGTGGCCTGCTCAGCGGCATTTGCGGGGGCGGAGTGTAATCGACCCCGGCCTGCGAGCAAGCCGCAACTCGCGGACGTATACGACCTTATCGCTAGCAGTGTAATCGACCCCGGCCTGCGAGCAAGCCGCAACTCGCGGACGTATACGACCTTATCGCTAGCAGTGTAATCGACCCCGGCCTGCGAGCAAGCCGCAACTAGTGGTTGAACGGAAGGAGAGCAGGCGAGAGTGTAATCGACCCCGGCCTGCGAGCAAGCCGCAACTACGAAGGCCCGTTCATCTACGCAGGTAAAGTGTAATCGACCCCGGCCTGCGAGCAAGCCGCAACCCGCGATGTCCGCGCCCCACGGGGCTTTGGAGTGTAATCGACCCCGGCCTGCGAGCAAGCCGCAACAAGGTCGCGAACGCCTGTTTGACCGCCGCGAGTGTAATCGACCCCGGCCTGCGAGCAAGCCGCAACAGGCGCCGGCCTGCTGGCGGTCCGGCCGGCAGTGTAATCGACCCCGGCCTGCGAGCAAGCCGCAACATTGGGCCACAGGTTACGATCGCGGCCTGCAGTGTAATCGACCCCGGCCTGCGAGCAAGCCGCAACTCAATGCCTGGATTGTAGCTGACGAGGCAAAGTGTAATCGACCCCGGCCTGCGAGCAAGCCGCAACAGGCACCAGATGCACGGCCTCGACCGGAAAAGTGTAATCGACCCCGGCCTGCGAGCAAGCCGCAACAACGGGGGCAACCGCCAGCCGCAGCGGGGAAGTGTAATCGACCCCGGCCTGCGAGCAAGCCGCAACTACTAGAGGCGTCTAGCTGCGCCGATATATAGTGTAATCGACCCCGGCCTGCGAGCAAGCCGCAACAAGCGGGCCGCAATCGAAGCGCTTGGGCGCAGTGTAATCGACCCCGGCCTGCGAGCAAGCCGCAACAAGCGGGCCGCAATCGAAGCGCTTGGGCGCAGTGTAATCGACCCCGGCCTGCGAGCAAGCCGCAACACGGCTTAGGTGGGGCGGGCACTGCCCGCCAGTGTAATCGACCCCGGCCTGCGAGCAAGCCGCAACGAAGGGCCCTTCGTGTACGCCGGCAAGGTTAGTGTAATCGACCCCGGCCTGCGAGCAAGCCGCAACGAGCACTACGCCGCACACCGCTGTGGCACGAGTGTAATCGACCCCGGCCTGCGAGCAAGCCGCAACCTCGAGGTGACCCGCAACAACGAGCTTCACAGTGTAATCGACCCCGGCCTGCGAGGAAGCCGCAACGGCGGCGAAGTCGGCGGCGAGCTTCGGGCTAGTGTAATCGACCCCGGCCTGCGAGCAAGCCGCAACACCGAGTGCGGGCCACCTAAAACCGCCGTAAGTGTAATCGACCCCGGCCTGCGAGCAAGCCGCAACGTTGGACGTTGCCGTGTGGAGGCGGGTTCAAGTGTAATCGACCCCGGCCTGCGAGCAAGCCGCAACTGGCAGTCCTGAAGGCGATTGCGGCCAGCCAGTGTAATCGACCCCGGCCTGCGAGCAAGCCGCAACGCGAGACCCTTCGGCCGCGACGGTCTCCCCAGTGTAATCGACCCCGGCCTGCGAGCAAGCCGCAACTCGAGATCCTTCGGCCGCGACGGTCTCCCCAGTGTAATCGACCCCGGCCTGCGAGCAAGCCG
>CAZWYT010000053.1:21297-33221 GCA_964638325.1 uncultured Planctomycetales bacterium
CAACACGCGCACGCACCGTGCGCACGGCGGGGACAGTGTAATCGACCCCGGCCTGCGAGCAAGCCGCAACAAACTGCTCGGCCAGCACACCGTGGCCCCCAGTGTAATCGACCCCGGCCTGCGAGCAAGCCGCAACCCAGCCACGTTCGGATGCGTGCACGTCATTCATGTTCGTCGGCTGAGTGCGAAGCCGGTCGCTCGCGCCCGCGGCTCGTCGAGGACCTGCCCTACCTTTCAGTCGCCCCGATGAGCGTGAGAAAAAAACGGGTACAGGCACCGCGGGAGAGCCTTTCGTGCGAACCAGACGCAACCGGCGCGGAGCCAGTCCCCGTTTTTTTCTCACGCCGGGTGGGGCTCGGGTTGGTTGGGGGTTCTGGCTTGTCCCCGGGCTCGCGCCCGAGGCTACTTCCAGACGCCCCCATTGGGGGCTGAAGGCCGGCCTGCGAACAAGGTGCAACTCCGCGCGGGCTTAAGCCCGCGGCTCGTCAAGTGTTATCGAGCCTGGCGTGTGAGCACGGCGCGACGCGACCGGTTGGAAACCGGTCCCACAACGACGTCCGGCGAGACGCCGGCGGCTACGGGAAACGGCCGACTCGGGGGTCGGCCGCTACGGGTGGGCGGCCTGGGCGAAGAGCGTGCTTACCCGCTCAGTCAGCTCGTCGCGCGCGTCGATCGAGACGGCCAGGTGCTCGGCGCCAGGCACGAGCCAGTACGACTTCGGCTCCGCCGCCGCGGCGTATAGCTCCCGCGCCTGCTCCGGGAAGCAAATCTGGTCGTTCTCTGCCGCAATCACCAGCAGCGGCCGCGGAGCCAGGCGGCTTACTACCGCGATCGGGTCGTAACCATCCGAGATGGTCACCGCCGCCAGCAGCTTGGCCAGCCATTCCGCCCGCACCAGCCGGACGATGTGCCGGGCGGCGATGCCGCGATAACTGCTGAACGGCGACTCCGCGACGACCGCGCGGATTTCCGGGCGTGCGGCGGCGACAACAATGGCGACGGGGCCTCCGAGCGATTGCCCGTAGGCAAACACCGGCAGGCCCTGAGTCTCCGGGCGTGAAAGCAAGTAGTCGAGGGCGGCGTGTCCGTCGCGGATCGTTCCGGCGCGCGTCACTTTGCCCTCCGACCGCCCATAGCCGCGATAGTCGAACATGAGTACGTGATAGCCGGCGCGCGGCAGCCAGTCGATCAGCCCGACGTGGGCGCTGACATTGGCGGCGTTGCCGTGGAGATGGAGGACCGCGCCGCGCGGCTTCCCCTCGGCGGGCAGGAACCAGCCGTGCAGCTTCAGGCCGTCCGCGGTCGGGAACGACACGTCCTGGTAGGCGAGGTCGTAGTCCTCGGGCCGGTCATAGGGCTTGCGGTCGGGGTAATAGAACTTGCCGTCGAGTCCCACGAATTTGAGGTATCCAATGACGAAAAGGACCGTGGCGATGCGCACGACCCAGCGGATGCGTCTCCACCAACGCTTCCGCCGCGCGCGACCGGTCGCTGGCGCTCCGGACTCCGTGGCGGCCATAGAAGGCCCGTTGAAGTTCCACGGCCGACACGGGGGTCGGCCGCTACGACGCCGGGTCGTGTAGCGGCCGGCGCCACGGCGCTCTCCACGTCGGCCACAGGGGGCCGACGCTACACTGCTCGTCGCGCCCTTAGCTTGACAGCAGAGCGACGAAGCCGTTGATGTCACCGAAGTCGAGGACGCCGTCGCCGTTCATGTCGCCGGACAGGTTCGCGTCCAATTGCGGAAACTGCTGGGCGTAGGCGGCGGGGTCGGCCAGGGCGAGGACAAAGGGGTTGATGTCGCCGAAGTTGACGAAGCCGTCGCCGTTCATGTCGCCGGGGATGGCAATCGGAATCCGCCAGGCCCCCCGCCCCTGGGTTGCGGCGACGAGGCGCTGCCGCGCGGGCTCGAGGCGCAGGTCGATGACGCACGCGTTCGGCAAACCGGCGCCATAGCGGAACCAGTTCGCGCCGCCGTTGATCGAATAGTACAGCCCGTCGTCGGCGCCGGCGTAGATCACGGGGAGCTTCCCGCGCACGTCGACCGCAAGGGTGTCAACGGGGACGTCCGGCAGGTCGCCGTCGAGCGGCACCCAGTTCTGGCCGCCGTCCACGCTGCGCTGCACTTTGGTCTCGCCGAAGCCGGCGCCGGCCAGGTAGACGACCAGGGGATTGGTGGGGTGGACGAAGAGCTCGCGCGTGACGCGTGGCCAGCCGGGAAGCCCGCTTAGCAGCAGCGTGAAGCTGGTCCCGCCGTTCGTCGAACGCAGGAAGCGGCCGTCATTGGTGGCGGCATAGACGTTGTTCGGATCGGAGGGAGCGACGGCGATCGAGCGGATGGCGGCGCTGCCGCCACCGGTGAGATCGCCGGAGATCGCCGTCCAGCTCGAGCCGCTGTTGGTGCTGCGGTAGATGCGGTGGGTGGCGTACCACATGCGGGTGGACGCGGTCGGGTCGATGAGATAAGGCGGGAGGAAGCAGTTGCGGTCGCTGCTATTGATGCCGCTGCCGCTGTAGTTGAACGACCCGCCGCCGTTCGTAGACAGGTACAAGTTGCCGGTGCCCTGGTATTCGACGAAGAGGCGCATCGGCGTGAACTGGTCAATCTGGGTCCAGCCGCCGTCGCCGCCGAAGACCTGTGTCCAGCCGAGGCCCAGCGCGTTGCGGAGGTTCGAGCCGTTGTCCTGCGTACCGCCGAGGAAGTACTCGACATTGGAGGGATGGGTCGAGAGGCCGGCGTAGAACTGGATGACGCCCAGGTTGTTGTGCGAGGTCCAACTGTTGCCCAGATTGGCGGTGCGGGTGACGCCGCCGTCGTGACCGGCCACGAGCCGACCCAGAGGGTCCCAGGCCAGCGCGTGCTGGTCGACGTGCGGCGGAGCGACGTCGCTCCAGTTTGCGCCGGCGTTGGTCGAGCGGTAGAGATCGAGTCCGCCCATGAAGACTGTGTTAGCGTTCGATGGCTGCACCGAAACGACGCACAGGTACCAGCCATACGAGGACTGGATGTCGCCGATCGGCAGCGAGGTCCAGCTCGTGCCGCCGTTGTCGCTGCGGTAGGCCCCGTAGGTATATCCGTTGCCACCGCTGGCGCTGGCCGGGTTGACCAACAGCGTGTAGATTCGGCTCGGCTGACTGGGCGCGATCGCGAGGCCAATGCGGCCGAGCGTTGCGGACGGGAAGCCGCCGCCGCTCAACTTCGTCCAGCTATCCCCGCCGTTGGTCGTCTTGTAGATGCCGTTGGCCGCGTTGCCGAAGATGTGGCCGATGGCGGCGTAGAGGATGTTGGAGTTACTGGGGTCAATGGCGAGATCCGTGGCGCTCACGTTCGGCAAGCCGGTCGTGAGCTGGGTCCAACTCAGGCCGCCGTCGGTGGAACGGAACACGCCGACGGGACCGGTTGCGCCTGGGTGTCCCTTGGCTGCGGCCATCTCCGGGAAACCGCCGGCCCGGGTGATCGACGCGTAGAGGATTTGCGAGTTCTGCGGGTTGATCACGATCTTGGAGAAGCAACGGCCAGCGAATGTGCTCTCGGCCAACTGTACCCAGGTATCGGCGCCATCGGTGGATTTGAACAGTCCCAGGCCGTAGCGGCTGTGATTGGCGAAGTTCGCCTCGCCGGTGCCGGCGTAGACGACGTTCTCGTTCGTCGGGTCGAGGGCGAGGGCGCCCATGGCGGTCGTGGGCATGTGGTCGGTGAGCGGCGTCCAGCTCGTTCCGCCGTCGGTGGTGCGCCAGACACCGCCGTCACAGCCCGCGACGAAGTAACGGTTGGCGTTGCTCGGGCTGCAAACGATTGCCGAGACGCGGCCGGTGTAGCTGCCGTTGGTGATCGGTGCCGGGCCGAGCTCCTGCCAATCGACCGCCAGCACCGGAGCGGCGAGGACGATCAACACGGCGAGGAACCCAGCCTGGATGTGTGTTTCACTTGTCGGTCCCGCGCGCCTCATTGCCCGCCTCCTTTCGCCACTTCAAACGTCAGTGTCGCGCTGTAAATGACCCAGTCGGCGGCGGGATCGTTCTGCAGCGGCTGGGCGTAGTGGAACTCAACCCGCCACACGCCCGGATCAGTCACGCGAAAGTGACCGGATCCGCTTGGGTCGGCGATCATCGTGGTCGTCTGGCCGGTAGTGACGTTCGTGGCCTGTATCTTCGCGTCGGGGCGCTTGTCACCGTCCACATACACCGTCAGCGGCAGGTCGCTGCCGATCAGGGCAGCCGTGGGGTCGAAGTGCGGGCGGATCTCGGCCGCCAGGCCGCTCTTGCTGGTGGCAATCGCCGAGGGCAGTACCTGGCCATCCTCCGCCGGTACGCGAATGAGCGTCTTGGCAACGGCGATGTGGCGCACGCGGAGCTTGCGATCGGCCGTCAGTCCCTGGACACCTCCGACAGTGCTGTCGAGGGCAACGTTCTGATCCAGGAACGCGCGCAGCTCGGCGCCGGTGGCCTCGCGCACCGTGGTGTGATCCAAGCCCACCAGCGTTACGTCTGGGTGCACGATCCTCAGGGAGACGAAGTTGTCCTGGGCGCGCTGCGGCCGCACGTCGTGCCGGTTCTCCTGCTCGCCGCCGCCGCGGATGAACAACCACTTGACCTCGCCGCTCGGCCAAGGCACGGGCCGCGCGTCGCGGGCGGCCCCGGCGTCAAACCGCAGCGTGAGCGACTCTCCTACTATCGCCGAGTGCTTGCTCGGCGTGAGGAACGAGACGGTCAGGGGTCCGGCCCAGGCCGGGCCCGCGGCCGCCACCAGCAGCAATAGGCGCCATGGGTGCTGTCGAGAACTGTTCATCGGTGGCCTCCTGGAAGCAACAGCCCCCTATTGTAACCGGCCGTGGCCCGCGCCCCAACAGCATTCCGCGCGGTTGGGCGGCACTCTGGGACGGTTTGACGCGGCCAGGTTGTGGGCGCGGATGCCCTAACAAACCTCGCTGTCCCTGGACGTTTCAGCGCCCCGCAAACCCGCTCAGCACTTCGCGCCGCGCGTAGCGCACGCGCTGCGCCTCGGCGAGGGCTGGCGGGGCCGACGACCGGTCGCCGGCGGTGGGGAAAAGCGACTCGTACGAGAACAGCGCAAAATCCCCGCCCCACGCCATGCAACGCTGCAGTTGATCGCGCGTCTCGTCCGGGTCGCGGTGCATGTAGATGCCCAGGCCGGGCACTACCGGCCGGCCTCCCGCCAAGCGGCGGTATTCCGCAATCGCCGCATCGAACAGATCCAGCTTCTCCACGTAGGCCATCGGCAGCAGGGCATCGACGAGACCGGCGCGCAGCCAGGCTACGCTGTTCTGCAGGTAATCGCGGTACCCGACCCACGGATCGCGCCAGACGGCCGCGGTGAGGGTCGCGCCGGGGCGGCGGCGGTTGAGCGTGTTGCGGATCTCGTGTACCAGCCGCGTGAGTTGATTGGCCCGCCAGTGGTCCCAGGCCGCCGGATCGGTGTCCGGCGATTGGCCCGTCTCGTGTTGATAGAGGTTCAGGGTCCGTGAATCGCGCGGGTAGCTCTGTTTGGCGCCCGCGGCGCCGTCCCAGGCGTAGCGCACATAATCCAGGTGGACCCCGTCCACGTCGTAGCGCGCGACGATCTCGTCGACGACGCTGACCACGTGCCGCCGGACTTCCGGGCGACAGGGGTTGAGGATCACGTAGTCCTTATTGAGCGGTTGGCGGCGACCGGCGGCGTCGTACATGAACCAGTCAGGATGGGCGTTGTACAACTGGCCGCGGATCGGCGGTAGCGTCAGCCCCTTCCATCCGGGCATGACGTTGAACCACGCCTCGATCCGCAGGCCGCGCCGGTGAGCCTCCTCGACTGCGACCGCGAGCGGGTCGAAGCCGGGGTTTTGGAAGTTGTATTCACGCGACCACGGCTCAATGCGCGACGGGTAAGCGACCGTGCCCTCGCCGCGCACCTGCCACAGAACGGTGTTGAAGCCGCTGGCGGCGCAGTTGGCGATGATGGTCCGCACATCGTCGGCGGTGCGGTAGTGAAAGCGCGCCACCCAGACGGCCCGCGCCGGCCGGGCCAGGGGGCGCGGCGCCGGCCGACCGGCGGGTGGCCGTACCGGCGGCGGCGCGCCGCCGGGAGCCCGGCAGCCGACGAGAATCCCGCCGGGGCCTGCCAGCACGATCGCCGCCAGCAGCAGGAGCATAGACCGCGCGCGTTTCATGCCTGTCGAGTAAACGCGGAAACGCGTCGCGCGTCAAACGGCCTGTCCATCGTTCCGTATGCGGTACAATCCGTGCCATGACTGACGTGGGGCCGGCCAGCGACACGCCGAATTGGGAAACACTCGCCCTTGAGTTGCACTGCCCGCGGTGCGGCTACGACTTGCGCCGGCTGCCGCAGCCGCGGTGCCCGGAGTGCGGGCTGCAATTTCAATGGGCAGAGCTCATCGCGGCGACGGAGCGCCAACTCCAGAGCCCGCTGTTCGAGTACCAGTGGCGGCACCGGCCCGTGCGGTCCTTCTTCGGAACCATCGGCCGGGCGATGCTGCCGTGGCGGCTGTGGCCTGAGACGCGTATTGCGCTGGAGCCGCGCCTAGTTCCGCTGCTGGTCTTCGTGCTCCTGATGTTGCTGCTGCACGCGGTCGTGTGTCTGAGCACCGAATACGGGTCGAGCACTTTCATGGACTGGTGGTGCCGGACCCGCTTCGGATGGACGCCTTACATCGCCGGGCAACTCGCGGATCTCAACGCCTACCTACTGGCCCTGCTGGGCGCGCTTTTGCTGGTCGTGCTTACCTGGCTGGTTTTGCAGGTTTTCCAGCAGACGATCAATCGCTACCGCATCCGGTGGCAACACTTTCTACGGATTCTGGCGCTGGCCGGCACGGCTGCGTGGATGTGGCACGCCGTCGTGGGTGTGCTGTTCTGCCTAAACTGCGTCATCGCAACTTGTACTCCCTCCGGGGTGTGGCGGTGGCGCGCCTGGGCGGCCTGCACGGAATACCTCGTCTGGCTCGCCATGATTCTGCCGATCAGCGTCTTCGCGCTGGCCATTTCGCTGGGCATGGGCCGCTATCTGCAAGTTCGTCGCGGTTGGGCCATAGGCTTTTTGACCACCTTCATCGTGCTGTTGTTTCTCGTGACGTCTGTCGTGGCGTTGACCATGCTCCTCGGGCGGCCGAACAATTTCTGGTGGCGCGCGTTCGGCAAGCTGTGGCCGGGATTAGCGGATCTGGTGTGGTACCTGCTCGTACATTGAACACTACGGAGCCGCGCACAGCTTTCCGGGAAGCGATTCCCGCTGGGGTGGATGCGAGAAAGGATTCTCGCACCGGCGAAAGCACTGCTCAAGAGCAGTGGCACCACGGCGGGTTCTTGCGAGAACGCCTTCTCGCAGCGGCGAAAGCACTGCTCAAGAGCAGATGGCACCCGGCGACCACGGCCGACGAGCCGTCGGCCGCTACCGGCGGGCGAGACGCCGGCTCCGCGCTTCGCGGACACTGCTCAAGAGCAGATGGCACCACGACGGGTTCTCGCACAAGCGACATTCGACGTCGGCCACGGGGGGCCGACGCTACTTACTTGACCAGCACGCCGGTCGCCCATGTGCTGGGGTCGACGTTCCAGCCCAGCTCGTCATCGGCACTCAGATGCTGACTGCCGAGTTGCGTGTCCTTCACCTTGTAGTACACGCCGATGCGGGGATGCTCGACCGGGTCCCAACCGTGCAGGCAGGCGCCGGGCAACGCGACCTCCAGGCTGTATCCCTGCCGACCGATTTGGGCCGCGACCTTGATCAGCGCGAGGTCTACGGCCGTGGGCGGCTCCTTGGCGCGGCTCAT
The DNA here is from genome assembly GCA_964638325.1 of uncultured Planctomycetales bacterium. Taxonomy (GTDB): domain Bacteria; phylum Planctomycetota; class Phycisphaerae; order UBA1845; family Fen-1342; genus JALHJL01. The sequence goes on from CAZWYT010000053.1 coordinate 29,085, forward strand.
GCGATGTGTGCCGGCGACCGGCCGCCGGCCGTCCGGACCGCCGCCGGCTGGCAACAGATAGAAGAGGTGGCAGAAGCGCGTCGCCCGCTTGATGTCGCGTGCGTCGCGCGTATCGAGGCACAGCCGCAGGCCGTCGTGCTTCCACCACTGCTTGGGATCGCAGTGCAGGCGGCCGCCACGATTCGGGACGTCGAACGCCGCGTAGAAGCCGTCCGCGTGCCAGGCCCAGTAAACGTCCGCGAGCGGCTCCTGGCCTTCCAGCTCCACGAGCGGGGGCGCGAGATACTTGCGGTTCCACTTGCTTACGTCGCCGTCGATCCGCGGCGGACGGGCAACGTGGTGGATCGGAATCTCAAACTGGAACAGCGCGCGCTTCGGCAGGATGTCGAGCATGGTCCTTGCGACTCACGACCCTAGGAACACGCAAAGTGCTGCAAGGCGTCGACCGGCTCGACGTCCGCAACGCTCTCGGGCGTCGCACCACTGCCCGTCAGGAACAGCCGCTCGCCGCTGCGCTCAAATCGCAGAACCCCTTCCCCCGGCTCCTCGGTCCCCTCGGGCACCGCGGACACCATTTGCCCGGTCGCCCAGTCATTGCCGGTGAAGTCCTGGAAGCGGACGATGACAATCCCCGGGTCGCGGACCTCGAACGTGCCGGACATGATCTGCAGCAGGACGACCCCGCTCGTTTCGTCGCCAACGTACAGCTCGTACTGCATGTCGCGTGACGCCTCGTCAAATCGCCACAGCTCGATCGCCCGCAGGCGAGCCTGCGTGCCCTCCGAGACCGGGAGCCCGGTGGTGTCTGCTGACAGGTCCACGTTCTCCGGCTCGAAGGTATGGGCCCAGCAGCCGGCCAGCGCGCTGGCATCCTGGACGGGCTCAGCGGCCGGGTCGGGTGACACGTCCTCGGGCAACACGAATGTCTCGGGACTATTGAGGACGAACTGGATCTCGGCCGGCAGCTCCGGCGGCACGAAGGGCGGTAAGAGCTGGCAGCCGCCGAGAGCGCAACAGACCACGAGTCCACACACGCCGATCAGCGAAGTCCATGTCCGGTGCATGTCGGTAACCTCCGTACCAAGCCCCTGGTTGTCCCTCTTGCCGCTGAAGTCTAACTCGCCGCATCGTCGCGTACAATAGAGGTGCGGCTGGTTACGCCGCCGGCGCGGCGGTGGGCCCATCGCCTTCGGTGATGATCCCCTTACGCACGTAGACGGGCCGCGCCATGCGGCGCAACGCGCGCACGCGGGCCGCGAACACGAGGCCGCCGATCAGGCAGCACACCCCGCCGAGCTGGAGCGCCCGTGGTGCGCCCAGGGTGTGCGCGAGGCTGCCGGCCAGCAGGCTGCCGAACGGGGTCATGCCGAGGAACGCCATGGCATAGAGGCTCATCACGCGGCCGCGCTTGTCGTCGTCGACGAGGGACTGCAGGATCGTGTTGCTCGCCACGATCTGGAGCATCAGGCCCAGGCCGACGACGACCATGAGCAGCGCCGCGAGCGCCACCGAGCGCTGCGCCGCCACCACGCACAAGCCCACCCCGAAGAGCGCGGTTCCGAGCGCGATCGTCCGGCCCAAGCCGCGCACGGTGCTGCGGGCGGCGAGGAACGTGGCGCCGGCCAGGGCGCCCAAGCCCGTCGTACCGAGCAGCAGCCCGAGCACGCGCGCGTCGCCGCCGAGAATGTCGCGCACAAACACCGGCATGATCGTGGCGTACGACATCCCCATCAGGCTCGATACGGCCAGCAGTCCGAGCACGTCGCGGATCGGGGCGAACCCCAGGGCGTACCGGAACCCCTCGTGCAGCTCAGTCCAGACGGGGCGGGCCGCGCCGCGCGCCGCGCGGGGCGCCAGGCGCATCGCCAGCAGGGCGATGACCACCCCGACGTAGCTGATGGCGTTGAGCAGGAAACAGGGGCCCTCGCCGAGCGCCGCGATGAGCAACCCCGCCAGGGACGGTCCGACGAGCCGGGCGCCGTTGACTAGCAGGGAGTTCAGCGCGATCGCGTTGCCGAGGTCGGCCGGGTCCTCGAGCATTTGGATGACGAACGCCTGCCGCGCGGGCATGTCGAACGCGTTGACCGTACCGAGCACCGCACTGAGGACGATGATCGCCGCGGGCGTCACGCTGCCGGACAGCGTCAGCACGGCGAGCACGAGCGCCTGCAGCAAAGCGACGCTCTGCGTTACCACCAGCAGGCGGCGCAGGGGCCAGTGGTCGGCGAACACGCCCGTCAGCGGCGCGAGCAGCAGGACCGGCACCTGGCCGGCAAACGCGGTGACTCCGAGCAGCACGGCCGAGTTTGTCAGGCGGTACACGAGCCAGCCCAACGCGACCGACTGCATCCACGTGCCGATGAGCGAGACGCCCTGCCCGCCGAAGAACAGACGGTAGTTGCGCGAGCGCAGCGCGCGCAGCGCACCGAACCCCCGGAGGCTGGCCGCGAAACGTTCAACCAACGTCAGTGCCACAGATTTCGCCAACTGGTGATTCTATCCGGGCGGCGGCGGAGTGCGGGCTGGGCCCGGCCGCGCCGCGCCGGCTCAGCGCGGCTATGCTAGTCCGACGGTGCGCCCCCGGTCATTCCGCCGGGCAGTCAAATCGCCGGTGCAGGAGCGGGGTGTCGTCCGCGAAGCCCGCCGGCGTTCGCGGGTCGCCCGCCGGCATCTCAAACCGCGTCTTGAGCTGGTCGCCGCTCAAGGTCGCGTGCACCGTGTACTGGGGCAGCGTGTCGTACTGGTTCGTTATGTCGGTCATTTGTCCGTGCGGCCCGAGCGGCACGCTCGACTCGACCTTCTTGACGTGGAACGCAATCTGGTCGCCGCTCGCCGCGACTTCGTACGTGCCGTGCTGCACGTCCACCATGGCCAGACCGGCCAGTTGCTGCAGGACGTAGCGCGTCAGTGTCTGCGTGCCGGCGTCGAATTGCAGCACCTCGTAGATCTCCAGGGCCTGGCCAGCGTTCCCCGCCCACCGCTGGTAACCGCCCCAGCACCCGTCCAGGCTGTTCAGGTCGTCGCGCACCGTGCCCGCGGCGACATCCCGCAGCGGGTCGTCGCTGGCCGTCGCGAACGACTGGGCGTCGGCCATTACGGTCTCAAGCGCCGCCGGCAGGTCGGTCGGCAACATCAGCAGTGCACACCCCGCCAGACACGAAAGTCCCACGAGCACCGCCGCCGTTGCAGTTCGTCGCACTGCGCGTCCCATCTGTGCTCCTCCTGGTCGCAACATGACCTTGCTTCACAAACCAGGCTCAGCGCCTGCAAAACCCGCGTTATTCTACCATACGCGGGGCTCGTCTTGATGGCGCGGACTTACGCCCAGTCGCTCAGTCGCTGTCGTTCACCATCTTCAGGTAGGCCTGCGCGGCGCGCTTGATGAACCGCCGGAACGCGGGCGTGTCGATCTCGGCCTGGTCGTGGACGTACACCACGACCGCGTCGAGTCCGTCGCGCCGCGGGCGCACGTCCACGCGGGCCCAGTCGCCGTAGACCTCCAGGTCTTCGCGCTCATCGAGGGTCTTTAGCCCGAGTTCCTCGTCCAGTTCACGCCACTTGAACGTCCCCGGCGGAACCCGGAAGTACAACTCGAGCAACCACTCGCCGCCGGTCAGCGCGTGCAGGAACCACGTCGGCGCGCCCGCGGCGGTGACCTCGACGCTGGCCTGGCTGTTCCAGTTGGTGGGCTCGAAGGCTGGCGGGCGAGACGCCCGCCCCACCCGTTGCACCAGGTCGATGACATATTCGAGCGCGGCGGGCTCCCAGCGGCGTGGCGTCGCGTCCCGGCTGCTGCGCTGCTCGAGGTGCCATTTGCGCCCATCGACCTGCCAGGGCATCCGCACCTCGCGGCCGACGTCGCCGAGCCCGGCGCGCGCGATGGCGATCTCGCGTGCGGCGTGCTCGGCGGGGTCGTACCGTTTCCGCTCTTCGTGCGGACCGGCGGCGAGGATGGGGGCGAGGGCGGCAGCGGTATGCGAGACGTAGCGGCCGACCCCCGTGTCGGCCGTGGGAGCCGGCAGACGGATCGACGAGGCGGGGCTCTCTGGTATTCCACGGCCGGCAGGGGCGCCGGCCGCTACAGAAGGGCTTCTTGCGTGCGATCCCGTATCTACAAGCTGCCCGCCCGTTTCGCCC
>CAZWYT010000054.1:0-31605 GCA_964638325.1 uncultured Planctomycetales bacterium
CGATGGCCCCAAGACGCAGAAGTGAGTTTTCTCGACCCGTACAAATTACGAATTCTTGCGGCCTGGAGTCGAGGTTTCTCTCGTCGGCAGGGTGTGCTCGCGCTCACGACGGCGGACGCGACAAGCTGGCATTCATGCCCAGAGAACACGGCGGCCGCGCTGCAACCCGCTTCGGACCATACGAATGAGGTTGGCGGGTTGAAATGAGGCAAGGAACCGGTTGACCCAACCCGGAGCGGGGCCGCAAAATCGTTTGCAGAAAGGGACACAATCTACCCCTTTTCGAGAACGCCCTAGCGCGTAACGAGCGCACGTGGACGAATCGCGCGAGAGAAAGCATGAAGATGCCCGCGACTGAGCGCGAACTGGCGGAGCGTTGACCGTGGGTAAACGCGGAAGGCCGAGTGAGCAGCTAAGGAGGGAAACGTCAGAGGGACGGGTCTGGACAATCGTCGCCAGACTTCGGGAAGGCGGCGATTTCGAGAGGACGATCCGCGACATCGCGCGTCTCAGCCGCTGCTCGGTCGGAGCGGTAGCCGAGACCATGACTTGGAAGGGGTACCTTCAAGAGAAGAAGGCAATGGCCTCGCGACGACGCAGCGTGCCGACAATTGAGACCCGTCGACGACGCCGAGCGGAAAGCGTCGAGGGCCGCGTGATTCAGATAGTGAAAGAGGCATCAAGCCGAGACGACTTCTCACTCACGGTTCGGAGAATCGCGGAGACGATCGGGTGCTCCAGCGCGGCTGTTGGCAAGACGCAGGCTTGGGAGGGCTACGTTCGAGCTCGCGAGGCAGACAAGGAGGCTACGCGGAGCCGCCGCAGAGGCCATCGAATTAGGTGAACACGAATCGCCAACGCGGCAAAATCGTGACCCTCTATTTTGCAGCCGGTTATGATCTCGCGCCGCTCCCCGTGGGGCCTGCCCTGGTAGACGCGACGAGAGTAGGTGCGGGTCGACACCACGCTACGCGGAATGGTGATTGATCCGCCGACCCCCTTTTTAGTTGATTGAAGAGTGTCGGCCGTTGCGCAAAGGTTCATTTGCGCGGTGCGGTGGTGTATCCCGCGCCGGCCGTTACGCGCACATGGTCGCCGCCGTCCATTCCCTGCTATTACCGTTCTGGTATCTGAGCAGATCGCCAATCCGCTCAGTATGAGCGAGGTGGTCTGGGTGCGCGCAATGCCGCGGCGTGTCTCAGGTGTCGCAAGCGCCCGAGTAAATTCTTGCAAGCCGACACACCAAGCTGCAGGCGCGAGCCTGTGATTGAGAACTGATCCGACCCTACGCAGATTGAGCGCTGCGGGCGCTGAGTTCTGCGATTTCACGACCTGCATTCATTGCTGAACCTTGAAGCCCGGACGTGCCATCGATGTGGCATGACCGGGCTTCGTCGTTTTTCTGGAGGATGATCCATGCAACACATTCACCGCCAGTCGTCCGTGCTCGATTACCTCGCGCCCAGTCATTGGGATACCGCGCGCCAGTGTCTGAGGCGGGCTGCCCTGTGCAGTCACTTGGCCAAGCTTGCTCGTGGGCGCGCGCGGAGAAAGCTGTATCGCTTGAAAAACGCAAATATCCGCGCTGCCCTTCACTGTTCGCCTGGACTCGTTGAGATTCGCGCCGACCACGACCGCTACTTCGGCCTGTTGTCGGTGCGCCTCAACGGCGCTGACGGCGTGCGGGTGCATACGCACGAGAACTGGGTCGATGCAGCCTGACCACACCAAACAAGACCACAAGCGAAAGGAGACACTCAATGCGAAACCGTGATCTGAAGAAGGCGGATTGGTGGCGTTGGGGGCACGGCTCGGCGGCGACCGCAACGGTAGGCGGATCTCGCAGACCGGTTCAGTGCAAACGGTGCGGCGAGCTGATCTATTGGGTACAGCGTGATGACGGACGATGGCTGCCGTTTGAATCGTGGGTCGGTGGCAGGGTCGAGGAGGGAGAATGGAGATTGCACGACTGCACCGGCTGAGGCCACAATCGCTAGCCGATCTTTGGCATGATCTCGATCGTTTGGCCGGGTCGCGTGCGCGAACGTCGCGTCGGTGATCTGCGCGCTCGGGTGACGCCATAAAGCTGGGATGGCAGATAAGACACAGCTTCATGCTGAAATTCGGCAGCTTCGCTGAGTTGCTTTAGCGTATGGCCCGGCCAACCTCACCGGTTGCTCCCGCCTGAGGCCTCTTCAACTTTCGCGATGATGCGCGCCGCTGACGTTTCGAGGATGCGGCACACCTTCAGCAGCATGTCCACCGTCGGCGACTGCCGATTCCGTTCGAGTTGGCTAACGTATTCACGGGAAATCCGAGCCCGAGCAGCCACCTGCTCTTGCGTCATTCCGGCTTTCTGCCGGGCCTTTCTGAGCTCGTCTCCCAGCATGACCCGAGCGTAACGGTCGGTGGCGACTGCGTCTGTAAACTATAAATTACAAACGAGAACGTCGCGCCGCCGTGCGACCTCTGCCAGCTCGCACGGGCTGCCGACGCGCTCCAGCGGTCGTCTGGCCCCGAAGACTCAGGTCCGCGGAGTGGATCGCCGCACGACGTCCTGTACCTGAATCCACCGGGTCAGTTCAGGCAGGGTGGTCCCGCCATCTGCGGCCGACAGATGGAAGCCGTCATGACCTCCGAACAGGCCCAACGACTCGTCGATCTGACAACGCAGCTTTCCGAGATCCTCATGACCGCGGCGATCTGCGCCGGTGAGATCCGCATCGTCCTCAGGACGGAACTCGACGGCCGCACGGCCGTCCCTACCGGGCGATCGCAGGCGGGGAGGCATCGCAATCCGCCGCGCGAACGTCCGCTGGTCGACGACTCCACGCTCTCGGTGTTATGGGCAGGCAAGATCTGCCCCCTGCGTCACACGATCCTCTTCCGCCTCGCCGAACGCCTGGCGCGCCGGCCGAATCAGTACGTCACCTCGGGCCAGCTGCTGCGCGACGTGTGGGAGGGCGGCGTGAAGTCGCCCGACACGATCCGAAGCGCGGTCCGACACCTTCGGCAGCGCTTGAGCGAGGCCGAGGATGACGTACGGCCACCAGAGCATGCGGGGCTCCTCCGCCATGCAACCAGACTGTTGGGCTGCGATTCTACTCGCGCCACGACTTCGCGGCAGCGGGGGCTACCCGTACGTCGTGAACAAGGCCTGAGCCACTCTCGCTTCTCGGGACCGATCATCTTGGAGACCGCGACCTTGGTGTTGTCGTAGCTGATCCATTTGACCACGTCGCTGAAGAACTCAAACGCCCGGCGATGCCCCTCCACGAAAGCCTCCGTACACTCCCGGGGGAAGGCGCAGAAAAAGACCGCGTCGCTGTGCAGCAACGTCATGACGAACAGCCCCTGTTTTCGACCTCGACGTGTGCGATATCCTATGGCGGTCACAAGGTGCTGACAATGAAGGTAACTCTCATGACCACCTCCATGCCGCTCATGCCGTTCGACGGGTTCACCGCGAAAGCGCGTCGCTACCCCACCGGTGTATTCGCAGTCTTGTTCGGGGCGATAGCAGTGGGCCACCTTCTCGCACAGCCAGCGCCGCCCGAGACAAGCTACATCAACGGCAACATCTATACGTCCTACGCGGCACGCCCGCGTGCGGAGGCGCTGGCCGTTACGGGCGACCGGATCACGGCGGTGGGATCGAACGCGGAGATCCGCCGCCTTGCCGGACCAGATTCAAAGGCCATTGACCTCGGAGGCAAGACCGTCCTGCCCGGCCTGATCGACGCGCACTGTCATGTGGCCGGGCTTGGCAGCTTCGGGTTGGGGCGCATCGACCTGAGCGAAGCCCGTTCGTACGACGCGTTGGTCGCCACGGTCCGGGAGCGCGTGAAGCAGGCTAAGCCGGGCGAGTGGATCCTCGGCGGGCGTTGGGACCACGAAAACTGGCCGGAGCGCCAACTGCCGACGCATGCCGCCCTGAGCGCGGTGAGCCCGGACCACCCGGTGTGGCTGACGCGCGTGGACGGCCACGCGGGACTGGCCAACGCAGCCGCGCTAAAGCTGGCGGGCGTCACCCGTCAGACGCCCGCGCCGCCGGGCGGGGAGATTCTCAAGGACAGTCGTGGCGAACCGACCGGCGTGTTGATCGACAATGCGATGGACCTGATCACCGCCCACATCGCCGGGTCCAGCGCCGATCCCGCCGCGTTGATCCTGAAAGCGCAGGAGATGTGCCTGGCGACCGGGCTGACCGGGGTCCACGACGCCGGCGTCACGCCCGCGGAGATCGCGGTCTACCAGAGGCTGGCCGAACGCGGGCAGCTCAAGCTCCGGGTGTACGCCATGCTCACGGGCCGGTACGCCGCCGAGTACTTTGCCGGGCACGGGCTGCTGATCGGTGACCGGCTGACGGTGCGGGCGGCGAAGGTCTACGCCGACGGAGCGCTCGGTTCGCGTGGGGCCTGGCTATTGGCGCCCTATGCCGACCGGCCGACCGACGATGATGGGAAGCCGTACGTTGGGCTGGCCATCGAGCCGGAGCTTGTACGGACGCTAGCCGAGGACGGGCTCCGCCGCGGCTACCAGGTGTGCACGCATGCGATCGGCGACCGGGGCAACCGGGAGACCCTCGATGCGTACGCGGCCGCGTTGCGCCAGGTGCCGCGGAGGGATCATCGGTTCCGGATCGAGCACGCCCAGGTCCTGGCGCTGGAGGACATACCTCGCTTCGCCGAGCTGGGGGTGCTGCCGTCGATGCAACCGACGCATTGCACGAGCGACATGCGCTGGGTCGAAGCCCGGATCGGCCCGCAGCGCGCCGCCGGGGCCTACGCCTGGGCCAAGCTGCGTCGGACCGGCGTGCCGCTTCCGGGCGGCAGCGACTTCCCGGTTGAGTCGCACAATCCGTTCCTGGGAATCTATGCCGCGGTTACGCGCCAGAACACCGCCGGCCAGCCGGCCGGAGGCTGGCACCCCGAAGAGCGGATGACGCGGGAGGAAGCCCTGCGCTCGTTCACGTGGGAGGCGGCGTACGCGGCGTTCGAGGAGGACCGCACGGGTTCGCTCGCGCCGGGCCAGTTGGCGGACTTCGTTGTGATCGACCGCGACATCATGACTTGTGAACCCCTGGAGATTCTGGGCACACGCGTGCTGCTGACCGTCATCGGGAGCCAGAAGGTGTACGAGCGGACCGGCGCCGATGGGCCGCAGAAGTAGGCGGTACGTGCGCTTGCGCCGAGCCTCACGCGGCAAGTGTGTCCGACAGCCTGGGCAGGTAGGTCCGCGTGGCCCGGTGTTCCTCGTTTGTCCCTCATCCGCCAGGCACCTGGTACTTGAACCACCGACGAAGGGCAGGGTGATCGCGATCCCGCAGGTCGGCGGATTTCATCACCGATACACCCGGGCCGCTTGAACGGACACGGGCGCCGCCGGTTATGCCGTCAGCGGAGCAGAACGCACTTGACGGGATAGTCCTGCGCCGACGTGGACAGAACGTCCGTTGCACGGCGTTCTGGACGTGCTTCGGCGTGGCGTGTCTGCCCCCATGGGCTCAGTCGCCCCCGTGTCTGCCGTCCCGCGTGGCCCGGATGGAGTTTTCGATATGCACAGGCGGCGTTGACGCCGAGGCTGAGGCAGGCCCTGGACGGACTGGCTGGCTCTGATACGTCGGCCTTGCCTCCAGCGCGCCAGGAAGCCGTGTCCGCTGCCACGGAACAGTTGAAGTCCAGGGCTGAGCAGGCCGTCGCAGACGAAGACACAAAGAGTCTCCTGAACCTCTGTCAGCAGATCGAGTCCTTGGGGGCTGATCTGCGCTCCGAAGTGCGCACAGCCCAGGCGCGCCGGGCCGCAGAAGTGTGGCACCGTGCGCTCGCCGACCTGGGGTACGCGGTCGGACCCATCCGGGACGACGGTGAAGGGACGCTCGTCCTCGAGGCCAGCCGTTTCCCCACGCGTGCGGTGCGCGTGGAGCTGCGCCCTGCGTCTGAAGAGGTCCGCCTCAACGTGGACGGCACCCACGATTCGGTGCAGTGCGTCCGCGACGTGACGGCGATGCAGCATGCCCTGGCCGAGCACGGCCTGGCTGTCACGATGACCGACTGGGGCCGCGGTACGCCGGGCGCAACTGTCGCCCGCGACCAGCGCGAACAACTGTGGAGCCGGGCGTGAAACGTACGACCCAAACGAGGCCAGAGATACTCGCGCAACCGGACGCCGTGAACGTCGCGCACACGGTCGAGCGGTGCGGCGTGCTCGGGCCGGGTTGGCGCTACGTGGTCTGGGTACAAGGGTGCCCGCTGCGCTGCCCGGGATGCAGCAACCCCGAACTGCTTGCCTTTCGGCATGCCCGTTGGCTATCCATCACAGAATTGGAGGCGCGTGTTCTTGCCGTGCCGGACATTGACGGCATCACCTTTTCGGGCGGCGAGCCGTTCGCACAGGCCGAAGCGCTGGCGGCGCTATCGTCACGCCTGCGCCGGGCCGCGCCGGGGTTGTCCCTTATGGCGTACTCGGGCTTCACCTTGAACGAGCTGCAATCGGGCTGCATGCCGCACGCGAAAGAGCTCTTGGCCGGGCTGGACCTGCTGATGGAGGGGCCATACGTGCAGACACTGCCGACGCGAAAACTCTGGCGCGGCTCGGACAACCAGCGACTCATCGCCCTGTCGGAGCGCTACCGCGACCAGGTCGCGGGCTGGAACGAACCGGTGGGCCAGACCTTCGAGGTGCGTATCCAGCCGGATGGCGGAATCGAGATCCTGGGCATCGCGCCCCCGTCACTCGTAGCGGACCACCGTAAGCACAGCGCGAACGCGACGACGGGGCAACGATGCCAATTCCGTGGGCCGGCCAATGCCCCGTCGGGCGGGAACAAAGAGTAGCTCTTGTCGTGGACCGTACGGAGAACAAGACACGTAGACCACCAGCCGATCGCTGGAATCCCAGCGAGGAGGATAAGTAGCCATGGCGAAGCGCTATCGGCCACCGAGGTATGACCGGGACGGGCTAGACCGCGAGTATGCGCGGAACCGCCGGCCAAGAGCGAGGACCGACCGCATCTACTCGATTGGGGGGCAGGTGGACCCGCAGCACGGCAACGCGGCCTCGATCTTCAGCGAGTATCAGCTTGAGGACCGGTATCACAACCCCCGGCGGGTGGAACTGACCACCGCGTTTCAGTGCGCAAATCACCACACACTTGGCGAGCACAACAGAGCACTTGGAACATGTGCCGAGTGCGGCGCGATTGTCTGCGGTGTCCGGGGGTGTGGGGCCACGTGCTTTGGCTGCGGACGGCTGGTATGCCGCACGCATAGTTTGGTCTGCAGCCGGACCGGCCACACGTACATCTTCTGCACTGAGCCGAGCTGCCGCATGCGCGTCGTGCTCACGTATAGCCTGAATGTGCTTGGCTGGCTGCACAACAAGCTCTTGAAGTAAGGAGGCCCGGCGCGTTCGGAGGTTCGCGGTATGCGGGAGGTTCTTGAATATGCAGAACGGCTTGGCTTGGACCGGGCGGATGTCCAGCGCTACCTGTGGGCTGCCCAGCACGGCCACCTTGATCACGCGAGGCGGGGCCTGGAGTTCCTTCTCGAACAGGAGGGCCACGCAATGAACGGCCTGGCCGATCCCTTTGAACCGTGGCCGTCCGCGGAGACGTTGTACGTCGAGAACGGCGTGGACGTCGGGAACGAGCATCACACCGGGGACCCTGTGTATGTGGGGCTGGAAGAGCTGGGCCGCGGCGTGCTGATTCTGGGCGCGCACGGCGCAGGCAAGACCACGCTCGGGTACGTGCTGCTCAGCGCACTGGAGGCGGGGCTGTGATCGTTCTGTTCGACACGCGGCGGCATGACTGGGCTTCGGTTTCCCGGAAGCTCCGGATTCTGGGCGAGACGCAGACGTGGTAGTACCACCGCCGCCTCCTGCCGGAACTCAGGGCGCAACCGGCTTCCCCGCGGGCGGTTGCGGCTCGTCGGCGCCAGGAGGACGAACAGCCGCCCAGGCTGGACGGCTGTGGTGCCCGGGCAGCACGACATCAGGATGACAGGCGCCAGTACTAGGCGGATCATCCGCCGCCCGTCAGTAGCGCCACGAACGGGTTGATGTCGCCGAAGGATCCCTCACCGTACGTGCCGTCGCCGTTGATGTCGCCGTTGCTCGCCGGGCAATTCTCGTACGTTGCCTGCCAGCTCGCGAAGTTGCTCAAGTACAGCACGAACGGGTTGATATCGCCAAAGTCCACCGTCCCGTCGCAGTTCATATCGCCGACCATCTGCGGCTGCGGCTCGAGTCGCACGCCGTCCAGCCACAGGTCGAACCCGGCGCCCCACGTATCGGCGTGAATCTGGAGGTAGTTGATCTGCGCCAGGCTCGGCGAGCCGAACATCGTCCGCGTCCACGTCGCATCGCCGGCGATCGGCACGACGAACTCGTGCCACTGGTGCTCGGCGAGGTTGAGGACGTCCCACGACGGCGTCCACTGGAAGTACCCATCCTGGTAGCTGCCGAGCCGCACCCACGGGCTCTGGCTCTGGTAGCCGCCATTCGGGTTCTCGGAGTACGCCCAGAAGCGGATGCTCTGCACGCTGCTGAGGTCCCACTGGGCGAGAATCCCCGCCGGATAGCGCACGTAGTTGTCGAAGCCGCCGGTGAAAACGCCCTTTAGCGAGGCCGCCCCGACCTTTCTGCGGGCCGTGTCGTCGGAGAGCGTGATCGTCCCGTCCTGGGCCCACGACGACCAGTTCGCCGCATTCAGCTCGGTCATGTCGGTGGGGGGGTAATGCTGGCTGCCGCCGCCGATCGAGACTTGGCGGTCGAAGGTCGCGACCTCGGTCTGCCCCTGGTAGTAGGCGACGTTGGTCTCGGTGATGTCGAGCCACGCGTAGTCGACGAAGTCGTCGTACTCAATCCTGAAAAGCAGCAGGCCGTTCGTGCCGACCACCGCGAGGTAGCCGAACGGGTTGTCGTGCAGCACGTCGCCCGCGAACGTGGGCGGGACCAGGTTCGGGTCGACCGGGACATTGGGCAGCGTCCACTCGCCGTTGGCGTCGGTGACGCCCTGCGCCTTGACCTGGTCGGCGATGACCTTGCCCTCGGGCCGCTCGGCGAGCTGGTACATCTTGACGGTCGCGCCGGCGAGCGGCTGGCCATAGTAGTCCAGGATGCACAGCTTGATCTGCTGCGGCAGGTAATACATGTACTGGCCGTAGTAGCCGTGCACGCTATCCGCCCATTCGTTCATCCCCAGGGCGCTGTGCGCCGAGTAGAACGGTGAGCACCCGTTCATCAGGCAGGCCACCGCCGAGTAGCCCGTGTTCGCGACCAGGTTCTGCTCGGCCCCGATGTCAAGCTGGTAGATGTCGATCAGCCCGAGCTGGTGCGACAGCTCGTGGCAGAGGCCGTAGTCGATGTCGTCATCGGCGTGGTAATAGCCCGTCGCGCGCGGATTCCCGTACGGATGGCCGTAGTACCGGAACGGAAAGACGCCGTAGTAAATGGTCTCCACGTCCGGGTCCGGGGCGTGGTCGCTGAGCACCTCCAGCACGTCATAATGGACGCGCTTGACGCCGCCGGCGTCCGCGAACATCTGGTTCATGCGCGCCATGTGCCGCTGCAGCCAGTCGAGGAAATCCTCGGTCGCGGCCTGCGGATAGTCCGGCGTGCTCCGCTCGCGAAAGTCCTCGATCGCGCTGAGGTCCACGTAGGTCAGGAACGGGGCGGACTTCGTCCAGATCACGCGCTCGTTGTTGTCGCTGTGGCTGTCACTGATGTTCAGCGTGAAGCGGACCTCGTGCCACGCACCATCCCAGGGCAGCGGGTACGCGAACGTTGTCACCTGGCCCGGCGCCAGTGTGACCGACGGCGTCGGCGTGCTCACCACCGCCCCGTCCACCCGCCACGTCCCACTCAGCGGGCCGTTCCACGTATTCGTCCCGCGGTTGCGGACGCTGGCCGTATACGTGACCGCGTCGCCCACGTTCGGCCAGCGCGGCGTCGTCGCGTCTTGCCCGCCGCCCAGCCCGGTGGCCGCCGAGAACAGGTAGGGCCCGAATCCATTGGGCTCCGTGACCCAGTAATATGTGTATTCGGGCCAGTAGCGCGGGAAGCGCGGCGTACGCGACAGGTGCGTGATCTGCAGGTCCATCTCATTCCGCGGCGTACGCGGCCCGATCGACTCCACCTGCGTCGTCTCGGTGCCGCCGGTCATCACCGCCGTCACGGCATAGTGGTAGTGCGTGCCATTCGCGACGGTGTTGTCGATGTAGCTCGTGTTGTCGAGGCCGGCGAGCGTCACGATCGGCGTCATGCCGGTCACGTCGGCAAACGGCTGAGTCGCGCGATACACCGCATAGTGATCGAACTGGCCGAGCAGGTCGTTGAACGGCTTCCAGTCCAGCGACGCGCGGTGGTTTTCGGCAATCACGATCAGCGCCTCTGGCGCCGCCAGCGGCACGTCGAACCTCAGCCCATCAAACCACGCCGTGTAGTCGCAGCCCCAAGTATCGCCGTGAATCTCGATGTAGTTGACGTTCGACAGGCTTGGCGAACCCACGGTGGTCACGCTCCAGGTCGCATCGCCGTTGAACGGCACGGTTACGTACACCCACTGCCCCAGCGCGTCGTTGAAGAAGTCACGGTTCGGATGGAAGGCGTAATAGTCGTTCGGCGTCGTGCAGACATAGACCCACGGGCACGGGCCCTGGAAGGTCCCGTTCGGGTTCTCGGTGTAAACCCAGAACGCCAGGCCGCCGCTGCCGGCGCCGAGCAGGTCCCAGCCGGCGTTCTTCGCAGCCGGTGCCCAGAGCCAGGTGTCGAAGCAGCCCGTGGTCTCGTAGCGGAGCGACGCGGAGCCGACCGTCTTCCGCGCGGTGTCGTCGTAGACGGCGGCGCTCGCCTCTTCCGCCAGTGCACCCCACTGGGCGGCGCTGAACTCGGTCAGGGCATCCGGCTCGGGCGGCGGCGCGGCCGCAACGGCACGCGTGAAGAACAGGAAAAACGCAATGCAAGGGAGCTTCAGTTGTGAGCGTGACATCTGCGCCTCCATCTTCTTCCCCGTCGCCCATCTTACCGCAAATATGGGCGTTTCGGGACTTGGATTTTGGGTTCGGCATTGATCGGCGGCGCGTTCTCGCGGACTATGTCGCGATGAGCCTGGAGCGAGGAGCTGAGCATGCGTGGCACTTTGATTGCAATCGGTTTGGCGGCGGTCACTGCAGCGGCGAGCGCGCAGACGGGAAGCGGCCCAACCGGGTTGCCAACCGGCATCGGCCGCAAGACGCTGAACGTGATCGTCATCAACTTCGACCCGGTCCTGAAAACGCGGGGGAACAAGAAACTGCACGAAGTCATGAAATGGAACGACCCCGGGAAGCTGACCGAGCAGATGGTCGCGGACGCCCGCGCCGCCAGTTACGGCTACGTGGATTACAGGATTGTCGAGAAGATCGACTACGACGGGTTCACGACCTTCCGCGACGGCTTCACGTACACCGAGGAGCAGTTCCTGGAGGTGTGGGAAAAGGACCGCAACCAGGCCCATTCGGGCATGACGAGCTTCAAGTGGCTCTACGAGAAGTTCGAGCTGCCGCGGAAGATCAAGGAAAAGGACATCGACGAGATCTGGCTGTGGGGGGCGCCCTACATGGCCTGGGACGAGCTGCACTGGAAAACCCCGGGCGACAAGATCCCGTACCAGACCGAGAATCCGTGGTTCTACCGCCCCTACGATATCCCCGACGTCGGCAAGACCATCTGGATCATGGGCTGGAACTACGAGCGCGGCGAGGATTGCATGCTCGAAAGCTACTGCCACCGCATCGAAAGCGTGTTGTCGCTCACGGCCGGCAGGGGCGTTTGGGATCACAAGAAGAACCCGGAGAACGTCTGGGTCCGCCTCACGCGCGTGGACCGCGACTTCCCCGGTGCGGCGGAGGTCGGCAGCGTTCACTTCGCCCCGAACTCCGCGGGCGACTACGACTGGAACAACTCCAAGGAAGTCTGGACCTACTGCGACGATTGGTTGACGTATCCGGAACTGCCGCGCCAGAAGAAACTGCTGAACGCGAAATCCGGCGGCTGGGGGCCGGGCGGGGCCGAGCACCACATGTGGTGGATGAAGCGCCTGCCGCACGCGCCAGGCGTCACCGACGGCTGTTACAACAACTGGTGGGAGTACATCGTCAACTATGACGAGGCGATCAAGAAGCTTCCGCCGCCGGGCGCGACGTTCGAGAAGGCCAAGGTGGCCATGTATGGCGACTAGGCCGGCGAGCGCGACTCCGCGCCGCAGTCTGAGCGCCAAGCGCGAGCGCGGGGCCCTGGCGCCGATTCGCGTCCACTGGTTCTATCTGGCCGCATTCAGCGCGGGAGTGCTCATGAACATGGCTGCTTTGGCGCAGCCGGCCGCCTCCCAGGAGAAGTCTCCGGAACGAGCCGACCGCGATCCGCTGGGGAGCGGAGTCCTCCAGCGATTGAGCGACCCGGATTGGGAGACGGTCGCGTCGAAGCTCCCGCCGCTCCGTAAGCCGCGCGAGATCGTGGGCGTGAAGGACCACCCGTACGAGATCGGCGTTGCCTACGACGGCACCATCCAGCTCCCGACCGACGAAGACGGGTGGGAACAGAAGGGCCCGACGGCATGGTTCCAGATCGGTTCCCCGCCGGTGCGGCTGGGCAGCGGGGGCTGCAAGAAGCTGTTGGCGGATGGCTACCTTCCGGTCGTGCAAACGCTGTGGCAGCACGACGGCGTGGAGTATCTCCAGACGGTGTTCGGCTGGTCGGAGGGCTTGAGCCCGGACAAGGACCTAGCGGCCTATGTTTGGCTGCTGGCCGTCAACCGCACTGACCAGGACAGGATGATCCATGTTTCGGCGCGGCTCAAGACGAGCGATGCCGAAACGACAGTGCTTGAACGCGACTTTGGCCCCATCGGGCGGCAGCTCTTCCGCAGTCTGTTCCTGCGCATCCCGGCACCATTGGGCGGTGGGCAACCACAAGAGATCACGCTCGAAGAGTGGGACGGACGGGCGGACGAGGTTTGGGGAGCGTGGTCCAAGCTGCTTGCCGAGGGGATGACGATCGAGGTGCCCGAGCAGCGCGTTCAGAACGCCTACCGCGTCTGGCTTGCCTACAACTTCTTGAATGTGGACAAGAAGGGCGGCCGCTTTGAGCCGCATGACGGCAGCGGGTTTTACGAGGCTGTCTATGGCTACAGCGCGGCCTTGTACTGCCACGCGCTAGACCTGTGGGGCCGGCAGGCCGACGCCGCCCGTTACCTCGAATCCCTGCTCGACATGCTCACACCGGACGGACTGTTCTACGTCAACTATGGCCTGCCGGACCATGGGGCGCTGCTCTTCGCGCTCAGCGAGCATTACCGGTTGACCGGCGATGCCGAGTGGCTGCGCAAGGTTGCCCCGCGCATGCAGAAAATGACCGCCTGGCTGCTCGACGCGCGGCAGAAAGCGCTTGCTGAGAATGACCAGCGCACCCCCCTCACGCGCGGCCTGATCAAGTTCGCCCCATACGCGGACTACCAGAACCAGGCGTTCAGCTATTACGGCGACGCATACTCCTGCATGGGGCTGCGGCACGCGGCGGATGTGCTTCGCGACATCGGGCTGACCGATGAGGCGGCGAAGCTGGCCGCGGCGGCGGAGGCCTACCGGAACGACATTCTGGCTTCGATGGACGCCGCGCGATTCGAACGTGACGGCCTGATGCTGCTGCCAATGGAGCCCGACACGCGCCGGCTCCTCAAGGACACCAGCTACAAGTGCAAGGGCTACTACGGCCTCATCGCGTCCATGATGCTTGAGTCCGAGCTTCTGCCGCCGGACGACCCGCGGGCGCTGCTCGTCGTGCGCGGGCTCGAGCGGTGCGGCGGGCTGATCCTGGGGATGTGCGAGTTCGACGGCGGCGGCGACCATGCTTACACCTACGGGTATTGGCTGAACTGCCTGCACCGCAATGACATCCGCCGTGTCCTGCTCGGCTTCTACGGCACGCTCGCCTATGGCATGGGCCGCGACACGTACTGCGGCGTCGAGGTGACGAAGCTACTGACCGGCGAGCCGACGCCGACCATGCCGCACCTGTACTCGGCTACCCAGCAGCTCCGGCTGCTGCGGATGATGCTGCTACACGAGGAGGGCAACGGGCTGGTGATCGGGCCGGCAATCCCGCGGGCCTGGCTGGCTGCGGGGCAGCATGTCTCAGTCAGGGGTGCGCCGACACGCTTCGGCCCCGTATCCTTCAGGATTGAAACCGGCGCGATCGAGAAACAGATCTCCGTGCGCCTGGACCCGCCACAACGCCGGGTTCCGGAGCGGATCCGGTTGGTCGTGCGCCATCCGTCCGGCAAGCCCATCCGGGCGGCTCGGATCGACGACGAGCCCATCGGTGGCTTTACGGATGACACGCTGACGCTCCCTGCACTGAAGCACGCCGTATCAATCGTAATAGACTATTGAAGGCGATAATAAGCTCGTAGATAAAATGTAGACGTGATGGGGTGGAAAGTGGTATGTTAGCAGATGTATGGCGGGGAGGACGAGCGCCCCCCGCCTAGAAAGGAGGAGTGAGAATGAGGACCTTCACCACTATAGCTGCGGTGCTAGGACTCGCGAGCATCGCGTCGGCAGACATTTGGTACACTTCGAACGGTTTCGAACCGACCACGTTCACCACCGGCCCGCTCAACGGGCAGGATGGCTGGGGCGCGGGCGGCGGCGGTGGCGGCGGCGTCCAGCCGCTCGTCGTCACGGCCCCCGATCCCGTGCTGGGGATGCAGGCCGTTCGGCTGCAGGTAGGTACCACGCAGGGCGATTTCTCCGAGATGCACCGCGACATTGCCGACCCGCTCGCTGCGGGTTGGCCGATCGTCACGGTCAGCTTCGACATCTACCGCGACGTCCAGGCCCAGAACCTGTGGTGGTGGTGGTATGACGCCGGCGAACCGACCTACGGCCTTCAGTGGGACCTCTCGCAGGCCACGCACCCATTTGGGTGGAGCACCGGTGCCGGGCAAACGCCGACGGTGTTCGGCCAGTATGCCAACCTGACGATGGAGTGGAACTTCCAGACCAGCACCGCCTCTTCCTGGTACAACGGCGTGTTGGTCGACAACAACATTCCAATCAGCGGGATCACGAGCTTCACCGGCTGGCAGATTCAGCTCGGGCACGACTCGGACACGGGCACCCCCGGCGACCTGGTCTTCATTGACAATTTCGCCATCACCGTCTCGCCCGAGCCGGGCACGCTGACCCTGCTGGCACTGGGTGGCCTCGCGCTGCTGCGTCGTCGCTAGGCGAAGTAGGTTAGGGCAACGACCTGCCAACTGAGCACGGCAAGTTAGCGACCCGCCGAACGCAAGTAAGGCAGGTCACTGACCTGCCCTACAAGTCGACGTCGGCCACGGGGGGCCGACGCTAGGCGCCGCTCAGCAGCGCCACGAAGGGGTTGATGTCTTCGAAATCGACGGACCCGTCGCCGTTGATGTCGCCATTCAGCATGGGGCAGCCGGGGTACGTCATCTGCCAGGCGGTCGGGTTGGTCATGAGCTGCACAAACGGGTTGATGTCGCCGAATGAGCCCGGCCCGTACGTCCCGTCGCAGTTTACGTCGCCGGGCACGATCTGCGGCGGGCCGCCGGGGCCGGCGAAGTAGTTCTGCGTGACCTCGGCCGGACTGAGCGCCCGGCTGTAGACTGCGAGCAGTTGCAGCTCGCCCAGCCACGGCTGTCCGCCCGCAATCTCGTTCCCAACCGCGAAGCGATACGTCGAGGACCAGTTGGAGAAGGTCCCGTCCACGCTGTCGGCGATGACGGGATTGCCGTCCACATAGATGGTCGTCGCGCCCGCCGGCGTGCGTGTGTAAACGATTTGCTGGAGTGCCAGCGTGACCTGGTTCGGTGGCGTGGTCAGCGAATCGCCGCCACTGCCGGTCGTCGAGGTGCGTAAGCGGGCGTTGTAGCGCGTGCCGCTGCCGGTCTCCGGCAGCCCCTGCCCGAGTCCGAAGTTGCGCGCGTACCCGGAGGACATCGTCATCAGAATCGCCGGTCCGTACTGGGACGTGCTCGCCGGCTCGGCCCACGCCTCGAGCGTGATCTCATTAGCGGGTACGCACGCGTTGTAGATCTTCGTGGCGTACCCGGACGTGGCGATCGTGACCGGTGCGGCGAGCACAAGTCCGCCGGGAACCCACTGCACAGCGGCCAGGTCGCTGATATTCAGGTTCAGCGGGGTGCCCACCTGCGATACGTCGTGCACGATCGTGCCCAGTCCCTCGTCGAAGTCATACAGCACGATCAGGCCGTCGGTGACGCGGGCATAATCGACGTATTCGAACGTCGCCTGCGTGTTCGGGGCGATCGGGTTGCCGGCCAGGTCCGCGACATTGTTGATCGTCAGCGTGTAGCTCGTCCCCGACGTGAAGCCGGTCGTGTCGAGGATCACTGTGCGCTCGTCCGGCGCGAGGGTGGCGCCCGTCACGCCGACGGCCGGCACCAGCGCGTAGTTCGACGGGTTCTCCGCGGTCGTTGCTTCGACCGGCTCGGAGAGCACGACCCGCACCTGGTCGTCGCCACGCGGCTGGACGGAGACCAGGGTCGGCGGGGTGTCGTCGAGGGTACCGTTACCAGCAGCCCAGATTTCGGTCGTGCCGCCGGTCGCGCCGGGCGTGCTCTCGGCGTGCCAGGCGATCACGTCGGGCAGGCCAAGGACGGGCCAGCGGTCGTCGTAGTCGTTGTCGCTGACCTGGTAGATCATCCCGCCGTACCACAGGTAGATTTCCCAGTCGTGCCCGTCGAAGCCCTGCCAGGCGATGCGGCCGGTGTCGTCGATGCGCGGATGCACGTCGGGCGCGGCGTTGTTGGTTATGGCCTGGGCGGCGTCGCTGGCATCGGCCATCCGCGTGTAAATCTCCCAGTCACCGCCGGACCGCGACATCCACACCACGCGGCCGACGTTGTTGATCTGCGGCCACCAGTCCTCGACCGTGTTGTTGGTCAGGCGCAGCACGTTCCCGCCGGCGGCATTGGCCGAGTAAATCTCGGCGTTCGTGTCGTCGAAGTAGGATTGCCAGACCACGCGGCCGGCATCGTTGATCTGCGGGTACTCGTCCTCGCGCGAGTTGTTCGACACGTTGACGAGGCTCGTCCCGTCCACGTTCGCGCTGTAGATTTCCCAGTTGCTGCCGCTCCAGCCGAACCACACCACCCGCGCCGGGTTGGCGTTGTTGATCTGCGGCCAGACGTCGTCCAAGGGCCGGCCGGACGAGGCCGAGTTGTTGGTGATCTGCACGACGCCCGTGCCGTCGGCGTTGGCGCTGTAAATCTCGTAATCCTGGCCGTCGAAGTGGTCCCAGACGATCTGGCCCGCGTTGTTGATCTGCGGGTGCCAGTCGTTGACCGTGTTGTCGGTGATCTGCACCAGGCCGGTGCCGTCGGCGTTGGCGCTGAAGATTTCGTAGTCCTGGCCGTCGTGGGCCTGCCAGACCACCCGGCCGCTGCTGTTAACCTGCGGCGCCTCGTCGTCGAAGTCGTTCCACGTGATCTGGACCGGGTTCGTGCCGTCGAGATTGCTCGAATAGACCTCGTAGTCCAAGCCGTCCCAGCCCTGCCAGACGATCCGCCCGCAGGCGCTGATGCGCGGGCACCAGTCGTCGCGGTCGTTCGCCGTGTACACACGCTGCGGGACGCTGTACGGCGCGGCCGGGGGCGGGCTGCCCGGCGGAAAATCGCCGCCGCTCTCGCTATGCGCGTTAAAGTTCTGCATGTACTCCCACCAGTTGTTCAGGCGGGCACTGAGGCTGCCCGCGACGTGCGGCATGTGCGCGAACCACCAGTCGTGGTGCAGCCGGATGTCGCCCCAACCCCACTCGGAGCAGTTGACCCACACCTTCTGGCCGGTCAGGTTCGGAAAGTTGTCCAGCCAGTCCTGGCACGTGCTCCACACGTAGCGCGGATTGCCCCAGTCATAGTCAGACTCGCTGTTCGGTGCGAAATGGACGTTGCCGCACGCCGCGTTGTCGGGGTAGAGGAGGTCGTAGCGCGTGAAGATCGTCCAGGTGTTGGTGCCGTCGCCGTAGGTGTACCAGAGGATCGACTCGCTGCGATGGCCGTAGTCCTCCAGCATCTCGCCCACGCCGCGCTCGTAGTTGAAGCCCATCATGATGAAGATCTTGGCGCTGGCGATGCGGACCTGCGGGCCGGAGTTACACCAGTACCCGCCGCGGCCGCACATGGTCGATTCCCAATAGCCTGTGAACGGGCAGGCCTGGATGAGCACCTCGTCGACCAGGCCGGCGTCGACCTTGCGGGCTAGGTCAAAGTCGCGGCATTGGGACTTGTAGTCGGTCCCGCTCATGTGCCAGCCCGACCAGGTCTCGTAGCACGCCATGTAGCCCTCATCCGTGTACCGGAACCCGTCCACGTGCAGCGGGAACTCGTCGGCGATGACCGTCTGCACGCGGCGGTAGTTCATCAGGTCATAGCTCGTGGTCTGGAGGTCGCCGCAGTAGTTCTCAGTGAGCCACTGCGGGGCGTTCCAGCCGCAGACCACGTGCAGCCGGCCGCCACCCTCGCTTTCGATGATCGGGTCGAACGCGATGAGGATCGTGCGCGGGTGCTGCGGTACGAGGTCCTGGGCCGCCGTCACTTCAGCAGCCGCCACGACGACACTGGCCAAGAGGATCGCGCGCGTTTGCATGGGGTGCTCCTTGGCGGTTCGCCGCCCGTGCCCGGGACGCGGGCCGGACCCTGGCAGGAAACCCACACCGTCCCATTGCGCAACCGCGGCGGCGCGGCCACGTCCGTGAGCACGCCGGCGGGGACATCTTGCCAACCCCCCAAGTGTGACACGAGCGCGACGGAGATTCAATGGAATTGTTCGGCTGGGCGGGGGACCGCACCCCACGCGGGCCGGAGGGGAGCATCGGCATCCTGCCGGTCCCTGCGAACAGGTGACCTCACCCTACGCGGGCCGGAGACTGCCGGGTGAAGGGCTCGGGCGGCGTGCGACTCAGGCTGCACCGTGTGGCGCGAAAGTGGCCGATAACTCCGCGACGCGGATTTGGGAGGGCCACCTGCACCAGCAGTACCGCCGCAGGCTGGAAAGCCAAGAGTCGTGGCCGATCACGACTGACGGCGGCGGTGAGGCTGATTTCCCCGCACATGAACCGCGCACGGTGCCGGGTCGACACGTGGCAGAATGTGGTGCGTCCCGCCACCCTGATTGGCCGGCGCTTCCGCGAAGCGGGACGACGTACCTGGTCGATCAGGACGTTCGTCAACGACGCAAGCAGGATGTGGATGAATTGCGGCCTGGTAGCGTGCCCGAGTTGCTATTGCGTCGCCCCCGGGGTCGGCCGGGGTTCGGGAAACCGCATGGCATGGCTTGGGGAGCCCTTCCGTGGCCCGACAGGATTACACGGGCGGCTTGACGCGGCCGAAGTTCTCGGATTGAATGGTCGCTGTAGGCAGGTTAGAATGTGTTAGGGGGCTAGGCTTAGAGTGCACGCGCGCCCGAGGACGGGTCTATGTGCCTCCATGCCACGAACGTGAAGCACTTCGGTAGGCGGCGCGGACCGGCGGCCGCTTTCACGCTGATCGAATTGCTGGTCGTCGTCGCCATCATCGCGCTGCTCATCAGCATTCTCTTGCCGTCGCTCTCCAAGGCCCGCGAGAATGCGCGCTGCCTCAAGTGTGCCGCCAACCTCCGGTCGATCCTGATGGGATCGCATAGCTACCTGGCCAGTTGCGGGCGCTTCGTCCATCCACAGCTCTTTCCACAGCAGCTCTCGGATGGCGAGTTCTACTTTGGCCTGGGGCAGCGGGGCCGCGGCGAGGGCACGGTCGGGGGCGGCGAGCAGAGTGGGGTGTGGGATTGCCCCAATGCGGTCAAGAAAAGGTCCGCTTGGACGGACCCGGAGCGCCAGGGTTGGGACGTGCGCTACGAGTTCATCAGCTACGGCGCCAACGACTGGGGCCTTGGGGAATCGCAAACGGACCCGGAGCTACCCCCGGGAAGCCAGACTGTGATGTCCGGGATGATGGACTATGACGGCAACCCGGAAGATGAATCCTGGCCCGGCGATAAGATTTGGGGCGTACGCGAGAACACAGTCGCTCAGCCGGCGAAGTGGATTTGTTTCGGGGAGTCAAATCGGGATGAGGTCTGGGACCAGGTGATCGCCCAGTGCATGAAGGACTGGTGCTGGGGCCCCGAAACGCCGGGGGCTATCCACGTTAAGAACAACCTCTGGGGCATGAACATCGGTTTCTTCGACGGGCACGTGCAGTGGTATCCCACGTTTACATACCCAGAATTTGATCTCACCCTCAGTCTGCGGCGAATTGCCGGCGTGATGATCTCGGACGGCCCGAAGCGCTTCTACCCGGATAATGTTCGCGATTCGTGGCGGATGATGTGGAGCCGCGACTACAAGCCGCATCTGAAACAGAATGATTAGACGCCGGTTACGCGACGAGAGGCCGAACCCCGGCGATCTAACCAAGGGAAAGTGATTGCGGATGCAGCTCAAAGGACGAAGCGGCACAGTCCTGCAGGTCGCGGCGATCGTTTTCATCGTCGCGGCACTCGCGTACTCCGCGCGCAGCTTGTGGACGGGCGCCGGCCGGCAATCCGGGAGCGAGAAGGATGCGGTCATCCTGGTCTGCGCCAAGTGCGATCAGGAGACGGTGCTTCCGTCAGCAGAGTACAAGAAGCTCTCGCGTGACCCGCAGACCGGCGGTGTCCAGTGTCCCAAGTGCGGGGAGAAGGCGGCGCGTATTGCCACCGTGCGCTGTCCGCACTGCAACCGGGCCATCCCGCCGCAGCCTGCGAACGCCCCGCTCGTCTGCCCCTTCTGCAAGGCGTCGCTCCGCCCGGATGACGAAGGGGAGTGAGCGCGGCCCGCACCGACCGGGTAACGAATACCCGGGCCGGCCAACAGGGGGCCCGGGCCCGCCCGCGGCCCCCGGCAAATGGTGGCTGCCCGGCCCGTAGGCGTCAAAAAATGCTGTTACGCCTTGGCGCCGGATGTGTTAGAATGAACGTCAGCCGCGGGCGACCGCAGATTGGACCCGTGGTCGCAAGTCTGTCGGCTTGGTGAGGACGTCGGACGCGGTCCAGTGAGTCTGGAAGGAGGCGAACGGGGCAGCGAATCGAAGCGGGGCGCGCGCCGTGGGTGGTTTTGACTGGCGTGCTGCTGTGTGTCTCCGGGCGCGTTCCGCCAGTTGGCGGCGTGAGCAGCGGTCGCGAGGTTCCGGGGGACGAAGGAGGTTAGTGAGATGAGGTTGGGCATGTGGAGGT
Organism: uncultured Planctomycetales bacterium; assembly: GCA_964638325.1. Lineage (GTDB taxonomy): Bacteria > Planctomycetota > Phycisphaerae > UBA1845 > Fen-1342 > JALHJL01. The sequence continues at coordinate 21,273 of CAZWYT010000054.1, forward strand.
CGCTGGGAGTGGTGGCCGTAATCGGCTTGCTGGGTGCTCCGGCGTGGGCGACGTACACCCTGCAAATCACGTTCGAAGCGCCCACGTACACGACGGGGAACCTGGCCGGCCAGGACAGTTGGATTCAGCTCATCAGCGGGGGCGAGGCCGTGATCGTGAACAACGACAACGGCCCGTTCATCACCGGCACCCAGGCGGTCAAGCTCACCAACGTCGGCGGCGAGATCCGCTTGCAGAAGAATTTCATCGCGGATCTGGTCACCTACGGCCGGATGATCGAGATCCAGTACGATGTGAAGAACGTCACGAACATGAACAGCGGGGCCCCGGGCTGGCCGAGCATGCTGCGCTCGTCGCGCATTTACGACAACGTGGCTGGCTACGCCTCCATCGGCAGCATGCACTACGACGGTGGCGCTGGCCCGGCGTGCCAGTCCTGGGATTCGCCGAACCCCGACGGCAGCGGCGCCGGCTGGGGCCCGGACGGCAGCCCGGCGTGGACCGACGTCAACTGGCACACCGTGAAGTGGACGCTGATCTATGACCCGGACAACCTCTCGGGTCAGTTTGTGGCGGTGACCTTTGACGGCGTGAACTACTGCAAGAACCGCTACTTCGCGGACTGGGCCGACCCTAACACCCCCGGCCCCGACGTCGCCACCCGCGCCGACTGGCTCGAGCTCCGGATCGTGGGCGGGACTTACAGCCCGAACGACGAGTTCGTGGTCGACAACTACGTGATCACCGCGTCCGACCCGCCGCCGCTGCCGGAGGCCAATGCCGGCAACGACCAGACGATTGCGGCGACCTGCGGCCAGGTCAAGTCGGTTACGCTCCACGGCGAGAACAGTGTCGGCGCCAGCTCCTACAAGTGGTATGAGGGCGGCACCCAGATCGCGACGGGGCCGACGCCGACCGTGCAGCTCCTCACCGGCGTGCACTACATCACCCTGGTCGTCGGCGGCACGTTCCCCTGCACGGGTGATTCGGACGAAGTCGTGATCACCGTAGGCACACCCCTGCCGCTGCCCATCGACATTCCGATGGACACGCAGGTCAACTACGCCGGCTACGGCGTGATGATCTACCAGCCGGTAATCGGCGTGGATCCGCTCTATCCGTGGTGGCCCGGGTACTCGGAGGTCGCCGAGATTCACGTCGGCCAGGACATTTACGGCAACCCGACGGATTACACCAGCGGGTACATGCTGATCGGTGAGTCTTGGTATCACGGCCCGTGGGTGCGGCTGCTGAAGACCTGCTACGGCACGCAGGACTTATCGGCACCGAATATGCACCTGAAATTCACGGCCCGCTACTTCCAGGATGCGGCCCACTGGAACTGCGATCCGAACGACCCCAACAGCCCGGACTGCCCCCACGCGTACCAGGATGCCCCCATCATGGTCACGCTGCGCGATGCCTACGGGAAGCGCGGCTGCCTGGGGATCTGCTACGGGCCGAACTTCTACGACCCGACCATCGATGGCCAGCCGAACCCGCTCTACGGCCACCAGTATCCGGAGTGGCTCAACGTGGATGTCGACGTCCAGTACGGACTGGCCAATCACCCCGGGGTCGGCGCCGACATCACCGAGGCGGGCTTTGACCTGAGCAAGGTCGTCCGCATCGAGTTCCACGGCACCGACTGGGGCGGCGACGGCTGGGATGAGACCAACATCAAAGACCTGTGGATCGGCGTGGTAGCGCCACCCGTCTGCGTCGGTGACCTGAACTGCGACGGGTTCATCAACTTCGGCGACATCAACCCGTTCGTGCTGTATCTGTCCAGCTTCGCCGCCTGGCAGGGTGCGTTCCCCGGCTGCAACGAGCTTAACGGGGACATCAACTGCGACGGCATTCACGGCCAGGGGTCGTTTGGCGACATCAACCCGTTCGTGGCCCTCATGACGCAGTGCGGCTCGGGCTGCGCCTGCCCCGGGCCGGGTTGCCAGTAGAGCGTGCCGTTAGCATAAGAGTGCACCTGCGAGCAGGCCGGCGATTGTGCCGGCCTGCTTTTGTGATTCCCCCGCACTGGCGCGCCGCGCATGGTCTAGCTGCCAGGGGCGGTGTCCTCCGCGCACGCGCACCACGTTCCTCGTCCGTTTACTTGGCCGCTGGCTCGATCTGGAGTGCGAGCGTCAGACTAGCCCGCTCGCGACATTGCTCGACGATCAGGGCGACCTCACGCGTCGCATCGATGTGCAGTGGCGCCGTCAGCCGGCGTGTACCGCCAACTTTCCAATCCTCCAGCAATGGCTTGCCGTCCACGAGCAGCCGCAGGCCGCCGTTGCCGAGCAGCGAAACCGTCCAGTCTCCGGCCGCGATCGGCAGGCGCGTCTGCGCGATGATCCCGGTCGGTCGGCGCGGGCGCGTGCCATTCAAATCGGCCGGCGACGTGCTGCCCGGCGGCCCGAACTCGAGCGGATCGGGGCCGTGCGCCAGGCTCAACCCGTCGAGCGCGCGGGTCTTCGCCTGCGGCCCGTGCGCCTCCTGTCGCCAGCCCTCCAGGTCCGTGTTCGGATCGCGCGTCCACGGGAACTCGGTTACATCCCACTTCGCGACGATGAGCGTGCCATAGACCTGCTCGCGGAAGTCGCCGGCGCGAACCGTCAGCGTGTACGGGTGCAGACCGGTTGCCTCGGCAGATATGGTGTACGCGTCGCCCGGATCGGGCCCTTCAGGCAGTCTCGCCGTCCGGCCCAGCGCGCCCGCGCCCTTCAGCTCGTACTCCGGCTTCGTGCCGGCGCAATAGACGCCCCAGGTCTGCGTTGGGCCCGCATCCGCGATGCGCCGTACCAGCGGCGAGTTGTGGTCCCACGGGCCCCAGGGGGTCATGATGATGTTCTCGCGGCCGCGGAGCGGCGACCGTACTCCGACCGGCCGCGTGTCCCCGAAGACGGGGTACTCAGGCAGCGGCGTAGGCGGCACGGCGACGGATTCGTCGCGAGCCACCTGCGTCTTTGGATCGATCACCGCTTCCCAGCGCTCGTTTTCGAACTGGTTGCCCGCGAGTGTGACTTTACCCGGCCCGCGGAAATGCAGCCCCACGGTATCGTCCAAAAACACATTATCCGCGATGAGGTTCCCTTCCCAGTCCTTGACGTTCGCGGCTGCCCAGCCCTGCAACGCATCGAGCGGCGCCCACCACAGGTGCACGCCGCATTCGTTCTTGTGGAACTTGTTCCGCACAATCGTGTTCGCGCGACTGCTGTCGATGTTCACGCCGCCGCGCTCTAGCCCATAGCCCATATCGCCATTCTCGGCGATCTCGTTTTCGGCCACGAGCGTCTCCTGGGAGTAGCCGTTCCATAGCCCGCAAATCGCGTTGCCCACCAGGCGGTTGGCGAAATAGCGGTTGCCGAACGAAAACGTCATCTCGATGCCGTGCGCCGCGGCGTAGGAGCAGTCGTTCTTCACGAACAGGTTGCGGTCGCAACCGGTATGGACCAGCGGCGTCTTGGCCGCCGGTGCCTCGCCGAGCGCTTCCTTACCGGCGAACCCGAAAACGCCGTCGCCGCCATGTGTGATGGAGTTTTCGGCGAAGACATTGTCGCGGCACTGCTCGAAAACCAGAATGCCGGCCGAGTCCTGGCCGCGGTTGTAGATCTTGTGGCTGTAGCCCCGAATGCAGAAGTCGCAGGCATTGCGCGTGATGATGTTGTGCCCCGCGCGCCACAGCGCAATGCCCCAACCCGAATTGAACGAGAAGTCGTTGTCGTAGACCTTCGCCCCGGTCACGCGGTCCAGGCAGAGTCCGCTTTGGCCCTGGTGCACACGGCAGCGACGGACGGTCACCCGCGCCGCGTCCTCGACGTACAGCGCCGCCGCGTAGTTCGTTAGCCATTCGTTCTGGTCGTTGTCGTGCGGAAACATCCAGTCTTCACCGTTCTCGACCTGCGGGTCGGACTTCAGCCGCGCGCGACGATTGTCTGATGCGTCGATGTCCTCCAGCGTGAGGCCGTCGGCGGCCGAGGCCCACACCGCGCAGCGATACCCGCTTATCCGCCCCCCCCGCAACGTCACGTTCTTCTGGCCAGCCACGCGGATCGCGTAGCCCTCGTACTCATCCGGTGCGGCGTCCGCCGGCGCGCCGCGCAACGCCCCCGACAACTCCACGACAATGTCGGACGCCAGGATGTGGATCACGCCGTCACCGTTAGCGTCCCCGATCACTATGTCAGGCGGGATTTCGATCCGGCAGGAGTGCTCGACCCGGGTGTCGTCGGCCGCCAGGCGGATGACGGGGAGCTTGGGCTCCTGGGCGAGGGCGACGAATACGGTCAGCGGCAGCATGATCATGGTGCACCAGACGCGAGTGGAAGTTGTTGAATCGCAGGTGGTCATTTTACGAGCGCCTTCTGCCAGACCGCAAGTGACGAGCACGCGGACAGCGCGACGCATGGCCGGCGAGGTCTACGGCAGTTATACTCCGGACAGCGTGCCCGACGCGTGTAGCGGCCGGGCGCGCTCTCCCTGCGACTCGGGCAGTTCATGAGAGTCATCGCGGTTGTTAGCCTCGTCTCCGCGGTCGTGCTGCTTGCGATCCTGTCGCGCGCCACCCGCGGGCGCGCCGGGTCCCCCCCACAGATCGTGCTGCGCGTGGCCAACTGGGGCAGCCCGGCCGTCGAGTCGAGCTTCATGACACTCGAGCGCGAGATTCGCCAGGAGTTCGAGCGGCAACATTCCGGCGTCCGCGTGCAGTTCGAGCAGATTCCCGGTTTCGGCCAGTATGCTCCCAAGCTGCTGATGATGCACGTCAGCGGCAGTGTGCCTGACGTTATCGCGCTGGACGCCTCCTCGGCCGCCGTGTTCATCAACAATGGCGTGGTGCGCGATCTTGCGCCGTTTATCGCACGCGACCCGGAGTTCCATCTGGCCGACTACTTCGAAAAGGTCGTACAGATCTTCCGCCGGGACGAACGGGTCTATTCGATTCCGCTCGACTTTACGCCCATGATGCTGTTCTTCAACCGGAAGCTGTTTGACGCGGCGGGCGTGCCCTATCCACAGCGCGGCTGGACCTGGAACGATTTCCTGCACGCCGCTCAGACGCTGACCACGCCCCCCGACCAGCCGGGCGCGTCCCCCCAACAGTACGGCATGCACTTCATGAACGTCATGCCCTTCTGGGTTGTGTGGTTGTGGACCAACGGCGGCGACGTGCTCGATACCGAGGGACGCCGGGCCACGGGCTACTTCGACGGGCCGCGCTCGGTCGCGGCGGTGCAGTTTCTGACCGACCTCATGCTCAAGTACCACGTGGCACCGACCATCGACGAAGGCAAAGCCGCGGGCGTCGACCTGTTTCGGGCCGGGCGGGCGGCCATGGACGTCAAGGGGCATTGGATGATGATCGATTACCGCGCCGACGGGCTCGAGTTCGGCGTGGTGGAGCTGCCGACGAATACCGGCCGGCCGGCCACGGTCATCTACGCCGCCGGCCTCTCGATCATGAGCAAGGCGCAGCATCCCGACCTCGCGTGGGAGTACATCAAGTTCATGACCAGCCGTGGCGTGCAGATTCGCCGGGTAGCCTCCGGATTGGCCATCTCGAGCAACCGGCAGGCGGCGGCCGGCTACGCGGGCACGCCGGTGGAGGATGCCTTCATCGCGGCGGTGGAGTACGCCCGGGCCCCGTGGGGCGCGACCGTCGAGCGCTATCCGGTCGTCGAGGGACTGGGTGAAGAGATGATGGAAGACCTGCTCCGCTCGCGCGCGGCCCTGGGCGTCGAGGTGGAGCTGCACCACGCCGCTGAATTCATCGATGCGGCCCTGACGGAACCATGAAGCACCGCCATCCGACGAACTGGCGCGGCTACGTTTTCGTCGCCCCGGCGACGATCTACCTGGCCGTCTTTGCGCTCATCCCCATGCTGCTGGCGGCGTGGATGTCGCTGCACCGCTGGCACCTGCTAAAAGACGACCACCCGTTCGTCGGGGTCGCCAACTATCTGACACTGGCCCGAGATCCGTTCTTCCGGAACACGATTGGCAACACGCTGCTGTATGCCGGCTGCGCCGTGCCGCTCGGCGTGTTGACGTCGCTGGCGGTCGCGCTGCTCGTAGCGCGCCAACTCCGCGGCGTAAGGCTCTTCCGCACGTTGTTCTACATTCCGGCGGTCAGCTCGCAGGTCGCGCTGTCGATGGTCTGGATCTGGATTCTGCTGCCCGGCGAACAGGGGCTGATCAATTTCTGTCTCGACCGGCTCAACGCCTGGCTGGGGACCGGCATCCCGACGGACACCAACTTCCTTGGCCGTCCGGGCTGGGCCATGGCCGCGCTGGTCGCGATGAGCCTGTGGGTCGGACTCGGTCCGCGCATGGTGATCTTTCTAGCCGGGCTGCACGCGATTCCCGAACCCCTATATGAGGCGGCGGCGCTCGACGGCTGCAACGCCCGCCAGCGCTTCTGGCATATCACGCTCCCGCAACTGGCACCGACGACGCTGTTTGTCGTGGTCACGACCACCATCGCAGCGTTTCAGCTCTTCACCCCCGTCTACATGATGACCAAGGGCGGCCCGCGCCGCACGACCGACGTGGTGCTCTACCACATCTTCAACGAGGCGTGGCAGAAATTCGAGGTCGGAATGGCCAGTGCCCAGTCCTACGTGCTGTTCGCGATCATCCTCCTCGCCGCGGCCTTTCAGTTCTGGTTCATGCGGCGCGGTCTGCGCGAGGAAGCGATCCAATGAAGCGCGCCCTGCTCACGTCGGTGCAGTATCTGCTACTGGCCGCCATCGCCGTTACCACCATCACGCCGTTTATCTGGATGTTCTTCACCTCGTTGCACCCGCCCCAGGCGCAGATCCCGACCATGGCCACGTTGTTCCGGCCGGCCGGCTGGCACTTTGAGAACTTCACGTACGTGCTGACGTTCGCCGAGCTGCCGGTCTGGCGCTTTGCGGTGAACAGCTTCGTCGTCACCACGGGCGTCGTGCTGTTCCAGCTCACCCTTTGCGCGCTGGCGGCATTCGCCTTCGCACGGCTGCACTTCCGCGGGCGGGACACGCTCTTCTTCGTCTTTCTGCTGACGATGGTGATCCCGGCGCAGGTGCTGATCGTGCCGCTCTTCACGCTCGTGCAGCGCATGGGCCTGCTCGACACCTACGCCGGGCTGATCATCCCGTACCCCTACCTCAGCACGGCGTTCGGGACCTTCCTGCTGCGGCAGTACTTCATCGGCATTCCGCGCGCGCTCGACGACGCGGCGCGCCTCGACGGCTGCGGCGACTGGCGCATTCTTTGGCACGTCATCCTGCCCTCGTCCAAGCCAGCCCTCGCGACGCTGGCGGCCTTCGCGTTCATCTGGACGTGGTGCGACTTCTACTGGCCGCTGCTGGCGACGAGCACGACCACCATGCGGACGCTCGAAGTGGGACTCTCGGTGTTCAGCGACGCCTACGGTGGCACGCGCTGGCCGCTGCAGATGGCCGCGGCGGTGATCGTGCTGGTGCCCGTGCTTGGCGTATTCCTCGTAATGCAGCGGTTCTTCATCCGCGGGGCGGTCGTGAGCGGGCTGAAGGGCTAGCCGCGGGCTTGTCAACGCGGGCAGCGAAACGCGATCCAGTCCTCCTCTGTATAGACACGGGTAATTGAGACGCGGAATAGTGAGGGGCGGTTGAGCCAGATGAGGGCGAGTGGGCCGAGCCGGGGCTCGGCCCCGGACCCCGGCTTCCATCCCCAACCGGAGCGCACCGGAAGTTGTATGCGGGCGCGGTGTTGGGCGCCCGTGGGACGATGGCCGGTCGGGGCCGCAACGGTGATGCTACTCGCCCAGGAGGTTGTTGACCTGGCTCGTCACCGTCACCTGCCGCCGGCTCAACGCGTCGAGCTGGTGCTGGCCGTGCTGCGCGGCACCGAGAAGCTCGAAGGGCTGGCCCGCCGGCAGCAGGTCAGCGTCAATCCGCCGCGGCGGACTCCGCCGCGGGCGGGACGAGTTCGTGGCCGCCGGCCGCGACCGGCTGACCGGCCAGGGCGATGCGGCCGCCGCCGCACGGGAGAACCAACGGCTGACGAAGGAGTTGACCGAGCGGGAGCTGATCATTGGCGAGATCACGGTAGCGAACCGCTTTCTTCAAAAAAAAGTGGACGGCGCACTGGGGACGACGACGAACGGCAAGAGTTGCAGGCGGCCGTGCAAGCGGCCGAGCGGCCGTTGCGGCTGACGCGGGTGCTGGACGCGCTCGGCGCGCGCGCGACGGGGTAGCGGCGCGCCGCTTCCGACCCGGCGGGCACGCCCAAGCCCGCCGCGGGGGTGGCGCGCCGGGGGCCACCGGCGGCCGACAGCCCGTCCTGGGCGCGCCACGTGGTCTTGACGGTGGCGCAGGCGTTTCCGTGGTACGGGTACAAGAAGATCGCCCGGCTCTGCCAGCGGCTGGACGCGCCGATACCCCGGCGGCGAGTCCATCGCATTCTGAAAGAAGCCGGCTTGTTGCACCGGCTCAAGGCCCGGATCGCGGAGCGGGCGCGGCAGGAAGGGGCCAAGCTGTACCAGTTGTTGCCCAAGCGGCCGAACGAACTGGGGCAGACGAACGTGACCTACCTCCGGATTCCGGGGTAGGGCGGGTGGTACGCGATCACGGTGATCGATTACTACAGCCGGTATCTGCTGGCGTTGCACCTGACGCCGAGCTACTCGGCGCTCGAAGCCAGTCACGCGTTGCGGCGGGCGGTGCAGGAAGCGGAGCGGGTTCACGGGCCACTGATGCGGCCGGTGTTTCTGGTGACCGACAACGGCCCGTCCGCCGCGGCGGATTCGTCGCCCGGCGGTTCCAAGCCACGCTGGCGAGGATCGAGCTGGCCGGGCTGGGGGTGAGTGCGTTCAGTCAGGTGCGGATCGCGTACCGCACGCCGACGCAGCTTAGGCTGCTGGAACGGTTCCACGAGACGTTGAAGTACGAAGAGGTGTACTGGCACCTGTACGACGATCCGGCCGATGCGCGGGTGAAGTTGGCCGCATATCACGAGCGTTACAACGTGGCGCGGCCCCATTGGCCTTGGTGGCGGCGAACCCGGCCGCAGCACCGGCCCGCGTCCTGACGCCGCACGAAGTGTACGTGAAAGGGTACGCCGTCAACCCGCCGTCATGGTCCCGGTGGGTCGGTTGGCTGGACGAACAGGACCAGGAACAGGCAGCTCAACCCCCAAACAGAACCGCTTCCAGAATTTCCGCTTGAAACCCGTGGCAAGACAAATACGGCCCGTCTTGCTGCCTCCTCCCCCGAGAGCATCCGCAGCGCAGATTCTCACGTAACGGACTAACACTGAAAGTGGTACCATGAACAGGGGCAGGTCCGTCCGAGAGAGACAGGCCTCAGTCAACGAGGTGCCCAATGAAGGCAGACGGAAGAGGCGCGGAAAACACAAGCGGCGCGATGAGCCGGAGGCGGTTCTGCCAGACCGCGGCACTCGGGCTGGGCGGGTTCGCCGTCAGCGGGGTCCTCGGCAGCCGCAGCGCGCGGGCCGCGGAGCGGGTCGTACTGGTGCCGCCGATCGTCACCGGCCATTCCGCCGAGATCTGCATGAACAGCCGCGTCTGCCGCCACTCCGGGCTGACGGGAACGGCGACCGCCCAGCAAATCTCGAACGTCCTGTTCGCGGCTGGCAGAGCCCCGGTCACCGGGAGCTTCCGGACGATCTGGTTCAAGGACCACACCGGCACGTACATTTATCACCCGGAGGACCACTCGCTGGAATATTACTCCAGCACCACGGTCACCAACGCGTTCCGGATCAACTATGACCGGGAGCGCGATTTCGACGCGGGCGTCTCGTACGTCCTGGCGCTGTGGGCCTCCGTCTCGCTGTGGACCGGCACGTCGAACCAAGTCGCGCACTGCCCTCAGATTCAAGACCTGAATTTCGGGATCAACACCGTTACCGGCCTGACCACCCAGCTTGTGGCCGTGTCGTCCGACGGGTCCCTGCCGAACCCCGCGACCGACGGCCTGGACCATCTGGAGGAAGTGCTCGCCGGCCTGCACCTGCGGGACCAGTTCCGCACCGACCTCGACCTCACGCCGCAACGTCTGTCCCAAATCCTCTGGGCGGGCTACGGCTGCACGCCGCATACGACTGCCAACAATCGTGCCGGCCTGACCGTGCCCTCCTGGGTGGCCGAGTACTTCCTGACCAATCGCATCTACGTCGTCAACAACAAGGTCTCGCGGTACTGCAACCGCGTGGGCTCCAACCTGAGCACCCGAGATCATCGGCTCGAGCTGGTGCAAAACGCCGACGTGCGGGAGCAGGTGAGACAGGCTCTGCCCGACCTGCCCGCGGCGCCCTGCTACATCGTGCTGTGCCTGACGCTGACCGGCCTGAACAC
>CAZWYT010000055.1:0-30940 GCA_964638325.1 uncultured Planctomycetales bacterium
GGCATGACGACCGGCTTGAGCGCGTTGGCCAGGTCGTTGATGTTGATCACGTCCACGCCGCGGATCTGGGCGATCTTGTTCAGGTTGTAGTCGTTGGTCACGATCCGGCCGTCCACCTTCTTGGCCAGCGCGACCAGCTTCTGATCCACGTCGCCCGCCTCATCGATGCTTGGCAGCCGTGTGTCGGAGATGCGGATCTCCACCTTATCGTTCGTCTGGAGCTTGTTGAGCATGTCCAGGCCGCGCCGCCCGCGATTGCGCTTGAGCTTGTCCGGGCTGTCGGCGATGGCCTGGAGCTCCTGGAGCACGAACCGCGGGATGAACAGCGGCGAATCGATGATCCGCGTCTCGGAGATGTCCGCGATGCGGCCGTCGATGATGACCGACGTGTCCAGGATCAGCGGCCGGGTCCCCCGCGTCTGGCGGGCGAACTCGACGTACGGGATGACGAACCGCACGTCGTCCTTGGTCTGCAGAATGAAGCTGACGGTCAGGTAGCAGCAGATGATGCCGATCATCAGCTTCACCGCGCTCACCAGCGGATCGCTGCTCAGCTCCCGGAAATAAATCTCGATCATCAGGTCGACGATCAGCCCGAGCCCGTAGGCGAAGACCATCCCCACCACGACGCCCAGGAACACCCCGGACAGCGCCGCGAGCGACTTGCGCGGCAGAACGATGTCGACGGCCACCAGCACGACCGCCACGGTGATCGCGCCGACCATCCACCAGGTCGCCTGGGTCCCGAGATCGGCGATGCTCTTGCCGGCGGCCAGCAACGCCACCGCCCAGATCAATACGACGAAAATAGCGCGTAGAACCCACAGAACCATCATGTACTTCCTCTCTCGCGCGCGCTGGCCGCAGCGGCCGTATAACCCAGGGCCCCGGAGCCGCCGGCCATGGCCAACGCTGCTCCGTGGGCAGGCGGATGATCTCGCCGCGAAAATCGGTGCCCCGCCATTGTACGCCCCGTGCGGTCGGACTCAAGCCGGTGGGCATGGCTCGCTGGCACCGGTTCCCCCTGGTAGACTGGAGCCGAGCGCCGCATGCCGATGACCGCGCCCAGCAGTGACCACCGCTCTGACCGCACGGCACAGCCGCCGCACGCCGCCACGCGGGCCGCCATACGTCATCTGTGCCGGGCGGACGCGCGGCTGGCACGACTCATCCGGCGTGTGGGCCCGTACTGCCCCGCCTTCACGCGCGACCCATTCCTGGCCCTCGTGGGATCTGTCGTCCACCAGCAGGTGTCGATGAGCGCGGCCACGGCCATCCTGAGACGGCTGCGCCACCTGTGCGGCGGTCGTCTCACGCCCGCAGCGATCCTCCGGCGGGACCAGGATGAGCTGCGCACGGCCGGGTTGTCGCGCCAGAAGGCCGCGTATGTCCGCAACATCGCCGACGCGTTCGCCGCACGCACACTCACTGCCGCGGCGCTCCGCCGCATGTCCGACGAGGAGGTCATCTGTGCGGCGACGGCGATTAAGGGGGTCGGGCGTTGGACGGCGGAGATGCTGCTGATTTTCTGTCTACAGCGCCCGGACGTCTGGCCGGTGGATGACTTTGGATTGCGGAAGGCCCTGCGGGACTTCCTGGGCGGGTCCGAAGTCCCGGCGCCGGCCACGGTCGGGGAGGTCGGCGACCCCTGGCGGCCCTACCGCAGCTACGCCACGTGGTATCTCTGGCGCAGCCTGGAAGGCCCGGTTCTCCCCCGCGTGGCACCCTAAGCGCCCCGACCACAAAAATAGGGACAGGCACCTATTTCAACGAGCTCCTCTCAGACGAAATAGGTGCCTGTCCCTAGTTTGTGCTACCGGGCGCCAACCAGGGCCTTCACCCGCTCCACGGCATTCGCCGCGTCGTAGCCGTAGGCGTCGGCCCCGATCTCGCGGGCGAACTGCTCGGTGACCGGGGCGCCGCCGATGATCGTCTTAATCCGGCCGCCCAGGCCCTGCTCTTTGACGAGGCGGACCACCCGGCCCATGACGGGCATGGTCGTGGTGAGCAGGGCGGACATGCCGATGACCGGCGCGTTGTTCGTCCTGGCCGCCTCCACAAACCGCTCCGGCGCAACGTCGTTGCCGAGGTCGAGCACCTCGAGACCGGCCCCCTTGAGCAGCACGCCCACCAGGTTCTTGCCGATGTCGTGCAGGTCCCCCTGCACCGAGCCGAGCACCACCTTGCCGACCATCGGAATGCCCGCCTTGACGAGCAGCGGCTTGAGATGCGCCATGCCGGCGTTCATCGCCTGGGCCGCCATCAGCACGTCCGGCAGGTAAATCTCGTGGCACTTGAACAGCTCGCCCACGCGGTTCATGCCGGCGATGAGGCCGCCGTCCAGAATCTGCTTCGGCGGGAGTCCCTGCTGGATCGCCTGGCGGGTCAGCTCGGAAACCTGCTCGTCGTCGCCGCCGGCGAGGTGCTCGGCCATCTGGGCGAGTATGTCCACGTCCATCCTCCTGAAAAAGGGCTGAAAAAGGGGACATTCTACTTTTCCGAAAAAGTAGAATGTCCCCTTTTTCAACTCGGCAGATGGTCCATGCCGTACCGCCGGGCCTCGCGCTCCATCAGTCGGGTCAGCTCCCTCTTCACATCGTCGGGCAAGCCCGGCGGCTCGTAGGCTGCAATCAGCCGCTCAACCTCCTGCCGCGCGCGCTCGTGCAGGCTCAGCCCGCCTTCCTCCTGCCAGCGCGACCGGTTGGCCCGGTCGATCACCCGGCCGGGCATGAAGTGCTCTTCCTTCAAGTACCGCCGGGTGTGCTTCGCGATCAGCAGGTGCTGGCTCCGCAGCAGCTCCTCGAAGTGCGGCAGCGCGGGGAAATCGTCCTTGGGCTCGATGCCGGCGACCAGGCGCAGCGCCATGCCGCAGATCTCGTTGTCCAGCACCAGCTTTTCCAGGCTCAGGCAGCTCTCGAAATCCAGCATGCCGGGCCCGGAGACGTTGTTGATGCCGGCCAGTGCGGCGAGGGTCGCGCCGATCCCGGTCTCCAATCCATCCTGGGCGTCAAACTGCTTCCCGTCGCTCAGCGCGATGTACGCCTGCGTCGGCAGACCGAGGTGCTTGCCGATCTCGTTGTACGCGCAGTCGATCATCATCGTCTCGATCGCGCCCATCGGCGTCGTCTCATAGCGCACGTCGAAGATCGCCGGCGAGCCGCCGTAGAGGATCGGCGTGCCCGGGCTGGTGAGCTGGCTGATGACGATACCGCTGAGCGTCTCGGCGGTGTGTTGAACCAGCGTGCCGACGAGGGTGACCGGTGCGACGAAGCCGGACAGCGGCATCGAGATGAACTCGACCGGGATGCCGTAGCGGGCACAATCGACGACATTCTGCGAGGTGACATCGCTCCATTTCAGCGGTGCGGTCGGGCAGCACGAGAAGATCGTGAGCGGCCGCGCCCGCAGCTCGGCCGCGCTGCCGCGGATCGCGAGCTGCAGGTCCTTCATCACGTGGAACGCGTCGATCGTGAAGCACCCGGTCACGACCGGCTTCGGGCAGTGCGTCAGGCTCAGGAACAGCCGGAAGCTGTCGGAGACGTTCTGGTGCACGTCGGCCGGCACCAGCGCGGTGCTTTGCGACGCAATGTGGTTCAGCCGGCCCACGAGCTTGGCATACCGGATGTAGTCGGCGGTGGTCGGGCGGCGCGACGCCCCCGTCTGCGGGTCAAGGATGTTGATGGCCGCCGATCCGGGCGTGAAATAGACGTTATGGCCGGACAGATCATGCGTCGGCTGGCCGAACACGTCGTGGAGCTGGAACGCGCGCGGCGCGGTGCCCAGCGCCCGGTCGATGACCCCATCGCCCAGAAAAACCCGGCTCCGCGCGGTATCGACGCGCGCCCCATGATCGGCGAGCATGTCGAGGATGCCGGGATTGTGAATCTCGACCCCCAGTCTGGCGAGGATGTCCCGAGCCTCTCCGATGATCTGCTGCACCAGCTCGTCGCTCAGAAACCGGACGACAGGTCTCATGACCACGCTCCCACGGGCTCGGTCCGCACGCCGGCCCGGGGCGCTGTGGCCGCGACGGCCGGAAAGCTACATATTACGGGCACGCACCGGAAAATCATCCGCCCGGTGAACTTTTCACCGCCGCCGCGCGACGTACCTGATGGAGAGCGCCCTTGAATAGCGACGGCCTGACACGGCTGGAAACCCTGTACCGCGACGTCGGGCCGGGTTTGCTGGGCTATCTGCGGCGCGTGGTCGGCGACCTGCACCTGGCCGAGGATCTCCTGCACGAGACGTTCCTGCAGGCCGCCCGCCGCACGCAGCGGCTCTCGCAGGCCGCTTCGATCCGCGCGTGGCTCTTCGCGATCGCCCGCCACGTGGCCCTGACGGCCCGTCGCCGGCGGCGCCCGACGCAGGCGCTCCCCGAAGAGGTGGTGCGGCCCGGGCCATCCGAGGATATGCGCTTGGAGCAGGTGCGTGCCGCCATCGGCGATTTGCCGGAGGCCTTGCGCGAAACGCTGGAGTTGCGGCTCCGCGAGGAGCTGTCGTATGACGAAATCGCCGAGGTGCTGCAGATTCCGGTCGGCACGGTGCGTTCGCGGCTGCACCACGCGCTGCGGCGACTGCGGGCGGCGGTGGTCACGGAATCGGTTGACGCACGCGGGCGGTAGCGTACGCCCGCGGTGGCCGAAGTAGAAAACGGACTGGCAGATTACCCCCGGTCACAGAAACGAGGTCGGATCGATGGACACCGAAACGTTGGACAGGCTGCTGATGGACCGGGCCCTGGGCGCGCTGCCACCCGATGCGGACGCACTGCTCGCGGCCTATCTTGGCTGTGACGCGGCTGCCGCGACGCGGGCCCAGGAGTTCGACGTCGCCGCAACCACCGCACGCCGGCTGTTCCAGGAGCCCGTACCGTCGGTCCTGCCCCCGTTCCCGGCGCTTGGCATTCACAAGGTGGAGCAGGCCCGGCAGCGCGTCCGTATGCTCCGACAACTGGTGGGGATCGCGGCGGCGTTGGTGGTGGGGATTGGCCTGGGGGTCAGCTTCCCGCGCGGGCTGGCCCTGGGACCGACCGGCATGCAGCCCGGAATATCCGGGCCGACCGAGTCGCGAGCGACGATGGCGCGCGAGACGGCGTTGGCGTCCGCTGGGGAAGCTGCGCCGCGGTTCGGCGTGTGGTCCACGCAGCGGTATTACGAGAACACGCGCGCAATGCGGCATTCGCCGGCAGTGCGATTGGTTTGGGATTCGACAGTCTCATTACCGAGACGAGGAGACGAGCTATGAAACGGGCCATGCTTTGTGTGGGTGTGCTGTCGGCGCTGGTTGTACTGGGCGGCTGCTTCCCCGAGAAGCGGGTGAACTGGTCGCCGGACGGTCGCTGGGCGGCGGTCAAGGGTGCAGACGGGCTCTACTTGTGCGACGGGTCCGGGAAGCTGTCGCAGCGCTTGGCGGAGAATGTCGGTTCGGTGGAGTGGCTGCCGGACTCGAAGCACCTGGTGTTTTCGCGGTCTGAGCCGACACGGGATTGGGCCGTCGTCGCCGAGGTGCTGCCCGCGGATCGGCGGAAGGAGGTTGAAGTGCGGGCCGCCACGCTGCGCGACGAGGTTCTCGCGCATCAGGGCGGATGGGACGAGTTCAAGCCCACGTCGTTGAAGGACCTGACCGGCGGCGAGGCGACGGCGGCGCTGGTGTATGTGTTGACGAAGCTTAACGCAGGTCTTCCAGAGAAGCTGGGCGAGAAGTGGGACGATTTCAAGAAGCTTCAAGCCGCCGTAAATCTGCTGCAGATCGCGACGGTGAAGAACGGCGGCACACTGGAGCTGGGCCGCGTCGTGGCCCGGTCGCTCGACGCGTTCGAGGGATTGCGCGTCTCCCCGGACGGCCAGGCCGTAGCGTACCGCGGCGCCGCGCCGGGTGACGATTCCGCCAAGCCGCTGTTCGTGGTGCCGCTGGATGGCAGCCGACCCCCGGTGCACGTCGCCGACCGGGTCGCGCTGTTCCCCGACTGGTCGGCCGACAGCCGCCAACTGGTGTACGCCACCACCAAGGCCACGATCGAGGACGGGGGGAAGGAGCTGCGGCTGGGCATCATCGCGCAGCAGCGTGTGCGTGACGAGGGCGGCGCGTGGCTGGCAACCTTGCCGGACCCGGAGGAACTGGCCGGCATCGTGTTCCAGAACGAACTGCGCGTGCGGTGTCTGCGCGACGGCCGCGTCCTGTTTGCGACGATGGAGATTCAGCTCCCCTGCACCTCGGAGGATATGCCGCAGCGGGCAGCGCTTTTCGCCGTGGATCCCGGCCGGCAGCCCGGCGTGACGCGCCTGGTTTCGCGGCAGGCGGAGAGCGAGCTGCCGGACGCGATCTTCCTGTTCGAGGTCAGCCCCGATGAGTGCCATGTCACCGTCCCCGGCGGGAACGGCCGCGTGGCGGTGCTGACGCTCGCGACCGGCGAAACGTGGGAGATCGTGGGCGAGAAGGAGGTCGACCATCTGCGGACGGAGCCGTCGTGGCGGTCCGCGGACGAGCTGTGCTTTGCCTTCGTGCCGGGCCCGGAGGGGGCCAAGGAGCGGGCCGCGATTGCACTCGCGAAGCTGGATTGGGCCGCGCACAAGGCGGAACGCAAGATCATCAGCGCCGCGTGGCCGGAGGAACTGGCAACGGAGTTCCTGGTCGACAAGAAGCCTGTGTTGCCAGCGACCCAGCCGACCGGGGAGTAGCGGCCGACGCCTCGCCGGCCCTGAGCGCCCGTTACGCCGGCTGCGGCACGGTGCGGCAGTTGCTCTCCACGATCGGGGCCCGCATCTCCGACAGCCGCGTCGCCGCCCGCAAGTAGCGGTCGTGGAACTCTTGCGGCGACATGTGCGCCGCGACGGCCAGCTTGGCCAGCATGACCGGGCTATCCAGGTCGCTGCGTTCCAGCCGGATCTGGTACGCTCGCGCCACGGCGTATTCGTCGGAGTCGATGTTCACCAGCCGGGTCTTGGTCCGGTTGGTGGCCGGGTCGATGATGTCCTTGAAGTCGATCGTAGTCAGGTTGCCGTTCGCCAGGGACACCATGACGCCGGTGCTGAGCGGACCCTCATCCGCGAACAGGCGAATGCTGTGATAACCCAGCGCCCGGCATAAGGCCATGTCGTGCGGCGTCGGGTCGGCCGAGCGCAGCTCGTAGCCGATGTTGTGGGTAACGAGCGGAAGTATCTCGCCGCGGCTCTTGAACCGGCCCTGCAGCTCCATCTTAAGCAGCTCGAGCAGCGGTACTTCCGACAGGCGCAAGTGCCCGGCCGCATCCAAGGGGACCTCGCGGCCGAGCAGCCGTTCGAGCTCCGCGCGATCGCCCAAGCGATAGGCCAGCCCCTCGGCGATGACGGCGACGCCGTCGCAGCGGCCGAGAACCTGCCGTTTGAGGATGGCCCCCTCCAGCACATCCACGATCGACTGAACCGTGCTGTGCTCCGTAAACTCCTCCGGGATGAGCGTGACGGTGGCGCCGGCCGCCGCACCGATCGACATGGCGAGCCAGCCGGCGTTGCGGCCCATGGTGTTGATGATGTACCACCGGCCGGTGGTCTGCGAATCCGTCATCAGGTTCTTGAGGAGCTGGGCGCCGACCATGCGGGCCGTCGAAAAGCCGAAGGTCGGCTGGTTCTGCGGCAGCGGCAGGTCGTTGTCGATGGTCTTCGGCACATGGACGATGCGGAGCTTGCCGCCGGCGGCTTCGCACAGAAACCGGGCGCTGAGGGCCGTGTCGTCGCCGCCGATAGTGAGCAGGCAGTTGATGCCGAGCTCGCGCAGCCGCGCGAGTGCCAAGGCGACCTTCTCGGCATGCGGTTCGGCCCGTTTGGAGGCCTTGACGGCGGCAGGGTCAAGCAGGTTTGTACGGGCGGTCCGCAGGATGGAGCCGCCGTCGAAGTGGATGCGTGCGACGCGGGAGATCTCCAACCGCAGCGAGTGCGTGGGCGGGTCGAAATTATCGGAACATAGGTGCCGGAACCCGTCATAAAACCCCACCACCTCGAACCCGCAATTGATCGCCTGGATCGTGGCGGCCCCGATGACCGCGTTGATCCCCGGAGCGGGTCCACCGCCGATGATGATGCCCAGTCTACGCTTTGCCATGCTATCGCACCGTTTCCTCGGGAGGGACCGACGCACCCGTAACCGGGGGAGCCGGCCCCCCTCTCTAAGTCTATGCCTTGTATCGGCTCAGCACCGGCCGACTCTGGGCGGGCCGGGCACAAACAAGTCAGTGTACGAGCCCGGCCGGGGCGCTTCGAACCCGGCGGGCATCGTCGCGGCCGCAGCCTTGCGTCGCGCGCCGCCCGCGCATATACTACGGAGTTCGACCGCAATTGAGGATAGGCAACGATGTCGATGCACAAGCAAAAACCGCACAACGGCCTGCGCAAGCGCGTCAAGCTTTCGGCCAACGGCAAGCCGCGCTACAAGAAGTCTTTCGCCGGGCACCTGATGAGCGGCAAGTCCGGCCGCCGGCGCCAGCGCCTGCGCCGCCTGGCGACCCTCACCGGCCAACTCGCCGACAATGTCCGCCGCGCGCTGTGCGCGGGTTAGCCTGACCTACCGGAAGGAGTACCACCCATGCCTCGCGTTCGACCCGGTCATGCAACCCGCCGGCGACATAAGAAAGTGCTCCGTGCGGCGAGCGGCTATTGGGGTTCGCGCAGCAAGCTGTTCCGCGTCGCCAAGCAGTTTGTCACCAAGGCCCGCGTGTATGCCTTCCGCGACCGGAAAGTCCGCAAGCGCGAGTTCCGCGCCCTGTGGATCATCCGCGTCAGTGCGGCGTGCGAAGCACGCGGAATGTCGTACAGCCGCTTCATCAACGGCCTCAAGAAGGCCGGCGTGTTCCTGAACCGCAAGATGCTGAGCGAGGTGGCGATTGCTGATCCCGCCGCCTTCGACAAACTGGTCGAGCTGGCCCAGTCGCGGGTGACGGCCGCGGCGTAAGCGGACGCATCATTAGTGAACAACCGGGGCGGCCGGCGGAAATGCAGAACGCGGCGCGTCGTGGGCGACTTGCCCCGTCCGAACCGGCGGGGTTTTGATTGAAGGCGGTTTCTTCGGGCGATTGGGGGGGCGAGACGGTGCGGCGCCATGCCCCCAGCAGCGACCGAGGCCGACCAGCCCCCGATCGTGTACGTGCCCACGGCGGACGGGGCGCGGGTCGCCGTCAAGCGACGGCCTCAGCCGGGTGGCATGCCCGTCATCTTCCTGCACGGGCTCGCGGTGAATGCGGACCTGTGGGACCTGCCCGAGGTCCGCGGGCAGGGCTTCCATTTCCGCAGCCTGGCCATGCTCCTGCATGAGGCGGGGTACGACATCTGGCTGGTGAACCTGCGCGGGCACGGCGGGCCACGGATGCTGAGCACGCCGCCGGAGGGACAGACAGATTGGTGCGTGGATCACTTCATCCTCTACGACCTGCCCGCGCTGGTGGAGCGGGTGTTGTCGGAGACGCGCCGTGCGCCGTTCATCATTGGCGCGAGTCTGGGGGCCATGACGCTGGCCGGGTACGTGCAGGGTGCGCGGCTGAGTGGTGCGGGAGAGATGTCGCGGGTGATCGCTGACCCGGAGTTGGCGCGGGCGCGGCAAGGGCACCTGGCGGGGGCCGTGTTCGTGGAGTTCCCGGCCCGGCTGTGCTGGCCCGACTCGCTGTACGACGAAGAGGGCCGCCTGCGCTGGGGCGTGCTGCTGCGGGACTGGTGGCGCAACGACGGCGACGTGAACCACCCGTTCGAGATGTTGTCGCGCTGGGGCTGGCTGCACGCGCTGCTGGACGCCGTCGGGCAGATTCCCGTGAACTGGGTGGTGGCCGAGCAAAGCGGGCAGCCGTGGTACCGGAAGCTGCCCGGCCCGCTGGCGGACGGCGTCGAAAAGGTCGAGCTCGCGGTCGTCCAGGCCATGCTGCGCATGGCGGGGACTTTCACCGGGGCCACGAATCACCGGGCCGAAGTGCTGCTCCTGGGACGGCGCTACGTGCTCGATCACATGAAGGCCGGCGTCCTGCGGCAACTGGCCAAGTGCGTCCGCGCGCGGGCGTTCGTCAGCGCCCTCGGCACGCCGGACCACCTGTACTCGGATCACTACCACCTCGTGGAGCTGCCGACGCTGGTCGTGCAAGGCGGGCGTGACCGGATCGCAAACGCCGAGGTAACGCGCAGCGCGTTCTTCGACCGCATCCCGGCCGCCGACAAGCGCTTCCTGCTCTATGAGGAGATTGCCCACGGCGAGCTGGAAGCGGCGCCGATCGCGAGCGAGATCGTGTATCCCGAGATCCGCGCGTGGCTGAATGAGCGCCGCGGCAAGGCAGGCATGTAGGTAGCGGCCGGGTCCGCCGCGGCGGATACCGGCCGTCGTAGGAGCCGCCTCCGACGGCGACCCGCTAGCAGTGGGTGCCATACCCAACTTCGTGCCTTTGAATCCGCCGGGCCGTACAATCCCGCCGTCAGTTTGGGATCCCACAGGAGACGCGTATGGCGGCGGGCGAAGTGCAAGTCGAGCAGCAGGTGGCGGCGTTCCGCGACGACTTCAAGCGGTTGCGCGAGGAAGTCGGCAAGATGATCGTCGGGCACAAGGAGGTGGTGGAAGGCGTGCTCGTATGCCTGTTCGCCAGCGGGCACGCGCTGCTCGAAGGCGTGCCGGGGCTCGGCAAGACGCTGCTCATCCGCACGCTCGCCCAGGCCCTCCAGCTCGAGTTCGCCCGCATCCAGTTCACGCCGGACCTGATGCCCGCCGACATCATCGGCACGAACATCATCACCGAAGACCCGGCGACCGGGCGGCGCGGCTTCCAGTTCCAGCGCGGGCCACTCTTCGGCCAGATGATCCTCGCGGACGAGATCAACCGCGCCACGCCCAAGACGCAATCCGCCCTGCTCGAGGCGATGCAGGAGCACACGGTCACGTCGGGCGGCGTGAAGTACACGCTCAAAGAGCCGTTCTTCGTGATGGCGACGCAGAACCCGATCGAGCAGGAGGGGACGTATCCGCTGCCGGAGGCCCAGCTCGACCGGTTCTTCTTCAAGCTGCTCGTCGGCTATTCCGACCGCGAGGAGCTCAAGACGATCCTCGACCGCACCACGGCCGCCTACAACCCGGACATTAAGCCGGTGCTCAGCGGCGAGCGCATCCTCGCCGGCCAGGAGCTGGTCAAGCGCGTGATCGTCGCGCCGCACGTGCAGGATTACGCGATTCGGCTGACGCTGGCGACGCATCCGGAAGGGGCGTTCGCGCCGCCGACCGTGAACAAGTACGTGCGCTGGGGCAGCAGTCCGCGTGGGGCGCAGGCGATCGCGCTGGCGGCGAAGATCTACGCCTTGCTGGATGGGCGGTACAACGTGGGCTTCGACGACGTGAAGAAGGCGGCGTTGCCGGCGTTGCGGCACCGGCTGCTGCTGAACTTCGAGGGCGAAGCGGAGGGGCTTTCCACCGATGTCGTGTTGAACGAAGTCCTCGGGGCGCTGCCGACGACGGCGGAGAAGGCGGCATAGCTTGGGGGGACCGACCTCCGGTCGGTCAGTGACGGCCGGCGCCTCGCCGGCCGTCGTGTGGCACCGGCGGCTCGCCGGTGTCCGTAGCGCCGGACCTCCGTGTCCGGCGTGTAGCGTTGGCCCCCCGCGGCCAACGTTGAAGGCGAGAAGGCCGACGATGTGGCGGTTGCTCCGGTACACGTTCTCCGGCATTTGCCTGCTGCTCGCGGCGGCCACGGTGGTGCTGTGGGCGCGGAGCTATCGGGTCTCTGATGTATTCGGAGCGCCAACTTCCGGGGCTGCGTTCTTTCTTTGCACGCGACCCGGCACAGTGTGCTTCTTCGTTGATCCTTCGGGCTATTTTGGCACCGAGTACCCGGGGACTTACTTCACTATCGGGGCGTATCCGGTATTCGCTACGCGGTTCCGCTATTTGACCGCAGCGCCCGGTTCGCCCAGGGCGCTGTTGATCGAAATCCCCCTATGGGTCGTCATTTTGCCGCCGCTCGTTCCGCCACTCCTTTGCCTCGTCCCCTGGCTTCGCCGGCGGCGGCGCCGGCGGTTGGGGCTCTGTCTTGTCTGCGGCTACGACCTCCGGGCCAGTCCGGAGCGGTGCCCGGAGTGCGGGACGGTGCGGCCGGGAACGCAAAAGATCGTCACCTCGGCCGACAAAATGTCGTCCGCCACCGCTCCCTCGGCCGACGGGCCGTCGGCCGCTACAATGGGCGACGCGAACGGGTAGCGGCCGGCGGCTCGCCGGCCGGAGATAAGCGCATGTCGGCGAAACAGCCGGATCCTGCACAGAGCTACAGAACCTGGGGCAGGAGCCGTGCGGTCCGCTTCGACCAGTACGACTACACGTCAGACGCCGTCATACACCTGGTGCTCTGCGCACGCTCGGCAACGGCGTTGACCGCCGAGGCCATAGCCCGGATGGTCTGCGAGGCAATCGAATTCCGTTGCCGCGAGCATGGGTATCGCCTCTACGGATACTGTCTCATGCCGGAGCATGTGCACATCCTGCTCTCTCCTGCCGAATCCGGCATTGCTGTCGCGACGTGGCTGCAACGATTCAAGAGCTTCACCGCTCATGAGTTCGTGCGACTCGGCGGCACGCCGCCCTTGTGGCAGCGGTCCGCATACGACCATGTTTGTCGGGAAGGTGAGACCGCCGAGGCGGTTTTGACTTACGTCATCAACAACCCCGTTCGAGCGGGATTGGTCGAATGCTGGCGGGACTGGCGGTGGACGAAAGCGTTCATCGACTTATGAGCGACGCCGGTCGCCGCACGGCCGACGAGCCGTCGGCCGCTACGCACGATGCCGGCCGACGAGCCGTCGGCCGCTACGGAGTCTGAACGGTGGCTACGGCACCTGTTCGTAAACCGAAGCCCGACGAAGAGCTCCTCTCCGCCGAGTTCATGACCCGGCTCGAGCAGCTCGAAATACTCTCGCGCAAGATCTTCACAGGGCGCATGAAGGGCGAACGCCGCAGCAAGCGCAAGGGCGAATCGGTCGAGTTCGCCGACTATCGCAATTACGTCGTCGGCGACGACCTGCGGTTCCTGGACTGGAATATCTACGCCCGGCTCGAAAAGCTGCTGCTCAAGCTCTTCATGGAAGAAGAGGACCTCAACGTCACCGTCCTGCTCGACACTTCCAAGAGCATGGACTGGGGCGACCCGCACAAGGGGCTGTACGTCAAACGCGTCGCCGCCGCCCTGGCGTACATCGGGCTGTGCAACTACGACCGCATCAGCCTGTACGGGTACTCGGGCACGCTGGCCCACGAGATGCGCGGCGTACGCGGCCGGCGGCTCGTGTCGCAGGTCATCCGTTTCCTCGAAGACATCCCCTACGACGGCACGTCGGATTTCACCGCGGTCGCCCAGCGCTTCGCCGTGCGCTACAGCGGCAAGGGCGTCGTGGTCGTGCTCAGTGACTTTATGGACAAGGGCGGCTACGTGGACGGCATCCGCTACCTGCTCAGCCGCGACCTCGATCTGTACGTGATCCACGTGCTGTCGCCGCAGGAGATTGACCCGGCGCTGGCCGGCGATTTGAAACTGATGGACGTGGAGGACGGCGACGCCGCGGAGGTGACGATCAGCAAACCGCTGCTGGATAAGTACAAGGCCAATTTGCAGGCGTATTGCCTGGACCTGAAGAACCACTGCACGCGGCGGGGGATCACGTACTTGTTCACGAGCACGCGGGTCGCGTTCGATGTGCTCGTGATGGCGTACCTGCGGCAGCGGGGGCTGCTGCGGTGAGTTCCGTTTGAGCCCGTAGGGCGTCTGGGAGTAGCCTCGGGCGCGAGCCCGTGGAGACGGGCGCTGGTTCGTGGTATTCTCCGTTTTTCCCCTGAGCCCCCGCCGGGGGCGATTGAGGGGCACGCCGTGGGCCACACGTACACAAACATGCTCGTTCACGTCATCTTCTCGACAAGAGACCGCGCTCGCCTGATCAACGATGATCTTCGCCCGCGCCTTTACGAATACCTCGCCGGCGTGGCCCGGCGCGAATTCGGCCGGGCCCTCGACATTGGTGGAACCGAGGATCATGTGCACGGCGTTCTGTCCTTGCGTGCCGACGTTTCGGTGGCCGAGGCTTTGCGGAAGTGGAAAAGCCTTTCGAGCGGATGGGTACATAAGACTTTTCCCGAGCATCACGCGTTCGCATGGCAGGCCGGCTACGGGGCGCTCAGCGTGAGCCAGTCCGGATTTGATGCTGTTCGCGCATACATCGCCCGACAGGCGGAGCACCATCGGCGCGTGTCGTTTGAGGATGAGCTGCGCGCGTTCCTCGACCGCCACAGCGTTCCCTACGATCCGACCCACATCGTCGATTAAGGCCTCAATCGCCCCCTGCGGGGGCTCGGGGATAAACCCCAACGGAGAATGTGACGCCCCCGTTTTCCACGGGCTCGCGCCCGAGGCTACTCCCAAACGCCCCCTGCGGGGGCTGGGCGGGGTCGCCGGCCAGCGCAATGTCGCACCGACGGTGCGCGGCGAGTAACATTCGGGCATGAGTTTCCTCAACCTCTGGCGGGCGGTCGCCGCCGCCGGCGTTGTTGTGCCGGCGCTGCTCATTCTGTGCGTCCCGCTCGTGCCGTTGACGGTGCTGCGGTAGGAGGATCAGCGATATGTTGCGCGGTGTCGGGTGGCTAGTCTGCTGCGTTCTGATCGGCTTGCAGTTTGGGTGTCTGGCGGGTCCAGCGATCGTGGTGCCGGGCGTCGAAGATTTCTCGGCGTTCCAGCAATTCGAGTTTCGCTACCAACCGGGATCCTGTGCGCCGCTCGATACCGTGTACCGCGGCGAGATCGAGAAGGAGCCTGGCGACACGTACTTCGTGCGGTTGTGGACGCTGGCCGACGCCGACTCCGACCCATCGTGCGCCGACGCCAGCGCGGACGCCTGTTGTGTCCAGGAACTGGTTGCCCGCGAGCTAACCCCGGCCGAAACCGCACGTCTGCTCGAGATCTTCGCGGCAACCGACGTTGCCGACGTAATCTACAGTTCGATGTGCGTCTTTCCCGCTGTGATTCAATACTGCCGCTGGGACGACGTGGAGTTGAATGACCTTATCACCTGCGTTGACGGGCCGTACCGCGTCGTAACGGGGTCGCAAGCCGACAAGATTCGGGCTTTTCTCGAAGAGCTCGCCTCGCAGCCTGCGAACTGAGCTACAAACGATAGTGCGGCGGCGGCCGCCTGGGCCCGAGGTTAGTGCCAAGTGCCCCCTTGAGGGCTTGGGATGAACGGGAGGGGGTATGGAGCGCGCCCGGGGTCCGCCGGCTCGCGCCCGAGGCTACTCCCAAGCGCCCCCTGCGGGGGCTATGCCTGGCATCCGGCCTGCGAATTGTCGCACCGGCCCGATGCGCGGGGTAACATCTCGCCATGAGCTTTCTCAACCTCGGGTGGGCCGTCGCCGTTGCGGCCGTTGTCGTCCCGGCGCTGCTCATCCTCTACTTCCTGAAGCTCCGGCGGCGCGAAGAAGTGGTGCCGTCGACGCTGCTGTGGAAGCGGGCGGTGCAAGACCTCCAGGTCAATGCCCCCTTCCAGCGGCTGCGCAAGAACCTGCTGCTCTTCCTGCAACTGCTGATCCTCGCGGCGGCCATCCTCGCCCTGGCGCGCCCGATCGTCCAGACCACCGTCGCCGATGAAGAGCGCGTCGTGCTACTGATCGACCGGTCCGCGTCGATGAACACGCGCGGGGGTGACGAGACGCGACTGGAACAGGCCAAGGAGCAGGCGGTCCGGCTGGTCAAGACGTTCAATCAGCGGACCCGCGGATGGCGGTCGTTCCTGTCGCTGGGCGGGGCGAAGGCGCAGACCCAGGTAATGGTGATCGCATTCAACGACCGGGCGACCATCGTCACGCCGTTCACTACCAACACAAGCGAGCTGGCCGACCTCATCCGGGGGATTGAGCCCACCGACGGGCGGACGGACCTGCGCGAAGCACTCGCCCTGGCGGAGGCGTACATGGCCCCGCCGACCCGGCTCAGTCCCGGCATGGAGTCCACACCGGTTTCGGCCGAGACGCCGGCCAAGCTGGTGCTCATTTCGGATGGGCGGATCGCGAATCTCGACCGGCTCGTGCTGCGCAGCGGGACCATGGAACTCATCCGCATCGGCGCCGTGCGGGATAACGTGGGCATCACCACGCTCCGCACGCAGCGGAACTACGAACGCCAGGAAAGCCTGAGCGCCTTTCTGACCGTGCGCAACTTCGGGCCGGAGCCAATCAACACGGACGTGTCGATTTACGTGGACGGCGTGCTGCGGTTGGTCCAACCGGTAACGCTGAGTGGCCGGGCTGCCGCCAGCGCGGAGGCCGCTGCGTCGCAGCCGGCGGAAACCGACGAGCGCAGTTCCCGCGCGCTGCCGTTCGACCTTCAACTGGACCGGGGAGCGCTGATCGAGGCGCGCCTGTCGCGTCCAGACGCCCTGGCCGCGGACAACTCGGCGTACGTCGTTGTCCCGCCGCCACGCCGGCAGAAGGTGCTGGTCGTGACCGAGGGGAAGTTCCCCTTCCTGGACAGCGTCATCCGCGGGTTGCCGCTGCAGGAGTTCCCGTTTGTGACGCCGGCCCAATACGAGGCCTCGGCGGCGCAGTACGCGACGGATGGGCAGTCGAGCTTCGACGTCGTGATCTTCGACAAGTATGCGCCGGCGACGCTGCCGGCCGGGAATTACCTTTTCCTGGGCGCGCTCCCGAATGTCCCCGGGCTGGAAGCGGGCGAGACGCTGGAGAAGCACCCCATCGTATGGTGGGACGAGACGCATCCCGTGCTGCGCTACGTCTCGCTCGATTATGTCTATGTCGCGCAGAGCCAAACGGTCAGCCTCCCCCCGCAAGCTGAGGTGCTCGCCGAGGGGCCCAAGGGGCCCGTGATGTTCCGATATGTCGCGGGCGGGCGGCAGTACCTCGTGGTGACGTTCGCCATCGAGGAGAGCACGTGGTGGAGCAAGCTGAGCTTCGGCGTGTTCGTCTACAACGCCATCCGCTTCCTGGGTGGTGGCGAGGCGGACGCGGATCGCGGGCCCACCCGGCCGGGCGAGACGTTGCGGGTCGCCTTCGCACCCGCGGCGAAACAAACCGCGATTCACCGCCCCGATGGGAGCCGGGTGCCACTCCTGCCCGACTCGTCGGGCGTGGCGTACTATGGCGGGACGGAGCGGGTGGGCGTTTATCGGGCCGAGGGCGCGGCGCCCGGCCGAGACCAGTTTGCCGTCAACCTGGAGGACGATGCGGAGAGCGACATCACGCCGCCGGGCGGGCCACTGAAGATCGACAATCGTCCGGTTCAGGAGATGGCGGCGATTAGGACAGCGACGCCGGAGGTCTGGCGGTGGTTCATCGGGGCAGCGTTGGTGTTGGTCCTGTTTGAGTGGTGGGTTTACAATCGGCGGGTGATGATCTGAGGCGGCCGGCCCACGCAGAAGCTGATGGTGCCCCATCCCGTATCCGCCGCAGGCGAATCGGGGGGACCCAATTGTCCGGCGTCGGTCCCCCACCCCGATGCTGCGCATACAGGGTGGGGCACCCGCCAAACGGGCGACGATGAGCACTAACCTCATGAATTTGGAAGACTTAAGACCGGGGCAACGGGTGCGGGTGACCCAGACCATTGACCGTCGCGAGCTGGATTGGTGCTGCCAGGTGGTGGGCGTCGTCCAGGCGGTCGAGGTGGGCAAGACAGGAAGCTGGTACGCCCACAGCAAGGACGACAAGTTCTGGCTCCGACGGATTCGCCTGGTAAAGGATGACGGAGAAGTCACCCTGGTGAACCTCGACCAGTGGACGGAAGTCGAGTTGCTGCCGTAGGGCGGCCCGGCCATGACGGGCCGGGCCCCGATGGGGCTCGGACGGCGTAAACGGTTGGCGGGCGCCCGATCACCCCTACTTTCTTTCACCAACAATAGGTCGACACACGAGAGGACCGGACCGCGGTACCGCCGACGCTGGATGTGCGTGCCTGGCGGTCGCCACATGGGAGTCGTCGTCGCGCGTGCCATGTACCGGCGTGCGGCGCGGACGAGTAGTCGTCTTTCATCGCTTCTGCTAACCCGCCCGCCACAGGTTGGCCGATAGAGACAGTGACGTGAGGGTCGCAGCCATCGGCACAGACGAGCGCGGCGCTCGCCCCGATGGCCGACGAGTCCCAGCGCGAGCCGCCAGTCGTCCAGTCGGGTGCGTCATGAAATCCCACGCCACCATTACGAATCCCCCCTCCGGTTCCGGGCGGACAACCCCGCGCACCACGCCGCGCGTCGCCCGCATGGAGCCCCGCACGCCGTACCGAGTCCCTTGTCGCATCCGCCTCGTGGACTCGACGACCGGCGAGGTCCGCACGGTCGTCGGTGAGACGGTGAATCTGTCGCGCCGCGGGGTGGCCTTTCAGGCGGGCCTCGACGTGCCGATCGGAACTTGGGTTGAAACGCTGGTGGCCAATCCGCACGGGGACCCGATGTTCCTGTGCGGCACGGTCGTGCACACCCGGCGTACGATGGCGGCGAACTTCGAGGTGGGCGTCGAGACCGACCGGCCCACGACGTTTGTCTAGCGTATAAACTAGGGACAGGCACCTATTTCGGCGCTACGAAATAGGTGCCTGTCCCTAGTTTATGATACGCGATGGGCCAGAATCACCGTGATGTCGTCCGGCTGCTGACCGCCCTCGGTGAAGTTGCGCAGGTCGGTCAACAGCTCCTTCAGCATCGTGCTGGCGAGCTGCCCGAACCCATCGCACAAGATGGTGACGAACCGCTC
Organism: uncultured Planctomycetales bacterium; assembly: GCA_964638325.1. Taxonomy (GTDB): domain Bacteria; phylum Planctomycetota; class Phycisphaerae; order UBA1845; family Fen-1342; genus JALHJL01. The sequence continues at coordinate 18,727 of CAZWYT010000055.1, forward strand.
CTCGCCAAATACCTCGTCGCGCCGGTTCTTGGCCGTGACGACGCCCGGCGTGAACAGCACCAAGGTCTCGCCGGGTTCGAGCTGCTCCGGCAGGAGCGGATAGGCGGTGCTCTTGACCAACCCCAACGCGGGCGACGGCTCCTCGCCGCCGAGCTGCCGCGGCTCGCCACGCTGGTCGATGATGTACGCGCCGAGGTGTCCCGCGACGGAGTAGCGCATCAGGCCGTTGTCGGGGTCGATCACGCCGACCAGGCACTCCAGGGGATGGTCCTTCTGCCCGTCGAACAGCATCCAGTTGAGCATGCGCAGGCAGACGGCCGGATTGTCCTGGTGCATCACCGCGGAGCGGAACGCGGTTTGCGCCTGCGCCATGAGCATGCTGGGCAGCGGCCCGGTCGCCGGCGTGTGCGCGACCATGAAGCCGGCGAGGCCGTTCGACAGCCGCACGATGTCGTAGATATTGCCCGTCCGCTCGCGGCCGGGCTCGCGGAAGGCCCCGAGCACGAGCTGCCCGTCCCATTGCGGGAGCTTGCGGGGCGTGAGGCGGGCCTGAATCTCATGCGCCACACTGACCTGGCCATCGATGAGTGCGGCGCGGTTGCGGGCCACCGTCTTGAAGATCGCATCGAGCTGATAGGCGATGACATTTAACTGGATGATGAAGTAATCCAGGTCGCGCGCGTCGTAATGCCGGCCGGAGTCCCCGCTGTCCATATACACCATGCCGAGCTTGCCATCGGGGCCCAGCAGCGGCCCGGCCAGCGCGGAAGTCTGGTCCTCGCGGCTGACGACCGGCACAAGGATGAACTGTGCCCGATCGATGGCCCGCGGCTTGAGCTCATTGCCGAGCTCGGGGAGGTCGGTCGGCTGGCCGGTGATCAGCCGGCCCTCCTCGTACTCCATGGGCCCGTAGTTGATGCGCCGCACGCCGATCCAGGCCCGCTGGGCAACAAACACCGCCAGCAGATGTTGTAGGGCGTTGTCCATCAGCTCCTGGACCGTGGTGCAGCCGGCGGCGGCCACACTGGCCCGGCTGATGCCGTCGAGTTGCCCAGGGGCGACCGCCAGCGCCTCCTCAGCCCGTTTGAGCACCGCGCCGAACGGCAGCTTGGACTGGGCAAACCGCTCCAGTTGGACCCGCGACGTGCCGAAGGCGACGCGCGGGGCGGCGGACTCGTCGTAGTCGGGATAGACGCGAACCGAGTAGTCCAGAAGCTGGATTTCGTCCCCGGTCTTCAGTTGCATCCGGTCCACGACGGTGGTGCCGTTCACGAAAACCTGGCAGGTCGGGTCCAACTGCTCCAGCAACCAGGTGTCCTCCGCCTCGGGGCGGATCACGGCCTGCTGGGCCGCGATGCGCCCGTCCGGCAGATGGATGCGGCACCCCTCGCGGGAACCGACGTACACGGCCTCGCGCCCGCACACCACGTCGCCGATCATCGCATCGCTTTGCAGGACAATGAGGCGCATACCGATCTGCTCTCCCGGAAGTCACGCCACGCGACGCCGCGATCTGTCCGCGACGACCTGGGCCGCACTCCGCGCGGCCCGTCGCGGCCAGCAGCGCGCTGCAGCGCGCCGCGGTTGGGGCAGAGGGGCATGGTATCGGCGGTCGGCAGCGGCGACCAGTGCCGCGCGCCGGCGCCGCGGGAGGTCGGCCGGTTCACGCGGCGGGCGCGGCCGCACCCACGACGTGCTTCACTTTGGCGGCCAGTTGGTCCGGCGAAAAGGGCTTGATGAGATAGTCGTTGGCCCCGCTCTTGATGGCTTCGATGACGCGCGATTTCTCGGCCTCGGTGGTGACCATGATCACGGGGGTCTTGTGGCCGGCCTGGCGGATCGCGCGGAGCGTATCGATCCCGCTCATCTTCGGCATGTTCCAGTCCAAGAGGATGAGATCGAACCCCCCGGCCTCGACGGCCTTGACGGCCTCCTCGCCGTCGCCGGCTTCGGTCGCTTCGTGGATGCCCGCCATCCCCAAGGCCTTGATCACAATGCGCCGGATCGTCAGCGAGTCGTCCACGACCAGTGCTTTCATTGGCGAGACCTTTAGTTCGGGTTGTAGGTGACTTCCATGGTGAAATCGCCGGCGTTCGACGTGAAGGGCACCTCCAGCCACACGGACTTGGTCGGGTAGCGCAGGCGATAGCCGGTACCGTCTACCACCGTGGGCAGTCCCAGTTGCAGCGGCGGGTCGTAGTTGAACTTCGCCTTGGCGGAGCCCGCCACCATGTTGACCAGCTCGGCCACCGCGTCGGCGACCTCGTCGTTGATTGCCGTCATCGCGGTGCCCAGCATACGACCGGCCAGTTGCAGGGCGGTCTCGGGCGGGAAACGCAGCGCGACGACGCCGCTCACTTGCCCGCTCAGCCCCACGAGCGACGTGAGCAGCGGTCCTTTCGCGACCCCGTCACTGACCTTCAGGCCGTTGCGCTGCGGTTTCACGTCGAGCATCGTGGTAAAGACGCTGTCGACGGCCTCGATGAAAGGGTTGATATAGCTAACGTCCACGACTCGTCCTCCGCCGAAACCACGCTCCCGCAACACCGGGCCAGCGTGAATCGTATAGGCTGCCTACCGTCGCGTGCGGTCGTCCGCCGGTGCCACCCGGTTCCGTCCACGAAACAACATCGTCGCGTTGGCCGGACGGGTTGCGGAAATCAGGGTTCGGTGCGCGCGCGCGGCGCGGGTGTCCGATATTCGCGCCCTTGGCCGGCCGCGAAGCATCCCGCTTAGCGCGCGGGACTGGCCGACCGTCGCCCGGTGTTCAGCAAGCGCGCCACGGCCACCGGAATTTGCGACAGCGGCACGATGTGATCCACTTCGCCGGTGGCGGCGGCGGCCTTCGGCATGCCGTAAACGTAGGAGGTGTCCTCATCCTGTGCGATCGTATAGGCGCCCGCGTGATGGAGTGCCACGAGGCCGTCGGCCCCATCGCGCCCCATCCCGGTCATGATCACGCCGATCGCGCGGGGTCCGCAGGCCTGGGCCACCGAATGGAACATGACGTCGGCCGACGGACGGTGGCCCGAGACGAGTGGGCCCGCGTCGAGCGCGACGACCAGCTCTACGCCGCGGCGCACAACGCAGAGATGCGCATCCCCGCGCGCGATCAGGATCGTGCCCTGCTGCAGCGGCTCACCCTGTCGCGCCTCACGCACGTTCATCGCGCAGGTGGCGTCCAGGTGCCGGGCAAACGCGGCGGTGAACTGAACGGGCATGTGCTGCGTGATCACGATCGGCACGAAATCGCTCGGGAACGCGGGCAGCATCTCGTGCAGAGTCTGCGGCCCGCCGCAACTGATGCCGATCGCTACCACCCAGCCGCGCACGTGGTTCGGCGGCAACGTGGGCGCTCGGCTGGCCACGGCGCGGGCGGCGGTGAAGACGCGCCGGCCCCGAGCGCGGGCCGCGGCCATGACCTTCGCCAGGAGCTGCTCCCGAAACTCGGGTAGCCCGGCCCGGCCCGCGGCTTGCGGCTTGGCGATGTAGTCCACGGCGCCTTTCTGCAAGGCCTCGAACGTGATGTCGGCCCCGGCCTGGGTGAGCGTCGAAACCATGACGAAGCTCACGGGCGCTTTGCCGACGACACGCTCCAGGACGCCGATGCCGTTGAGCCGGGGCATCTCGACGTCGAGCGTCACGACGTCCGGCCGCAGGGTCTTGATCTTGGTCAGCGCATCCAGCCCGTCGATCGCCACGCCGACGACCTCGACCTGCGGATGTTGCGCCAGCCCGCTGCGCAGAATGGCGCGGATCATGGGGCTGTCATCCACGATCAGAACCCGGATCCGTGCGGCGGTCATGGCGACGTCGCTCACTGGCAACTTGGCGCCACAGACCTCCGCAGACTGCGGGCGCAGCGCCACACCCCTTCCTATCGGCCGCGACCGCCCCGAAGCAGAAATCCATTTGACAGCTCGGCAGGCGCCCGCGATAGTAGGATTTTGTGCCGGCGCGGGACCGTAACCCCGCGCGGCCGGCGACTGGGGTCGTAGCTCAATTGGTTAGAGCGCCGGCCTGTCACGCCGGAGGTTGCGGGTTCGAGTCCCGTCGACCTCGTGCCCCCCCGTCGCTTCGCGGTCGCACCGCCAGTCCCACGGCCACACATCCCGCGTAGAGTATGAATTGCGCGCTGGCGCGGACCAGGGCCGTCTGCGCCGCGCCCAACACGGGGTTGGCACGGGGAATCAGGACCAAGGCCGCCCCAACGGTGACCAGCAGCGTAATGACCTGGGCGGGCACCTGGACCCAGAAAAGCCGCATCTGCGTCGTCGCCGCGCCGAACACGTTCGTCAGCAGCGCCAGGCAGTGGGCCGCGACGATGATCTGGAACTCGGTCTCGAAGCGCGCGTACTGCGGCGTGTACAAGGTGGCCAAGATCCAGCGGCCCAGAAACAGGGCAACGACCAGCACCCCGCCGCCAACGGCGATGGCCGCCGCGACCAGCCGCGCCCCAAGCCGCAAGAAGGCGCCGAAGTCCTGCTGGTAGAACCGCGCCAGGCGGTTGGCTGCCGCCGTCGAGGCCTGAATCACGACGAGGTTTCCGGCCATGGTGATGTAGGCCAGCGCGCCGAAGTACCCGAGCTGCGCCTGCCCGTCCGGCTGGCGGTCGATGACGACCCGCGGGAAGCTGTCGCACAGATTGACGACCAGGGCGACCACGCCGAGCGGAATCGTCTGCACCGCCAGGGCGCGGATCGCAGACCAGGGCGCGGACGATGCTTCCCCTCTCCCCCTTGGCGGAGAGGGCAGGGTGAGGGGAGCAGCGCGGGCCATTCGACCCTCCCCTGGCCCCTCCCGAATAGGGAGGGGAGTTCTTAGCACACGCGGCCGGTCGAAGAAAAGCCACACGACGGCAAAACCGAGTGCGTGGATGACCACGGCCAGGGCCGTGCCCTCGGCCAGGCGGTCCGGCGCAACGCGTCCGCTTGCTTTCAGCGCGGCGTACAGCGGCAGGAGCAGGGCGAACGGCAGGATCGCGACCAGACCGCGCAGGCCGACGCTCACGGCCAGCAGGTCCAGCCGTTCGCGCCGCTGATAAACCCCCCAACCGACCTCGGCCCACGCCCATCCGAGGCGGGCCGCGAACACGCCCGCGAGGATCAGCAGGAAACTCGCCTGCGACGCGTGGTCCGTCGCCTGCCAGCCCAGCAGCCCGAGCAGAACCACGGCGGCGACCAGCAGCGTCCAGCGGCGCAGCGCCAAGTAAGTCCCCAATGCGAATTGACTGCCGGCATCCGCAACCAGCGCGCTACGCAGCTCGAGCCCGCAGAACAGAACCACCGGGGTCGCGAGCGCAACGGCGAGAACGTACTGCCCCTGGATCGCTGGCGAAGCAAACTTCGCTAACAGCACGAGCACCCCGAGCTGACAGGCGTGGTAGAACCCCGTCCCGCCGATCGCCCACAGCGTGCTCCCCCAGAGGGAACGCGGCCGGACCGGCGTCAGTACCGTGGGTTCAGCCATGGCTTCCGCTGAAGCGGACAAGCCTGCGCACGTGGCCCAGCGCCGGAGCGGTGCCCCACCCCGGTCCGCGCTGTCCGTATCGCCGCCTCACCGCGCGCGATCGCCCCGCTCAAGGCAGGTCCAGGTTGTTGATCTCAATGGGGACCTGCACGTCGTCGACCTGCGGGTGGATCTCCAGCACGAGCTGCATCTCGTTGTTGAACGGCGTCGCGTCGAAGTAATACATCTGGCAGGGCGCGCCGGACTTCGTCGTCATCGCGCTATCCCGCGCCGGGATGGGCCGCATGGCCCCGTCGTAGAAGCTGGCCCGCTGAACGTGCTCGCCCCCGGTCGGGTATTGCAGCACGATGCACCGGTTGGCCGGCGGGGCGCCCTCGAGCTCGTCGGCGGGCACCAGGCGGACCTCGACCCCGAGCGTTTTCAGCCGCGGATCGGCGATGGTCTGGCCGTGATACTGCAACGGGTTCTCGATCGTGAGCTTCTCGCTCCTGTCGGCCAGAATCAGGCGGATCGAGCCGCGGACCTGCTTCAGCGTCCGCGCGCCACGGGCGGCAAGCTTGGCACGGGTCGTGACGATGAGCCCCTCGGTCTTGAGCCGCTCCACCTGGACCATGAGGGGCCGCGTACTGGTCTTGTCGGCTTCGCTATACGTGTCCGCGTCGAGCAGCGACTGCCCGGTATCGTCGACCAGCTCGGTGAAGATCCAGGTGCCCTGGCGCACGATCTGCGTGATCCGCGCGCCGCGGATGCGGAACTGCATCCCCAGCTCGGGCCGCAGGCGGGCCGCCATTTCGGGATTGGTGGCGCTGATGCGAATCTCCCGCATCGCGAGCAGCTCCGCCCGCAGCGGGCCCTCGTCGTACGTGGGGGCGGTCGTCGGCTGGGTGGTGGGCTGGGTCGCGGGCTGGGCGACCTGCGGGGACCAGAAGAGCAGCAGCAGACTCGCGTAGAACATGTTCGCCTTTCCTCCCGCTAATCCGGGTTCTCGAAGCTCACGCACTGGCCGAGCCAGCCGCCGTCACTCGGGCGGCGTCCAGACCGCTGACACAGAAGTGCGTATCTTCCCGACCTGCCCCCGGCCCGTCAACCGGCCAGCACCTTCTCCACGATTTCCAGCAGCCGATCCATACGAAAGGGCTTGTTCAGATACCCGTTGACGCCCAGGGCCTCGGCGTATTGGCGGTGGCGCTGGCCCTGGTTGCCGGTGATCATGATTGTCTTAGGGGCCTTGTCGCGCGGGATCTTCTGGCGCAGTTGCTCGAGCACGAGAAAGCCGCTCTTGCCGGGCAGCATGATGTCCAGGATGAGCAGTTGCGGGGCCAGCTTCTCGACCAGCGTAACGGCGCTGTTTCCGTCGGCGGCCGTCTGGACGGTCGCACCCGTGTCCGCCAGTCCGGTGGTGATGGCCGTCAGGATATCCGGATCGTCATCGACGACGAGAATGGTCTTGCCTGCCAAGTTCAGGGCCACGGCATTCTCCTTCCATCCACAGCAGTGTACTATTGCTCGACAAGGTGCACAACGTGTGGCGCTTCCAGGGACTTATACACCGCGCTGCGGGACTGGTTCCCGCCAGACCGTGAAAAGGGAGCACGAGCCATGGAGGAAGGACGTCGCAATCTGATGGTGGGGGTTTTCGTCCTCGTGGGATTGGGCGCCTTGGGCACCCTGATCATCCTGTTCGGGCAGGCACCGACTTGGCTGGCCACGGGCAATACGTACCCGCTGCACGTCCATTTCGACGAGGTCAGCGGCGTCCGCGAGGGGAACCTGGTCACGATCAAGGGCATCGAGATCGGAAGGGTCGACCGCGTGGACCTCCAGCGGCCCGGTCGGCCCGCCCAGCCCACCCCGCCGCGCCCGGAGCGGCCGGACGCCGGCAACTTGCTGGTCGCCAAGGAGGTCGGCGTCGACGTCTTGCTCGCGATCAAGAACCGCTACCTCATTCCCAGGGGCAGCACCGCGCAAACGACCGAGCCGATGCTCGGACAAGGACGCCCGCCCATCGAGATTTTTCCCGGCCCCTCCGGCCTCGAAGCCCTCCCCCCTGGCGCAACCATCGAGGGTAAGGTCCAGCGGGCGATCGACTCCATCTTCCCCTCGGGCGTCGTCAACACGTTCGAAACGACGGCGCGGCAGATCGGCGACGCGGCCGAGGCCCTGACACCCGTGCTCGACGAAGTGAAGCAGTTGCTCGAGGCGCGCTCGCCGAGCAAGGTGGACCAGCCCGGCGGCCCGCAGGGCAACCTGTCCAGTGCCGTCGCCCGCGTCGACACGATGGTCAAGAACGTCAACGACGTCCTGGGTGACGGGCAGGTGAAGAACCAGCTTCGGGATACGGTCGCCAACGTGCACGAGATGTCGGAGAAGGGCAAGAAAGTGATGACGGATCTCGAAACCGCCGCCTCGGACGCCCGCGAATTCGTGGCCGAGGGGCGGAAAGTGGCCGCGAAGGCCGACGAGACGCTGACCAACCTGGACGGGCGCGTGACCGAGGTGGCGCAGAAGACGATGGACGGTCTCGACCGGGCCGACCGCTTCCTGGACTACCTGAACGTGGTCGGCGAGCAGGTCGCCACTGGCAAGGGTAACGTGGGGCAGCTATTCATGGACGGCAAGCTCTACGAGGCCATGACGCTGACCGCCGAGCGACTCTCCATGGCCGTGGAGGAGGCGCGCGCCCTGATTGCGGAGTGGCGCGAGGGGAAGGTCCGGGTCACCGCCTTCTGACCGCGCTTGAGGGCGCAGTTGACCGGCGCATCCGGGCGAAAAAAGGTGTCAGGAACCTTTTGTGCCCAGCACCCAAAGGGCCGCTCCGCGGCAAAAGGTTCCTGACACCTTTTTTCGCCCCTCGTGCGCGCTCACGGGCAAAAAAGAAACACAGCGCCGGTTTCCACACCACAAGCCGAATTTTTCGCAGCCGAGGCCACGTCGCAACCGCTGACCTCATCCCAAAGCGGCGTTCAGCCCCGCGATGACTGGCTACTAAGATGTGGGGCGACCATCTTTATGGGACTATCTGCGGGTACGCGAATTGCTATAGGAGCAGCAGATATGGATGCTCTGATGTCCTTCGGCTTCACTCACTGCGTCCAGCATCTCAGTCGCTGTCCAGCCGTCCGGGCAACCCAGGGCGGCCGGCCGAACGAAGCAGGTGTCGCATGACGGAAATGACGATTCACGGGCGTGGCGGCCAAGGGGGGGTGACACTCGCCAAGCTGGTCGCGTCGGCCTATTTCCTTCGCGAGAAGCACGTGCAGGCGTTCGGCGTGTACGCCGCGGAGCGCTCGGGCGCGCCCGTGCAGGCGTTCGTGCGCATCGATGACGAGGAGATCACCAATCACAACCAGGTGCGCGAGCCAAACCACGTAATCGTGCTCGACCGCACCTTGATCGAGCCACGGGTGGTGCTCGGCCTCAAGCCGGACGGCTGGCTGATTGTCAACTCGGCCGAGCCGCCGGAGAAGTTCGCCGAGCTGTTCCCGGGGCGTTCGGTAGCCACCGTCGACGCCACCGGCATCGCCGTCGCCAACGGCCTCGGGACCCGCACGGTCCCGATCGTCAACACGACGATGCTGGGCGCCGCGGCGAAAGTGCTCGGGCTCGCGCTGACCGACGTCGAAGGAGCGATGCGGCTGGTCGGTTTTGGCGGACCCAACCTGAAGTCCGCGCGTCAGGCGTTTGAGAAGATGGTCGGCAAGAAGCTGCCCGGCAAGATCAAGCCGGCCCAGGCGCAGGCTCCGGCGGGCCGGACGGCCAGCATCCTCGACCGTGACCTGGGCGGCATGCCGACGATCCGCACCGGGAACTGGGCGTCGCGCCAACCGGGGCGCCGGCAGCTCACGCCGCCCTGCAACGACGGCTGCCCGGCGGGCAACGACGTGCGCGGCTTCGTCCAGGCCGTCGGGAAAAAGGAATTCGACGAAGCCCTGCGGATCATTCTGAAGACCTCGCCGCTGCCTGGCATTTGCGGACGGGTTTGCCCGGCGCCCTGCATGGAAGCGTGCAATCGCCGGGAGCACGACGAAGCGCTCAACGTGCGCGAGATCGAGCGCTATGTCGCCGACCACGCACGCTGGCCCGCCGTCACCAAGCCCACACGCGACGAGCGCATCGCCGTCATCGGCTCCGGCCCGGCGGGCCTGAGCACCACGTATCACCTCGCGCGACTTGGTTACCGCGTCACGCTGCTGGAAATGGGCAAGGAGCTGGGCGGCGTCCTGCGGACCGGCATCCCCAGTTACCGGCTGCCACGCGACGTGCTTGACCGCGAGATCAGCTTCGTCGTCCGGCATGGCGTCGAGGTCCGCACCGGACAGGTCATTGACCGGCAGCGGTTGCTCGACCTGACGCACGAGTTCGCCGCCGTCTTCGTCGCGACCGGGTTGCAGGAATCGCGCGCGTTGCGGCTCGGCCACCTGGCGACCGACCTGGTCATCCAGGGGATCGACTTCCTCGATCGCGTACGCCGCGGCGAGGAGAATCTCAACGGGCAGCGCGTGGCCGTCATCGGGGGCGGGAACACCGCGATGGATGCCGCGCGCTCGGCCCGCCGCATCGGCGCCCGCAGCGTGCAGATCCTGTATCGGCGCACCCGGAATGAGATGCCGGCGATCGCCGAGGAGATCGACGATGGGCTGGAAGAAGGGATCGAGCTGCAGGAGCTCGTGGCGCCGCTGCGGCTGCACGAGGATCCGCTGGGTCCGGTGCTGACCTGCCAACGGATGCGGCTGGGGGAGCCGGATGCCTCGGGCCGGCGCGCCCCCGTGCCAATCGAGAGCGAAGATGCCCAGTTCGAGGTGCGCTGCGACCGCGTGATCCTGGCGCTCGGGCAGACACCCGATCTGTCGATCTTCCCCGAGGGCACCGACGTACGCGAAGGCAACGCCGTGCTCGGACTGACGGCCGCGCCCATCTTCACCGGCGGCGACTTCGCGACCAATGACGGGACCGTCACGGCGGCGATCGGCAGCGGACGAGGGGCGGCCCTGCACATCCATCGCACGCTGACCGGCGAAGACCTCTTTCCGCCCGCGTTGCCGGAAGTGGCCGGGCCCGAGCGGATCACCACGCACGTTTTCACGCACGCCCCGCGCGAGCGCGGCGTGATCGTTCCGGCTGGCATGCGGCAGGGCAGCTTCACCGAAGTGCGCCTCGGGCTGTTCGACGAGCCGGGGCACTCCGCGGCGGTCCTTGAGGCGGGACGGTGCTTCAGTTGCGGCGTGTGCAACGAGTGCGACCGCTGCCTGTCCTATTGCCCCGAGGGCGTCATGCGCTTCCAGGGCGACGGCCAGTACGAGTTCGATTACGACTATTGCAAGGGCTGCGGGATCTGCGCGTCGCAGTGTCCGCGCGGCGTGGTGTACATGGCGGAACTGTAGCGGCCGGGCTCTGTCCCGGCCGTTGTAGCGTCGGCCCCCCGTGGCCGACGTAGACTGGCACGGCCGACGCGGCCGTGGAACCCAGGTAAGAGGAGTCATCGGTGGCTCGCGTACTCGACACCGGAAACCACTTCGCCGGCCAGGTGCTGGCCATGGCCGGCGAGGCCAACCGCGGGGCGCGCGGGGCGATCTGCGGCGCCTATCCGATCACGCCGCAGACCGAGATCGTCGAGGTGCTGCGCGACTACGATTTCACCAAGGGGCGCGTGGTCCCGGTGGAGTCGGAGCACAGCGCGATGGCCGTGTGCATCGGCGGATCACTCGCCGGCGCCCGGTCGTTCACCGCCAGCTCCTCCAACGGGCTGGCCTACATGGTGGAGAACATCTTCGCCGCCGGGTACTACCGGCTGCCAATCGTCCTGATCGGCGTGAACCGCACGCTCGGGCCCCCATGGAACATCTGGACCGACCAGGGCGACACGCTCATGCTGCGCGACGCGGCGTGGATGCAGTTCTACACCGAGTCGCACCAGGAACTGGTGGACACGATCTTGCTGGCGTTCCGCGTGGCCGAAGACAGCCGCGTGCTTTTGCCGGCCCTGGTCGCCGAAGACGGCTTCGTCGTCTCGCACACGCAGATGATCGCTGACCTGCCGGCTCAGGAGCAGGTGGACCGCTACCTGCCGCCGTGCGACCTGCCGCATCGCCTGCGGGGTAAAGGGGTCACGGTCGGCGGCATGACGTTTCCGCACGAGACGGAGAAGCACCGCTGGGAGATTCAGCAGGCGATGGAGCGCGTCCCCGAAGTACTGGCCGAGGCGATCGACGAGTTCGAGAAGGTCTTCGGCCGGCGCCCACACGGGGCTTTGTCGGCCGAGTACACGGAAGACGCCGAGATCGTCCTCGTCGCCTGCAACACCATGGCGCGGACGCTGCGCCGGGTCGTGCAGCGCCGCCGGGAGCAGGGCCAGAAGGTCGGCATGATCGAGGCCAAGCTCTTCCGGCCCTTCCCGCGCCGCGAGCTCGCCCAGGCCCTCGGGTCCGCCAAGCGCGTGGGCGTCCTCGACCGCAACCACTCGCCGGGCTCGGGCGGCATCTTCTGGACCGAGATTGCCGCCAGCCTGCAAGGCCGATCCGACCTGCTGTTGCAGGACTACCTCGTGGGGCTGGGCGGCGGCGACGTGACCCCCGAGCTGATTGACGAGATCTTCGACGATCTGGCCGCGCGCCAGCACGCCGGCGACCCGGTCTGGAAAGAGGTGCCCGTATGACCACCAGCGCGTACCTTCGCGAGCAGCGGGACCCGGCCGACGGCATCCTGCGCCCCGGCAACACGAACTGTGCCGGCTGCGGCATGTCCATCG
>CAZWYT010000056.1:0-30224 GCA_964638325.1 uncultured Planctomycetales bacterium
CCACGACCGCGGTCGCGGTGACCGTGACCGGCTGGCCCTGGCCGTTGTCGGCGTCGATGTAGGTCACCGTGAGCGTATCGCCCGCCGAGACCAGCAATACGCCAGAGGCGTCCGTCGTGCTCACGTTGATCGAACCTTCAAAGGTCCCTGAGTTGGCGTTGGTCTCCGTGAGGGTGACGGACTCACCGGCCGGCTCTGCGTTCGAGACAATCGTGACGGTGACCGTGTCCACGATGCTCGGGTCGGCATTCAGGCCGCAATCGACCACACGAATCGCGACCGTGTCCTCGCACGCGTACTTGGCGCGGTCAAGCTGGACAGTCCCGGCGTCGGAGCAGTTGCCCGGATACGGCAGGGCCGGATCGCCCATGATGTTGTACATCTCGAAGTAGCGGCGGGTCGTGGAGCCGTTACCCATCTCGGCCAAGTAGCGCATCTTGGTATCGACCAGGACCGGGCCGACCTCGGGGACGACCGAATCGTCCTCGTCGTAGATCGAGTCGAAGTGGCGCTTCTCGAGGACGTCGTCCTCGGTCCAGTAGCTCGTGACCGTGGAGCCAATGGCGATCACGCCGGCCTTGTTCGGCGCGCGAACCCACGTCTCCATGAAGCACTCCTCCACCGTGAAGTTTCCGGTAAGGCAGGAGTAGCTGAAGATGTACGCGTACATGCCCACGTTGGTCAGGTTGTTGACGTCGCTCTGGTAGAAGGGAGGGCCATCGGCCCAGTAGGTCTCAGCACCGTGGCCGCTGTAGATGCCGTAGAACCGGCCGTCGTTGAAGGCATCGCGGACCTGCTGGGTCGTCGCGCCATAGGTATGGCAATACAGCTTGTCGCACACGATGCCATTGGGAATCATGTAGTGCTCGATGACCCAGTTGTGCGTGCCCTCGCTGACGGTGTAGTTGTCACAGGACGCCATGAACACGGCCCGCTTCACGTAGTCCGGGTCAGGCAGCGGCCCGTTCTCATAGAGCAGCGTCTTGTCCACGATCGCCTGGAGGTGGCTCGTGTTCCGCACCGGGAAGCGCCCGATCGCGATGTCCGGGTACCAGTCGCTACCCCCGTCCATGCAAGCGTACGGCAGGTCCGTCGGCGGCGAGCCTTCACCCCCGCCGATCCAGTTCGGAATGGTATCGGTATCGCCGACCAGCAGGACATAGTCCGGCGCGTCAGGTCCATTCCACAAACTCTGGATGTAGTCCTTGATCACCGTGGTGCTGGCCGAGGGCGGCACCCAGGTCGACACCGCGTATCCCTGGGCCTGCTTGGCATTGGCGAACGTCGTAATCGCCGATTGATACGCGCTGGCCACGACAATCAGATAGTTGCCGGTCCCACGCGACCTGGCCGGCGGCAGCACCTGCGGATTGAGCACGATCCCGCCCAAGCCCGGCAGCGCCGACAGCGCGTCGCGGGGCAGCGTGCCGCCCGCGAATTGCACGTCGACCGCGATGGTCGGCCAGAAGGTGATGGTCCCGGCCGCGGGATTGTGGGCCACCGGTCTGACTTCAAGCAGCCACAGCCGCTGGCCGCGCACGATGCCCAGCTCCTGGACCAGCACGCGCTCGGCCGGCAGCTCGGCATCCACTGCATACGCCGTAGGATCGAAGGCGAAGATTGCGTTCTCACGCGCGCCGGGGGTCTTCTCGATGGGCGGCTGCACGGGCAGCACCCAGCGCGGCATGTTGGTCGTGCTGGCGTCGACAGTGATCGGCGTCCCAAGCTCGTAACTCAGGGAGACCACGGCACCCGCCGGAACGACGAAGAGCTGGCGGATGACGGGCAGGGCCGGCGTGCCGACTTCCCCATAGAAGGAAGCATCCGGCCAGGTCAACTCGACGAACGGGCCGGACTTGTTCTCGTGCCTTTGCATGGCCACGCCGTGCGTCTCGACGACGACGCGCAGCCCGGCGAGGCCTGTTGGGCCGGACACGCTCGTCACAAGCGTGGGCGCGCGGCCAGCAGCATCCGCGACGGCGACGCCGCCCGCGGGGTCAAGCTGGAGCCAAGGGCCGCCCGTTGCCAAACCGGTGGTCGACAGGCACAGCACCGCAAGAACCGCGGCCTTCAGTTGGAAGGGAATCCTGCTCATCGGACGTGCTCCTTGTGTGACGGGGGACTCGAATGGGCCCCAGGCCGCCCGGTCACCTACAGATCGACCAAGGGCACTGGGGTGATTCAACTGTAGATACGCGAATATTTGTTATGTCCGGGAAACGTCGCGCGCACCGCGCGACCCCGTGGTGGACGCCCCAACAGGTCACGTTGCCCGCCAAGCGCTTATCTCCCTCCGCACGTGCCCCACCGGGCACGCGCGCGACAACCAACCCGCATCATACCACGAAACGCCCCCTGCGGATCAAGGCCACTTCCCGGTGTGCGGGGCCTGGCAGTGCGCGCCGGACCCGCGGCTTGCAGTCCCCGAGCACCGCGGGACAATGGCGCGCGCCAAGGCCAACGCGGATGACCCGGCGCTCGTCCTGGCCGAGCAGGGATGGACGCGTATGGACGAACGGGAATTACGTGACGTACTGGACTTTGCCGTCGATGCGGCACACCTGGCCGGCACGTTCACGCTCGGCCACTTTAGCGGCGCCACGCCATTTGAGATGAAGACCGATAATACGCCGGTCAGCCGGGCGGATCGCGGGGCTGAGGAGCTTCTGCGGCAGCGTATCGAGGCAGCGTTTCCCGCCGACGGCATCGTGGGCGAGGAGTTTGGCGAGCAGCGGGGCCGCTCACCGGCGCGCTGGATCCTGGACCCAATCGACGGGACCGTTTCCTTCATCAGCGGTGTGCCGCTGTACAGCGTGCTGATCGGATACGAGTGGAACGGGGAGATGCTCGCCGGGGTAATTCACTTGCCCGCATTGCACGAGACCGTGTGCGCTGCCCGCGGCCTGGGATGTCGTTGGAATGGGCGCCCGGCGCGGGTCTCGGAGGTATCGGACCTGGCTCAGGCACGACTGGTGACCACGTCGACGAAGCTGCTGTACCAGCACGGGCGCGGACCGGCGTATGAACGGCTCCGGGCCGCATGCTACACCGACCGCGGCTGGTCAGATGCCTACGGCTACGCGCTCCTCGCGACGGGCCGGGCAGAAATCGTGCTCGACCCAGTCGTAAGCATCTGGGACATCGCCCCCATCGTGCCGATCGTCACCGAAGCCGGCGGCACGCTGACCGATTGGTGCGGTCGGCCGACGCATACAGCCCCCGCAACTGTGGGCACCAACGGCCGGCTGTTCGCCGCGGCGATGTCGCTGATTCGCGGCGAGTGACCCGTCAACGTCACTGGCCCTGCGCCAGGTAGATTGCCTCCGTGCTGTCGTCCAGAACCACGCGGAGAACGATCTCGTCGCTATCGTTGAGTACGCCGGACCGACCGGGGCGATCCCGCTCAGGACTGCTGGTGAGGTGAATCTCGGCGATCCCGGTGGGCACGCCCACTTCGGCATCCGCGACGACCAGCAATTGCTCGCCCGTCCACAACACCAGGGCGGACTTCCCGTTGTTCGTGTACGGCAGGACCGCGTGTCCATAGTTGTTGATCGCACCGCCGCTATCCAGCCAGACCAACGTCGCACTCGCCAACTCCGTCGGCAGGGCGGCGTTGAGCCGCCTGGCTGCGTTGTGGGCCGCGATATACGGGTTGCCGCCGGAGAGAATCACGGTCTGCCCGTCGTCATTGACTCCGGATAGCAACGCCGTCGCCGCCGCTCCCGCGTCCCCCGTGAGCTCCGTCCAATCGCCGGCAACCCAATCCCAGAGAATGACGGCGCTATTGGTTACGCCGCCGACCGACAGCCGGCCCGCCACCGCGATGTGGCCGGCCGGCCCGATGCCGCACGCATAGCCGAGCCCCGGGCCGCGCACCAGAAGCTGCGCTCCGGTGGGCAAGCCAGGCCACGCACCGCCCGTGCGGTTGTCAATGACGCGATAGGGTGTGCCGTCACGCACCAGATACACGCCGCGCCACGTAGACGAGCCCGTCGTGTACGTACCCTGGAAAAGCATGTCGCCCGAGCCGTTGATCGTGGTGGCGGTCGAGACAACCGAGAAGTATGCATCGGCGGGGTAGTCCTGGACGACTCCGGTTTCCTGGGTACTGCCGTCGGCGACGCGGCTCACGGTTGTGCCGTTGCTGGTGAACAACGCGTTCGGCGGGGTGCCCGAGAAGCCAACGAACGGGTCGGCGCCGAGTGGTGAATTGGGGTCGCGGACGTATTGGTAACCTGCGCCAAACGAGGCGAACCCATCGTCGCTGACACCGGGCGAAGCGAACAACGCCGAGAACAGGGAGACGTTCGCGACATCGGAAAACGTCGCGGCGATCTGGTCGCGGTCGGCGACGCGGGCGAGGTTGCTGTCCGTGGCGCGCCAGCGGTAGACGCCGGACACCGAGGCGCCCGAGTCGTCCGACGCCGGCTGGATTAAAGCACAGAAGAGCAACCGGTCCCCGGCCCCCCAAGCGAGATCGGGTTGGTTGGGATCGTACTGGAAATACGATGGCGAGCTGCGACCGGGCACCACGCCGGCGCTGTTGGGATCCCCGTCGACCACCTTCTTCACGGCTGAGCCGTCCCACACGTACAGCCCCGCGCTGCCCCGCGCGCTCGCACCGGCGAACTGGCCCCAGAAGGCCACGCGCCCCGTGGAATCGAGGACCGGATCACCAAACGCAGTGAACGTCACGCCGCTGGGCTGATCGGGCACGGCGTCGCCCGTGCTCGCGAGGGCCGTGAGCGCAATGGAGGTCGGATTGGGCAGCGGCGCGCCGCTATTGTCGATTGTGCCGTCACCGTTGACGTCGCCGTTATCGATCGTGCCGTCGCCATTGGTGTCGCCATTGTCGATCGTGCCGTCACCGTTCGTATCGCCGTCGATCGTGCCGTCACCGTTAACATCGCCGTTATTAACTGTGCCGTCGCCATTCGTGCTCCCGCCGCCGTCGGTGGTCCCGTCGCCGTTCGTGCTCCCGCCACCATTCGTGGTCCCGTCGCCGTTGGTGCTCCCACCACCATTCGTGGTCCCGTCGCCATTGGTGCTCCCGTCGCCATTGGTGCTCCCGTTATCGGCGGGTGGAGCTGGGCAACCGCCGGCGAGCGCGACAAGTCCGACCACGGCGAGCAACGCGAGGCACAGAACCGCTCCCCGCACCCCCTGAGACTGTGTAATACGTTTCATTGCTCGGGCTCCTGCCAATGCCTGCCTCACGCCGCCCAATCGATCGATCCTTTTGGCTATGGTAAGTCTATGTTGGCCGTCAACGATCGGCAAACTCAATCTGTGCGAGGAGGTCCGAGAAACTGGCCCGCCCGTGCATGGCCGGGGTTGCGGGGCTTGGCGCCGCCCCGGTGGCCGGGATACAAGAGCCCACGGCTGCTGGCCGGAGCCCCACGTGTCTGACGTCCCGATCAACGAGGACCTGGTCGGACGGCGGGTCTGCAACCCCGCGCGTCCCGAATGGGGCGTCGGCGCTGTGCTCCGGGTGCAGTCCACCACGGTGGACGGGCAGCCGGTGCACCGGGTCTCGGTGCAGTTCGCCACGGGGCACCGGACGATGGTCATTCCCCCAGGCCGCCTGACCGAGCCGCAGACCGAACCAGCGCGGCAGGCGGGCTGGCTGGACCAACTCGGCCACCACGCGCTGGATGACCGGCTCACCCGTCTCCCGGACGCGGTGCGCGAGTTCCTGGGCACCTCGACGCAGCGAATCATCGTTCTGGCGCGGCTTTACACCTTGGCCGACGATGGCCCGGCGCTCCAAAAATGGGCCCGCAGCCAGAGCGGCGTCGCAGACCCCCTCGCACATTGGACGCGGGATGAGATCCGCGCGGCGTTCGAGGAGTTCTGTCGCCGACGCGATGCCCTGCTGCGTGAGCTGGCCGCCACACTCCGGCAAACACAGGGGGCGACCGCCGTGCGTGCCGCGCTGTCC
This sequence comes from uncultured Planctomycetales bacterium, assembly GCA_964638325.1. Lineage (GTDB taxonomy): Bacteria > Planctomycetota > Phycisphaerae > UBA1845 > Fen-1342 > JALHJL01. The sequence continues at coordinate 5,945 of CAZWYT010000056.1, forward strand.
GAAGTGCCCGACGACGCGCGCGAGGCCATGCTCGCGGTGCTGCGCTAGCCTCCTCTGGTGTACACAAGTGTCGCCGGGCAGCACGCCGTCAGTCCCCCACCCCGCCTCACGGACCTCTCGGTCGGCGCGAACGGGATGAAGCACCCGCACCCGCAACAGGGAATCAGAGTCGCGACCGGAAGGGAGCGGTTAACGTGCCGTCGTGGGCCGCTCGGCGCGCAGGCCCGCGGCTCAGGAAGCTGACCGCAGCCGCTTTCCACCGTATACTGCCCCCATGCGGTCGATCGCCATCATCAATCAAAAGGGCGGCGTCGGCAAAACGACAACCGCAGTCAACATCGCGGCCGCGCTGGCGCGCGACGGTCAGCGCGTGCTTCTGGTCGACCTTGACCCGCAGGCCCATGCCACCATGCACGCGGGCGTGGAGATCGAGCCAGAACAGCTCAGCGTGTATGACGTGCTGACGCGCGACGTGCCGGTCGGCGAAGTGACCCGCCGCGTGGACGATCGACTCACGCTGCTTCCGGCCCACATCGATCTCGTAGGCGCCGAGCTCGAGCTCGCCGACCGCGCGGGGCGCGAGACCATTCTCGCCGCGCGCCTGCACCCCTGCCGGACCGACTTCGACTTCTGCCTGGTCGACTGCCCTCCGACACTGGGGCTGCTGACCATCAACGCGCTGGCCGCCGTGACAGAGGTGCTGATCCCGCTCCAACCGCACTTCCTCGCGCTCCAGGGCCTCGGCCGGCTTCTGGACACGGTCTTGCTGGTCCGCGAACGGCTAAACCCGGCTCTGGGCGTCCTGGGCGTCGTGCTGTGCATGTACGAGACGGGCACGCGGCTAGCCCAGGAGGTGCGCGACGATGTGGTCCGCTTCCTCGCCGCGGCCGAGGCCGGCATGCCCTGGTGCGGGGCCCGCGTGCTTGACACCGTGATCCGCCGCAACATCAAGCTCGCCGAATCCCCGAGCTTCGGCCGGACGATCTTCGATTATGCCCCGAGCAGTCACGGGGCCGAGGATTACCTGGCGCTGGCGCGGGAGATCGCCGCGGTCCGGACGCTTGCCGCAGGACCGGGCACGCCGACCGCTCCGCCTGTGACGGCCGTGGACGTCGCCGCCTTGTGAACATGACCGACCAGACGCCAATCTCGGGCGCGTGGACAAGCTGGTATCGCCGGGCGTTGCCGGCGTACTGGGTCTTCCTGTTGTGCCTGACGCACTTCCCCAAGCTCGAGCTCGACGTGCCGATCCGCGCACCGGACAAGCTGGCCCACGTCGGCGCGTTCGGGCTGCTGGCGTTCCTGCTCTGGCGGTTCGCGGAGACACTCCGCTATCCGCTGTCGAACCGCTTCGTGTTCGTGGCCGCGTTCTGGCTAGTGGGGTATGCGGCGTTCGACGAGTACGTTCAGCAGTTCGTTGGTCGGAGCACGAACATCGTTGACTGGCTCTGCGACGTGGCGGGAATCTTCGCTGTGCTCGGGCCCCTCGAATGGCGCCGGCGAGTGCGCGCCCGCTAGACGCGTGCCTGGGTGCCACGGGGGTGCCCCATCCCGTATCGCGAGCCCACGCGGGGGTGCCCCAACCCGATCACCGGCCACTGGCCGTCAATACGGGATGGGGCACCCTTCAGAGTCAGCCCCCGACCGCACCCGCCATAGAATCGGTTTCCGCCGCGCGCTAGGATATAAGCGCCATGCTGGTGCAACCGCCCATACCGCCGGAATATACCGAGCGCTCGGACCGCGAGTTGATGGAGCGTATCGCCGCCGCCAGGCAGAACCTCGGCCGGCGCGTCGTCATCCTCGGCCACCATTACCAGCAGGACGAGGTGATTCAGTTCGCCGACTTCACCGGCGACAGCCTCAAGCTCTCACAGCTCGCCGCCGAGCAGACGCACGCGGAGTTCATTGTCTTCTGCGGTGTGCACTTCATGGCGGAGTCAGCGGACATCCTGACCAGCGACCGGCAGCAGGTCATCCTGCCCGATCTGACCGCCGGTTGCAGCATGGCCGACATGGCTCACATCGACCAGGTCGAGGCCGTGTGGCCCGTGCTGGAGAAACACTCGGATGTTCCGATCACGCCGATCACCTACGTGAATTCCAGTGCCGCGGTGAAGGCGTTTGTCGGGCAGCATGATGGGGCGTGCTGCACGAGCTCCAACGCGAAGCTGGTTCTCGAATGGGCGCTACACGGGGCGTTGCCCGGTGGACCGGCCGATGTGGGTCACAAAGCGCTTTTCCTCCCCGACCAGCACCTCGGCCGCAACACGGCGTACGCCCTCGGCTGGCCGCTGGAGAGCATGGTCGTGTACAACCCGAATCAGCCGTTCGGCGGCGTGGGGCCGGACCGCCTGCGCGCGGCGCGGTTCATCCTGTGGAAGGGGCATTGCTCGGTGCACCAGCTTTTCAAGCCGGCGCAGTGTGACGCGATCCGGGCGCGGCCGGAGCCGTACAGCATCATCGTGCACCCGGAGTGCACCTGGGACGTGTGCCAGAAAGCCGATTTCGTCGGCAGCACGGAGTACATCATCAAGACGGTGCGCGAGACCCCGGCGGGCACGTACTGGGCGATCGGCACCGAGCTGCACCTGGTGAACCGCCTGGCCAACGCGAACACGGACAAGCACATCCGCTCACTGGCGGGTATTCAGTGTCTATGCAGTACGATGTACCGCATTGACCTGAAGCACCTGTGCTGGGTGCTGGAGAATCTCGTTGCCGGCCGGGTCGTCAACCGGATCGTCGTCGATGACGAGACGAAGCACTGGTCGCGGATTGCGCTCGACCGAATGCTTGCCCTGCGGCCGAGCCAGCCGGTCTCGGCGCGGTAGCGGCCGTCTCCGCATACATCTTAATCGCTATGCGCGGTGTGCATCGATGATTTCGCGTATCTGATCGGGGTGCGGAATGCCGACGACCTCGATTTCGATCCCGCTCTGCGCCGCCGTGGAGATGCCGATCGTGCCGACGCCGAATAGCCGCTGTAGAAACGTCTGACTGACCTGTATGTTCCGCACATCGGAGTTCATGACCTCGTTGACGAACTTGGAGAGCAGGCCTTTTCGCAGGATGACGCGCTTGTCGGTGACCGTGAGTGTGGTCCCCGCGCACCCCAGCGCCCAAAAGAGGAAGATCACGAGGCCCACGCCGACGGCGCACAGCACCAGGCAGAGGATGAAGGCGATCGGATGACTGCGGAACATCGCCGGATGCGACTCGTACAGGATCTGCTCGTCGGTCATCTTTGCACCTACGTCACTTGACTTGAGGCGCGCCGCTAAGACGTTACCCAGGGGGCGGCCCACGTTTTCAACGGCGGGGTCGCGATGTTTGACACTCTACCCGTTACGAGGCAGCCTGATAGATGGCGGGGCGATAGCGGGGCGGCGGGATCGGCTTGCCTTCGGCCCGCGCCGCCTCGAGCCAAGCCTGCTTGGCGGTCTGGACCTCGCGCAGCGCTTCCTCCGGCGTCGCGCCAAAGGCCGAACAGGCCTCAAGGTCGGGGATATCGGCGACGTACCCGCCGTCCTCTTCGCTGTAGAAAATGTTGATGTGGTAATCGCTCATCAGTGCTCTCCCAGCCGCAGAACCTGCCGAATCTGATACGGCTTGGCTTGACCACCGACATCCTGTAGGTTTACGAGTTCCGGCACGAGCGGGTGGGCATAGATGTGGTGGCTTCCGCGCGCGGCTAAGGTGAAACCCGAACGCCTGGACGAGCGCCGCCAACTCGTCAAACCGGATGTCCCTGGAGCCCGCCAGGAGCTTTTTCAGCACTTTTTCCGGGTTCACACGAACTCCTGTTGCGACTGCCCAACATCGCGGACTCGGTAGGCCCTATCCCTACCAAGTCGTCCCCTGCGGGCCGTCCTTCAGCTCAACGCCGAGCGCGGTCAGGCGAGCGCGGACTTGATCCGACAGCGCGAAGTTCTTGGCCTTCCGGGCCTCGTTGCGGAGGTCGACCAGGATCTCGATCAGGGCGTTGCGCTCGGCCTCGGCCGCGGCGCCGCCGAGCGTGTCCTGCCATTTCAGACCCAACACCTCACCAACCAGGGCCTGCATCAGCGCATCGGCGGCGCGCAGGTCGGCCGCCGGGGCGCCGTCACGAATCCACGTCCCGGTCTGCCGGGCGAAATCGAACACCGTCGCGATCGCCGCCGCCGTGTTGAAGTCCTCGTTCATCGCACCGGCGAAGCGCTGGCCGATGTCGGTCAGCGCGGCACGAACTGCATCCGACTTGGCACCCAGCACGCACTGCTCAAGAGCAGTGGCACACGCCGGACCGGCCGGCGAGGCGCCGGCCGCTACAACGCTACGGCCGACACGGGGGTCGGCCGCTACAGCGCCCGGTCGGCCACCCGCCGCGGCGGGCAGACCCGGGGCCGACGCTACAACGGCCTTCGCGAGCTCACGTGCCGCGTCGCGGAGCTTGTACGAGCCCGCCTCCGCCGCCTTCAGCGCCTCGTTGGAAAAGTCCAGCGGCGTGCGGTAGTGGCTGGTCAGAATGAAATGCCGCACCACGGCCGGCTCGAAGGTCTTCTCCAGCAATTTGTGGCCCGCGCGGAACAGCTCCTTGAGCAAGATCGTGTTTCCCAGGCTCTTGCCCATCTTCTGGCCGTTGAGCGTGACCATGTTGTTGTGCAGCCAGTAGCGGCAGAACGGCTGACCGGTGGCGCACTCCCCCTGGGCGATCTCGCACTCGTGATGCGGGAACTGGTTCTCGATCCCGCCGCCGTGGATGTCCAGCGTATCCCCGATGTACTTCTGGCTCATGACGGAGCACTCGAGGTGCCAGCCGGGGAAGCCCTCGCCCCACGGGCTGAGCCAGCGCATGATGTGGCCGGGCTCGGCCCGCTTCCACAAGGCGAAGTCGGCGGGGTGACGCTTCTCGGGGTTCACTTCGACGCGGGCGCCGGCCTCCATGTCCTCCACACTCCGGCCGCTGAGCCGGCCGTACTTCCGATACGAGGACACGTCGAAGTAGACCGACCCATTGACCTCATAGGCATGCCCGCTGGCCAGCAGTTTCTTGACGCACTCAATCTGTTCGGGGATGTGCCCGCTCGCCCGCGGGCTGATGTCCGGCCGCAGCACGTTGAGGGCGTCCATGTCCTCGAAGTAGCTGCGGGTGAAGATCTCCGCGACCGCCATCGGGTGCAGCCCGCGCCGCCGGGCCTCCAGGACCAGCTTGTCCTGACCGGCGTCCTCGTCGTTCTCGGTCATGTGGCCGACATCGGTGATGTTCTGGATGTAGCGGACGTTGTAGCCGCTGTAGCGCAGCCAGCGGATGATCGCGTCGAAGCTGACGTAGCTCTTGGCGTGGCCGAGGTGGCTATGCCCGTAGACCGTCGGGCCGCAGACATACACGCCCACGTTCGGCGGGCTTACCGGCACGAACTCCTCGAGCTTGCGACCCAGCGTGTTGAAGACCCTCAGTCCCATAGCGCACCTGTTTGCCGGAGCTTCTCGACCAAAGCCGTCATTCTATTGGAAACTGCCCGGTAACCCAATGACCGGTGGCGCGCGGTAGAATCGCGATTGCGGCGCGACCTGTCCCGTTCGACGGAGGTGTGCCATGAAACGTCTCAGCCTGCTTGCGGCCCTCTTGCCCATGACGCTGGCCCCCAGTTGCCCGGTCCGCGAATTCGAGGTCCGGATGGAACGCACGCCGGACGGCCGGGTCCGGCGCGAACTGCTCCTCTGGACCGAGGAGGATGGCGTCCAACCGCCGCAGGCGGACATGCTGTCCGCAGCCCAGCGCGCGTACTGCGAGGAGGGCAAAGAGGCTGGGCGAAAACAGGAATTCCACGGCATCTTCGACGCGGCCCTGCCGGCCGATCTGGCCCACGAGGGGGCTAAGAACCGCGCTTACGTCGTGTCATCCACTTCGTCGATGGGCGAGTTGCTCACGTATTCCGAGCGCATGCCCGGACTCACCCGCCCGCTTGAGCTCGTCCAGGCGGCCGAGAAGTTCAGCGCCACACTTTCGAGCGCCCTGGCGGCCTACGCACGCCAACATCCGGAGTTAGCCTGCGAACCGGAGGAGCTCGCCTGCCTCACGGAGTTTCTCGAGACCGAGGGTCGTGACGACGTGACGAACGTCCTGCTGCTCGCTGGGCTGGGCATTGTGCGTGTGCAGGCCGCCACGGACGGCGCCGGCGAGTTGACCGAAGAAGCAAAGACCACCCTTAATTACGCGGAAGGGCTGCGCATCGCGGACTACCTCCTCGAACGAGAGTACCTGCGGGCGGACGAGCTGACGCCCGTTTTGCTGGATGTCATACCGCGCCTGGCGCACGGCGTTGTGCGAAAAGTCGCGGTCCTCGCAGGCCATCCGCCAGACGGGCCGTGGCCGACAATTCTGGAGCGCCTCGCCAGCCCCGAGACGTCCAGCGCCGAATTCGAGAAGATTCTGGACGAGGGCCTGGCAGCCAACGGCAGCTCGAAAGAGGCACTGAGCGCCCTGATCCAACCCGCGGTGCCCGAATTGCTGGGTACGTCGACCAAAGGACGGGTCGTATGGCGCTGCACGACGCGCCCGTTAATGACCAACGGCGAATGGGATGACCGCAAGGATGAGCTGTCGTGGGCGGCCGAGGGCCGCACCGGCTGTGCGTCACCGCAAATGCTCTTCGCCGTCTGGGCCGAACCGCACGAGGAGTTTCAGCGCGCACACTTCGGCACCGTAGCCCTGCGCGGGCAAGGCCTGTTCGAATACGTGGGGTGGCGCGAGGGACTGTCGGCACCGGAGCGCGCCGCGTGGGATGCGTTCATCGAGAGCTGTCAGCCAGGGCCAGCACTGACCAGGAAGCTGAAGGAGTTTCGGCTGCCGGTCACAACCACGACGCCCGCCACGAGTACGATGCCCGCGACGGGGACTTCCGGCCCCACAACTTCTCCGCGAGGCGCCGAGCTGATTCTCGAAGGGCTCTAGTTACGGCAGAACGGCCGCCGTCCAAACACCGGTATCGGCCGCTCATGGTCGAAGCTGTGCCCAAACCTCGGCCGCAGCCACGCGCGCGACCGACGCGGCCAGCATTTCCGCGATGAAACGGTCCGGCGGCGGCGAAATCTCCGCCAGGCGCAGGACGATGCGCACGACGTCGGCCAGCCCGGCCTGCGTGCGGTAGTGCCGCAGGAAGCGCCGCGCGACAAACTGCCGCAGCACGTCGTCCAGGCCGGCCGCGTCCACGGCGCCTAGAACGCCGACCCGCCGTGCGGCGTCAGCGAAATCGCACGACTCGACCGCGGCGTAGAAGTGGTCGACGAGCTCCGGCTGGGCCTCGATCAGCCGCTGATCCAGCACGAGCTCGATCGCTATATGGGCGACGAAGTCCGCCACGGCCGGATGCACCCGGTTCTATGGGACCGCGGCACGCACGGCACGCCAGCGGATGCGGCGTTGGCGTGAGAAGGGCAGCCACAAATCGGGCAACACGACGCCGACCACGAAGTAGGGCGCGACGCGCAGGCCGCAGACGCGGTGGTTGAAGACGAAGTGGGACAGGTAGTTCATGGCCTACGCCTTGCCGCGCCGCACGACGAGGTTGCCGGGCAAGTGGCGAATCAGCCCCTTCAACTCCAACGAGGTCAGCGCGGCCAGGACTTCACCCGGTGGGAGCTCCGCCGCTCGGATGACGGCGTCCTGCAAGAGCTCGTCGTAGCCGATGGCGTCGTAGACGCGCTGTTCGGCGGCGGAGAGCGGCGCCGGGGAGGCATTGCCGGGTGGCCCGGTCCGCCGCGGCGGATCGGCCGTGCTTGCGCTACGGCCGGTACGGAGCCCGGCCGCTACAGTCCCCTCCGTGTCCCCCGCCGGGCGCATCTTTCGCCCGACTTCGCCGAGCTCATCGAGGATGTCCTCCAGGCCCATGACGAGCTTGGCAGCGCCGTCACGGATCAGGGCGTTGGTCCCTTGCGACATCGGGTCCTGCACCCGGCCGGGAACCGCAAATACCTCGCGGTTGTACTCGCTCCCCAGGCGCGCCGTAATCAGCGCGCCGCTGCGCTGCGCGGCTTCCACGACCACGGTCCCGAGCGCCAGGCCCGCGATGATCCGATTGCGCCCCGGGAAGTTCTCCGCGCGTACGGCGGCCTTCATCGGCAACTCGCTGAGCCATGCGCCGCGCTCGAGCAGCTTTTCGGCCAGCGCACGGTTCTCCGGCGGATAAACCTCGGTCAATCCCCGCCCCATCACTGCGATCGAGCGCCCGCCGCTATCCACCGCCCCGTGATGGGCGAAGGCGTCGATGCCGCGCGCCAGTCCGCTCACGACGGTGAATCCAGCGCCCGCCAGCAACTCGCCGAACCGCCGGGCCTGCTCGCTGCCGTAGATCGTGCACCGTCGGCTGCCGACGATAGCGATGGCGACCGCGTCCGTCGGCCGCAGCTCGCCTTTGACGTACAGCACGATCGGCGCATCGGGAATCCGTTTGAGCCCCTCCGGGTACTCTTCATCGGCCCGGCAGATGATGCGCACGCCATCTTCGACAGCCGCCTCGATCTCCAACTCGACCGCGGCCGAATCGCGGCTGCGGGCGATCTCAGCGGCCTTCTCCCGCCCAATGCCTCGAACAGTCTGGAGGGTCTGGGCCGACGCCCCCAGGGCCATTTCAGGGTCACCGAGCTGAATGAGCAACCGGGAGAACGTGAGTGGACCGATGCCATCGGTCAGCGCCCAGCGCAGGTATGTGCGCCCCAGGTTCGAGATGACTTCCGGCATGCGCAGCTCCGTGGCCCCTCGCCGAGGGTCGCGAGCCTTGCGGCACTGTGTCGCGCGAGGCCGGCATTTGCAAGCGCGCTGGCGTGGCGCCCCGGCCCGGCACGCACCTTGCCTGTCTATCCCCCGGCTGCAGACGGGCCGGTTCGGCCGGCCAGGTCGGACCACGAAAAAAAGGCCATCGGAAGCGGAGCTGACGATGAAGAACGCAACCTACCAGACGCACAGGCGTGGAGCCCTCGGGCGCAGGTTCAGCGTGCACGGCGCAATGTTCGCGCTGCTCCTGGTGCCGCTGATCTTCTGCGTGTCATGCGACGACGCGGTCGCCGACGAGTTCCGAGCGGCCGCCGTCGACTCGGTTGAGACGGGTGTCAAGTCCATCCTCGACGGCATCGTCACCGGCATCTTCACCATCGCCGACCCGAACGGACCCGATGCCACCAGCGGCGGGTAGACGCCGTGGAGCCAGCCGCGCCTGGAGCGTCGTCCCCCGCACGCGGCTAAACACAACTCGCGCACCGTAGTGCGCCTCATATTGCTGTTTCATCTGCTCGATGGCACGCAGCCAGACCGGCGGCGGCAATGCGTGCCCGCCGCCGGGGACTACCTCCATGTAGGCGTCGCTGCCGAGCTTCTTCAGCGTGTCACATAGCCTGGCGAAGGCCCGCTCCAGGAAGAAGTCGTCTTCGTCACCGCAGTAAAGATGCAACTTGCCCCGCAATCGCGGCCCCAGCGACTTCCAGCTCGATTCGAGAAGCAGCCGGATGTCGTATTTCTTCCACGCCTCCGCGACCTGGGGGTCGACCCGGCCGGTGTGCCGGTCCCAGAGCGGAAGCGGCTGGCCGTCCGGGCCACGCGGGCTGAAGACGGCGTCGAACGACTGGAATTGCCCGCCCCGTCCCAGGACTTCCTCCATCCGGCAGAAGTCCCGCAGGACCAGCGCCTTGCCAAACGTCATCGGCCGCGTCACTGGCCGTGGCTTGCCGTTCGCGTCGACCAGGAAGTTCTCGTTCGGGTCGTAGATGTTGATCGTCTGGAAGGCGCTAAAATCGACGGGGTCTGGCGACAGCGACCACACGCCGCCGAACGTCTCCGGATATGTGATCTGTAGCCAGAGGCTGCTCCACCCGCCCGATGACGCACCGGTTACGTACCGGGCGTCCGTCCCGGCGATCAGGCGAAAGCGCTGCTCGAGATACGGGATCAGCTCCGTGACCAAGGCCGTGCCCCAGGGGCCGTTGTTGGCGGAGTCCGCGAAGACGTGGTGTCCGGTGGGGCAGTCGGCATCCAGGTAAACGACGACCGCATCGAAGCCGGCCTGGTCGAGCAGGCCGCGCATCATCCGCACATAGCCCTCGTCACGGATCGTGCCACCGAAGCCCGGCACCAGGTACAGCGTCGGAAAACGCCACACCTTGTCCCGCTGGTACGCGCCCGGCAGCGCGACCGCGGCGTACAGGTGGACGTGCCGGCCATAGAATGCGCTCAACACGTCGCTGCGCAAGCGGGCGTACTTCAGATCGTCGGTGTCGATCAGGTGCAGCGGCGGCAGCGTCCGGTCGATGCGCAGCTTCACCCTCCCCGGTCGATCCGGGTCGTGCTCCAGCCTGACGATCGGGCTGATCCCGTTGCCGGGTGCTTGAATCACGTCGTGCGACCAGCCGTTAAGATCGAGCACGGCCTGGACGCGATACGTCCCGGCCGCCAGGTGCTCCAGGTCGTCCGGGTAGCCCAGGCACTTGGCGGGGTCGAGCCGCAGCACGTCCCCGGGCGCCCAATTCTCCACGTCCTGGGCGAAGAACGGCTGCGTGTCAAACCAGTTCACACCGTCCAGCGGGCTCTGACCGGTCCGCCGCGTCGCCACTACGTAAACCCGCCCGGTGTACGGCTCAGCCCGCACGGCGGCGTCGAAAGTGACCTCAATGCGCGGCGGCGCGGCGACGGCTCCGGCCCCATGGGCCGTTGCCAACGCAAGCGCCCACACGACTCGGAACCCGGTCTGCCAACGATGCACGCCACCCACGGCCATGCTATCCTCCCGGTCAGTGCAGAATTATAGAGGCAACGGAGCGGCCGATGCGAATCCGCCTGGCGCACAGTCCCGACCCCGACGATGCGTTCATGTTTTACGGCCTGGCCTGCCGGGCGGTGAACGCCGGACCGTACGAGTTCGAGCACGTCCTCGCCGACATTCAGACGCTCAACGAGCGCGCGCTGCGGGGCGAGTACGAAATCACGGCGATCAGCATCCGCGCTTACCCGCAGGTCTGCGACACGTACGCGCTCACCTCCTGTGGCAGCAGCATGGGCGACCGGTACGGCCCAATTGTCGTTGCGCGCGAAGCGTGCGCGGTGCGCGACCTGGTCGGGCGCACGATCGCCGTCCCGGGCTTGATGACCACGGCGTACCTGACGCTCCAGCTTCTGCTGGGGCGCGACGGCTTTATCCCGCGGGTCGCGATGTTCGACGAGATTCCCGCGCAGGTCGCGGGCGGCACGGCGGACGCCGGACTGCTGATCCACGAAGGGCAGCTCACGTACGCGCAGCAGGGGCTGCACCGCGTGGTGGACCTGGGCGTCTGGTGGCACGAGCATACCGGGCTGCCGCTGCCGCTGGGCGGCAACGCCATCCGCCGGGACCTGGGGCCGGAGCGCGCGAGAGAGATTGTCGGCATCCTGCGCGCGAGCATACAGTACGGTCTGGATCATCGGGAGGAGGCCGTGCGCTACGCCCTCCGGTTCGGCCGCGGCCTCGATCACGCCTTGGCGGATCAGTTCGTCGGGATGTACGTGAATCAGTGGACGCTCGATTACGGGGAGCGCGGGCGCGCAGCGGTGCGGCGGCTGCTGCACGAAGGTGCCGCGGCCGGACTCATCCCGGCGGCCGGGCCGATCGAGTTTGTCTGAGGCAGCGCCGCACGCTGGCGTGGCGGCCGGCCGCTACTTTTCCCGGCGCTCAACGAGTGGCACGGCGCGGGTATAATGCCCGGCGGCGCGGCGTTGGGTTTCCCGCGCGCAACTCCCAGACGGAGAGTGAGGCATGATCGGAGTCATCGGCGGAACCGGGCTAGGGGAAACACTGTTCGGCGTGTCGGGCGGGCGGACGTACACCATCGACACGCCCTTCGGCCGTCCGAGCAACCCCATCCGGGTGGTCAAGTGGCACGGAGCGGAGGTGGCGTTGCTGGCGCGGCACGGCGATGGCCACGTGTGCCACCCGTCGGCGGTGCCGTATCGGGCCAACGTGTACGCCCTCAAGACGCTGGGCGTGACCCACCTCATCGCCAGCGGCGCGGTGGGCTCGTTGCGCGAGCATATCCATCCGCGGCACCTGGTCGTGCCGGACCAGGTCATCGACAAGGCCTACAGCCGGCCGCAGACCTTCTTCGATGAGGGCCTGGCCGTGCACGTCGAGTTCGCCGAGCCGTTCTGCCCGAACCTGCGCACCCTGCTGCTCTCGGCCGCGAATCAGGTGGAGACCACGGTCCATTCGCGCGGCACGTACGTCTGCATGGAAGGGCCCGCGTTCAGCACCGTAGCCGAGTCGCACATGCACCGCGCCTGGGGCGGCGACGTAATCGGCATGACCGCCCTGCCCGAGGCGAAGCTGGCCCGCGAAGCGGAGATGTCGTACGCGCTCGTGGCCCTGGTCACGGACTACGATTGCTGGCAACCCCGCCAGCCCGGCCACGACCGGCACGCCCTGCTCGAAGACATCATCGGCCACCTCAAGGCCGCCACGATCAACGCGATGAATCTCATGCGCGCAGCGATCGAGGCCTACGCGATCAAGCCGCTCCCGCCTGGGCCGATCCAGACCGGCCTCGACCTGGCCGTGTGGACCGATCGCGAGAGAATCACGCCGGAGGTGGCCCAGCGCTACGGCGTACTGTTGGAGCGCTATCTGCAAGCGCACTAGGACGCGAGCGCCAGCGACAGGAGGAGCACGCACATCTCCCGGCAACACGTTGAACGCGAGTGGATCATCGCCGCTCCGCATCCCGAGCGGGAGCAGCTCGCCCGCGCTGCGGGCATCACGCCGGTGCTAGCGCAGTTGCTGCTGAACCGCGGCGTTTCCACGGCAGACGACGTCCGCCCCTTTCTCACGCCGGACTTCAGACGGCTGCGACCGCCGGAGGAGCTGCCCGGAGCCGCGGCGGCGGCGGACCGTTTGCTGGCCGCGATCCGCGCGGGCCGGAAGATCGTCATCTACGGCGACTACGACGTGGACGGCATTACGGGGACGGCCATTCTGTGGCACGCCCTGAAGCTGGCCGGCGCCGAGGTCAGTTTCTACATCCCGAGCCGCCTGGAAGAGGGGTACGGGCTCAATGCCGAAGCGGTCGAGCGCATCGCCGCCGACGGCGCCGGCCTGCTGATCACCGTCGACTGCGGCATCACGGCGGTGGAAGAGGCCCAACGGGCCCGCGCGCTGGGATTGGAGCTGATCATCACCGATCACCACGAGCCGCACGAGCGGCTGCCCGATGCCGCCCTGATTGTGCATCCGACCGCCGCCGGCAAGAGCGCGAACCCCGACCTTTCCGGGGCCGGCGTGGCGCTGAAGGTCGCGTGGGCCCTGGCGCAGCGCGTGTCCGGGACGCCCCGCGTCTCGCAGGCCTACCGCGACTTCCTGCTGGACGCGACCACCTTCGCAGCGCTCGGCCTGATCGCCGACGTGGTCCCGCTGACCGGCGAGAATCGGATCATCACCAGCTACGGGCTGCGGCATCTGGGTCACTCGGTGAACCCGGGCGTGCAGGCGCTGCTCGAGGTCGCCAACCTGACCGGCAAGAAGTCCTATGACGACTACGACGTCGGCTTCATGCTCGCCCCGCGGCTAAACGCCATCGGACGGATGGGCCATGCGCGCCTCGCGGTGGAGCTGTTCACCCGGGCCGACGCCGCGCGGGCGCGTGAGCTCGCCGCAACACTCGACGCGGAGAACCGGCGGCGGCAGGAGGTCGAGCGCGAGCTCGTCAAAGAGGCCGAAGCGCTGGTCGTCGATAAGGGGTTTCACCGGGAAAGCTGCCGCGGCATCGTGCTCGCCAGCCCGGCCTGGCATCCCGGCGTGATCGGGATCGTCGCCGCCCGCCTGGTCGAGCGCTTTCAGCGCCCTACCATCCTGATCGCCCTCGAAGACAGCCTGGGGCAGGGCTCGGGCCGCAGCGTGCGACACTTCCCGCTGCACGAAGTCCTGCGCTGCTGCGAGGAGCATCTCCTGAGTCACGGCGGACACGCGATGGCCGCCGGCGTCCGGCTGCGTGCCGACCAGGTGGCCCCCTTCACCGCCGCGTTTCAGGCGGAGGCCGCGCGCCGGCTGACGCCTGCCGACCTGCGGCCCAAGCTCCACCTCGACGATGAGATCGGGCTGGCGTACCTGACCACGGAGGTCGCCGAGACCATCCAGAGTCTGGCCCCATTTGGGACCGGCAACCCGCGGCCGTGTCTGGCGACGACCCCCGTCGAGCTGGTCGACGCCCCGCGCGTCGTCGGCCAAAACGGCGCCCATCTCCAGCTCACCGTGCGCCAAGACAACGTCTACCGCAAAGCCATCGCGTTCGGCGCCGGCCCGCAGGCCCAGGCGCTGGCCGAGCACCGGCACCTGCGGCTGGCGTTCGAGCCCATCCTGAACGAGTGGAACGGTCAGCGCAAGGTTGAGCTGAAGGTCATCGACTGGAAGCCGGCTCTGTAGCGTCGGCCCCCCGTGGCCGACGTATTGGGGCCGAGGGGTGCCGTGGGCGTCTCGCCCGCGAATCGCGTGGCCGCGATGAGGGATACCAGTCTTGCCGCGGCAGCCGCTTTGGCCTATGCTGCCTATGTCCTGAGCAACTCGGTCGAAAATACTGTTTCGCCGGAATGAGTCTCGGGGATGCAACCAAGCCCTGGCGGGCGGAGGGGAGGGTAGAGTGGTGACATGGCGAGGATGGCGGGCGGTGGTGCCCGGTCTTCCACAGCACGTGGCGCAGCGTGGCAACCAGCGCCGGCGAACCCAGACGCGGATACGCTGCGGCAGTTGCGGCGGCCCGAAGCCAGCGGGAACCCGCATAACAAGGCGTTGCAGTTGCCGATCGGGCGCTCTGCGGTTGCCCGCGGCTGAACGCCAGGTCGCTCGGCACCAAACATTATGAAAGTCCTCGCTCCACTTGTGCTCGCCGCCCTCATTTGCGCTGGTTGTACGACCCGGACGCAATCAAAAAGTGCACCTGAATGGCATGGCTTTCCCATACTGCCGCCCATACCTGATGCTGATCCCTCCGTTCGTCACCCGGTGTTGATTATGGTCCCGACGAAGCTCGCGGTTGAGCGCACGACCGACCGCCTCTCAATCACGATTGATCGGGATTCATTTGAACCCACTGAGATCATGGTCGGTTCGCGGATGCTCACCGGGGTTCGAAGAGAGCTGTACGTTTATCGTGTGGGGGAGTCTCGGCCTGCGGGGTCCAGGCTTGGATTGGGCGGTGCGGACTTCAACATTGGCACGGATTTCGTGAATGCGAAGCTCAACGGTATGCCGGTGCCCGGGGAGAAGTATGTCGTCGAAATGGACCTGGCGATCTTCGAAACAGACATTCCGGCTCAGCACTTCTGGTCTCCAGAAAGCGGCAAGTACAGGATTCTGTGGACGCGCACGCTGAGGCAGACTGTTGAATGAACACGCAGCCGAACCAAGCGGTCCAGCGAACCGGAGCCAACCGTTTCGCTGAGGTGTCAAATCGAACGTCATTGGCGGCCGGCTCCCATCGCTGACCTTATCGTTAGGCGGCAGGCAGGTCTGACTGCTGCCGGCCCGCCGGCAGGCGAAGACGCGGACAGTGCCCGGCGACACAGCCGAGGGCCGCTGTGCCACATACCTCGGCCGGCGAGCCGCCGGCCGCTACATGCCTCATCACTCATCCTTCATCCCTCATCTTCCAGCGCTTTTTCCCGCCAGAATCCGCCAATCCCCTGCGCCCCTCCGTCGCTCCGTCGCTTCGTGGCTTATCCTCTTCTTGTGATGGCGCGCGGCGAACATCCCTGCCCAATCGGCATCGACCGCGGGGGCGAGCGTGAGAAAAAAACGGGTACAGGCACCGCGGGAGGGCCTTTCGTGCGAACCAGAGGTAGCCGGCGCGGAGCCAGTCCCCGTTTTTTTCTCACGCTCGGCCGGCGCTACATTGGGTTGCGGCCATAGCCGCGCGAAGTGTTGGCGGTTCATTTGTCTGAAAGCTGATGCCTGGTCCGGATAACGAAGGTGATCAACCGGGGGGTGCAAAAACTTGAGCAACTTGATCACCTTCGGCAGGCACTCTCGAAATCGCGGTCCCGCCGGCCGGCGCTACGGCGCGGGGAACGCGGCCTGGAGGGCAAGCAGCGAATACGCGGTCGTCAACGCCGGCAGGCCCTCCATCCAGCGGTCGGCGTCGTTGGCCCAACTGCCGTCGGGTTTCTGGGCCTTCGCGAGCTGCTCCACCAGCTCATGTCGCCACACGTGCTCGCGGCCCGTCTGGTCGCGGATCACGCTCTCGCCGAAGGCGTCCAGCGCGCGGCCAAAGACGTGATAGTAATAGAAGAGCCCCTCGCGCGATTGCAACTCGGGCATGTTCGGGTTGAATTGCAGCGTCCAATGCCGCCGCATCCATTCCAGCGCGGCGTGGACACGCCGGTCGTCGCGAGTCAGGCCGGCGTACAGCATGCTCTTAAAGCCGGCGTACGTCATCGAGCCGTAGCAACGCAGCGCGCTGCGGCCGTCGGCGTCCTCGTCCCCCGCCTTGCTCTCGCCGCCGCCGACCGGGCTGTAGATGAACCCCCCTTCCGTAGTGCCACGGGCGAAGGCCTGATCGTTTATTTCCCCAAGCATCTGGCAGCGCTGAATGAACACCAGCGCTTTCTTATACGCCGGGTCGTCCTGCGATAGGCCGCTATCGTGCAACGCCTCCAGCATCATCTGCGTGTTGGAGAGGTCCGGCCGCTTGCCCTGGCCGTATCCCGCACCGCCGTACCACGGATCGTCCGGCGACTTGCCCTCGCCTTCGTCCCACTGGTTGTCCTTGAGGAACTGCTGCAGGGCGGCGATCTGCTTCGCGTACGCAGGGTCCTTCAGAACGGCCAGCATGGAGAGTACCACGCTGCTCTCGTAGTTCTTGAGCAGCCCCTCGGCGGAGTAGATGCCACCGTCGTCGCGCTGGGCCCGCAACACCAACTCCACGCCGCGCCGCACGGCCGGGTGCTTGGGCCCGATGGTCGGTTCCTGAATGAGCGCCTTGAGCGCGAGGGCGGACACGCCGGGGCCGGCCCGCGCAGCCCAGCCGCCGTCGGGCTCCTGGGCCGAGAGGAGGTATTTCGCGCCGCGCTCGGTGAGCCGGGCGGCCTCGTCGCGGGCGCGCAGGTCCTCGACGCGGTTCCGCGCTTCCTGCGGTTTGGTCGTCTGGCCCGGCGCACTTGGGATCAGCCAAACCAGCGTCAGGAATGAGGCAACTGCCAGAGTCGTTGCGGGGCGCTCACGACTACGGCCGGTCCCGGCGCGCCGGGAGAGCCCGGCCGCCACATTCCCAATCGGACTGCCAGTACTCATAGCGAAGCTCCAGACTCAGCACTCTACTCGTAGCCGAGCTCCTCCAGGCGATCCTCGTCGAGCCCGAAATGGTGGCCGATCTCATGCAGCACGGTGATGCGGATCTCGTCCACCAGCTCGTCCCACGACGCGCACATCTCGCACAAGTTGTCGCGGAAGATGAGAATCCGGTCCGGCAACGGCACGGGCGCGAGGTCCGCCCCCTTCTCCTCCAGCGGCACGCCGATGTAGAACCCCAGCACATCGTCCGGCACCTCGTGCTCACGCATGAGCTTGCGGTCGGGCCGCCCGCGGACCTCAACGACGACATTCTCCAGATACGGCTGAAACTCGGGCGGCACGTCGGACAGCGCCTGCTCAACGGCGCGGTCGAAATCGGCCTTGGAAACACTTATCATGACCGCCGCTCCGCTCCGATGGCCAGGCGGGTTCCTGGCAACGCAAGTATAGATGCCGGTCCTGACGGAGCCAATTGGAGTTCCTATGCGATCACCGTGTTTCCACGTAAGTCGGCGCGGCGCGTCACGCGTGGCCCTCGGCACCGGCGGTCTGCTGCTGGCCGTCCTGGCCGGCTGCGGCCCCACATCGTTCCTGATCACGCCCGTCAGCGCCAAACAGACGCTGACCGAAGAGGTGGTGCTGCGCGAGAGCCTCTGGGCGACGAAGAAGATCGCCCTCATCGACGTAGACGGCGTTCTGCAAAACACCCGACCCACGTCCCTGCTCGGCGCGGGCGGCGAGAATCCGGTCTCGCTGCTGGCGGAGAAGCTCGACAAGGCCGCGGAAGACAAGAACGTCCGCGCGGTGGTGCTGCGGATCAACTCGCCCGGCGGCGGCGTCACCGCCACCGACCTGATGTACGACGAGCTACGCCGCTTCCGCGAACGGACTGGCAAGCCGGTGGTCGCCGTGCTGCTCGACGTCGGGGCCTCCGGCGGCTATTACCTGGCGTGCGGGGCGGACAAGATCTACGCGCTGCCCACAACGGTCACGGGCAGCATCGGCGTGATCATGATCGCGCCCGAGCTGTCGGGCACGATGCAGAAGATCGGCATGCATGTGAACGTGATCAAGAGCGGCGAGCTCAAGGACATGGGCTCGCTGTTCCGCGAGATGAACGAGAAAGACCGGGCCGTGTTCCAAGGCCTCATCGACGGAATGTACGGCCGGTTCCTCGATGTGGTCGCCACGTCACGCCGCGGCCTCGACCGCGAGCGCCTGCGGCAACTGGCCGACGGACGAGTCTACCTCGGTGCCGAGGCGAAGGAGCTTGGACTGATCGATGAGGTCGGGACGCTGCATGACGCGCTCGCCGGGGCCAAGCAAGCGAGCGGCCTGGCGGACATCAAGGTCAAGGTCGTGCAGTACGGCCGGCCACTCGCGTATCGGCCGAACATCTACGCGCACTATGATGCGCCGCCGGGCCAGGTGAACCTGATCAACGTGCAGCTTCCGGACTGGCTCAGCAGCCCGTCGCCGCAACTCATGTACATCTGGGCGCCGGGGTGGTAGCCGCCGTGCATGGTCATCCTCATCGACAATTACGACTCGTTCACTTACAACCTCGTGCAGCGCATCGGCGAGATCGACCCCGCGCGGGAAGTCCGCGTCTACCGCAACGACCAGGTCACGCTCGAGCAAATCGAGGCCGAGCGCCCCAGCCACATCGTCATCTCGCCCGGACCCTGCACGCCGCTTGAGAGCGGCATCAGCAACGATGTAGTACGGCGCTTCGCGGGTCGGGTGCCGCTGCTCGGCGTGTGCTTGGGCCACCAGTGCATCGCGTATGTCCACGGCGCGCGGATCATTCGCGCCCGGCGCATCATGCACGGCAAGACCAGCCTGATCCGCCACGACGGACAAGGCATCTTCCGGGGGCTGCCCAACCCGTTCCAGGCCACGCGTTACCACTCGCTGATTATTCAGGAGGGCACGCTGCCCATCGACTTCGTGGTCAGCGCGACGTGCGAGGACGAACCGGCGGAGATCATGGCCATCCGGCATCGCGAGTGGCCGGTCGAAGGCGTCCAGTTTCATCCAGAGAGCTTCCTGACGCCGGTGGGGCACAAGCTGCTTGCCAACTTCCTGGGAATCGAGTACGGGTAGTGCATGCGCAGTCGCACGAGCAAGCCCCCGGCATCCGCAATCCGGTTTCAGCTCCTGATTGCCGGCGTGTGCTGCGGTGCACTGGTCGGGCTTTGGACCGGCTGTGCCCAGGAGAACCCGGCGATCACGGCCCGGCCGACGACGGCGGAGTTACCGGAGATCAAAGGCATCGAACGGACGATTCCCGCCGCGGTGACGGTTGAGAACCGCGGGGCCGAATCCCGCGTTCGACTCGTGCCGGACTTCAAAGAGCCCGAGCTGACCGCCCTGGGCATACAGCCAATACACTATAAGTTCCTTCTATACAATGAGTTGTCGCGTCCGGTCGGTTCGCGCGTGGGCAACTGGTTCGGTGGCGCCGCGACGGGAAGCGAGGGCTACGTCCATGTCTCGGGGCTGTACGATCCGCGGAGCCGCCTCACCGGCGTCGCCGGCTGGGCGGGCGCCGCGACCGGCCAGGACACCGTCGGCTCGCACGTCAGCGGCACCTATGACCCGCGCGACACCACCTCGACTGCGGGCCCGCGGTCCAGCGTCATCGTCGAGACGGAAAACACCCCGAGCCGTGTCGCGGAGCGCAAACCCCGCGCGGAGCCGTGATGGGCACCGGCGTTGCGGGAAGAAACCCGCGAATGGAGTTGTGACCACGGGGGCTCCTGGCCATAATCTGACGCCGAGAGTGCCAAGCATTCGCCGGCAGCGGGTCGGCGAAAGGTGCCGGTCAACAGAGTCGTAGTTCTTCAGTTGAGGGAGCGCCATGGCGAAGAGGAAGGCCGCCGCGGGCAAGGGCAAGCGAGCGAAAACGACGAAGAAGAAGGCCCTCAGGAAGAAGACCAGCCCACGGGCCGCCAAGCGTACCGCCAGGAAGAAGGTGGTCCGCAAGGTCGCCAAGAAAGCGGCGAAGAAAAAGACCGCGAAGAAACTGGTCAGGCGACCGGTCAAGGTGGTGAAAGCCAAACGCGCCGTGAAGGTCGCGCCGGTCAAGCCGAAACGCCCGCGGCGCACCAAGCAAGCACTGCCGCCCAAGAAGCCGCCCGCGCCGCCGCCCGTCATGGAAGTCGAGCCGGTGGGTCCGGCGCCTGTGGCCCCCCTGGGCGCCACTGCGCCACCCGTCGAGGCCGAGGTGCTCGAGGCCGCCCCGCGGCCCATGCCCGCCGTCGGTGGTATGGCCCCGGACGTTCAGCTTGCGGACGAGACCGGCCGGATGCATTCCCTCGCACAGTACCGGGGCAAGCGCGTGGTGCTGTACTTCTACCCGAAGGACGACACGCCCGGCTGCACCGCCGAAGCCTGCGGCTTCCGCAACAGCCTGGGCGCATTCACCGACCGCAACGCCGTCGTGCTGGGCATCTCGCCCGATTCCGTCGAAAGCCACCAGCGCTTCGCCCAGAAGTATGGCCTCACGTTCCCGCTGCTGGCGGATGTGGGCCACAAGGTGGCGGAGTCGTATGGCGTGTGGGTCGAGAAGGAGCGCTTGGGCGCGAAGACGATGGGCGTTGCGCGCACCACGTTCGTGATCAACACGGACGGCCGCATCGCGCACGTGTTCCGCGACGTGCGGCCCGACGGACATGACGGGGAGGTCTTACAGCACCTGCCGCTGTAGAGGCGACGGTCGCGATCGTGACTTCGCCGGCCGCGCCCCGCCGTGTGGGCGCGGCCGGCTCTATATGCGACTCCATCCGTATCGCCCCGACGGCGTGCTGCTCGCGCACGTAGAATCGCCGCTGCCACCTGGCGGCGACCCGAGGTTGCTCGCCGAGCCGCTGCGCGAGCAGACGGGGTGCCACGCGCGTCACGGCGGCGAGCGCCTGGTGGGATTGGCTTACCGCTTGGCAGCTTGACCCACGCACGCGGAAACAGTAAAGTGGATATTGACATGTCATTATGGCGTGCCGCTCGATCCACGCTGAGCGTCGAGCTCGCCGACCGCGTGGGTGAGCTGGGCCGCTGCGAAGAGGTAGGAGGCGACGATGCGCGGCATCAAACTTAACACGCTCGGCTGCGTCTGTGCCATCGCTGGCGCCGTGTCCGCGCTAGCTACGGACCTTCGGCTGACGCGCATTGGGGACGAATTGCGCGCTACACTCCCCGATGGCCCCCTTTATTGGACTTATCGTTTCGGAGACGGGGCTCCGCCCGCCGCTGCATGGCAGGGCGACCAGTTCATCGACCCTGCTGACGGCATCGTGCTCGACGCCCAGGGGCAGATGCTTGCGTGGCTGCCGGTCTTGCCCCCGGGCATCGTTGGCAGCGCGGGCGCGGCCGGCAGTCGTGCCGCCGCCTGGGATGTGCCGGTCCTGCTCGTTTCTCCGCCCGCGGGCGATCCTCTGCGGCACTTCTTCGACGCGGCCGGGGATGCATGGGTAATCGTTCCAGTCGGGTCTTCTTCCTGTCTCAAGGTTCGGCAGTCCATCGGGCATAGCGGGGGCTGGGGCCCCGTTGAGACTGTGCCAGTGAACACGAGCGACATCTTCTCCCCGCAGCTTGTCATGGACCTGGGCGACAACATCACGGTCGTGTTCCGCTCGGGCTACTACGGCCTGCGCTACGTTCGTTACGCGCCGGCCACCGGCTGGGGCCCGTGCCAGCAGTTCTACTCGACGGGCAACTTCTTCCAAGTGATCGAGATGGGCACCGATGCGCAGGGCAATGTCGCAGCCGTATTCGATGAACAGGGCACCCGGTGCGCTGTGTACAACGCCGCCAGCGGCACCTGGCAAGCGCCCCAGCCGGTCTCACCGGGCGGCTATTCCATCATGTTGCCGACCGTCCTCCACAACGCCGCCGTGGACGTGATGTACGTCGTATACCGCGTCATCTCCGGTGGCCCGGTCGGTCTTTACGCGCACCGGTGGGATTCGGCGACACGCACCTGGGGTGCGGCTGAGTACCTGCCGGGCACGAATGAAGTGTCGTTCTGCGGCGCTGGGCCAGGTTCGCGTTTCCCCAGCGTGGTGGGTCACGACGGCGAGGCAACTGTCTTCTGGGTCGATAGCGCGCACCACCCGCACGCCAGCCGCACGGCGGGCGGTGTCTGGCAAACCGCCGTCGAACTGGTGCCGATCGAGGCGGTAAGCCTGGAGGACTTCGGCAGCGCCACGGCCAGTCACGGCGGCGCGATGGCCGGCATTATGTCCTGCTGGGCCTTCGGGCTGAATCATCTGTATGTGTTCCGCTATCAGTCGGGCGTGGGGTGGCTGCCCCCCGAGAACCCCCGTACGACGACATTCAACAAGATCACGCGGGTGCGGATGGGCTACTACCAGGGTCGCCGGGCGGTGGCCACGATGATTGACCAACAGGCCGGAATCGAGCAGCTCCTCGCGGTGTTGTTTGATGGGACCACGTGGGGGCCGGGTTTCCTCAACATCCCCGGCAATGATTCGTCATACTTCTCGGAGATCATCTCCAACTGCGGCGAAGCCTTGCTCGTGTACGAGGGCTTTGTGAACGAAGTCAGCCAGGGAACCAAGGCGACCTTCCTGCGCGACGCTCACCCCGGCGACCTCAATTGCGACGGCGCCATCAACTTCGGCGACATCAATCCGTTCGTGCTCGTCCTAACCAGTCCTGCGGAGTACCAGGAGGCCTTTCCGGACTGTAGCATTACAAACGGTGACATCGACCAGGACGGGTCGGTCGACTTCCGAGATATCAATCCTTTCGTGGCTTTGTTGACGCGCCCGTAAATCGAAGCCGGGGGCCGGCTCACACGAGTGCCGGCGCAGCGGCCTTACGGCGGCGGCGGCGTTTCTTGACGATCCCGAGCCGTGGGGCGTGCGGCGCGCGCGGGCCGAGCTCGTTGGCCGCGGCCAGCACGCAGCGCAAGTCGTCACAGCACGCGTCCGCGCCGATTTCGCGCCACAGCCCGTCGGCCCGGTTGAAAATACCCCCGATGACGAGGACGTTCATCGTCGGGCACGTGCCTACCTCGCGGATGCGCTCGATCATGGCGCGTGCGCCGGGGACGGCTTCCGGCTGGGCGCCGAAGACCAGGAGCACGTCAGGACGAAGCTGGCCGACCATCGTCAGGATCTCGTCATCGGGGACGCCCCCGCCGACGAAGAACACCTCCCAGCCGTCGGCCTGGAAGAGGTCGCCGACCATCTGCGCACCAAGCTCCTCGTGGGCGCCGTCGGCGCAGGCGATCAGCACCCGCTTTCCCTTCGGCGGCTGCTTCGACAGGTACGCCTGCAACTGATCGGCCACCGTGCGGTTGATGCGACAGGCCATGTGCTCCGTGGCGATGTTGATGCGGTCGTCGCGGAACAGCCGCTCGACCTGGGCCATCGCCGGCCAGATTACGTCGCAGACCAGCTCGTGGGCGGTGAGGCCGTTTCGCACGGCCTCGGCAATGAGCTCGAAACACTCGGCCCGACGCCCCGCCAGGAGAGGTTGCAGGTAACGAGTCAGGAAGGGCTCCGGCATGGATGGAGTCTCCGCAAGCTGCCCGTCGCTTGCCGCTTCCGCGCGTGGTCCAGCAGTCAGACCGCGACGGGCGTTACCAACGCAGCCGCAGCATCCATGCCGACGGTGACGAACCTCGGGAATCAGGACCCGGTTGGGGGAGAGGCATCCAGCAACCCACCAACCCCTGCTCGTCCGTGGCTATCGGGGGACGTTGCGGCGCGACTTGAGCACGCGGCGCCAGCGAAAAAACCCGTCCGTGGCCGAGACGACGGTTTCGCCGCAGCGTCCGAAATTCGCTCCCCACGGCGCGGCCGGCAAAGCGGTGTTTTTCGGAACGCGCGGCCCCGGGCTGGCCGGTGCGCGGCGCTGGTCGGAGTCTGCGCCCTGTCGGCCGCGGACCGATTCTGCGCCCTGCCCACAGCGGCCGGCACTGAGTCATCCCCACTTTCCGGCGAGAATAATGCGCAGGGGCGGTTCCCGGTGTC
>CAZWYT010000057.1:0-29361 GCA_964638325.1 uncultured Planctomycetales bacterium
CCATCATTCATGGAGCCGTTCGCCTTGAATTTCAACTAAGAGTAGCACTCACCCGTGGTTGGCGCTCGGCGCACTGATTATTGCTGTCACGTGCACCCTCGCCGCGAGGCCGTCCTGGCTAACCGGCGTGCTATGTCTGGTCGGTCTCTGGTTAGTTCTGTTCGGTGGGTGGAATCTGTTGCGGGCTCTTTACTACCTTGCTACCGGCCGGGCACCCCTGCCTTGGTAGAAATACTAGCGCTAGGCGCCCACGGAACCTAGAGGACCGACCGATGGGCTTTTTCGGGCTCGGCAAACAATCGCTGCTTGAGAAGCGCCTTGTTGACGAGTTTGCGGCGGGTCTCACGCCAAGAATCGGCCGCACCGTGAGTGCCACCCGTCCCACCCGCCCGTTCACGTGAGAGCCCCTACTGCTCAAGAGCAGCGGCACACCGTCAGTGCCACCCGCGCGCCCGCGTGTTCTGCCGCCCCTCCGGGGCTCTTGTGGATGCGGGCCTGCCGCTTCGGTCATGCCGCAGGGAGCCGGGGCGCAAGCCGAGCAAGACTATGGAATAAGTAAGGCGTCCCCGGATTCTGGATTCTCGTAAGGGTTGCACGCGACATTGCCGATGGTTCGGCGCTCAGCCACGAGCGCTGCGCAATGCGACTCTCACGCGTTCTTCACGGCCTTCTTGAGGATCGGCCCCGCCCGGCGCGCGTCCTCGGCACGGTCAAAGGCGAAGTAGGTGACGTGGCTTCGCTTCAGGGCCGCGGCTGACAGGCCTCGTAGGTTGATGCCGGCGTCAGCCAGCGCGCGTGTAATGAGTGCGCCCAGGCCGCGGCCGTTCGGGCCTTCCAGCCGGAGTGAGTGCAGGCTGGTGGTCTTCGCCAGCCCGGTTCGCTTGGCCGCCCGGGTCTGGGATGCGCCTTTCAGGGGCGCGAGGAATACGACGCTCTTTCCGGGCTTGTCTCGGCGCGCAATGACGAACTCGAGGTTTGCTCCCGTATCCGTTAGCGCTTCGAGTTTCTCCGCCAGCGCGCCGGGGCGGTCCTCGATCTCTCCGGCCCACACGTCGACCTTTGTGACCTTGAAGTCCATGTTCTGCCTCCTCTTCTTGCTCGGGACTGCACGGTAGCCCAAGCGTACCCGGCTTCTGCCAGGCACGCAAGGCGCCCTGCTCGGCCCTGGGAACCACGCTCTCCGTGCCCGCAGTTCTGGGTGACGCCCCTTCGACCGAGTCAGTTTCTGCTCGCCTTGAGCGTCGCGTGTCGAGCAGGCCGATCATCAACATGACAGGCTCAGGTACCAAGTGCCGGATTTCCAGTGTCACGCGGCGCACACGATTCGCTGAGCGGCTGTCGCTGAGCTAGCCTGCGCGGCGCGCGCTGTCCGCCAACGCACATTCTCAGCCGCCTGCCGCTTTGGCTGGGTATCGCCTGCCCCGCCCTGGCCAGTTTTGCCCTGACGATTATCGTCACGCCCCCCCTTTCGCGAATGCTGTGCGAATGGCATACTGTGTTCGTAAAAGGGCCATGCTGTTCCCTCGAAACGGCACGAGATAGGAGGCTGCGCATGAACCTTCTCCATCAGATTTGCGACCTCGCCACGGACTCGTCGGCAAAGCTCTCTGACGTGCTGCGGAAGGCCAAAGTGCTTGCCGCCCGCCTTGGGAACCAAGCCTTCAAGCAATGGGTTGATTGGGAACTCAACGGCTACAAGTCGAGCGATGAACTGCCGCCGTACCGAAAGATACGAGTGGCGTCCTATGGCAACTTCTCCGGCCCATTCGACAGTGGCCTGAGCGGGGCTCCCATCCCCATTGGATGCTTGCCGGAGAAGTTCCGTGAGTTCAGCACCACGATGCAGTTGGTGGATGCGGTCAGCTACTACGAGGACCTCGTATCCACATCCGTGGCTGATGCCAAGAACGAAATCCGCGCATCCTGGCCAGCGGACCTCGTCGCACTGGTAGGCGGGCAGATCTACGTCGACATGAATTGCATCTCGGCCTGGCGTTCAGTACCCCGCGGTGCGATCGTCGCACTCGTCGACACGGTGCGGAACCGCATTCTCGACTTCGTGTTGGAGATGGAGGCGGCGGCCCCGGATGCTGGCGAGGCCAAACCCGGAACGAAACCCGTAGCGGACGCGAAGGTCGGTCAGATCTTCAACACCCACGTGATGAGTGGAAACACCGTGGTCGGTGGAACCGTCACCAACGTCCAGCAGACCCGAGTCGCGGAGGGCGATCTCTCAAGCCTGAAGACGCACCTGCTGTCTTTCGGAGTGGAACGCAATGACGTCCGCGCGCTTGAGAAGGCGATCAAGGGCGATCCACGCCCGAAAGAATCCGGCAAGTTTGGCGGTGGCGTGTCGGCCTGGATAGGCAGGATGGTCGCAAAGGCTGCTTCCGGGGCGTGGAGCATTTCCACCAAGGCCGCGGCCGACGTGCTGTCCAGGCTGCTGTGTTCGTACTACGGGCTGAGTTAGCTGTAACTCGCGGCTGGATCCTGTCCATACCAAGAACCTCATCCGATGTGGTTGAGACGCTCGGGAGGTAGTGTCAATTCCTGTGTAAATTGATTTCGGGGCATCCGTCACGTTTTCACGCCGCGCGGGTTTTCCTGCCGGTCTTGGTCTTGCTCGCTGGCAGCGGCACCTGCCCACATAGATGCGCTGCTTTCAGGTGTCGCCAAGTCTACGATAGCCGCAGCAGCACCTGACCCCGGGTGCCACTGCTCTTGAGCAGTGCTTCGGCTGAAAGCTGAGGGCTGACGGCGGCCCCACCGCACCCCGACGTCGGCCACCCACCACCGCGGGCAGGCTCGGAGCCGGCGGAACCAACGTTAGTCGGGTGGTCAGCGTGACGGCATCCGTCGGGGCGGGCGCGCAAGGGCGCGTGGGGTTGGCAGGTCTAGTGCGGGGTCACTATGATCCGGGCTCGCGCCGTCCGCCGCGGTTGAGCAGAGAACGGCTGGCGAGACATGTGGTTGGCGGCCGGCCGCTGCGGCTCGGCGGGAACCTCGCCCTCCGGGTGGACGGAGGGCCTGCTGGCCTGGTATTGCCAAGACGCCTATGCCAACGGTTGACTTTCCTGTTGAAGTGACGCTCCCTGGCGGCGGCAAGACCGCCGTGCTTTTCGAAGGCGCGGCGCCCGAAGGCACGTTGACCGTCGTCGCGGGCGCGCTGGAATTCGCGCTGCCGGGGGAAACGCACCTTTACCTCAGCTCTAAGGCGGGCGCGAACTTCGCCGTGCCCCCGCGTCGGAGCACGCTGCCGCTGGAGCCGGACACGGCGTACACGCTGCACGGTCGGGTGGCGGAGGTCGAGGGACGTGCGGCGTTGTGGTTGATCGAGTACGACGAACAGGCGCGACTGGGGCACCACCAGCAGGCGCTGCGCGCTGGCGAGTTCGCGCTGCGCTGGAAGACGGACGCCCGCTGCAAGTCGTGCTGCCTCGCCTTGCGGCTGAGCGGACGCGGGCGGCTACACTGGGGGCCGCTGGCGCTCGGCAAGCCGACGCTGGTCGCGGAGTCGGGGATGACGCCGCAAGCCGGTGTGTCCGGCACGCCGCGGACGGGTCCGCACGGGGGGTTCCAGGCGTACTCGGTCTTCTTCGATCCGGCGGGGTACAAGCCGTATGTGGAGCGGCATCACCGCTTCTATGACGGCCGGCAGCCGGCATGGTACGAGCGGTTGGTGAAGCCGCTGGCGGGGCTGCCCGCGGTCCTGGAGATTGGCTGCGGGCCGGGGCTGCTGCTGGAGGCGTTGCGCGGCGCCGGGGTCGGCAGAGTGCTGGGCCTGGAGCGCGATCCGGTTTACTTGCAGGCCTGCCGTGAACGCGGCCTGCCCGTGGCGGCCCACGATTTGAACCAGCCGTTCCCGTTCGTGGCCAGCGGCAGCTTTGACGGGATCGTCGCGCACAGCGCGCTGGACTACTTGTCGCCCATCGCGGTCCGCACCGTGCTGCGCGAATGTCGGCGGGTGCTGAAGCCGGGCGGGCGGCTGCTGATTATCGCCCGATCGGACGGGCAGGCGTCGGGGGACGAGACCCGCAGCTCAGTCCGGCTGACTGAGGAGTTGATGCGGCGTTTCCTGGACGAAGCGGGCCTGGGGCAGGTGGAATTCTCGGCGCGGGAAACGAGCTTTCAGGTCAGCGCGCGGCGTCCGGCGGAGGATGCATGCTGGCCGACGCGGGCGGTCACGGTGGGGAGCGGGGCGCGCCTCCGCCCGTGGGGCGCGCGGCAGGCGGTCCTGACCCCGTGCGCCGCCGCGTGGGACAACGGCAGCGCGCGAGACTTCACGCTGCTGACCACGGTACGCAAGGACGAGGTGCGGGTTGGCGGGCAACTCGTCGCATACTACACCGGCTATCACGAAGTCGCCGGCAAGACCGCACGGGCCATTTGCCGTTGCGTCAGCGCGGACGGCGTCACTTGGCGGCGCGAGCCGGACGGTCCGGTGCTGCAAGCTGGTGCGGCGGGGGCGTGGGACGAGGACGGTGTGGCGGCCGGGTCGGTCATTGCGTTGCCGGAAGGCAGCCAGGCCCGCTACGTGACGTACTACAGCGGGCGGACGCTGGACGGGCGCTGGCCGGGGATCGGGATCGCCTACAGCGCGGACGGCGTGAAGTGGGAGAAGCAGGCGGAGCGCATTCTGGCGGTTGAGCAGTATCCGGGGCTGAGGCAGTTGGCGCTGGCGGACGTGATCCAGACCAGTGCGGGTCGCTGGCTGATGCACTGCGAAGGCTGGATCGAGGGGCAGGGCTGGGCGGTTTTTCAGGCGGCGTCGGACGACGGGAAGACATGGCAGCCGGCGCAGCTCGAACCGGTGGTGGACCCGCGGACGCTGCCGTGGGCCGACCGTCACGCGGCCAATCCGAAATGTGTGGAGGTCGAGGACGGCTGCTTTCTGCTGGGTTTCAACGCGGCGGACGCGTCGCGCGCCTTCGAGTTGGGGTTGGCGACCAGCGACGACGCCCGCCGCTGGCGGCCCATCGAAGTCAGCCCGGTGATTTGCACCACGACCGGCGATTACCGGATCGAATCCGCGTTCATGACGCGCGACGCCTGGCGTCGGGGCGACCGCCGAATCTACTTCTTTGGCGCGGCCACTGCGGAGACCGACACCTCCAGCAGTTGCGTCACCGCCCGCGCCGATGACGAGTCCGACTGGCCTGGGGGGCCGTGGCAGACGACGCGTTGGGGGCTGTACCGCGTGCGTGCGGACCAGTTGACGGCCGAGGCGGGCGCCGCCAACGATGCGCACGCATTGTCGCGCAGCGTGCCGCTGGACCGCGAGACCCAGTACACGCTGCGCTTGGCGCCAGCGGCGGCGGGCCGGGGCATGGTGCGGCTGACGTTGGAGGGCCGCGGGCGGCAATACGAGCTGCGCTTCCACGGTGACAGCAGCGTCGTGCGCGACGCCGACACGGTGCTCCAGGCGCCCGGCGATACTACGGGCACGGCCGCCTGCTTGCGGGTGGTCCGCCCGCACGGCGGGCCGGCGGAGGCCGTGCTATCGATCTGGCAAGGCGCGCAGCTCGCGCTCGAACGCCACGAGGTGCTCCCGTTCGCACCGGAACTCATGCGCGTCAGCGTGCAGGTCCCGCCCGGCGAGCCGGCGCTCGTCGTGGACCATCTTGACGTCTGGCAGCCGGCGGTGATGCGAGTCGAGGGGTATGGCGACGCGCACACGTGCATGGGGACGTGCCGCAGCGGGGACGAACTGCTGCCCGACATTGATCGTGCCGCGTATCGCGCGGCGCTGGAGCGCGCGGGCGTCGGGCGCGCGCTAGTCATGAGCTATGGGTCGGACCGCAGGTTGGATTCGTTCGACCAACTCAGTCCGCTGACGCGGGAGTGGCCCGGACGCATCTTCCCGCTGCTGCGGCTGCGGGAGCAAGAACGCCGCCGGGAGAGCGACGAGCAGTTCCAAGTCCTCCAGCTCGAACTGCTGTGGCAGAAGGGCTTGCAGTTCGGGCTGAAAGTACACATGCGGGCGGCGGAGCGGCCGAGTGCGGCGATCCTGGAGTGGCTTGAGAAGCGGCACGCCCTGACGATGTGGCACGCCGCGAGCAAGGCGGACCTGGAGTGGCTGGAAGCCAACGTGCTGGGGCGCTACAGCTTTCCGGTCCTGCTGTCGCACTTCGGCGGCTATCCGCTGGACCGCGAGCGCTACCGCAAGTGCATCGAGTGGCTCGACCAATACGCGAACGTATACCTAGTGACGAGCCTCGTGTTCTTCTCCAGCTATCTGGAAACCGCGATCCGGCGCCGCCCGGACCGTGTCCTGCTCGGCTCGGACTTCCCGGCGGCGGCGCCGTCGGTGGCGGCGGCGGCCGTAGAGCAACTCGAGGTGCCGGACGAGCACAAGACGCTGGTCGTGTCGGAGAACCTGCGGTTTCTGACGGAGCGGGCGGCGTGGCGCCGGTGGAGGGCGCTGCGGGAGCAGAAAGAACTGCTGTTTCCGCCGCTGCCAGAGACGGCGGCGGAGGTCGCGGCGCAGGGGTTTGAGGTGGTCGACCCAGCGCAGATCGCGCCGGAAGAAGACGCGCACGCGAAGGGGTTCTGGAGCCAGCACGTCTCGCCGTTTTATGTCGAGCACAAGCCGTGGGCGACGATGGTGGCCGAGTGGGCCCGCCACCTGGGCGCGCGGAGCGTGCTGGAGTTTGGCTGCCACGTGGGGCGGAACCTAGCCGCGATCCGGGAGGTCTTGCCGGATTGCCGTCTGCTCGGGCTGGACATCAACGCGGAGGCCGTGCGCGCGGGCCGCGAGCGGAACGAGTTGGACCTGCGGTGCGGCAACGAGCAGATGCTGGCGGAGTTCGGCGACGGTGCGTTTGATTTCGTGTTTACCGTCTCGGTGCTGGACCACATCCCGGACATTGCGCGTGTCTGCCAGGAGCTGGTGCGCGTCGCGGCCAGGGCCGTGCTCTTTTTGGAGGTCACGTTGCCGGTCGAAGGCAAGGTGTTGCGTCATTTCGACCACAAGGCCGGCGCCGTCCGGACCTCGACCGAAGCGTCGTATAGCTGGTTCGTGGACCGGCACCTCGCGGGTCAGCCGCGCATCTGGCGGCTGGATTGCCGGCCGTACTACCTGCACTCCGCCTCGCTGGGGCCGTATTACTGGGCGTATCTGGCGTTTCTGGAGGAGCCGCGGCGTCCGGCGTGACCATGCCCAGCCGCCGGCGCCGTCCCCGTTCAGGGCGAAGGCTATGGCGGCGACGCCAGTGGGGCCGGCGGAACCGACGTTAGTCGGGTGATCAACGTGACGGCCGGGTGCTATTGCTCTTGAGCAGTGCTTCGGCTGAGAGCTGACGACTGACCGCGGTCCCACCGCACCCCGACGTCGGCCACGGAAAAAAACGGGTACAGGCACCGCGGGAGGGCTTTTCGTGCGAGCCAGACGTAGCCGGCGCGGAGCCAGTCCCCGTTTTTCTCTCACGCTCGGCCGGCGCTACAGGAGCCCGTGCTTTTGCAGCCGGTAGCGCAGCCGGTCGCGCGACAGGTTCAGCAGCCTGGCCGCCTGCGTCTGGTTGTTGTTCGTCCGCGCCAGCGCCTGCCGCAGCAAATGGCTTTCGAGCCGGCGGAGCTTGTCGAAGTCGAACCCCTCGGGCGGCAGCTCCATCTGGGCGATGTCCCAGCTCCAGGGCTGGTTCTCGGTGCGGCCCAGCACGATGTCCTCGCGCGTAACCGTGTTGTTCCGGCACAGCAGCACGGCCCGCTCGAGCACGTTCCGCAACTCGCGGACATTGCCCGGCCAACCGTACTCCCGCAGCACCTCCCACACGTCGTCGGCCAGGCTCACCGCCGGCTTCTTGAACTCCTGCGCGAAGCGGGCCACGAAGTGCTGCGTCAGCAGCCGGATGTCGTCGCCCCGCGCCCGCAGCGGCGGCAGCGTGATCGTGACGACGTTCAGGCGGTACATCAGGTCGCGGCGGAAGTGCCCCTGTTCGATCGCCTTGTCGAGGTCGCGATTCGTGGCCCCGATCACGCGGACGTCGACGCCGATCTCCTTCGTCCCGCCGACCCGGCGAAACTTGCGTTCCTCCAGGAAGCGGAGCAGCTTGGCCTGCAAGGCGGGCGGCATGTCCCCGACTTCGTCCAGGAAGACCGTTCCCCCTTCGGCCATTTCGAACAGCCCCTTCTTCTGCATCTTGGCGTCGGTGAACGCCCCGCGCTCGTGGCCGAAGAGCTCGCTTTCCAGCAGCGACTCCGACAGCGCGGTGCACGTGATATTCACGAACGGGTTGGCCGTCCGGTCCGAATTGTGGTGAATGACCCGCGCCACGAGGTCTTTGCCCGTGCCCGTTTCCCCGCGCAGGAACACCGTCGAAACCCCCGTCCGGGCCACCTGCCGGATCGTGTCGAACAGCCGCAGCATGGTCGGGTGCTGCCCGATGATCGCGTTAATGCCGTATTCTTCCTGGAGATGCCGCCGCAGCTCGCGCACCTCGCGCCGCAGTTGCGTCGTCTCGAGGGCCTTGTCGACGGTGACCAGCAGCTCCTCCATCTGGAACGGCTTGGTGATGTAGTTGAACGCGCCGAGCTTGATGGCCTCGACGGCGGTTTCAATCGTGCTGTAGGCGGTCATCATGATGACGACCACGTCCGGGTCGGCTTGCCGGACCCCGTGCAGCACGTCCAGCCCGGTGATGTCGGGCAGCTTGAAGTCCAGCAGGATTAGATCGAAGAGGCCTTCCTCGAAGGCGGCCAGCGCGGCCTGGCCCGTCTCCGCCTCGACCACCTGGTAGCCCCGCTCCTCGAACTTCTGCCGAAGCGACCAGCGAATCAGGCTTTCGTCCTCAACGATCAGAACGCGAATGCTCATCAACCGCTCCTGCGTCGGTCTGCGGCGGGTGCTCCAACAACTCGACCGTGACCTCCGTGCCTTCGCCCGGCGCGCTCGCGATCGAGATCTTCCCGCCGTGGGCCTCGACGATCTTGCGGCAGATCGGCAAGCCCAACCCGGTCCCCCGCGCCTTCGTCGTGTAAAACGGCTCAAAGGCGCGGCGGAGCACGTCCGCCGTCATCCCACTGCCCCGGTCCCGGACCACCAGCCGCACGCTCGCATCGCGCGGCGTGGCCGCCAGTCGGACCACTCCGCCCGGCGCCGACGCCTGGGCCGCGTTGAGCAGCAAGTTCATCAGCAGTTGTTCGAGCTGGTGCTCATCAGCCGCCACGCTCGGCAGGTCCCGGGGTAGGCTGTATTCGAAGCGAATCCGCTCGAACTCGGGCTCCTTGCGCAGCAGATCCAGGACGCGCTCAATGGTCCGTGGCAGGTCGCAGCGCTGGTACTGCGGGGGCTTGGGCCGGGCAAAGACCAGCAAGTCCTTCACCGAGCGATCGAGCCGGTTGATCTGCCGCAACACCTCGCCGAGCACTGGCCAGTGTGGATCGTTCTGCCTGAGGTTGGCGCGTATGACCTGGATCGCCCCGCTGATGCCGGCCAGCGGGTTCTTGACCTCGTGGGCCAGCGACGCGGCGAGCTGTCCGATCTGGGCCAGTTGCTCCGCCTCGTGCAAACGGGCCCACATCGCGTCGCGTTCGACCTGCCGCACCTGCGCCGTGTAACTTTCGCGGTAGCTCTCCAGCATTACGCCGGTCTCGATCGTCAGCAGCTTGTGCAGCGAAGCGAGCTTGCCCGTCGGATCCGGGACCGGCAAGGTCTCGATGATTCCGCGGAGATCCTGCCAGATGATCTCCATAGCGCCGAACATGAAGTGCTGCGCCAAGCCAATCCGGACATGGGTGCGCCCGATCTGGGCGCGCTCCCGACAGTACTCCGCGTCGTAAGTACCGCAGAAGAGCCGTTGCAGCCATGCCAGGAGCGTCCGGCGTAGCGACTCGGCCTGCTCCGCGCCCCCACGAAGTACCTGCCGCGTCCCCGTGTGAGCTTGCACCTCGCGATAGAACCGATCAACGACGCGCGGGAGATGCGGTTCGATCACCTCGCTTAGTGCTGCGAGGTTCACGGCGTCCGCCTGATCGAACCCGACGTACTGCTTTAGCTCTTCGAAGACGGCAACCGGCATTCATGGGATTCTACCCGTCGGCCCGCCGTTGCGCCACTCGCCCAGCCGTGCCCCGCCGGCAGCCGGCGACCGGGTTCTGCGCGAAGCAGCGAGGCATGTTTCGATGTTGCGCCCATTTCAGTGCGTGAACTGCCGCATTCTTGTGGCTTTTCGCCCACGCGTGGCGATAGCGGACAGCACTCGCGCAACTCCTGTGGGCTTTCCAGCAGTCCCTGTGGCCTCCTACGCGCGCCGCCGGTCCAATTGCGCCATGGGCCGCTCCTCGCAGACCGCGTCAGCGAGTTTCCGCGCTGGCACGCTATGTGCTTGCTCCTGACGGACCGTGGAGACGCAGAGTGGACCACGTCGACCTGAACACCCAAACCCCGCTCCAGGACAGCGGCCGCCCGCTCGGTGGCCGAGTCCTCGTGATCGAACCGGATCACCTGACGATGTGGTCGCTTTCCACTTACCTGCAACAGTGGTTCACGGTCGAGACCACCCATTGCGGCGTGGAGGCCGAGAAGCTCCTGCGAGATCACGCGGTCGCCGGGCTCATCGTCTCCGACCGGCTCCCCGGCCGGACGGCAGAAGCGTTGGCTCAATTGGCCGCGCGCCGCAATCCCCACGTTCGCACTGTGCTGATGGTCACGGGAGAGGCCGACCCGGCCGGCATCGCCTGGTGCGCGACGCGGATTGAGAAGCCGTTCGCGCTTTCTGACCTCGCGCGCCTGCTCGGGGCACCCGAGGAAAACTCCGCGCCCTAGCCACTGCAGCGGCCCGGCAACGGCTATTCCTCGTGCACGCACTCGGGATCGGAGTACCGCGGCCCGCTGTAGGGCTCACTTGCGAACGGGCGCCCGAACTCCTGGACCCAATAAAACCCGTAGTCGCCGCCGATGCGAATCCCGACCCCCAGCTCGGTGAACGCCGGGTTGAGGATGTTCTCCCGGTGACAGGGGCTGTTCAGCCAGTCGGACACCGCCTGCACGGGGGAACGCTGCCCGGCCGCGAGGTTCTCCCCGATGATCCAATAATCGTAGCCGAAGCTCTTGGCACGCTCGGTCAGCGTTGAGCCCGTGACGCCGTTGACGTGTCCGAAGTAATCGTAGTGAATCAGCTCGCAGGCGTACTCGGTGGCGAGGTTCTCGAGCGTTTGACTGAGCGTGAGCGGGTCGAGCCCGTTGGCCAGCCGCTCCTGATTGACCAGCCGCAGGATCTCCGCCCGCCAGAAATCACCCTCCACCGGCTCTTCGCACCCGGGGAATTCGACGGTCAGGGCGTCCGGGTTCGAGGTCGCTCCGGCCGTGTCTCCGCCGACGACGGCCGGGCCAACCGGCGTGTTGTCGCCGGCCGGGTTTTCCGTCCCGCCGTCGGTGCTGGCGTCCGGGCTTGGCCGCTCGGGGCCGACGCCTCCTCCACCATCCATGCTATTGCCGCCCGTACTACCCGACGATGGCGTTGGCTCGGTGACGGTGTCGACCGGCTGGGGGCAGCCGGCGGACCACAGCGTCACGCTCGCCATGAAAAGAGCAATGGTTGCCGACGGATGCCGCATGGTTCACTTCTCGCCGCCCGAACAGGTCTGCGCCGCCCCGGGCGGTATGGCCATTATAGCATAGGCCCCCAGACTCTTGATACGACTCCTTGCTGCGCCCATACTTTCCATCGGTCAGATATAAACCGGCGTCCGGCCAAGGAGCCCCGCATGCGTAGATCGCGTTCGATCACTTTGTTTGGGTTCGCGGCCCCGCTGCTGCTAATGCAGCTCATCCCGACGAGTTGCCTGACGACGCCGAGCGGTGGTGGCGGGACCCCCCTCTTCAACCTGCCACCGACGGTGGTCATCACGAGCGACGTGGACCGCGGCGTGGCCCCGCTGACCGTCTTCTTCAGCTCCTCCGGGAGCACCGACGACGGCGTGATTATCCGACGCGACTGGGATTTCGGTGACAGCGTGGGAACCAGCCAAGAGATATCCCCCACCTACACCTACGTCAACACCGGCGCCTACACGGTGCGGCTCACGCTTAGCGACGACCAGGGACTGACGGCGTCGGGCTCCCTGATCATCTATGTCACCCTGCGCCCGGTCGCCATCATCGCGGTGGACCGCACGACGGCCGAGACAGCCCCGGCGGTCTTCAATTTCGACGGGTCGAAGTCGTTCGACCCGGATGCCAAGCCTGGCGAAACCCTGCTTTACCGCTGGGACTTTGGCGACGGCTCGCGGGAGCTTATCCCGGTGGTGGCGCACACCTTCGCGACCTCAGGGACCTATCGCGTCCGATTGACCGTCACGGACGCAGTGGGTGTGACCGGGTTTGCGGAGAAGATCATCGAGGTCGGCATTCCGAGACCCACGATCACCTTCCGCGCCCCGCCGCACGGAATCACCAACATCGTTTGCGCGCCCACCTCGCCGCTGTGGGTGCACGCGGTTTACGACGTCACGCCCGGCGTGCCGCGTACGATCCGCGCCGGGCTGGACGGCGACCAGGACATGTGCAATGCGCAAGTGGCGCTGTACGACTCGGCGACCGGCCGGGAGCAGCGTGTCCTGACCGACTGGACCAATGAGCCCGACGCCGAGCAGGGGCCGGTCCGGGCGGCGGTGTTCTCGCCCGTACCCAACAGCGCCCGCCTTATCGCCGGCGGCGACGACGGCGCCGCACGCCTGTACGACACTTCCACAGGGACCCTGCTGCGCCGGTATTCCGGGGCTGGCGGCGTCGTCCGGGCCGTAGCGTTTGCGCCGGACGGGGCGAGCTTCGCGGTCGGATACAGCGACGGCGCGCTGCTCCTGCGAAAAACCGACAGCGACGAAGTCATCCGTCCGTTTTTCGGCCACACGGCGGCGGTCGACGCGGTCGCGTTCTCGTTCGACGGCAGCCAGATCATGGCCGGCGACGAATCGGGCATGGCCATCCTGTGGAACGTAAGCGACGGC
Organism: uncultured Planctomycetales bacterium; assembly: GCA_964638325.1. Lineage (GTDB taxonomy): Bacteria > Planctomycetota > Phycisphaerae > UBA1845 > Fen-1342 > JALHJL01. Next base: position 12,946 of record CAZWYT010000057.1, read on the forward strand.
AGCGTGGCGCTCCGCTTCGACCATGTCGGTAAAGCCGTCACCTCGGTGGCGTTTTCGCCCATCGATCCCCAGCGTGTGCTCACCGGGTGCAGTGACGCGACAGCGCGGACCTGGAGCACGGTCAACGGTCACCTGACCCAGGAGTTCGCCCCCGTCTTCAACAGTGCCGGCAAGCTGGTGGCCGGGCACGCCGGCCCCGTCACCTCGGTGGCTTTTTCGCCCGACGGAGTGCTGGTTGCCACCGGCAGCGCGGACAAGACCGCCATAGTCTGGGAGGTGGCGACGGGCAGCGAGCGGCGGGCCCTGAAAGAGCACACCGCCACCGTGAACAGTGTCGGCTTCTCCCCGGACAGCAAGCAGTTCGTCACGGGCAGCGACGACCACGCGGCGCTGGTCTGGGACGTCGCCACCGGGAATCGGATTCGGACGCTCCAGCCCTGCGTGTCCCCGGTGACAGCCGTCGGGTTCTCCCCGGACGGGAAGAGCATCCAGACGGCGGTCGCCGCGCGGAACGACATCCAGCTCGACACCGATCCGCCGAGCGGCGACGACCTGAACCTGACTTTGCCCACGGCGTTGCAGCTCGAAGGAGTGCCGACCGGTGCGCAAGGGCGTGAGTACTCCTTCTGGATTGAGCTGCGCACGGATCGCAGCGAGCCGGCGCGCACCTATTCCCAGGCGCGCGTCAATGTGATCCCCCCGTTCACTACTGACGTCGAGCAGGCCACGCCGATTATTCCCTTGCGCGACGGCCAGGCGAGCGTCGTCATGCCGGCCGCGCACGTGCGGCAGATTCTCGACCTGGGCCAATTGGATGTCGGCGATCGGATCTTCCTGAGCCTGCTGAGTCTGCCGGGCTACGGCATCACGTACACTCAAACCGGGCTGAATCCGCTCGGCGTGAACACCACGGCCACCCTCGCGCAAGGCGGCGGGTTCAGCGTGCTGATCCTGGACGCGGAAGAGAAGATGTTTGTCTGGTACGACGCCGGGCTCGTGCTCTTCACGCCGGACTCGAAGCTGATCATCGGGCACGGGAGCAGCGGATACTACATCGTGCTGGACGCCACCGGGGACGTGCTCGTTCCCAGCGTGAACGTTCGCGTCCAGCGGCAATTCGCGGACACCAGCGAGCCGCGGCAGCAATACGTGCACCTGAACTTCGACGGCGGTCCGGGCATCGCCGTGGGCGGCTCTTCCAAGTTCGACGTTGTGCCCTTTACGCTGGCGGGTCATGATCCCGCTTCGGTCACCACCATCCGCACGGCGATCGTGGCGCGGGTCAACGATCTCCTGGGCAGCAACAACTTTGTCGTCAGCGAAGACCCGCCCGGGGACTCGACCGAGCCCCGTCTGACGGTTTATTTCGACGTAGAGGGAAAACTGCTCGCGTCCGATCCCCCGGACCGCGACGGCGACAGGCTGATCACCATCGCGGATCTCACGTTCTGGGGACTGCCGGACTACATCGACCCGCGCGGCGAGACACTCAGTGGGCGTGCCGTCGTGGCGGTCAAGGACATCGCCGATGACCCGGCCAACGCCGGCTTGGCGGATGCCCAGTTGGGGCTGGCCATCGCAAACTCCGCGATTCACCAGATCGGGCTGATGTGTGGGTTGCGTGAGACCGCGCAACCGCCGGGCCTCATCGACGATATTATGACCACCGATGGCACACAGGTCGCCAATGCGGGCCTGGTATTCACGACGGCCGATCTCGCGCCCCTGGACGGTCTTACGCCGATCGGCATTCAGGATGCTCCGCAGCTCCTGGCCGAGCTCTTCGGAACGAAATGAGCCGCAGGCCGGCGGCGGCTCAGACCGGGAGGGGGCCGGGTCGCGCGGTTATTGCGCATGTCGCCACGGCGCCAGAATCTGGGCGCTGGGCGATTGATCCCTGGTGTCGCAGCGGTACAATAGGCGCTGTGATGTGCGGGACGTGGTGAATCAGCTCCACACTGCGGCAGGGCCACCGGGGCCTTGCCGGGCGGGACAGGGCCATGAGCAAAGTCACAATCGAAGACATCAGTCGGCACACGGGCTTGTCACGCGGGACGGTGTCCCGTGCCCTGAATGACCGGCCGGACATCAGCCAGCAAACCAAAGAACGGGTGTTGGAGGCCTGCCGGCAGCTCAACTACGTGCCCAGCCACGCGGCGCGTTCGCTGGCCACCGGCCGGCGTTATGCGGTGGCGGTGCTGGTCGACGACCTGCGCTGCGGGTACGCCACCGCGTTCCTGCGGGGCGTGATGGCCCGCGCGCGGGCCGAGCGCTACGCGGTGCACGTCTCCGAGTTGGGTGCCGAGGCGGCCGAAGCGCTGGCGCATTTGCAGACCCTCGTCAACGAGCGGGTCGACGCGTTGCTGCTCGCCACACCGCTGCGCACGGACGCTCAACGCCGCGTCGCGGAAATGGTGGTGGACCGCCCGGTGGTCTCCGCCGCCGCCATTGCCGGAGTCCCCTGCGACGTGCTTGCCCCCGACTACGCGGAGGCCGGCCGGCTGGTTGCCCGGCGCCTCCTCGCCGGCCGGCCCGACGGCATTCTCTACGTGCACCAGACCGGGTCGGACAGTGCCGCCCGGAGCCTGGCGGGTTTTGAGGAAGCGTGGGCTGCGGCCGGGCTGGATGCCCGGCCGAGCATTGTAGAGGTGCCCCCGAGCACGGCGGAGGACAGCGACCGGCTGCGGGGGGTTCGCGAGCGCCTTGGCGGAGCCCGGGCGATCGCAGCCAGCGACGACTTTCTGGCGTTGCAGGTCATGCTGCAGTGCGCCCGGGAGGGGCGCACACCGGGCAAAGACGTGGCGGTTATCGGGCAGGGCAACGAGCTCGCCGGCGCACGGGGGTGGCCGACGCTGACGACCATTGATTTCTGCGGCGAGGAGATTGGGCGGCGCGCGCTGGACGTCGCTTTGCAGCGCGTGACGAAGGCGCGGCAGGATGCCCCGCAATGCACGCTGGTCCCGCCGATCCTGGTCGAGCGGGAGACGACGCGCTGCCTCCCGTGACGTATTCTAAGTGGTCACATTTGCACAGGTTGCACGTGGGTCGGGGTGAGAGGCGGAGCGGGGTGGACACCTTGACGGCCGCGCGGGCAATCGGATACATTCCATCGTGAGTTGTGGCTTACGCGGGAAGGGAATGGCGTAACGGTGCACCCCGCTGCCCGGGTCGCGGGTCCAGCCCCCGGCCGGGACGGCGCGGTGCCTGTTTGTCTGAACCAATGGCTCGCCCATATTCGTGGCGGTCCGCAGTGGGTGCACGTGGGTGCGTCCGCCCGGATAAGCACAGGAGAGGGCATCATGCAGGTCACCGTCACCGGCCGGCACATGGGCGTCAGTGACGCCCTGCGCGCCTATTGTGAGGAGAAGGCGGCCCGGTTACCGCGCTTCCTCGACCGCATCCTCTCGATCGAGGTGATCCTCGATGGGAAGGATGGCATCCATACGGCCGAGATGATCGTGCATTCGGCCGGCACCGCGCCATTCGTTGCCACCGAACGCCATGAAGACGCCTATGCGGCGATTGACCTGCTGGTCGACAAGATCGAGGAGCAGTTGCGGCGCTACAAAGAGCGGCACCGCAACCGGAAGCACCCACGAATGCCCGGCGAGGAGCGGCCCGAATAGGTGCGCCGGGCGTATCGGCCGGAGCTGGAGACTGTCATGAAGCTGCTCGATCTCATTGACCGCCGGGCGATCGTCGCTGAGCTGAGGGCCAGCGACCGGAGCGGTACGATTCGTGAGCTGGTGGAGGTGCTGGCCCACGCGAAGTTGATCGAGGATTCAGCGGTCGAGAGCATCGTGCGGTCGATCGTGGCGCGGGAGCGGACGCGCGGCACGACCGGCTTTGGCAAGGGGGTAGCGGTCCCGCACGTGAAGGTCGAAGGACTGCCGCGGGTGGTGGTGGCGGTGGGCCGGAGCACGCGCGGGGTGGATTTCGGCTCGCTCGACGGCCAGCCGGTGTACAGCTTGTTTCTCATTGTGAGTCCCGCGGACCAGCCGGAGGAGCATTTGCGGGCGATGGACTTGATTTTCCGGCACCTCCAGCAGGAACAGTTTCGCAAGTTCCTGCGGCAATCGGATCGGACGGAGAAAATCTACGACTTGCTGGCCGAGGCGGATGAAAAGGCGCCGGTTCCGTAGGCCCCCAGCCGGTTGTCGTGGTGCGTACTGGTACGGATGGACGCGCGTGGCCATCGAACGAGAAGTGGTGATCCCGAACAAGGAAGGACTGCACTTTCGTCCCATCATGCAGTTTGTGGACATTGCGCAGCGCTACCAGGCCGGGGTGACCGTGCGCTGCGCCGACCGCGCTGCCGATGGGCGGAGCCCGATGGAAATGCTCATGCTGGTCGCCACGCAGGGCGCGCGGGTGCGCGTCGTGGCTGACGGCGCCGACGCGGAGCAGTTGGTCGACGCGCTCATCCACCTGGTCGAGTCAGGTTTCGGCGAAATGTAGCTTGGGACAACGGCATGACGCGGTGGCGCTGCGGCGCGACCGCCAACCGCCGCGGAACCCGCGGCCCATGATCACCAAAAAGGGTATTAATGCGTCGCCCGGGGTGGCGATCGGTCCGGCCTTGGTGCTGGACACGGAAGAGTACCGCATCCCCCACCGGACGATCGATTCCACGCAGCTTCCGGGGCAGATCCGCAACCTGGACGCGGCCATCGAGGCGTCCCGGCAAGAGGTCAGCGAGCTCCGCGCCGCCGCCACCCGCAAGTTGGGGGACAAGACGGCCGCCATCTTCGTCTTTCACGAGCAGTTCATCGCCGATCCGAAGCTGCGCGACGGCGTGCTGGCGCTGATCGAGCGGCGACACTACACCGCGGCCTATGCCTTCGGGCAGGTGATGAACGAGCGGCAGCGCCAGTTCCGCAACATCGCCGACCCCTACCTGAAGGAGCGCGTCCGGGACCTGTTCGACATCGAGCGCCGGGTCCTGCGCCACATCCTGGGACGCGCCCGCGAGGACATGACCCACCTGACCGAGCCGGTGATCATCGTCGCCAACGACCTCACCCCCTCCCAAGCGGTGTCGCTCGACCGCCGGCACATCCTCGCCTTTGCCATCAATGTGGGCGGTCAGACGTCGCACACGGCGATCATCGCGCGGATGCTCGGCATTCCTGCCGTCGTAGCCCTGAGCGACATCACGGCCGACGTGGCGGGCGGGGAGGCGCTGATCGTCGACGGGACCAACGGCATCGTCGTCGCGAATCCCGACAGCGAGACGATCGAACGCTACCAGACCCGGCAACGCGATTACCAGCGGCTCGAGGATCGGCTGCGGCGGTTGCGGCCCGAGCCCGCCGTCACGCGCGACGGGGTGACGATCCAGCTCCTGGCAAACATCGAGATGCCGGAGGAAGCGCCCGCGGCCTTCGAGTGTGGGGCCGAGGGCATCGGATTGTACCGCACCGAGTTGCTGTTCCTGTCCAGCCAGCGCATGCCGACGGAAGAAGAGCAGTACGAGGCTTTCCGGGAAGTGATGCTGGCGGCCGATGGCAAGCCCGTCGTGATCCGCACGGTCGACCTGGGCGCGGACAAGCTCGCGCCCGCCATGGGCGCCCAGCACGACCACAACCCGGTCCTCGGCCTGCGCTCGCTACGCTACTGCCTGCTCCACCTGGACATGTTCAAGACGCACCTGCGGGCAATTCTGCGTGCCTCCGCAGACGGCGATTTGCGCATCATGTTCCCCCTGATCACCACGGTCATGGAACTGCGCCAGGCGAAGGCCACGCTGGCCGACGTTATGGAGGACCTCGACGAAGAGGGCCTCCCCTTCCGCCGCGACCTCCCCATCGGCATGATGGTCGAGACGCCGGCCGCGGCCCTGCTGGCCGCCGCCTTCGTCCGCGAGGCCGCTTTCCTGAGCATCGGAACCAACGATCTCACGCAGTACACCCTCGCCGTCGACCGGGCCAACGAGCGCGTCGCCCACCTGTTCTCCTCGCACAATCCCGCGGTCCTCAAGCTCATCTACCTGGTCGTGCGCGCGACCCGCGGCCGCAAGGTGGAGGTGAATCTGTGCGGTGAGATGGCGGGGGCCCCGATCTATTGTCAGCTTCTGCTGGGCCTGGGGCTGCGCCGGCTATCGATGGCCCCGAAGAACATCCCCGCCATCAAACGGGTCGTGCGCGCCACGACGATCGAGCGCTGCCAGATGATCGCCCGCAAGGTCATCCGCTTCGACTCGGATCGACAGGTCCTGAATTTCCTGCGCGACGAAACCCGGGCCATTGATCCGGAGAATGACTTCTGATGGTCACCCAGGTCGACCCGTCTGCTGCCGCCGCGCGTGCCGTGCCCGGCCAGCCCGCGCGCTCTCGGGTCGCACTGGAGTTTGCGGTCACGGGCGACGTCCGGTTTCTCGCTCATCACGATGAGCTGCGCATGCTGCTGCGCGCCCTGGTCCGCGCGCGCTGGCCGCTGGCGTACTCACGCGGGTTCAACCCCAGACCGCACCTGGCCGTGCCCCTGCCGCGCAGCGTCGGCACGGCGGCCGACCGTCAACTGGCCCTGACGGACCTGGCCGCGCCGCGCCCCCCGGACGAGCTGTTTGCGAGTCTCGCGCGGCAGTTGCCGGCGGGCCATCGGTTGCTGCGCGTGGTGGCGCCGGCGCCGCGCGTCACCCCGCACGCGCAGACCGCCTGCTACGAGATCGAGCTGGGTCCGACGGATGCGGCCGGGCTGGCGCCGCGCCTGCGTGAGCTGCTGGCTCGGCCGACTGTAGTTGTGCAGCGCTACTACGGTCCTCGCAAGGCGGCGCGGCCGATCGACATTCGCCCGTACATCGAACAACTGCAACTGGATGGTCCCCGTCTGCGGCTGGTCCTCCGCTGTCGCGACCAGCGCACCGCACGGCCGTCCGAAGTCATCAACGAACTGGGACTCGCCGCCGAGGCCTACAACCATCGCCTGCGGCGTGCGTCGGTCCAATGGGACATAGAGCTCTCTGGGCCCGAAGCCGGGCCTGCGGCTCGCGAAAGGAACTACTTTGACAACCAGGAAACCCTCACGGAAGAAAACAGGCGCCGCCTCCAAGCCGGCGGCCGCGAAGAAGAAGACCGGACGGCGGCCAATGAAGAAACCGGCCGCGGAGGCGGAAACGCCGGCTGCTAGCAACGTGCCCCTCCAGCTCACTCCGCCCCTCGAGACCGCGAGGCCCGAAAGCGCCCCGCCGGCGCCCGCCCAGCGCGAGCGACGTCCGCGCGGCGGCAAACGACGCAGAGGTGCCCGGGCCGGGGCCGAGCTGGCCGAGGGAGCGCAGCGCGACGAGCGCGCCGCGGCGCCGCGGTCACGGCGAACCGTGGAACCGCTGTCGCCCCAAGCCGAAGTCGTGGAGACCGACGAGGCGATCGTGATTCGTTTTCCGCCCGTCGCGCCCTTGCCCTTCCCGATTCCGGCGCCGCCGGAGATCCGCGAGGCGCCCAGCGCGCCTCGTGCTCCCGCGCCGGCCGCCCGGGCAGCCGAGCCGGAACCGGGCCCGGCTCGGCCGCCGCCTGTGGCCCGCGAGCGGCGGGCCGCCGCTGCGCCCCCGCCGACTGCGGGACACAGACCGCCCCCTCCCCCGCCGCTGAGCGACGAGCACCAGCTCACGCGCAGCCAGCGCCGCCGGCTCCGTCGCAAACGCCGCCGGGACAAAAGCAACGGCGCGCCGGCACCCACGCCGGACCTCGTCGAGCCAGTGGCGCCGAGGACGCCGTCCGCCGAGGCTGCGCGGCCCGACGAGCCGGAGGACAGTGACCTCGAGTCCCTGACCGCTCTCCCGACCAACGGCGAAGATGTCGCCCCCTGGCTTGAGGACGTCGCGGTCGTCAAGGCCGAAGCCGAGGAAGCAGACACCGGCGAGCCTCAGATCATCGAGCCCGTGGCCGAGCGACCGCGGGCCAGAACCAGAGCGGATGCAGCTCAGCCTCCGGTGGCGGCGGAAGCACTTGCAGAGGCCGAACCCGGAAAGGACAAGGACCGGCGGCGGCGGCGGCGTGGACGCCGCTCCGCTCGACATGAGGTCCCGGAAGCTGCGGCAGAGCCCGTTGCCGCGCCGGCTCCGCCCGGCAAGCGTGAGATGATCATCAATACCGTCCAGCGCGAGGAATGCCGCATTGCCATCCTCGAGGATAACCGGCTGGAGGAGATTTACCTCGAACGCGCCGCGGCCGAGAACCACGTGGGCAACATCTACAAAGGCGTGGTCACCAACGTGGAGCCCAGCATCCAGGCCGCGTTCATCGACTTCGGGCAAGGCAAGAACGGGTTCCTGCACATTTCGGACCTGCACCCGCAGTACTTCCCCGACGGCGGCGGACAGACGGAAAACGTGGGCCGCAAGCTGCCGCGGCGCAGTCGCCCCCCCATCCAGCGCTGCCTGCGCCGCGGGCAGGAGGTTATCGTCCAGGTCACCAAGGAAGGGATCGGCACCAAAGGCCCCACGCTCTCCACTTACCTTAGCATCCCGGGCCGCTTCCTGGTCATGATGCCCGGCATGCGCCGTCTCGGCGTCTCCCGCCGCGTCGAGGATGACGACACACGCGACAAGCTCCGCGATCTGCTGGGCGAGCTCGATCTTCCGGAGGGCATGGGCTTCATTGCCCGCACGGCCGCGGTCGACCGCAACAAGCGCGAGCTGCAAAACGACCTGTCCTACCTGACGCGCTTGTGGAAAGCGGTCGAAAAGCGGATTCAGAACGAGTCGCCGCCGGCGGAGCTCTACCGCGAGTCCGACCTGGTCATCCGCACGATCCGCGACGTCTTCACCAACGACATCGAGCGCATCGTGGTCGACGATTCCGAAGTCCTGGAGCGCGCCTGCGAGTTCCTCTCGATCTTCAGTCCGCGCTCGCAGGACATCGTCACGCTGTACACCGACCCCGAGCCGATCTTCCACAAATACAAGATCGAGGCCGAGCTGGAGCGGCTCCATTCCCGCTACGTGCCCCTCAAGTCGGGCGGCTCGCTGGTCATCGACCAGACCGAGGCCCTCGTCGCCATCGACGTGAACAGCGGCCGCTTCCGCACTGAGGATGACGCCGAGACGACCGCGTATAAGATCAACTGCGAGGCGGCCGACGAGGTCCCGCGGCAGCTTCGTCTGCGGGACCTCGGCGGCGTGGTTGTCTGCGACTTCATCGACATGCGGATCGAGGCGCACCGGCGGGACATCGAGCACCGGCTGATCGAGAACCTGAAGAAGCACAAGGAGCGCGCCAAGGTGCTGCGCACCAGTGCGTTCGGCATGATCGAGATGACGCGCCAGCGGCAGCGGGCCAGCCTCACCCGCAGCGTGTACCGCGACTGCCGGCATTGCCAGGGTACCGGCCTGGTGAAGACGGTGGAGTCGGTCACGCTGGACGTGATGCGGCTGGTCCAGTTGGCCGTCACCCGCGAGCACATCCGCATGGTCGAGGTCGCCATGTCGCCCGAGGTCGGCTATTTGCTGCAGAACCGCAAGCGCGCGTTGATCCACGAGCTGGAGACGAAGTACCGGCGCATCGTCTCCATCCGCACCGACCCGAACTTCAGCCTCGACCAGGTGGAGATCACGTGCACGGACGCGCGGGGCCGGGTCGTGCCGCACACATAGGGAGCCAAGTGATGGACTCGCGCCGTCTGGGAGAAGCGCTGCCGCGGCTGGTGGCCCGCATCGTCAAGAGCTACTTCTCCGACCCGCGGACGCAGCACATCGACCGCGAGTATCTGCCGTCGCGCGAGATCATCATCCAGATCTGCGACATGCTGCTCGAGCTGACCTACCCGGGCTACATCGGCCGCAAGGGGCTCACGCAGCACAACATCAGCTTCCACGTCGGCGAGTTGCTGCCACGGCTGTGGGAGCACCTGACGGACCAGATCACGCAGTGCCTGTGCCACGAGGAGGAGATCGCGCGACCGGCGGACCACCAGGCGCGCGCGAGCTGCCGGGACCAGGCCGCCGAGCTCGCCAGCCGTTTTGTCGAGCGCATCCCGGACGTCCGCGCCTTGCTCGCCGACGACGTGCAGGCGGCCTACGACGGCGATCCCGCCGCGAGCGGCACCGCGGAGGTCATCCTGGCGTACCCGGCCATCCTGGCCGTCACCATTTACCGTTACGCCCACGAGCTGTACCAGATGGACGTGCCCCTCATGCCGCGCATCATGACCGAGCATGCCCACTACCTGACCGGCATCGACATCCACCCCGGCGCCCGCATCGGCCGGTGCTTCTTCATCGACCACGGCACGGGCGTCGTCATCGGCGAAACCACCGACATCGGCGAATACGTCAAGCTCTACCAGGGCGTCACGCTCGGGGCCTTGTCGTTCCCCAAGGACGAACGTGGCCGGCTCATTCGCGGCTACAAGCGCCACCCCACGGTCGGCCACCACGTCACGATCTACGCCAACGCGATCGTGCTGGGCGGCGAGACCACGCTCGGCGACGGGTCGATCGTGGGCGGCTCGGTGTTCCTCACCAGCAGCGTGGAGCCGGGCCATCAGGTCGCGATCACGCCGCCGGTGCTCAAGGTCCGTCCGCCGCGGCCGCCGACGCCCGAGGTCAAGCCCGAGGTGATCAGCGAATCGTAGTCGTACGGACCCCGGGCCCGGCAGGTTTTGCGCTTGGCTGAAAGATCCACGGGGGGATTGCCGATATATAGTTGCCCGGAGTCCGGCTTTTAGACCGTCGGGACAGCGGGCCGGTGTGCGGGACAACCGGACAACAGTCCGCAGGGCCACACAACTCCCAAGGAGGTAGTTTTTAATGAGCACTGCAACCGCATCAAACCCCTCGACACCCATGTACAAGACCAGCAATTGCGGCACCGTGTTTCCGTTCGATAACCTCAACGAGCCCGGTGCCTACATTTGCCAGTGGAGCGGACACCTGCTGCGTGTCCCGGAGGACGGGGTGATGAACGGCCGCTCCCCAATGCTCAATATCATTGGGGCGGAGCCGTTGTACGTCACCAAGATCTGCGAAAACCCCTGGATCACGATCAGCAAGGCCCGCTTGCTGGCGTCCAACTACGACCTGCACGTGAACTTCTAGTTTCACCCGGGCGGCGCACGGAACGCAAGCCGCCTGTCCATGGCCCGCACGCGGCAAGACGGGAGCGCGGCCCTCGCCCCCGTCTTTTTTTGATCCCACGCGAAACCTGCTGAGCTGCTGTCACGGCCTCTGTTCCGCCGCACCGCGCGACGCTCGCGGACTCCTGACCGGCTCGGAATCCGGGCTGGAATCCGGGGACACCAAACTGATTTCCTCGAGTGGCGCGGGCTGTGCGGGTAGAGTTTGGTCATGGCACGGATGGCGCGGGTGGTGATTCCCGACTGGCCGCAGCACGTGGCCCAGCGCGGCAATCGGCGACAGCGGACGTTGTTCACCCAGGACGACTACCGGGCGTATGCGTCCGCGGATGGCGGCGCGGAAGAAGAAAGGCGGCCAGAAATAGGTATGGTGTCCACAGATTAAAGGATAGGCCGGCAACCCCGGGGCGGCTGCCGGCCCTTCATCTCACGACGTTACAACGCGCTGACAACTACCGACGGCGTACCAGGACCAACGCACCCAGCAGCAGCGTCAGCGTGCCCGGCTCCGGAACGTTGTAGCCGTAGTAAAGCAGGTTCCGGTGGAATTCGTCACAGTTGTCGGACCACCAGTCGGACTCGCCGAACCACGGCAGCGTCAGGCCGCCAGCGATCACGTGGCCGGCACCGTACGGGCTCTCGGCCAGCAGAGCCTGACCCCACCAGTCGCCCGTCATCAGCGGGATGCCGCCCGAGACGTACTCGTGGGCCAAATTACTGCCGTAAAACACCGTGCCCGTGTAGCCCCACGGGCCGTTGTAAATCGGGTGCGTGTCGTCAACGGCATAGCCCATCTCCTCCTCACTGTGTTTCATCGCGAAGCCGCAGCCGAGGTTGAGGTCCTGGACTTCCTCCAAGCGGGCCGCGTTGATGATCAGGTGCCCGCCGCCGCCGACCCAGGCTTCCATGGCAGCGCGATTCGCATCCACGAACTCGACGAACTCAGCGTCCGCAAAGCCACCGCCATCCATGAAGATGAAGTTGTAGTTCCACAGCCCGTTGCCAACCGCGGTCGGGAAGTCCAACCGATCCCAGTTGCCGGGTCCAAACACGTCGTCCATCGCATGGATGTTGCCGTACATATCCCATGGTTCGCCGGCGCTCCAACCGACGTACGTGGCGTCTTGCGCCGACGCGACAGCAGGGCCGAAAGCGGCCATGAGGGCAACACCCGCCCAAACCGATACACGCTTCACCATACGCACACCTCCTCCGATCAAAAAAGCACCCGTTGGCGCGGTGGGCAAAAACCAACCTTGCCCACCCGCTAGGCCCAGAATTAAAAAATCCGGGGACACCTTACTTAATTCGCGCCGCGCAACTGACCTGGCGCCGGCCCGCTGCGCACGCCCCAACCGCTCCCTACCGGTCGGCCAGGGCCGCCCTGGCGCAGCGGTCGCGGCTCGGGTTCGGGCGGGACGGAGGACCGTCGCTATAGCGGCCGCGCGGAGGCGCGGGCCGCTACAACCACGGCCGACACCCGCCACGGCGGGCAGGCTGGGCGCTCGGGCGCGACGCGAAATACCTCCGCCAACGAGACGTCGGCCACTACGCCGGCAGGGCGTGTTACCGGCGACGAAGGCCAAGCAGCGCCGCGGCTGCCATCAGCACGAGGCCGGCCGGCTCGGGGATGAAGCTGACCGCCCCGAAACTGACCGCCATGTAGCCACCATGGTTGACCTGATTGTACGCGCCCAGGCCGATCTGCCCGTTGGAATAGGTCGTGTCGAGCAGGATGACCTGCGGCGCCGCGGGCTCCTGGTCGCCGACCAGCCACACTTTGACCGAAAGCTCCGACCCCACGGCCCCGGCCGTGAGGAAGTACTCCGTGTCATTCGCAACGGGGAAGGGGACGCTCGCACCGTTGACATACTGAAAGTTGTCGAAAACGGTGACGCCGATCCTGTCCGGGTCGTTCTCGGCGAAGAAGCTGATGAAGTCCAATGCGCTCGCGTTGGCCCGCATGGGCACGAAAGCGCAGGAGTTCCCATTGTGGATCGTGAAGCGGGTAGTGAGGAACCCGTTCGCATAGGCGTTTGGATCGATAATGGACTGGTTGAAGAGCGACGCGGCCCCGACCGTCTGCGGCAGCGGCGGCAGCTCCAGATTGGACGTCAGGTGATATTGGCCGCCGCTGACCTGGTAGTTGGTCCCGCCCAGGCCGTACAGGGCCAGCAGATCCACGTGCGTCCAAGCGCTATCGTTGCCGCTGCTCCAGTCCTCGAGGGTGACGGCCACAGCGGGGGTCGCCAGAGCTGGCAGCAGCGCGGCGAGAAACGCGCACGTACAAAGACGACACCATCGTTCCGCTTTCATAGAGCCTCTCCTCTCTCCCAATGAACGCGCAACCCGAGCGAAAGGGCCCGGATAATTAGCGCCCACAAAAGCAAGATACCGACCGGATGCGTAGGTGTCAACCCCTCGAGCCGACGCCGACGAGCATTCCGCGCGGGCTGCCGGTTTGCTTGGTGCTCTTGGCGGACCTTGGCGTACCCCGCGGCGGATGGCGGTTTCCGGCGTTTGAGTGCCAGGCGCCCTTACTGACTTCCCAAAACGGCGACCGACAAGTCGTCGAAGGATGTGACGGCGTCGGCCTTGGTCCACAGTCCGACGTGCCCGGCCTGTGGAATGGCGCTATCTGTGGCTTCGAGCAGCTTTGTCCCGTCCAGATAACAGGCGATTTTCTCGCCCGCCATCGTCGCGCGCAGCGTGTACCAACGGCCCGTTTGCAGCTCCACCTTGACCGACGCGAGCTGCTGGCGCTTGCCGCCGATCACTTTGTACACGCGGTAGTTGCTCTCCAGCGGGTTGATACGGCAGATGTAGTAGTTGTTCTCGTCCTGACAGCGCCAAATCGGCCCGCCGCCCTGGTCTTCCTCGCCCGACACCGCCTTGACCTTCACCGTCAGGTCCAGATCACAGAATGACGTCTGCTCGGCGATCGCCAGGTTGAACGTGCCGTCGTAGTTCACGCTGCGCGTCAGCGCAAACACGTTCGCTCCCGAGGCCGCCGCCGCGTCGCGCGCCACCTGCCAGGCCGCCAGCTCACGCGTCGGATTCGTCTGCGCAATGTGCCACGATGGCGGAAGCTGTCCCGGACGCACATCGTCGAAATCAGAGCGAAACGCGCCGCTTGCCGCGGGTGTGCCTGCGGGGTGACCGGTGTGCTGCGTCTGCGCACACCCCGTGGCAAGCGTAACCACCAAGACGCTCACAGTAACATGCGACAAACTACTCAGTGTCATGGTTGAGCTCCCGCATCGACTGGATAATCTCGGCGTACGCGCCTTATACCACCTTGCCCGCTGCGTTGAAAAGGGGGACAGGCACCTCGCTGGAGCGTGTTCTACTAATCGCCAGGGCGGTCCGGCTCGGTCCGCCGCGGCGGACAGTCCCCCTTTTCAACGGACTGCTACGCTGGCTTGCGCGCCGTCACATTCAGGCTCGTCACGTAATCGCTCGGCCGCGTGCCGGCGGGCAGCGCCGCCGCAATGCGCTGGTAGAGCGGGTCCTCAAAGCTCGTCATCGACGCCACGTAATCGGGTTTCTGCTCTAGCCGAATTTCGGTCAGGCCCGCGTCGCGCGCGCGCCGCTCCGTCTCCGCCACCAGCACGGCCCCGGCGATGCAGCCAATCCACGCCGCCGCCATCTGCTCAATCTCCGCTGGCAGCGGCCGGAGTAAGGCCAGGTCCGACACCGCGACGCGCCCGCCGGGTTTGAGCACGCGCGCCATCTCCCGCCAGACCTGCGGCTTGTCCGGCGACAGATTGATGACACAATTGGAGATGACGACGTCCACACTGCGGTCGGCGACCGGCAGGTGCTCGATCTCGCCCAGCCGGAACTCAACATTGTCGAGGCCCGTGCGCCGGCGATACGCGGCGGCATTGCGGCGTGCCTTCGCGACCATGTCGGGGGTCATATCGACCCCGATGACGCGCCCGCTCGGGCCCACGCGCGGGCCGGCGAGGAACACGTCGAAGCCGCCGCCGCTGCCGAGATCCACCACGACCTCGCCCGGCCGAAGCGCGGCGAGCGCGGTCGGGTTGCCGCAGGAAAGCCCCATGTTGGCCCCTTCCGGCAACTGGGCCAGCTCGGCCGCGCTGTATCCGGCGAGCTTGGCAACATCGTCGGCACTCGCCGCGCTCGGCCCGCAACACGGGCTGGGCCCGCAGCCGCAACTGGCTCCGGGTGAGCTCCCCGCCCGCGCGATCTCGGCGTAGCCTTCCCGTACGCGCTCGCGGACGGTCTCGGCATCATTACGGCTCAAGCTGTCTTGCATCGTCTTCTCCGTCATTCCTTCCCCCGCTTGCTGAAGCCCGAGCGCCTCGGGCAGGGTCTCAATGAACGCACGAATCTCGTCCCGCACACGGCGGTAGTGGGCCAGCGCCTCCTCCTCGGTGCGGGCGTCGCGCGCCAGCATCGGCGGATCGTCAAAGCCGACGTGCACGACCCTGGTCCGGCTCGGGAAGATCGGGCAATGCTCGTTCGCGTGCCCGCACACCGTCATAACGCCGTCGAACGTCATACCGCGGAGCTCATCGACGTGCTTCGAGCGCTGGCCGGAGATATCCACGCCCGCCTCCGCCATGACTCGGACCGCGCGCGGATTCAGCCCGTGCGTTTCGATCCCGGCGGAGTAGGGCTCGATCACCGCGCCGCGCAGATGCCGGGCCCATCCTTCGGCCATCTGGCTGCGGCACGCGTTGCCCGTGCACAGGAACAGAATCCTCAGTTTTTGTAGCACGCGGCCAGCTCCTGAAGGTCCTTGCGCCGCAGCCCGGCGAGCCGCCGGGCGTCCATGTCGGCGGTCGCGTCCTCCGCCAGGGCCCCGACCACCCAGCGGAGCGCCTGGCGGATGACGGGCGGGGCACTCCGTTCGGCCAGCCGGAAGTAGCACCAGCGCCCTTCCTTGCGCCGGTCGACCAGCCCGGCTCGGCACAGGATGTCCAGGTGCTTGGAGACGGTCGACGGAGCCAGTTGCAGCAGCCCGACCAGGTGGCACAGGCACAAGTCGCCGGCGCGCAGCGCGAGCAGGGCCCGCACGCGGGCCTCGTCGCTGAGTGCCTTGGTGATGCCGAGAAACGCCCGCATGCATATACTCCGTCACTTCGCCAATTACCGAATTATACCCCGGCCCCGGCCCCGGGCAACCCCCCGCCACAGAGAAACCCGCGCCTGCTGGGTGCCCCAGCCCGTATCCGCCGCCGGCGGATAGGGCGGGGGCACTTCACGGATCGCCGGGAGGGCGAGGCTCGAGCCGAGCCGCCCGCGCGAGCATCATCACCGGCTCAGCCGGAGCATGGCCCTCCCGCACTCGCCGGCCGTCGCCCGGAATCCCGTGAA
>CAZWYT010000058.1:0-27858 GCA_964638325.1 uncultured Planctomycetales bacterium
GAGCGGCCCTTTGGGTGCTGGGCACAAAAGGTTCCTGACACCTTTTTTCGCCCCGCAGGCGTCGGACACTCAGGCGCCGTCCGCGTACCGGTACCAGGCCCGCCAGACTGGCGTCGCGGCTGCCAGCAGGGCAACACCGACGGCCACGTAGACGAAGCCGACCACCGCCCGCGGCAGGAGCCCATGTCGCAGGACATACCCTGCGACCATCATGGCCACAATGAAGGCCCAGGTCCGCCACGAAACGAAACCGCCGATGCAGCGGCCATCGCCGCGCGCGCGGATACGAGCAACGATGCGCTGCGCCGTTCGCAACAGCACGAGTCTGGCCTTCAGCAGTCCGATGAGTGCGGCGAGCGCGAGCCAGGCGCCCGGGTACGCGACGTGCTGACACCACAGCCAGTGTCCGCCGAGCGCGGCGAGAATGGCCCCCACCACCGTCCACAGCAGCGCCGCCAGCAGCAGGTGCGTCCGGGCCGGCGCCGCGGGTTTGTAGGCGTGCAGGTGCTCGTGCATTGGCGTTCAGCTACGCCCGGGCCAGCTCCGCGAGCAGCGTGGTCAGGTACTTCCAGGTCTTCTGCACGCTGGCCACATAGACGCGCTCGTCGGGGCTATGGGCGCCCTCGATGTGCGGGCCCAGGGAGACCATGTCCATCTGCCCTTCGCCGATGCGCTCGCCGATGATGCCGCATTCGACGCCCGCGTGAATCGCCGTCACGTTGGGGCCTTTCCCAAAGAGCCGCTCGTACACGCGGCGACAGGTTGCCAGGAGCGGCGAGTCGGCGTTGGGCTGCCAGCCGGGGTATTGGTTGCCGCTTTCAACCGCGGCACCGGCCAACTCGCCGATCGCGCAGAGCTGCCGCGCCGTCGCCTGGAGCTGCGCGGCGAGGGAGCTGCGCGACAGGCAGCCGACGGCGACATGCAGCTTGCCGTCCACGAGCGTGCTCTCCACGGTGGAGGTGCTGTTGGACGTCTGGACCAGGCCCGCAATGTCGGGCACGACGGCGAGCACGCCGTGCGGCAGGGCGGTGAGCGCCGTGAGTAGTCGCTGGGTATCCTTCGCGGTCGCCGCCGCGCTGGTTGCGGGGGCTTTCTCTACCGTGATCGCGCAGGACGCTTCGCCAGACCGAACGGCGGCCGCCTGCGCAACTTGGGCAGCAGCACTGAGCCCCTTCAGGGTGCTCGCTGCGCCAACAACCAGGGCCGACGCCTCGCGGGGAATCACGTTGCGTTTGCTGCCGCCGTGGATTTCGGACAGCCGGAGGCCCCCGGCCTTCACCGCCGCCAGGATCTCGACCAGCAGCTTGATCGCATTGGCGCGATTGAGGTGGATGTCGACGCCGGAGTGGCCGCCGCGCAGCCCGCACACGGTGACGCGGCAGGCCGCGGCGCGCTGGGGCGGCGGGCTGGCCTTGAGCTCCCAGGTCAGCGTGGTGTCGCAGCCGCCGGCGCAGCCGATGTAGAGCGCGTCATCTTCTTCGGCGTCGAGATTAAGCATGCGCCGGCCGCGGATGAAATCCGGCGCCAGCACCTTGGCCCCGCTCATGCCCATCTCTTCGTCGATTGTGCACAGGAGTTCGAGCGGTCCGTGGACGACCTCCGGCGAGGTGGCCGCCGCAAACGCCAGTGCCAAGCCAACGCCGTTATCGGCCCCGAGCGTCGTACCGTTGGCACGTACGAGCGCTTCGCCGGTCTTGGAGTCGTGGTCCAGCATCAGTCGGATGGGGTCGCGCTCGAAATCGTGCTCGGTGCCGGCGTTCTTCTCGCAGACCATGTCGAGGTGCCCCTGCAAGACGGTGAGCGGGGCATTCTCAGAGCCCGGCGAGGCGGGCACTTCGATCACGATGTTGCCGGTCGAATCCTCGCGGAAGCGGAAGCCGAGCCGCTCGGCCGTCGCGCGGACGTAGGCGCGCACCTGCTCCTCGTGCTTGGAAGGCCGCGGGACGGCGGACAGCTCCACGAAGAACTGCCAGACGCGGGCGGGTTGCAGGCCTTCGGTGGCCGTGGGGCTGGTCAACGTGGTCACGTGGTCGGTCCTCCTGAGGCGCTCTCGGAAAGCCGGTAGCCTAGCGGCCCCGTGCGTCCGACGCACGCCCAGAACTAACCGGCACGCCAGGGGCCATGTCCCTGACGTGCCGGTTGGCGCGCGCGGCCTTGACAGAACCCGCAACCAGAGCTGCCGCCGTTCCTACTGGTCGGGATCCGCATTTCGCTCCGCTTACACGATGCAGGCCACCACAATCTTCCAGCGGTTCCAGCCCTTCGCGCACGGATAGTACTTGGTTAGCAGGTTCCCGAACTGATCCACGCACGTGATGCGGCCATAAACGGTCGTCCCCTGCGGGAAGCTGTTGGTGCTGGTCAGGATCATGTTCGGGCACGCGGTGCCGACCACCAGCGGCGTGATGCCGTCCAAGCCGGCAATCGGGTTCGCATTGTCGTAGTTGGCGCAGCTCAGGTACACCTCGACATGCGCCAGGAACTCCGCCGTTACGGTCAGCTTGACCCGCCGATCGGTCGTGTTCGTCTGCGTGATCTGGAACCAGTCGGGGTCGTAGTACGGCGCACCGCTGATCAGACCCGCATAGATCCTGCCCCAGTGCGTCTCGCCGCAGTGGAACGTCATGAAGTGCGGCGGCGGTGCGTTGGGATCATCGCAGCCGGCATTGGTGTCATAGTCGTTCATGTCGTCGCAGGGGTCGTCAAGATCCGTGCCGCTGACCGAGAAGTTGCACGGCAGGCAAGCCCCCCCTTCGGTCAGGGCCAGGTAGTAGTACCGGCCGCACTCCGCAACACTTGTCGGGTACACCCGTAGCCAGTACGTGCCGGCCGTATAGCAGCGCGTGGTGAAAACTCCGGCGTCGAGGCACGGCGGCACTTCCAGCCCCTCGATCGGCCCGAACGCGCAGTCGTTCTGCTTCCAGATCTCCCAGGTGACCGGGAAGTCTGCGTACAGGTAGACCTTGAAACGCCGGTTCGCGGCCACCGTGAACGAATACCAGTCATAATCCTTCTTCAGCGGCGTGTTCGGGTCGCTGATCACCGCGAACGTCCGCGCACGCCATGCGTTGCCCACGTCAAACGACAGCGGCAGCACGGGGCCGACGGGCGTGTGATCGCAACCGCTGTTGTACGTGTCGACGTACGCCAGCGGGTTGTTGCAGTCGACTGGCTCGTTCTCGATGTTGCCGACCGTCTTGGCCAGGATCTCGTTCTCACACTGAAGCGCGGTGACCGTCATCGTGATCCAGTAGTCCGTGCCCAGATCGACGCCGCCCATCGGGCACGGGTAGCCGTAGAAGATGCCGCCGTCGGCGTCCTCGGGCACGACCATGAACCAGTACGACCCCGGCTGGTAGTACATCGTGCCGGTCCAGCTTCCGCCGACGCACGCGTCGTATAGCGTGTCGACCCACATGTAGTAGTTCAAGCAGTCTGGCGGGACATAGATGCCACTGCCCAGATCCTGGAATATCATCGTGGCCCGGATCGGCACCTCGTTCTGTACCGTCCACTGGACCTGCGACTGGATCGGCAAATCCAGGCCGTACCAATCCAGGTCCCGATACCCGCCCGAAGCCCACACTTTGCCGCAAAACGTGAACGTGTCGGGCGACAGCAGCGGGTCGTGCGGCAACGGCTCAAACGCCGGCGGAATCGGTTGGCAACCGCCGTTCTCAGGGTCGAAAGTCGGGTCGTTGGGGTCAAAGATGCAGTACCCCGGATCAGGCGGATTCGGGTTTGCCGTACCCTCGATATAGGCGTCCGTCGGGCACCACGTGCAGCACGTGTCGCAGGCGCTGCATTCCAGCGTGATCCGGTAATCCGCGCCGCAGGGTACGTCGTCGAACGCCGCCGGCGCCACGACGAAAAAGTACGTGCCGGGCGGCAGGCAGCGCGTCACGAGTTGTACCGGCGTGCACTTGCCGCCCGTCACGGGCTCGGCCACGTCGGCGTAGCCGTTGCACGGATCGCCCGGGCTCGGACCCGCCCGGTACGCGGAGACCGTCACGCCGAACTCCGCCTCGACCGTCACGGTGAAGCTCCACGGCGACTCGACCCGGTACCAATCCACGTCGCGATATCCGTCGAACGCGCCGGACTCGCCGTAGATCGTCTGGCCGCATGCGATCGCGGAGAAGTTGGACGGTGCAAAGTCACAGCCGCCATTGAACAGGTCGGGCTGCGCGCAGTCGTACGGTTCGTTCTCCTGGTCCGCACCGGGCGGAACCAACATCGTGCAGCACGCATCCGGGCAGACCGTGTCCGGGCCGGCCCAGGAGCCGGTCGCCGGATCGTAAGCGCAATGGATCGGGCCGGGGCACGGACAGCCAGCACCGCACTGCACCATGAGCTGCACAAAGGGGTTGATGTCGTCAAAGACCCACTGCCCGTACGTACCATCGCAATTGAGGTCGCCATTCCGCGGGTCACACCCCGGATACTCCGCTTGCCACTGCGCGGCATCCGACAGGTACAACACGATGGGATTGATGTCGCGAAAGTCGATCGTGCCGTCGCAATTCAGGTCGCCGTGGCAGATCGCCGACGCTTCGCACGCCGGGCATGTCTTGATCTCGCAGCTCCCGTCGTCGAAACAACACGCGCCGAGCGCGTCGCCGCAGCCCGGAGTCACCTGCGCGCACGTTGCTGCCTTGCTGAACCGGCCGCCGAGCCCAGCACACCACAGTTCCGGAACGTCCTCGAAGCACTCGCCGCTACAGTCGAGGCAGCAGGCCCCGCGGTTGAACGGCCCGAAGCAGTAATTGAGGTCGCACTTGTCCGTGACCGGCGGACCGGGGATCGTGCCGCCTTCTTCCCACCAGCCATAGAACTTGCTGTCACCTTCAATCGAGCCGCCCCATAGGTGGTAACAGCCCGGGACGTTCGCGCCGGCGATCGAAAACCAGCCCGTCCCCAACTCGACGGGAGCGGGCAGAACGGCCGTGAACCGCAGGACCGGTGCGGGCTGGCATCCAAAACAGAACGTCTCCGTCGGGCCGAGTTCCTCGGCGGTGGCAAAGACATACTCGCTGTAGTACGGCGTGGTCGGGTCCTTGGGCGCGCCGCCTTCGTCCTCGTAAAACTGGATACGGAACCGGTGCCACGCCTGGAAGCAGCCGCTGGAGACATCATCCACGTACAGGCCGATCCATGTGATCGTTCCGATGGGCTCGCTCAGTGCCGGGACGCCCGGCGGCGGGAAGTTCTCGCAACGCACGCGTTTGCAGGTCGTGGGCGGTGGGTTGCAGAAGTCCAGGTCCGAATAGAACCACCACGTGGTACTGCCACAAGTGCCGCCCCACTCCTGGCCGCATAGGCTGTCCGGCGGGCACTCCCAAAACGAACGGACGCCCGACCCGCCACCGGTCACGGCCACTGCGGGGGCGCCCAGCGCGTCCATGTTCCTGGCGTCCAGTTGCCCAATGCCGACGTTCGCCGTGCCTTGCCAGGCCAGCGCGACGGCCGCCCCCAACAGCGATGCGCACAACACACCTGCGTTCTTCATGGCTCTGCCCTCGCTGAAAGCCGCTAACGACATGTGGGCGGCGCCCGTTTGCCGCCACGGCCTCCGACGCGCTCGGCGCCGGCCGAGCCCCGCCATGCCCCCGAAACATTCAGCATGAAACACCCGCGCGGCGGGTTCGCCGTCGGAGCCCGCTGGATCGGCACCCGCCCCGCTACTTACAAGTTACACCCGAACGCCTACGAAAGCAAACACTGAAACTATCGGACTGGGGGGAAGGGTGCGTGTGACTTCCGGCAGGCTCGTTCTGGTCTCCTCCGCGGGCAGGATCGACTCCACCCAGACCGTGACGAACCCCGGGCCAGTCATGAAGGAAGCGAAGCTGGGCGCATAGCACGCTACGAACGCCGCGACGGGCCGCGCCGGCCGCGGGCGCAATAGAACAGGGCGAACGCGGCCGCGTAGGCCGGTCCGCCCTGTGAACAATCGCTCAGGGATTGCGGACTACGGGATGATCATCGAGTCCGTCGCGGTGCGGGGGCCCAGGTTGTTGTCGGGCTGGATCCCCTGCAACGACCCCATCAGCAGCCAGTCGGCCTGTTGGGTGTAAATGTTGTCGTAATTCACACCCACAATCGGCTTCTTCACGAACTCGACGTGCGAGTCACCGTAGAGCACGTTCTCGCCTTCCTGTGCGTGGTTCGAGCTGTTGAGCGGCTTCCACTGCTCAACGTCCAGATTGAGGATTTGCTGCTCGTTGTCGCCTACGGTGAGCGCCTGCCCCGGCCCGGCGCTGTACTTCTCGGGCGTCTTGTAGTCGTCACACGGGTCGGTCCCGTTGGACGCCGTGCTGCCCGCCTGGAAAAACGGCCCTTTGTCCGCCATTAGCGCCACCTGCGGGCCGAGGCCCTCATTCGGCTTCGCCCGCGGACCGAACGGCATCTGGTAGCCGTAGCTCAGGAAAGGATAGCCGCGGAAATCGAACCGGGTCCTGCCGAGCTGCGCCGCAAGGGGAGGGTCGTTAATCGGCGGCCCATTACGCAGATCATCTTCCTGGTCGCCGGCACTGGGGCAATTGAATTGCTTCGGCGTGCACGAGCCGTCGATGACCAGCATGAAGAGCGACCGACTCGGGTGCACGGTGCCGAGCAAGTCGGTGCTAATGGGCTGCGTCAAGTTGGCTCCGAGGCAGCCGACGTACGAGACGCCCATCGTGCCCGCGTCAGTGCTCGTCGGGTTAGCATATGAGGTGCTCGGATACCAGTCGGCGTTGTCGTTGGAGTACACCTTCATCGCCTGGCCGATACCACGCAGGTTCGATGCGCACACGGCCCGTTTCGTGATCTCGCGTGCGCGCGCCAGGCTAGGCAGGAGGATGGAGATCAACAGCGCGATGATCGCCACCACTACCAGCAGCTCAATCAGCGTAAAACCCTTTCTCCGATTCACTGAAAACCTCCTACAACTTCCCATGAACCACATGTTCGATCAGTTCGTCCGGGCGAGTAACCCTGGCTGGTCGGGCGAAATACGTAAGAGAGCGTTATCTCCGTCTGCTGCCGTCTCGCCCGCCGCCGTTGACGCACCACGCGTCGCGCGGCAAGCAATTGACTGATCGCCGCGTTTGAGGCAGCCGGCCTGACACCAGCCGTCGCCCCTGCGAACCGCATGGGATACGGTCGCTCCGCGGGCAGATTGTTCGCGTTGTTTGTGCGAGTGAAATGCGGGCGCAGACACAACCCTGCGCTGCCGACCGGTTCGCCAACACAGAGCGCACCGGGGTGCTCGCACGGCGGGAACGAACTTGGCGACGTTAAGAACGAGGGCAGGAATCGATGATTCTGATCTGGATTATTAAGTATGATTCGATAAAGCCTTATACCCTCATTCGATCCCGTCCAATCCTACACTTTCAGAATACCCAGTCGCGGCACCGTGTCAAGGCCCCAGATGGAAAAAACTCTCTGCCAGGGGCGGTGGAAAACGGGGGACCGGCTCTGAGCCCGACTCGTCTACGACTGCCGGAAACGTGCGCTGGCGAGGTGCCTGTGCCCCTTTTTCAACAATCCCTGCCAACCGTCTCGCCCGGAGGGGCACCCGACCGCTCACCGATGGAATCCCCGGGCGTGGCCCGATAAGTGGAGGTCGCCACGTGTCCCGTGACCGGTCCCGGCGGGCGGAGTTGGCCTGCGCGGCGCCCATGGACAGCCCGCGAGCGCGGCCCATCGAATTGACCCCTCACCGGGCCACCTATACCCTACCCCGCTACTGAACCTAGCTAGGTCGTTCGCAAGGGACCGCCCGCGATGCCGTCGACCGACGAGCGCTACCAAGCGTATACCCACCGGCTCCCCCGGTACTCCCAGTCGCACCTGCTGGCGTTTTGGCCGGAGTTGCCCAACGAGCAGCGGCGACAATTGCTTGATGACCTGGACCAAATCGACTTCGATCGCTGCACCGCGCTGATCGAATCGCACGTGCGAAAGCTGCCGGCCGTGCACGTTCCACGATCGATTGAGCCCCCGACCAGCTTCCCTATCGAGCCCGCCGGCGACCAGGCCGGCCTTTACGCGCGGGCCCGCCGGCTGGGGGCGGACGCGATCCGTGCCGGGCGCGTCGCCGCATTCACGGTGGCCGGCGGCCAGGGCACGCGGCTGGGGTTTGACGGACCAAAGGGGGCATTTCGGATCAGTCCAATCCGCAACGCCCCGCTCTTTCAGCTCTTCGCAGACAGCCTCCGCGGGGTAGAACGCCGTTACGGTCGCTGCCCGCGCTGGTATATCATGACCAGTCCGACCAACCACGCCGACACCACCGATTTCTTTGCCCGCCATAATTTCTTTGGGCTCTCGACCGACGACACGATGTTCTTCGAGCAGCGCCAGATGCCCGCCTTCCTGCCGGACGGCCGGATCGCGCTGGCCGAGAAGCACCGCGTAGCCCTTGGGCCGGATGGACATGGCGGGAGCCTGCGTGCGCTTGCGGAGAGCGGTGCCCTGGACGACATGCGCCGCCGCGGGATCGACACGATCAGCTATTTCCAGGTGGACAACCCGCTGGTGCAGACGCTGGACCCGCTCTTTGTGGGCCTGCACCTGAACACCGGAGCGGAGATGTCGAGCAAGGCCGTCCACAAGGCCTACGATGGCGAGCGGGTCGGCGTGCTCTGCGTCGTCGATGGGAAGCTGGCCGTCATTGAGTACAGTGACCTACCCGAGGAGCTGGCCCGGGCCGGTAACGCGGACGGCACGCGGCGGTTTGACGCGGGCAGCATCGCTGTCCACATCCTGAGCCGGGAGTTCGTCGAGCGGCTTACGGCCCCGGGCGCAACGCTCCAACTGCCGTGGCATCGCGCGGACAAGAAAGTGGCGGTCGTCGACGAACACGGACAGACGGTCACGCCTGCGTCGCCGAACGCGGTGAAGCTGGAGATGTTCGTCTTCGACGCGATCCCCCTGGCCCACAACCCGCTGGTGCTCTACACCCGTCGCGAGGAGGAGTTCAGCCCGGTCAAGAATGTCGAGGGGGTTGACTCGCCGGCGACGGCGCGGCGGGACCTGATCCGCCGAGCGGCCCGGTGGCTGGAATTTTGCGGGGTGACGATTCCGCGTACGGCGGAGGGAGAGCCGGCGCTGCCAATCGAGATCAGCCCGGCGTACGCGCTCGATGTGGAAGACCTGCGCGAGCGGCTGAAGCCGCTTCCCACGCCGCTGCCCGGTCGACCGCTGCTCCTGGCGTAGGCGTGGCGCGCGGCGAAAAGGTTCCTGACACATTTTTGCACCGTTTTCCCGCAGGGGTGCAGGTCGGCTAGCGCGCTGCCGGCGCTGAGCTGGTGGAGGTAACACCGGCGGATTGCATGACGCGGAGGAGTTGCCGCGCGGCTGCGTAGTCCGGCACCAAAGCCAGCGCGCGACCCACGTGCTCCATGGCTTCCGCCGGCTGGTGCAGGCCGAAGTAGTACGTCACCGCCGCGTTGTGATGCAGCACGGCGTCATCCGGATTCTTCTCCAGCCATGCCAACTGCAGTTGGAGGGCTTCCGCATTTCGGCCGAGAGTCCCGTAGGCATTCGCCAGGTTCGTGATAATCTCGCGGCTATCGGGTCGGACGCGGAGCGCGCGCGCCAAGAAGGGAATCGCTTCCGCACTGCGCCGCTGGCGGTACAGCTCATCGCCAAGGTTGTTCAAGGCGATGAAGGAATTCGGCCGTTTGGCGAGCGTGTCACGCCAGAGCGTCTCCTGGTCCTTATAGACCGAACTTCGCTGCCAAGTGCCGACGCCGAGCACGAGCAGCAGCGTGGCCACTGCGGCTGGCGCGGCGCGCCGCGCGATTGTGCCCAGACGGCGGCCGACGGCCAGCGCGCCGGTCACGAAGAGCGCGAGCAGGGCGATGCTCGCCAGGTATTGAAAGTGGTCCGCCACATACGAGTAGCGCATCGGGTAGTAGTTGACGAACCCGAGCGCGGGCGCCAGGGTGCCCGCGAACAGCATTAGCGCGGCCGCGGGTCCTGCTCCCCAGCGTGGTCGCAGCGCCAGCGCCAGCGCGAACGCGAGCACCGCGCCGACCGGGAAGGCGTATTGCCACCAGACCGTGCCGTCGATGGTCCAGCGGTCGTAGGAGAACGCCAGGCCGGTCGGCCACACGAGCTTCGCGGCATAGAACCACAGCCCCCGCCCCGCGATGAGAACCCGTTCCAGCCCGGAGAGTCGCCAGTCGCCCGGCGCGTAGTGCTCCCCCCCGACGAAGCCACTTTCGAGCTTCATCGAGAAGGGGCATACAGCGACGGCGAGCACAACAAACGGGATGAGCGGCCGCACATCCCGCCACGCCAGGCGGCGGTGCTTCCACCACGTGATGACCAGCAGGGCGGGCGCCAGGGTCAACGTGACCGACTTGCTCAGCGTCGCGGCCACGCAACAGATCAGCGCAACCGCGTACCAGCGCCACGCATTCCTGGGGGCGGCGCCGCTTTCCTCCAAGGGGCGAAACCGGAGGTACGCCAGGATGGCCGTCAGATAGAACAGGCCAGAAATCGTGTTCTTGTGCTCGCTGACCCACGCGACCGATTCGACGTGGACCGGGTGTAACCCGAAGATCGCCGCAACGACCCCGGCGGCGGGCACGCCAAGCCGTCGCAACAGCCGCCAAACGAGGACGGAGTTGAGTCCGTGAAACAGCACATTCACGACGTGGTAGCCGGCCGGGTTTAGCCCCCAGAGGTGATACTCGATCCAGAACGTGGTATGGACGACCGGGTAATACTGCGGCGCGGCGCCCGGCGCGAACCAGATCCGCGCGAGCCCCTGAAGTGACCGCAGCGTGTCGTTCTCGGTGACGTGCCGGTCATCGTCCCAAATGAACCCGGCCCGGTAGGCGGGTGCGTACGCGACGGCGGCCGCGACCAGGAGGCCGAGCGCCCCGAGCACCGCAATCCACGGCCGGGCGGGCGCAGGAACCGAACGGGCGCTCGTTTGCCGGTCGCCGAAAGCCCCCCGCTTCTTGGCCTTGACCTTCTTCGGCGTCGCACAGCCCTCGGGGCTAAGAAACTACCTCGAAGCGTTGTGGGCGGGAGCCACTGGTCGCGGCGCGCTACCATCCGCCAGTACACGGACAGGCTGGCTGCCCGTGGCACCCGTCCTGAGATAGTTGCTAACGTCACGCTACCCGGGCCCAATCCTGCGTCCTGTGCCCGAGCCGCGACCTCAATGGCAAGAATACCAAATGCCGCTTTGGGGGTCGATCCCCTTCACCGGCGCTCGCGGGCGGCATCCGAGCCACGCGCACAGCACCGCCGGCTGCGTTTGCCACGCACCCTGCGGCTAGCTCCGGTACTTGGGACCGGATGGTATGGCTCAGCGCGATCGGCGCCGGGACGCCGGGCCAGCCGATGCTACTCGCATAGTTCGCCGGACTGCGGCTCCATCTGCTTTTCGATGGCGCGCAGGCGTTCCTGCAAGTCCGCGGGCAGCGTGGCGCGCACGCGGTCGTCGATGAGCCGGACGCTGAGCAGGTCCGCGACGTGGACGCGGTCAATGTCCCGGTAGGAAGTCAGTTTCATCCGGACCAAAGCAGCCAGTGAAAGGACGCGGAACCCCTCCGGGTCGCGTTCGGCCTCATCCACCGAAGGGGCCGGCAGCGGATACGACGGAAGGACACGCTCGTCCGCCCAAACCAGGTGCACGCCGGAGCGCCGGCTTGGTTCCTCCGGGTCGATGAACAGCACCAGGCTGCGCAGGTCTTGGCGCTCGAAACCGAGCGCGGCCAAGGCCGTGGTCACGCGCGCCAGGTCGGCCCGCCGTACGAGCAAATCGACGTCCTTGGTCGTGCGGGTCGCACTGGGGTCCGCGCGAGCTACCCAGGCGGCCACCGCATTACCCCCCACCACCGCGTAGGGAATCCCCGCGGTGTCCAGCGCGGCGGCAACGCGCCGCAGCCGCCGTTCCACCCGTTCCACTGCCATGGCATAGGCCCTGAAAGAGAGCATGGTTCGGATCTCATTATAACGGCGGTGGCTTCCAAGACGGCGTCAGCTACGAGCAAATCCCGCGTCTACGGCTTCAATACCTCCCGCATGCTCTGGGCCTCCGCCAGGAAGCGCTGCGTGTACTTCTCATCCACGCGGGCACAGGTGCGGGTCGCCAGCTCGCCCATGCGCTGGTAGTCCGGGTCTTCCGTGCGCAGGGCGAACTCGCCCGCCAGGATCACCAGCCGCAGCAGGTGCCGCAGGATCAGCCCTTCCTGCTTGATCAGGTCGAGCGCGCGGACCGACTTGAAGAACTCGCAGTCGCGGGCGAACGCGTCGCCGGCGATCCACTTGGGCTGCACGAACGCCGGCTCGGGCGCCGCCAGCTTCGCCTCGAACGCGAGCTTGAGCATCTCGGGGAACGTCGGCGGGCGCTCTTCCTGTTCCTCCCACTTATCCACCCAGCGGCGCTGCGACCGGTTGGAAACCGGTCCCCCATTTTCTTCCTCCGGTTCCGGCTGCCCGAGCTTGACGCCCATCGAGGTCAGCAGTGGCTCGAGCACCTGCGTTTGCAGCGGCCCTTTGA
The DNA here is from genome assembly GCA_964638325.1 of uncultured Planctomycetales bacterium. Lineage (GTDB taxonomy): Bacteria > Planctomycetota > Phycisphaerae > UBA1845 > Fen-1342 > JALHJL01. The sequence goes on from CAZWYT010000058.1 coordinate 12,515, forward strand.
CCAGCGTCTCCGGGAGGCGCACGTGCCGCAGGATCACCGGCGGCACCTCCAGCACTGCCTCCAGCGCGAGCAGCTTCTCCTGGAAGTCGGCGTACGCGAGTTGCCCCGCCAGATAGTCGCCGAAGAGCGGATCGACGCTGCGGTAGTTCAGCAAGCGGTAGATGCTCTCGTCGAGCGTGACGTGGTCGCCGTCCTCGGCCCGCTTCAGGTAGCCTAGCCCCTGCAAATTGTCGAGCATGAAGTTGAGCTGCGTGTTGAACTTGTCGATGTACTCGGCCCCGGCGAAACGCTTGGACAGGAAATCGCGGACTTCGTGCAGCGTGCCGGTGCGCGTCAGCAGGAAGATCAGCACGGAGTAGGGGACCATGCCGCGGCTGTACAGCCGGGCCGGCCCGGCGGCGATCAGCGTCTTGAACTGCCCCGCGCTCCAGTATTGCTCGGTCTTTCGGCGAGTGGGCTGCTTGCGCTCCAGCTCCTTGCGGACCCGCATGATTCCGGGGTCCCTGGAGCGCGGATCGATCTGCTCGTACTTCTTGCGCCACTTGTAGATCTTGACGTCGTTCTCATGCGCGACGGCGTACACGTGGCCCTGCGTATCAAACTGCGGCCGGCCCGCTCGGCCGAACATCTGGTGCGCGCTGCTGGCGGAGATGAGCTTCTTCTCGCCGTGCGGCCCCTTGATCAGCGTACACAGCACGACCGAGCGGGCCGGCAGGTTGATCCCCGCGGCCAGCGTCTCGGTGCAGCACACGAACGGGACCAGCTTCTGCCCGAACAGCTCCTCGACAATGAGCTTGTGCCGCGGCAGCACGCCGGCATGGTGTACGCCGACGCCGCGTAGCAGCATCTGCCCCAGCTTCGGCCCGACGCCCTCCGCCAGCTCGGCCTTGTGCTCGCGCAGGTACGCGTCGATCTGCTCCTTCTGGCGGTTGGTGATGACCGGCAGACCCTTGAGGCGCTCGGCGAGGTCCCAGCATTCCTCGCGGTTGAACGCGAACACCAGGGCCGGCGCGTGCTGCTCGTCTGCGCCGCCGGAGGCCATTTGCACGAGCAATTCGGTGAGTGCTTTGTCCTCGACCCAGTGGTATTCCAGCGGCACGCGCCGTTCGTTCGACGTGACCACCTGCACCCGCCGGCTGTGCTTGTTCTTCAGCCAGTCGGCAAAATCGTACGGATTGCCGACGGTCGCGGAGAGCAGCATGACGCGAATCCGCGGCGGCAGCAGCGCGAGGGACAGCTCCCACACGACGCCGCGCTCGGGGTCGTTGAAGTTGTGGAACTCGTCCATCACGACGCCGCCGACGTGCTCGAGGTCGGCTACGGCCGGGTCCTTGGCGAGCAGATGGTTGAGCAGGATTTCGGCGACGACGACGCGGATGAGGGCGTCGGGGTTCTCGCGCCGGTTGCCGGTGATGAAGCCGACCTCCGTGCGCGGAAAGCCCCAGCCCTGGACGCGGTCCTGGAACTCGCGGAACTTCTGCTCGGTCAGCGCGATCAGCGGCGTTGTGTAGTACAGCCGCTGGCGCGTATGCAGGGCCTCGAAGATGGCCGCCTCAGCGATGAGCGTCTTGCCCATCCCCGTCGGCGCACAGATCAGCACGCCGCCCTCCGCCTCGAACCACGCCAGCAGGGCTTCTTCCTGCACGGCGTAGAGTTGATACGGAATCGATTCGAGGAACTGCGTGCAGATTTCGTCGCGGGTCATTCAGACAAGCATAGCCGCGACGGCGCCGGATCTGTAGCAGCCGGGCTCCGTCCCGGTCGTCGGCACTGCCGAACTGATCCCCGGTTGGCTCGATCGGGACCGGCGCGTCACGCGGCCGGCTTATCTCAAAGGTCCTCCGGCCCCTGCTCGTCGCCGTGTTGCGATCCTGCGGCGCGGTCTGGTCCACGCGAACATCGCCCTGTGGCAGACCCCCGAAGCCCTCGGCCGCGCCGCCACATGCGCCAAACAAGACTACCAGCGCATCTATCCGGTGGGGATCCTCATCCTATCCATGGTTCATTGCAGCATCGGCCGCCTGGGCCCATAATCAGTCCACATCGGCGGCGGGACTGAGCGCGGCGCATTGAATGGCGCGCGGCACGCCGCACGATGCCCGGAGCGCCGAACCGTGTACATCAAGCGAGTTGTTCTCGAGAATGTTCGCGGCTTTGATGGGCTCGACTTCAACTTTGAGCGGCCCAACCAGCGATTTGAGGGCTGGACGGTTGTTACCGGCGACAACGCCTCGGGCAAAACGACACTTCTAAAGGCCATTTCTGCCGCCCTCGTCGGGCCGGATGCAGTGCGATCACTGCAACCGTCCTGGCAGGGATGGGTGAAGCAGGGGGAGAAGGAAGCGGTAATCGCCGTTGAGGTCGTTGCTGGGGAGCGCGATCGATTCGAACAAGGACGCCCGTATCAGAGGCCGTTTTGGGCGGAGTTGAGACTGGCGGAGAATGGCGGACCCGAGGTATCGCTTGCACCTGGCAAGAAATACGTTGGGAAGGGGAAAGGGCCCATGCACGGACCGTGGGCGGACAATCCCGATGGGTGGTTCTGTGCTGGGTACGGGCCATTCCGCAGGCTCTATGGCGCGTCACCGGACGCGCAGCGCGTAATGTCGGGGCCCAGCCGCATCGCCCGCTTCGCAACGATGTTTCGCGAGGACGCCACGCTCGGCGAGTGCGAGTTGTGGCTTAAGGAGCTTCACCACAAGAGCCTGGAACGCGGCGGCAAGAACGAAACTCTGCTGGAGCAACTGACGCGCATCCTCGATTCCGACTTTCTTCAGCACGGGTTGCGCGTGGACCGCGTCGATTCAGAAGGCCTCTGGCTCAAACACCCGAACGGGACAGTTCTGCCTCTGGCGGACATGAGCGAAGGCTATCGCGCGGCGATCGCGATGCTGACGGACATTCTGCGCCACCTGGCGAGTGTATACGGGGATGCGGCACTGGTCGAAGAGTCCGACGGCCGGGTGGTCGTCGGACATTCGGGCGTGGTCCTGATCGACGAGGTCGACTCACACCTACACCCACAATGGCAGCAGCAGTTGGGGTTTTGGCTGAAGAGACTGCTTCCGAACATCCAGTTCATCGTTACGACGCACAGCCCCATCATTTGCCAGGCTGCCGATGAGGGTGGGCTCTTTCACCTTCCGGCCCCCGGTTCAGATGAGCACCCATTCCCGGTTTCTGTGGACGACTATGGCAAGATTGTGCGCGGGAAGCTCGACACAATCTACCTCAGCCCCGCCTTTGAACTGACCCACACACGTTCGCCGAAAGCGGTCAGAGCCCGCGAGCAGCACGCCCGCTTGCGCTCGAAGAAGGCGGCCGTGGGCCTGTCCCCAGAGGAAAAACGCCAACTAGATCTCTTTGAATGGTGGGTGAAAGACGAACCGGCCGCCGAGGAGCGCTAGCCATGCGCCGACTCGTGCGAACGGTCCTGCCCGACCGTGTACGGGGCTATCTCGCCAGGAAGCAACGTGAGGTCGATTCCGGGAAACCTCCGGATGTCGCTTGGAGTCGGGCGCGCTCCACACGGACCATGGACGAGGTCATGGAGGAACTGACGCGAATGGTCGGCCCCCGTGAGCGCTGCATGTTCTGCGCGGACTCGCGCGGCGTCGACATCGACCATTTCTGGCCAAAGGCCCGCTACCCGGAGCACACCTTCCTCTGGGACAATCTCCTCTTGATCTGCTCCGGCTGCAACCGCAAGAAGGGCGAACGTTTCGAGCTGGACGCGACTGGTTCTCCGCTGCTGATCAACCCGACTCGCGACGATCCCTGGGACCACTTGTATTACGATTCCGAAACGGGGATCGTGACTGCACGCTTCATTCCGAAGACCGGAGAACCGGACCCCCGCGGTCAGTACACGGTCGAACGCTCAAACCTGCCCGTGAACATTCAACCCGTAACGGAAGGTCGGCTACGCACGCAGAGGAACCTCATTCGGTGTGTGGGTCGGTTTCTCGAACTATCGAACCCGCCGGGGGGGCGACACGCACTTGAACAGGAGCTTCTCGCATGCCTGGACGACAACAGCGACTACGGTTTGTGTACTTGGTTCTTCTCGCGCGACGGACAGAACGAACCTCCGTTTGCGGACTTGCGGAACACAGCGGGAGACGTTTGGGACCGACTCGCGGGCCATGTCCGCATCCACGGATAGGAATGACCGTGGCACCCTGGTCTACAACCCATACAGCGGCCGAAACTTGCCGTTCAGGTAATTGATGTACGGGCCGTGCGACAGCGGCCTGCCCGTGACCACGTGGACCAGCTCGGCCGCCCGGTAGCGCTGGCCGTGGCGATGGATGTTCGCACGCAGCCACTCGCGCAGCGGCTTCAGCTCGCCGCGGGCGAGCTGTGCCTCCAGGTCCGGCAGGGCTCGCCGGGCCGCCTCGAAGAACTGCGCCGCATAGAGGTTGCCCAGCGCGTACGTCGGGAAATAGCCGAAAATGCCCATGCTCCAGTGAATGTCCTGGAGGCAGCCTTGAGCATCGTTCGGCGGCGTGATGCCCAGCAGTTGCTGCATGCCGGCGTTCCACGCGGCCGGGATGTCGGCCACCTTGAGCTGCCCCGCCATCATCTGCCGCTCGAGGTCGAACCGCAGCATGATGTGCAGACCGTAGGTGACCTCATCCGCCTCGACACGGATGAAGGACGGCCGCACCGTGTTAATCGCGGAATACCAATCGTCGAGCGCCGCGTCCGCCAGCGCGGGGAACTCCGCCTGCAACTGCGGAAAGTAGTGCACCCAGAACGACCGGCTGCGGCCGACGAAGTTCTCCCACATCCGCGACTGGGATTCATGGATGCCGAGCGAGACGCTCTGGCCCAGCGGCGTAAAGGCGTGGGCGGGGTCCAGCCCCTGCTCGTACAGCCCGTGACCGGCCTCGTGCATGATCCCGAACAGCGACATCGGCAGGTAGTGCTCGTCGTAGCGCGTCGTCAGCCGCACGTCGTGCGGCGAAAAGCCGCTGCAGAATGGGTGCGTCGTGATGTCAAGCCGCCCGGCCTGGAAATCGAAGCCCATCGCCTCCGCGACCCGGCGGCCGAACGCCGCCTGCTGCGGTTGCGGGCAGGCGCGCTCCAACAACGCGGTGTTCGGCTGCCGCGGGGCCGTCTGGAGCGCTTGGACGAGCGGCACGAGCTCGGCCTTCACGGCGTCGAACACGCGCTGTACGTCGGCGGCCCGCGCCCCGGGCTCGAACTCGTCCATCAGCGCGTCAAATGGCTCGGCGGTGTAGCCGATCTTCTCCGCCACTTGCCGCTTCAGGTCGAGCAGCTTCTCCAAATGCGGGGCAAAGTGCGGAAAGTCGGATTCCTTGCGCGCTTTGACCCACGCCTCCTTCGCCAGTGCGATCGTGCGGGCGATTTCCTGCACGAGCTCGATCGGCAGCTTCACCTTGCGGTCGTATACCCGCCGGATCTCACGCACGTTCGTCGCGGCCACAACGTCCGGGTCCGCCTCCTGCTCGACCTTCTCCAGCAGCCGGCCGAACTTCTTGTCGATCAGCCGCGCGTGCCCGACGCCGGCCACGAACGCCAACTGCGCGGCACGGGTCTCGGCGCCCTTGGCCGGCATATTGGTTTCCTGGTCCCACTCGAGCAGGCCCTCGATCGAGGTGGCGGTCTGAATCTCTTTGACCTGCTGGATGAACTTCTGGTAGTTCCTGCTGGGCACCGGCGGACCTCCGTGGACTGACTGCTGCGCATCGCGCCGGCGGCGTCGCCGCGGTCGGGCGCAGGTGACCTTATATGTCGAAACTCGCCGTCGGTCGAGCCAGTCCACGACCATGCGCCCCAGGCGCGACGGACCCCGCGGCCCTCACGCGACGCCCAGATACGCCCGCCGAACCTGGTCGCTCTGCGCCAGCTCAGCGGCCGTCGCGTGCATGGCGATCGTGCCGACCTCGAGGACGTAGCCGTAGTGCGCCGTCTGCAAAGCCATGCGGGCATTCTGCTCGACCAGGAGGATCGTCGTCCCGGCGGCGTTGATCTCGCGAATGATCTGGAAGATGGTTTGTACGACCTGCGGCGCCAGGCCGAGCGAGGGCTCGTCGAGCAGCAGCAGCCGCGGGCGGGCGAGCAGCGCCCGCGCAATGGCGAGCATCTGCTGCTCGCCGCCGGAGAGCGTCGCGGCACTCTGGCGCAGCCGCTCGCGCAGCCGCGGGAAGAGCGCCAGGGCCCGTTCGCGATCGCGCGCGATGCCGGCCCGGTCGGTGCGGGCGTAGGCGCCGATTTCGATGTTCTCCTCGACGGTGAAGTTGGCAAATAGGCCGCGACCTTCCGGGGCTTGGGCCACACCCAGGCGCACGATCTCATGCGGGCCCTTGCCCGCCAGGGACTGGCCGTCAAAGAGCAGGCTGCCGGCCGAAGGACGCAGCAGCCCCGAGATCGTGCGCAGCGTCGTGGACTTGCCGGCCCCGTTCGCCCCGATGAGCGTCACGATCTGGCCCTTTTCGACGGCCAGATCGATGCCTTGCAGCGCGTGGATCGCGCCGTAGTGCACGTGCAGGCCGTGAATCTCGAGTAGCGCCATGCGTCATGCCTCAACGTCGGCGGGCGGCACCGGCCTCAGTCCCCCACCCCGAACCGCCTGCGGCGGATACGGGATGGGGCACCCACGCGGCGCCGGCCGCTATGCTTCGCCGCGCGGCTCCTCCGTCGCGGTGCCCAGATACGCCTCGATCACCTTCGGATTCTGCTGAATCTCCGCGGGCGTGCCGACCGCGATCGTGACGCCGTAATCCAGCACCGTTATTCGCTCGCATATGTCCATGACCACGCCCATGTCGTGCTCGATCAGCAGAATCGTGACGCCGAACTGCGGGCGAACCCGGCGGATCAGTTCGCGCAGGGCGAGCTTCTCCTGCGAGTTCATGCCCGCGGCCGGCTCGTCGAGCAGCAAGACCTTCGGATCGGTGGCCAACGCGCGGGCCATCTCCAACCGTCGCTGGTCGCCATAGGGCAGGTTGCGCGCCAGCTCGTCTCGGCGGCGGTCGAGCCCGAAGGTGGCCAGGAGCTCCTCGCTGCGGGCGAGGATGGCGCGCTCCTCCCCCACCTGGCCACGCGTCCGCAACACGGTGGTCGGCAGCCCGTGCGTCGCGCGGAGCTGGCAGCCGATGCGCACGTTGTTGAGGACGGTCAGGTCGCTGAAAAGCCGACTGCATTGGAACGTCCGCGCGACCCCCGCCGCCGCGATCTGGTACGGCCGCAACCCGTTCAGCAGGCGGCCTTCCAGGCGTACCGTGCCCGTGGGCGGTCGGTACACGCCCGTCAGCAGATTGAAGACGGTGGTCTTGCCGGCGCCGTTGGGGCCGATCAGCCCCTGCAGGTCGCCGCGCGTCAGCGACAGGCTGAAGTCCTGCACGGCCTTGAGGCCGCCAAACGCGAGCGAGAGGCCATCGATTTCGAGCAGTGCGGGCATCGTTTCCTATAGGACCGGCTTTCGGCGGGTCGACTTCTGACGACGGCGCAGCGGCCGCCAGTCCCAAATCTCGTGCAGGCCGAACAGGCCCTGCGGCCGCAGAATCATCATCAGGATCAGCGCCAGCGAGTAGATGACCATCCGCAAGTCGGGCAGCGCGTAGGCCGCCGGCAGGTACTGGTTGGCCTGGTCGGTCACCTTCCGCAGCGCTTCCGGCAGGATCGTGAGCAGCGCCGCCGCCAGCGCCGAGCCCGAGATCGAGCCCATCCCGCCGAGCACAACCATGATGACGAGATCGAACGACTTCTGGAAGCCGAGCTCGCCGGCGTTGATCGAACCGATGGAATGTGCGTACAGGGCGCCGGCCAGACCGGCGAAAAACGCGGCCAGCACGAACGCCCGCACCTTGAAGCGCGTCGTGTGGATGCCCATCGCTTCGGCGGCAACCTCGTCTTCACGGATGGACAGGAACGCCCGTCCGTAGCTGGAGTACTTGACGCGGTACGTCACCAGCAGTGTCAGGGCGGCGAAGGCGTACACCCAGAAAAGCGTGGTGTAGAACGGCAAGCTGATGAAACCCAGCGACCCGCCAAGCATGGTGCTCAGGTGCAGCGCGGACGTGTGCTGGATCTCCGCGGCGCTGTCGAGCTGGTGCCCGGAGGCCTGAAGCAAGACCCGCACGATCTCCCCAAAGCCCAGAGTAACAATGGCGAGGTAGTCGCCGCGCAACCGCAGCGAAGGCAGTCCGACGACATAGCCGGCCACGGCCGCGACGAGCCCCCCGACGAGACAGGCCACGACAAAGAGCAGGTCGCCGCTGCCGAGCAGCGGACCGGCGAAGTCGCCCTGGCTGGTCGTCCAGCTCAGCAGCCCACCCTGAAAGCCTGGGTGGCCCCACCAGCGGACCGAGCCGTAGTAGGTAACCGCCGCCGCCGCGTAGCCACCGAGGGCCATGAACCCGGCGTGCCCGATCGAGAACTGGCCCGTAAAGCCGTTCACCAGGGTGAGCGAGACGGCGAGGATCACGTTGATCCCGATGTCCAGCAGGACCTTCGTGGTGAAGGCGCTCACCGTCTGCTGAACCCAGAAATGCAGCCCGAGGGCCACGCCGAGCCCGATCACCAGGGGGCCGACCGTGCGCGGCAACGCGGTCCACCGCGGGGGCAGGTGTTCAGCGACGCGTGCGGCCAACGTGGACATAACGGACGTTACACCTTCTCGGCGACGGCCTGGCCGAGCAGGCCGGCCGGGCGGAACAGCAGGACCAGGATCAACAGCGAAAACACGTACACGTCACGGTACAAGGGCTCCAGGTAGGCGACGCCGAAGAACTCCAGCAGCCCAATCAGGACGCCGCCGAACATGGCCCCGCGCACGTTGCCGATGCCCCCCACGACGGCCGCCACGAAGGCCTTGAGCCCCAGCATGACCCAGGAAGTATCCGCCGGCTGTTTCAGGCCCGCCGGGTATTTCATGCCATACAGGAATCCGGCGGCGGCGGCCAGCGCCGAGCCGAGCACGAACGTGAACGAGATCACCGCGTTCACGTTAACGCCCATCAGGGCCGCCGTCTGCGTGTTGTACGACACGGCCCGCATGCCGCGGCCGAGCTTGGTGCGGAAGATCAGCCATTCCAGGCCCAGCATGAGCACCAGCGCCGTGCCGATGACCAGCATGTCGACCAGCGGCACGCGCACGCCGGCAAACTGGGCCACGACGACGTCCGGCACCATCTGCGGCATGCTCTTGGGATACGGACCGAAGAAAACGCGCAACTGACCGGTATTCTGCAGCAGGAGCGACACGCCGATGGCCGTAATGAGGACGTTCAGCCGCGGGGCCTGCCGCAACGGCTTGTAGGCCAGCCGCTCGATCACGAAGCCGGTCGCTCCACAGACCGCCATCGCGGCCAGCAGGACCACCGGTCCGGCCCACCACGGGGCCACGGACGACCCGGTTCCAGTCGCTTCCAGACCCAACCCCAACAGCCGCGCGGCGACCGTGTACGAGATCCACGCGCCGAGCACAAAGATGTCGCTGTGGGCGAAGTTGATGAACTTCAGGATGCCGTAGACCATCGTGTAGCCCAGCGCGATGAGCGCGTATAGGCCGCCGACGGCGAGACCATCCATGAGGGTCTGGATGAGCTTGGTCACGCGGGTACTACAACGGAGAGACCGCCAAGGCGCCAAGAGGGTCGGCGGGAAACCACGAGTGCGCGAGCCGAGCCGGTTACGGCCCGGTCGGGCCGCCGCATTACTGCGGCGGCTCGGACCGGGACTCGGATCGCCGCTCGGAGTTTACCGGGGTTCGATCGTTGTCACATAGGAGGGCCGGCCGCTCTGCAACCGCAGGATCACCGCCGGCTTGCGGGCGTTGCGCTGCTCATCCATTGTGATGATGCCGGTCACGCCGGGGAAGTCCTTCGTCGCCGCGATGGCGGCCGCCAGGTCCTTCCCGCTCAGCGACCTGGCCCGTCGCATCGCATCAATGAGCAGCTTGGCCGAGTCATAGCCGGTCGCGGCCATCCCGTCCGGGACGCGGCCGAGTTCCACTTGGTACTTCTTCACGAAGTCCTGCACCTGCGGACGCTGCTCCTCGTGCGAGTAGTGGTTGCAGAAATAGCAGCCGTCCAGGGCGCTGCCGGCGTTCTTGAGGTCCTCGGCATCCCAGCCGTCGCCGCCGACCAGCGGAACAGTGATCCCCAGCCGCCGTGCCTGCACCGCGATGTTGACCACTTCGGTGTAATAACCGGGGACAAAGATCACGTCGGGCTGCGTCTCGCGGATGTTAGTGAGCTGTGCGCTGAAATCGGTATCCCCGTCGCCGTACGCCTGCTCCGTCGTGATCGTCCCGCCCATCTCGGTGAAGTGCTTCTTGAACGTGTCGTTGAGCCCGGTCGAGTAAATCTGGGCGCGATTGAACAAGGTCCCGGCCTTCTGGGCTTTCAGCGGCTCGCCGCGCACGAACTTCGCGCACACGTAGCCTTGAAAAGGATCGATGAAGCACACCCGGAAGACCATGTCGCCGATCTCGGTCACCTTGGGGTTGGTGGACGAGGGCGAGATCATCGGCACGCTGAAGCGCTGCGCCACCTGTCCGCCGGCAATCGAGCGCGACGAAGCCACTTCCCCCAGGACCGCGACGACCTTGTCTTGCGTGATGAGCCGCGTCACCGCCGTCGCGGATTCCTGCTGCCGGCCCTGGTTGTCGTACGTGATGACCTTGAGCGGCCGGCCGTTCAGTCCGCCCTCGGCGTTCGCCTCGCCGACCGCCATGCGGACACCGGCGTCGGTGGAGACGCCCCAGGTAGCTTCCGAGCCGGTCATGGAGGCGAAATGACCGATCAGGATCGGTTCGCCGGCCGGCGCCCCACCAGCCTCCGGCCCAGGTTGGGTCGCCGAAGGAGCCGAGGTGGCGGTCTGGGTTCCTCCAGCGGGCTGCTCCTGCCGCCCACACCCGACGGAGAGGCTGATCCAGGCCACCACCGAGAATGCGGGGGCCAAACGACGTGCGCTACCGGGACTCATGCTGGGGTCTCCTGCGTTGCCTGAGCGATAAGCGACCCCCCTGGGCGTGTCAAGGGCGGACGCGGACTTTCGACCGCCGCGAGAATGCGGTATCGTGCCGCGGTGGTCAGTCACACAGAATGAACAGCTCAGAGACCGAGTAGCGGAACCCACCCATGAGCACGACGCCCGACGCCGCCCCGCCGCGCAAGCAACACCGCAGCCGCATCCGGGCCACGCTGAAGGCGCTGGTCCGGGCCCGCATCACGGCGGGGCTGCTCGTGGTGCTGCCGGTGTGGGTCAGCTACCTGCTGGTCAAGTTCCTGTTCGGCGCCATGCGGGACGCCTCGCAGTGGGCGGTGATGGGCGTGCTGCGCAACCCGTGGTTTCAACAGCACGTCTGGCAGGTGGTCACCCGGCGTGAGGACATGTTCGACGTGGACCAGGTGCTACGCAACTACCCGGCTCTGGATTGGGGCCTCGCGCTCTTCTCCGTGCTGCTGACCATCCTGTTCCTCTATGCGGTCGGCCTATTCACCGCCAACGTGCTGGGGCGGCGCATCATCGAATGGTTCGAGCTGTTGCTCGACAAGCTCCCGCTGGTTAAGACCGTTTATCGCTCGTCCAAGCAAATCCTGGCGACGTTCGCCGGCAGCCAGTCCCAGAACTTTCAGCGCGTCGCAATGTTCCCTTTCCTCTCGCCGGGCGTCTACTCGATCGGTTTCATCACCAGCGCGTTCACCGACCCGCGCAGCGGCGAGGAGCACGTCACGATCTTCTACCCGACCACGCCGAACCCCACCACCGGGTTCATTTTTGTCATGAAGCGCCGTGACATCGTCGAGCTGGATTGGACCATCGAGGAGGCCATCAAAACCATCATGTCCGGCGGCATCCTCATGCCGCGAAACGTACCCGTGCCGCAGAATGCCGCTTGGCAAATGCCGGGCCCATCGACCGGAACACCCGGGCCCGCCGGGAACCCGACCCCCCGCGCGTAACCGCGCCGGGCCCTTCGACCGCTACAACAGCGACCGCAGCGTCTTCACCACGTGGTCCACATCGGCTTCCGTCAGGCGGTTGTGGAACGGCAGCGCCATCGTGCGGGCCGCCAAAGCCTCGGTGATCGGGAAGTCGCCGGGCCTGTACCCCAGTTGGTCCTGGTAAAACTGCTGGAGGTGAATCGGCGGGAAATAGACGTTGCAGCCGACGCCCTGGGCCTGGAGGCGCTTCAGGATGGCGTCGCGGTCCGCCGGCGTGTAGTCGTCGCTCAGCCGCACGACAAAAACGAACCAGCTAATGCGCGTGTCGGCCGGGACCTTCTGGAGTACGAGCCGCGGCTCGTCGGCCAGGCGTTCCTGGTACAGCCGGGCCACGCGGTCGCGCTGGGTGAGGATCTCATCGAGCCGGCGGACTTGCGCCGTGCCGAGCGCGGCGAGGATATCGCACATGCGGTAGTTGTAGCCCAGCCGCGGATGCGCGAGCCAGCCGCCCTCGGGATCACGCCCCTGGTTCCGCAACGAGCGGACCTGAAACGCGATGTCGTCGTCGTTGGTGACCACCATGCCGCCCTCGCCGGTGGTCATCTGCTTGTTCGGGTAGAAGCCGAACACGCCGGCCTCACCGAGCGTACCGGCGGGTCGCCCCTTGTACGTCGCACCCAGTGCCTCGCAAGAGTCTTCGAGCACGCGCAGGTTGTGGCGCCGGGCAATGGCCCAGACGGCGTCCATGTCCGACGGGGCGCCGAACACGTCCACCGGCAGGATGGCCTTCGTGCGCGGGGTGACCGCGGCCCCGACGCGGGCCGGGTCGATCTGCCACGTCTGCGGGTCGATGTCGACGAGCACCGGCTTGCCGCCGTCGAACATGATGCTGTTGCTGGAAGCAATGAACGAGAAGGGCGTCGTGATGACCTCGTCGCCGCGACCGACACCCAACGCCTTCCAGCACATGTGCAGGCCGGCGGTCCCGCTGCTGCACGCGACGGCGTGCTTGACGCCGAGCCGTCGGGTGAATTCCGCCTCGAACTCGGGGATGCGGGGTCCGAGGCTGAGGCGTTGGGAGCGCAGGACGGCGACAACGGCGTCGATCTCGGCTTGCGTAATGTCCTGGGCGGAGAGCGGGATTGCGCGCTGCACAATGTCCTCCATTCACGGCTTGCTGGGCCGATCCGCCGCGGCGGACTATCTCGGCCCTATGCCTTGCAGGATTCCCATCCTGCAACTCGCGGGAAAGGATTCCCGCGGAGGATGGTGCGAGAAAGGATTCTCGCACCAGCGGCGCGGGCGGCGAAGCCGGGTATCATATCAGCCGACCATGCCCACGGCTCGTTCAGAACGCTGGTCGCCGTGCTTTCGCCGGGTAGTGGGCTACCTGCGCCCGCACCGGCGCCCTATGGTTATCGGACTGCTGGCCGCCGTCGGCGTCAGCATCTTCTATACGTTCAGCGTCTCCAGTATCGTCCCCGTGCTGAAGATTATTTTCGCCGAGCACGAGTCCCTCGTCGATTGGCTCTACCGCTGCGAGACCGAACGCCGCCTGGGCGTCACCCTGCCCGCCGACGTGCCCGACGACCCGCGCGGCCTGGTCATCTCCAGCGTCCGGGATTCATCGCCCGCGGCGGGCACCCTCCACGTGGGCGACCGCATCGCCGCCGTCGGCGGCCAGCGCGCCGGCTCGTACGATCTCCTCGCTCGCATCGCCGACGCGACCGACACGCAACTGACCGGCGTGCAGGCCGTCGCGCCCGATGGCAGCCTGCGCGACGTGACTCTCCCGCTCCACGCGCACCGCTGGTGGTGGAGCACGGCCCGCGAGACCGCCGGCAAGCTGCCCGCCGGCCGCACCCCGCGCGACCGGTTCAACATGCTGCTCGTGCTCATGGCCGCCGTGGTCGTGATCGCGCTGCTCGGCGGCGTATGCCGCTTCATCAACGAGGGTCTGGTCGCCGCCGCCGTGCAACGCACGATGCACGACCTGCGCACCACGCTCGCCGAGCATACGCTGCGCTTGCCCCTCCAATGGCACAGCTTGCAGCCGGCGGGCGACACGCTCAGCCGCTTCGCGACGGACATCAGCAAGGTCGAGGTGGGCCTCTCGACCGTCTTCGGGAAAGCGGCGCGCGAGCCTCTCAAAGCTCTCGGCGTGCTCGGGCTCACCGTGCTCCTCGACTGGCGCATGCTCGTCATCGCGCTCGTCGGCTTGCCGATCGGCGTCGTGGTCATCCGGACCTTCGGGCGGCTCGTCAAACTGGCCCAACGCCGGGCGTCGGAGTCCTGGGGGCGGCTGCTCGATCACCTGGGCGAACGCCTGGCCGGCATCCGGATCGTCAAGGCCTACAACATGGAGCAGGCCGAGGGCCGGCGATTTGCCGCCGAGGACCAGGAACTGACGCATGCCCAGACGCGCATCGAGCTCGTCGACGCCGCCAGCAATCCCGTGCTCGAAACGCTCGCCTCGCTGGCGATCTCGGCCTTTATCCTGTACGGCGGGAGCCGCGTGTTCCAGCAGCAGCTTGAGCCGCACATGCTGCTCGGGGCCGTGATCTGCCTGGGCGGGATCTTCGACCCGCTCCGCAAGCTGAGCAACGTCAACAACCGGCTGCAAGCCGCCGAGGCGTCGGCCCGGCGCCTGTTCGAAGTCATGGACATCGCGCTGGAGGAGCCAGCGCAGCCGACGGCCGGCGTGGCGGAGCTGCGGCCGTTCCGCGACGCGATTGAGTTCCGCGAGGTGGCCTTCGCGTACCCCTCCAACCTGGAGCGGCTGGTGCTGGACGGCGTCAGTCTGCGGGTGCAGAAGGGGCAGGTGGTCGCCCTGGTGGGGGCGAACGGGTCGGGGAAGACGACCCTGATCTCGCTGCTGCTGCGGTTCTTCGAGCCGACGCGCGGCCAACTCCTGATCGACGGGCAGGACATCGCCCGCGTGACGCTGCGCTCGCTGCGCGACCAGTTCGGCCTGGTGACGCAGGAGGCGGTGATTTTCTCCGATACGGTCCGCGCGAATATCGCGTATGGGGCCAACGGCGTGGTGGACGAGGACGTGTACCGCGCCGCGCGGCTCGCGCATGTCGACGAGTTCGTCCGTACGCTGCGCGTCGAGCAGGACGGGGAGAGCACGACCGGCTACGACGCGCGGATCAATGCCCGCACGCTCTCCGGCGGGCAGCGCCAGCGCATCGTGCTGGCCCGCGCCATCCTGCGCGACCCACCGATCCTGATTCTGGACGAGGCCACGAGTCAGGTGGACAGCGAGTCCGAGCAGCGGATTCAGGAAGCGCTGGAAGACGTGACCCGCAACCGCACGACATTCATCATCGCCCACCGTTTCAGCACGATCGCCCGCGCGGACCTGATCGTAGTGCTCGACCAGGGCCGCATTGTGGGGATCGGTCAGCACCAGGCGCTGCT
>CAZWYT010000059.1:0-27579 GCA_964638325.1 uncultured Planctomycetales bacterium
CGGGGTCCCGCCCTCCCGTTCCCCCCTCCCTCCCAGGGAGGGGTCAGGGGAGGGTCACTTCGCAAAACGCCCTGGTGCGTGAATCTGTTCTCGCACCGACGCCCGCCGGAACCCTTTCCGGCAGCACCGGCTCCCAGATCGATCCACCGATTACACCGATTGACGCAGATGAGAGCCCCGGCGAGGGGCGATTGATAGTAGCCTCGGGCGCGAGCCCGTGGAAAAGGGCGCGAGCCCGTGGAAAGGGCCGCGAGCCCGTGGTAAGCGCACGCACGAACAACCCCACAGCCCCGCCGTGGGCGATTGGCAGTAGCCTCGGGCGCGAGCCCGTGGAAAAGGCCGCGAGCCCGTGGTAATCGCACGCACGAACAACCCCACAGCCCCGGCGAGCGTGAGAAAAAAACGGGGACTGGCTCCGCCCTGGTCACGTCTGGTTCGCACGAAAGGCCCTCCCGCGGTGCCTGTACCTGTTTTTTCCTCACGCTCGGCGGGGCGCCGGTAAGTAGCCGGGCGTGCAAACCCCCGGAGAACGTCCAGCAAGCAACCCCAAGCCCCAACGGGGCGCCGGTGAGTAGCCAGGGGTGCAAACCCCCGGAAGAGTTCCAACAAACAGCCCCCAAGCCCCAGCGGGGGCGCCGGACCATAGCCGGGGGTGCAAACCCCCGGAAACCGAGCGCCGCCCTCCTCATTTCCCCTCCCTGCCAGGGAGGGGCCAGGGGAGGGTCATCCCGCGAAGGAAGATGGCGGAACCATCCACAGATTACGGCGACGCAATCAGAACGCGAAGCGCCAGCGAGCGCGAATCCGAACCCCGCCCGCCAGGGCGGGGCCGCCGCCCGGCGCGCGAACCCCTTCTCGCCCCACGCCGGGCGGAATCCATTCCGCCGTTGCAACCCCCCGGGACGACCCACCGATCACGCAGCCGGACGCAGATTCCCTCTGCAACCGCCAAGGCGCCAAACGCGCCGAGGGTATCAGAGCCCAGAGCGCAAGCGACGGGCCCCGTGCTTCCGCAGCCCCAACGGGGCGTCCGAACGTAGCCAGGGGTGCAACGCCTGGAAAGCCGGCCCCGCGCCCCCTCATTTCCCCTCCCTCCTAGGGAGGGGTTAGGGGAGGGTTCTGCTGGCGCGCGGCCCGGTAAACAGTCTCACGATTCCGGCGCTTGCAACAGTCGCTTGATGTCCTCCGAATTCACGAGCGACTGGCCTATGGACAGTAGTTCATAATAGACGAGAGGCAGGCGGACAACGTGCACGGCGCGATCCATCAGGTCGAAGAGCCTCTCTTCCTCTTCCTCTTCCCGCTTACGAGACTTCTTTCCGCGGGGATCAAAGTGCGCCCCGCCCAACCGGTTTGCTACGAATTTAACCACATGGCGCCGTGAAACGGCGGTGCCGTCGACTACGATGCATGTCGAGGCCATGTACTCGTCCAGAAGGAGTGTTGCCATTGTCGGTCCTCCGCTTGTTGCGCGGAAGAGTTCTGCGACCTCTGCATCCGACAACTGGTAGTCAAGTTGCATCATTGAGCTAACCGTAACACCGTCGCACTCCGCACCCCCGGCGCATGCCGCTCTGACACGGTTCCGGGCGAACCGACCGGGCAGGGGAGGAAGCGACGGAGCGGTCACCATCGGCTGCTTTCGATACCCCGCCGCGCGCCACGCCCTTTGGAGGTCGCCATCAACCAGCAAGCGCCGAAGCACGGAGCTACCTCGCCTAAGGTTGTCGAGTGCAACCGACGAAGACCAATCATCGCGAAGGAAACGCAAGTCGGAACTTACTTGGCGCAGCAGGCTGTCGTTGTCGCTCGCGGTCATTAGCGCGCCTCGGCGCCAGCCACGGCCTTAGGCTGGGCGCGTCACTCGCCAACGCCTATTAGGCTCTTGTCGTGCCACGCCAGCGCGGTGTTGGTCGCTTCTTCGAACACGGACTCCGGCAGTTCACGGCTGGAGTACTTCAGGACGAAGTTCAACGCGCCCATCTTGTCGAGGGCTGCCTTGACGTCGTATGCGCGATCCTTGTATGCGGTGCTGCGGCTCAACCGATAGACATGCTGGAGGGATCCACCCGGGGCAATCAGGGAATTTGCAAGGGCCGGGTATCCCACGCCGTTGGTCGGGTCGAGCTTCAGGAAGAGCGACTGAATGACGGCGGTCGATTGGCCATGGTTCTGAATGCGCACCAGGATTCTGATCGTCGACTTATCGAAGGACTCGTCCTCCACGGTCAGGAAGAGCTTCGGTCTAACGGCGGCAACCATGGCGCGCGCGAAGTCATTGGAAGCCATCTGCGTTGCGGTGATCGTCTGCTTGGAAGCCACCTGCGTTGCTGTGATCACGTGGGCCGACCCGCACCCCCGGATATAGCTCAGGACCCCGGTTAACGCGATCACCAGGGCGGCAAGCCCGCCAGCGGCTTGCCAGTTAAAGCGAGCTTTCGCCTTTCCGTAGAGCGCGTCGCCCATGCGTCAGCTCCCCGGCCTTCAACACGTCAGTGCTTCCGTCGGTTGTAGGGTGTCTGATTCGGCGGCTTAAGCGAGACTCCCTTCTTGCTCGCTTCAGCGTATACCGCATCCGGAGTTCGCGCCAGCTTGATCCCGATGACCCGGGTTGGCGTGTTGCCGTCTGCCAGGCGCTTAAGTTGGCGGTCGTCTGTAGCCGTCCAGGGCTTTCCGTGATTTGCCGGTTTCTTCGGCATGGATGTCTCCGAGCGCGGATTATCGTTCCGAACTCGAAGCCCGCGCGACTTCAAGGCGGCGCCAGGCACGGCAATGGCGTTTGACAAGCAACTCTGCAAGTACTATTCCATAAGTGGATTCTTTGAGCTTTTTCCCCAAATCCACAGTGGGTCATGACTTACATACTACAACATACTGTATTGAGGTCTGAGGGTCACCACAACCTGTCGGGGTGACACTGCCAAAGTGACAGGCCAGTCGCACAGAGCTTCCGCCCAGGTCCCGCAACCCACGGCAACCCTACTGTTCATCGCGTCCTTCGCGGAATGACCCTCCCCTGCCCCCTCCCTATGGGGGAGGGGAAATGAGGGGGACGCGGGGCCGGCGTTCCAGCGGTTGCACCCCCGGCTACGTTCGGGCGCCCCATTGGGGCTGGCCCATCTGATCCGGCTGAAAGCTCATGGCTGATGGCTGATAGCTGATGGCTCGCCGTTACCCATTCCCACCCAAAACCGCCAATCTCCGCCAACTCTCCGAACCTTCCTGTCCTTCGTGCCCTGCGTAGGGAATACTAAACGACGGAAGGCACGCAGGCACGAAGGCCCGCAGGCACGAAGGGATGCAGGCACGGAGGAGCAAATCTGTGGTCATCAGTGCAATCTGTGGATCGTTTCGGCGCCCCT
The DNA here is from genome assembly GCA_964638325.1 of uncultured Planctomycetales bacterium. Classification (GTDB taxonomy): domain Bacteria; phylum Planctomycetota; class Phycisphaerae; order UBA1845; family Fen-1342; genus JALHJL01. The sequence goes on from CAZWYT010000059.1 coordinate 3,363, forward strand.
CGTCCGCCGCGGCGGACTTCGGGCTCGGATTCGACGTCCGGTACGGAGCCCGGACGCTACGGGGACGTCCGGTACGGGGCCCAGACGCTACGCGCCTCGGCGGTTACGCGAACGTCTCGATAACAAAGGCTGCCAACAGGGGGGGGTGGGAATTTGGCGCGCTTGGCGACCTTGGGCTGGCGGCCTCAAAAACGCGGTTTCGGCCGGCCAAGATTGCCAGGACCACACCCCCGCACGTCGACCATCCGCCGCGGCGGAGGCCGGCGCTACCCGCTTGGCGGTCGGATTCGCGGTCCGACCGGCCGGCGAGACGACGGGCGCTACAACAGGGCGGAGTACACCAGCTCCACCACCGCCTGGATTTCCACGCCCAGCTTGTACCGCTTCGACAGCTCCAGAAGCTGGTCGGCACAATTGTGGCACGGCGTCGCCACGATCTTGGCGCCGGTGGCGCGGATTTGGTCGGCTTTGATCGCGCCGGAGGCCACGCGCCGATCGCCGTACTCGCTCATCGACAGCAGCCCCCCACCGCCGCCACAGCAGAAATTGTCCTGCCGATTGGGCGTCATCTCGACGAAGTCCTGGACGCAGCGGCGGAGGATGCGGCGTTGCGGCTCGCTCACACCGCCCCAGCGGACGAGATTGCACGGATCATGCAAGGTGACGCGGCTGGGGTTCTTCGCGGGGTCGACCTTGATCCGGCCCGCGGCGAGGTACTCCTCCAGCAATTCGAGCACGCTCCGCACGGGCAGCGGGTATTCCTGCCGCAGCCAGTTCGGCCCTTCCCAGCGAAACGCCCGAAAGCCGTGGCCGCATTCGGAGAGGATGACTTCCTGGACGCCGAGCGCCCGGGCCTCTTCCATCACCCGCCGGGTCAGCTCGCGCGCCGCGTCATCGTCGCCGGAGTAGAAGCCGTAGTTGGTCACGTCGTAGAACTTGCTGGACAGGGTCCAGCTCTCGCCCGCGGCGTGAAAGACGCCCGCCGCCGCCAGGAGCGACAATGGGAAGAACTTGATCTCGCGCGGATTGACCAAGTACAGAACACGCCGCCCCGGCTGGTCAACATGGACGCGTGCCGCGTCGTCGCCGCGCTCGAGCTTCAGGTCTTCCGAAAGCCATTCGGCGGTGGAAAGCAACTCTTCGCGCGGGATGGCCATCTGGTTACCCGTTTCGAGCTGGTTGCTGACCGTGCGCTGGAGCCCAGTGGGGACCATGCCGACCGAGGCCAGGACGTGTCGTCCCGCGCGGATGATCGCCGCCACGTCGAGGCCGACCGAACAGTGCAAACCGCAGCGTCCGCAACCCGTGCAGCGCCCGTAGACCGCGTCAACGAGTTCCGCCAGTGCAGCAGGCGTGAAGTCGCGCGCCCCCACGACACGGGGCAGGTGCCGGCCGAGAAACGTGGCGTACCGCCGGTAGTGGCCGATGACCTGGGCGGCCTTGGCGCCGGGGAGGTTCTCGGGCGTAGGCTCGGCCCGGTAGATGTGGCAGCTTTCGCCACAGAGCCCGCAGCGGACGCAGGCATTCAGGTGGTACGCGGCCAAGCCGCGGCAAGCGCGGGACAGGGCCGCACTCGCCTGCGCCGCCGTCTCGGCCGTCTTTCTGTCGTCGGCGGGCATCCGGCTACTCCGTCCTGGCCCGGGCCGGCGGGTACACACCCCGATAGCCGAGGCGGTACGCGTAGTCGCCGCGCGCCACAAAGAAGAATACGGCGTGTCGCAGTTTCCCGAGCGGCAGGTATGCGAACAGAAGAGCCGCGTAGATGAGGCGGATGAGCTGGCCGTCGGTGTCCACTGCGGGCAGCGCGCAGCAGGCGAGCAGGCCGCACGTCGCAAGGATCGCGAGGTAGTCGTCGGGGGTACTGAGCCGGCGCAGCAGAGGCGAGAGACAACGGCGCAGCAGTAGGCAGATTCCGGCACCGAGCGCCACCGTCGCCGGCAGGCGCAGAAGCACCAGCAGACGCGCTCCGCCCGCGGGCCAGACGAGCAGCAAGATGACGGCCACGATGCAGGCGATGACGCCGACGTGCATGACCAGCCCCAGCGCAAACTCGGCGGGGTGCAGCCGCACGGACTCCTTGTGCGCCGGCGTCATGCCGGCCGTGAAGCTGTAGAGGATGCCGCGCAGGGGACTGCCCGCGGGCCGGCTGTAATCCCGCCGGCCGCCGCCCCGGGCCTGCAGGACCTGTCGCGTTAGCGCAATGACGGCCCACAGGAGACTGAGCAACAGGAATGCCTTCGCCAGAATGACCACGTCCATTCCTTGCACGAAGGAGAGCCAGAGCCGCGCGCGTGGGTCGCCGACCGCCTACACGCAGCCGTCGGGCTTCGGCAGGCCCGCGACGCGGCACGCGCCACGGGCCGGACCGGACGTGAAGAGCTTGTAGATCTCGCGCACGCTGACGCCGACTTCCTGGCAGATCATACGGACAGGCGGCGCGAGGTCGTGCTGCTGCCAGTACGTGCGGATGAAGTTGACGATTCCCCAATGCTGGTCGGACATCTGCGCGATACCCTCCTCGCCGGCGATCGCCAGAGCGACCTTCTCGTCCCAGAGGCCGGGGTCGCTCATGAAGCCGTCCTTGTCGAACGCGATGCTCTTGCCCTCGACCTCCACGTGTTCCTCCTGCGAGCACGGTTGCCTGCCAAGGTCCCAATGTACCGTAAGCGGCAAGCGCGTGGTAGCGAGCCGTGCGCTGGCGGCGTGTCATGCACGGTCATGTAGACGCTGGACCGGTCTAACGCATTTCGCCCTTAGCTGGCCTGAAATAGCTTGCATGCGGGAAACGCCTGCATTGATGGGCCAGATCTGGCTAGCCCCAGCGGAGCTCCATCGCTAAGATCATGTGCGACCAAGAGTCCGTCGAAAAGGGGGACAGGCACCTCGCTGGAGGTGCGGCCACGCCGTTGCGTAGTGCGGGCCGAGGACAAGTGCGAGGTGCGACCGACGATGAGACGTCCATTGCGGAATATCCATCAGGCGCTGCGGACGATCCTGATCGGCATGCGCATCACGCTGAAGTACTGTTTCGCCCGCACGGTGACTCTGCAGTATCCGGACATGCCGCCCGCGGTGCAGCCGCGTTTCAGGGGCTTTCACTGGTACGAGATCGAGAAGTGCAGTGCGTGCGGGCAGTGTGCGCGGGCCTGTCCGGTCGACTGCATCTACATCAAAAACGCGGGCCCGCGGAAGATCGATCGGGCGACGGGCATCTCGCGCGGCGGAGCAATGGTCCGCTACGCGATCGACTACTCGAAGTGCATGTTCTGCGGGCTGTGCTGCGAGCCGTGCCCGACGCAATGCCTGCACATGGGCAACATCCACGACCTTTCGGGGTACGACCGCCAGGGCACGATCGTGGAGTTCACGGAGCTGGCCAAGCAGGGTCTGCGTACGCCGCAGCCGTTCTGGATGCGGCGGGCAACGTTGCCGGAGTGGGCCCGGGAGCGCAAAGAGGAATGGGGCGAACAGGCGCGGCCGCGCGCGGACGAGATGCGGCTGGCGCTGACAGATCAGCCGTTCCCGAAGAAGCCGCCGGCCGAGGGTGTTGAAGGGGGCGCGCCGCCGGCGAAGGAATCGTGAGTAGCGGCAGCGTGGCGCTTGGAGGACTTGATTGCGCGGCTGATTACGATAACGTATCTGAGTTTGTCGCACGTGACGTAGGAGCAGATCCGGCCGGCGCGATCTGCTCCGGTCTTTACAGGATGTAAACGCCGTGACGGTACCGACGACGACGGGGACCGAGGGTGGGGTCAGTCTTTTGCTGGGTCTGGGCATCTTCGCGCTGGCGGCGTTCCTGATGGCATTTGTAGTGCTGATGTTCGGAAAGCTGCTGCGGCCGCGCGTGCCGAACCCGGACAAGGCGACGGCGTACGAATGCGGCGAGCTGCCGATCGGGCCGGGCTGGGTGCAGTTTGATTTGCGGTTCTACGTCGTGGCCCTGGTGTTCCTGATCTTCGACGTGGAAATCGCGCTGTTCTACCCGTGGGCGGTGGTTTTCGGCGGCGGTGCGACGCCGAACGCGGCGTGGGAGCTGCTGCATCAAGTGCGCTGGGCCGCGGTGTGGGACATGCTGTTCTTCTTCGGCGTGATCGTGGTCGGGTTCGTCTACCTCTGGCGCTTCGGCTATCTGGACTGGGTGCGGGCGCTGCCGAGCCCGAGCGACGAGGACACGGCGGGTGCGGGCGGTGAGGCGAGCGTGAGGACGTAAGCGGCATGGGCTGGATTCAGAATCGGTTCGAAGAGAACTTCATCATCACATCGGTGGATTGGGCCTTGAACTGGGCCCGGTCCAGCAGCATTTGGCCGATGACGTTCGGGCTGGCCTGCTGCGCGATCGAGATGATGGCGGCCGGCGCCTCGCGGTTTGACCTGGACCGCTTTGGAGCGGGGGCGTTTCGCGCTACGCCGCGGCAGTCGGACCTCATGATTGTGGCCGGCACGGTGACGTACAAGATGGCCTCGCGCATCCGGCGGCTGTACAACCAGATGCCCGAGCCGAAGTACGTCATGGCGATGGGCGCGTGTACGGTCGGCGGCGGGCCGTATTTCAAGTACGGGTACCACGTGGTGAAGGGGGTGGACCTGATCGTTCCCGTAGACGTGTATATCCCGGGCTGCCCGCCGCGGCCCGAAGCCCTGATCGAAGGCCTGATGCGGCTCCAGGAGAAGATGAAGCAGCAGACGATCGCACGCAAGCCGCAGACGGCGTAGGCGTGAGAGAGGTTAGCGAGCGGGTGACAGCACCAGAGATTGCGGAGATTCTGAAGAGCGCCCTGCCGCAGGCGGTTGGCGAGGCGGCGATGGGCACGAGCCACCCGAGCGTGACCGTGACGGCGGAGGCGTGGCACGCGGTCGCCCTGTTCCTGCGGGACGACCCGCGGCTGCGGATGAACATGCTGCGCTGCGTGAGCGGCGTGGACCTGCACCCCGAGCCGTTCATCGACCTCGTTTACGACCTGATGTCGATGCGGCCGGGCGACGCGGGCGGCCTGTGGCAAAACCACGGTGAGATCGCGGTGCGGGTCCGCGTGCCGCGCGACGGGGGGCACGTGCGGTCGGTTGCGGACGTGTGGCCGACCGCCGAGTGGCACGAGCGGGAGGCCTTCGATCTGCTGGGGGTGACGTTCGACGCGCATCCCGACTTGCGGCGAATTCTGTGCCCGGACGACTGGGTCGGGCACCCGCTGCGAAAGGATTACGAGTTTCCGAAGGAATACGAGGGTATTCCCGCGGCGGCTGCGGCGGATGGTGACAAAGTAACAAAGTAACAAGGTAACAAAGTGAGCCCATTGGTGGACAAACGCCTGGTGACAGCACAACGCACCCTTTGTCACCTTGTCACTTTGTTACCTTGTCACGCTTGACGAGCTTGGCGAGTTCTAAGGACATGGACGACTCGGTCAACCCAGCGCAGGCCGACTTGCTGGCCGACGTCGATCGCGTCGTGCCCGGCGATCTGCGCACCGAGGAGATGCTCATCAACATGGGGCCGCAGCACCCCAGCACGCACGGCGTGCTGCGGCTCATGCTGCGGACGGACGGCGAACTGGTGCTGGAGGTCGTGCCGCACATCGGCTACCTGCACCGCTGTGCCGAGAAGATCGGCGAGAACGTGGCCCCCTACCAGTTCATCCCGATCACCGATCGGCTGGACTACCTGGCCGCCATGATCAACAATGAGGGGTTCAGCCTGGCGGTCGAGAAGCTGACGGGGCTCGAGGTGCCGGAGCGGGCGCGCTACATCCGCGTCATCATGGCGGAGCTGAACCGCATCGCGTCGCACCTGGTCTCGTTCGGCTCCTACAGCCTGGACATGGGGGCTTTCACGCCGTTCCTCTACGGCTTTCGCGAGCGGGAGTACATCCTCGACCTGTTCGAGTCCACTTGCGGGGCCAGGCTGACGTACAGCTACATCACGATTGGCGGGGTAACGCAGGACCTCCCCGAGGGTTTCCTGGAGAACCTGACGCGGTTCCTCGACTACTTCGAGCCGAAGATCGACGAATACAACAACCTGCTGAGCTACAACCAGATCTTCGTGAAGCGGACCGCGGCTGTCGGCGTGATCTCGCCGGAAGACGCGATTGCGTACGGGCTCACGGGGCCGTGCCTGCGCGGCAGCGGCGTGCGGTGGGACCTGCGCAAGTGCGTGCCGTACGAGATTTACGACCGGTTCGAGTTCGACATCCCGATCGGCGTGACGGGCGGCTCGGACGGCATCCCGCGCGAGGTGGTCGTCGGCGATAGCTGGAGCCGCTATTTCGTGCGTATGCAGGAAATGAAGCAGTCGGTCCGGATTCTGCGCCAGTGCGCCCAGCAGATTCCGGCCGGGGAGTTCCGCAACAAGCCGAAAGGCGTGCTGAAGCTGCCGGCGAAGGAAGTGTACTTCGAGGTAGAAGGGGCGCGCGGGCAGGTCGGGTTTTTGGTCGTCGGCGACGGGAAGCCGATCCCGCGCCGCGTTAAGATTCGCGGTCCGTCGTTCTGCAACCTGTCGATCACGACGCACGTGTGCCGGCAGGTGCTGCTGGCCGACATCGCGGCGATCGTGGGCAGCATCGACGTGGTGATGGGTGAAGTGGACCGGTGAGACGCGAATTAAGAATGCAGAGTTAAGAATTACGCTTTGGCGACGGTCGGTTTCCGGTTTGGACGGTAGGCGTCGGGCAGGTCTCGCAGGTTCGACCGGCCCTACACGATAAACACATGGCGAAGTTCACTGCGGAGGACGCACTGCGACCGCGTTGGAGCCAGGCGGCCAAGCCGCGCGCCGTGCGCTGGTTTGCCGCGTTCGGGCTCCTGGCGGCGGTCGCGGCCGTCGCGTTGTGGCTGCTGGCCGGGCGGCTGGCAGGGATGGGCTACGTCCTCGCAGTGCTCGGGACTGTGGTTGCGCTGGTAGGAGCGCTGACCGGACTCGAGGCGGCGCTAGTCATTCAGTTCAGCGCGACCGTGGGACGGGTGTTGTTCAAGCTCGGATTCCCGATCTTCCTGGCTGGCCTGGCTGCGATCGTGGTCATCGCCTGGGTGCCCGCCCTGCTGTATCAGCGCGTGGACCAGTTGCGAGAGACTGCCGCGGCCGGCACCGGGCTTACTCAGCCGCTTACGGTAGCCGAGCTCGAAGTCCAGCTTGGCGGGCTCACGCAGCCGGCGGCGCGGAGCACGCCGTGGCACCTGGCCGCGTATGCGCTGTGGCCGCTGCAATTTCGGGTCGCGCGCGACGTGCTGGCGGTGATCGGCGTCGTGGGGTTCGTGTCCATCTTTGCCAGCTTCGCCATCTGGTGGGAACGCAAGGTCGCCGGGCGGATTCAGAGCCGGCTCGGCCCGATGCGCGTCGGCGGGTGGCATGGGTGGGCCCAGTCGATGGCGGACGGCATCAAGCTCCTGCAGAAAGAGGACATCCTGCCGGGCGGCGGGGACGTGTCGCTCTTCCGCATGGCGGCATACGTCGCGTTCATCCCAGCGCTAAGCCTGTTCATCGCGCTGCCGTTCAGTGCGGCGTGGATCGGGCGGGACCTCGACGTGGGGCTGATCTTCATCGTGGCCATGTTCGGGCTCGGAGTGCTGGGCGTGCTGCTCGGCGGCTGGGCGTCGAACAACAAGTGGAGCATGTACGGGGCCATGCGGGAAGCCTGCCAAGTCATCTCGTACGAGATTCCGCTGGGGTTCTCGCTGCTGGTCCCCATCATGACCGTGGGCACGCTGCGGCTGACCACGATTGGCGAGGTCCAGGCAGGCGGTTTTCACACCTGGCTCGCGTTCTACAACCCGTTCACGCTGGCCGCGGCGGTTACGTTCTTCATCGCGACGCTGGCGAGCTGCAAACGCGCCCCCTTCGACCTGCCGGAAGCCGAAAGCGAGCTGGTCGCCGGCTACATGACCGAGTACAGCGGTTTCCGCTGGGCGCTGTTCATGTTCGCCGAGTACGCGGAGATGTTTGCGGCCGGCGCGCTGGTGGCGATCCTGTTTTTTGGGGCGTGGTATTCGCCGCTGCCGGCCAGTTGGGGAGCGGCGTGGGCCGCGGGCCCGCTGTGGCAGCGGGCGTTGCACGGGGTGCTGTTCAGCGGCCCGCTGTGGCTGGTTCTCAAAGGCCTCTTCTTCGTGTACGTGCAGATCTGGCTGCGGTGGACGCTGCCGCGCATCCGGCTCGACCAGGTCATGCACGCGTGCGTGCAGGTCATGCTGCCCGTGACGATGGTCCTCCTGCTCGGTCAGACGTTCTGGGAGCTGCTTGTGCACCGGGGAAGCTGGCTGGCCGTCGGGGCGAACGTGGTATGCACGGCGGTCGGCGTGGCGGGCGTCGTCGGTATCATCGCGATTGTCACATACGGCCTCATGTATCGCCGGCGGCTGGTGGGTGCGCTGGCGATCGATCACTTGCCAGGGAGTTGAGCGTGAACGGCGAAGCAATCGCGTTCTACTTGTTGGCGGCGGTCGTGGCCGCATCGGCACTAGGGTGCGTAATCGCCCGGAACATCGTCCGCATGGCGCTGTGCCTGCTGGGCACGCTGGGCGGAGTCGCGCTCCTGTACTTCCTGATGGCCGCCAGCTTCCTGGGCGCCATTCAGTTGATTGTCTACGCCGGCGGCACGCTGGTCGTGATTATCTTCGGCGTGATGCTGACGAGCCGCTTGCAAGGGGTGCAGTTGCGGCCCAAGCGGATCGAGGCGATCGGGGGTGCGATCGTCGCCATGGGGCTGCTGGCCGGACTCGTCGCGATTCTGTTACGGGCGACGTGGCCGGCGCCGAGCGCGGGCGCCCCCAATTCCGACGTGGCGCGGCTCGGAAACGAGCTGCTGTCCACGTACCTGGTGCCGTTCGAGCTCGTGAGCGTGCTGCTGCTAGCAGTGATGATCGGGGCGGCGTACCTCGCACAGCCGGAGCGCCAGCAGAACCCGGCCGCGCCCCCATCGGCGGAGAACGGAGGCTGAGCGGATGCTGACGATCGGTCTGGCGCATTACCTCGTGCTGGCCGCGCTGCTGTTTTGTTGCGGCTTGTACGTGATGATGACCAAGCGCAACGCGGTCGGGATCCTGATCGGCGCCGAGCTGGTGCTGAACGCCGCGGGCATCAACCTGGTGGCGTTCTCGCGTTACCAGACGGGCGGGCTGGACGGGCAGATCGCAGCGCTGTTTGTGATTGTGCTGGCCGCGGCCGAGGCGGCGGTGGCGATTGCGATTTTCGTGAACTACTACCGGCTGCTGGCGACGATCGACCCGGATGAGGGCGACCGCTTGCGCGGGTAGGTCAACCGTAGCGGCCGGCGGCTCGCCGGCCGTGGAGAGCTGAGAGCCCAGACGAATGTCATCCATTGAAGCACTTCTAATAGCCGGCGTGCTCATCCCCCTGGCGAGCTTCGTGCTCCTGGCGTTTGTGGGCGCGCGGCTCGGCAAGCCGCTGGCCGGGTGGGTCGCGGTGCTGGCGATCGCGACGAGCACGGTGCTCGCGACCATCGCGCTCGTGCAGTGGCAGGGCCTGACGCCGGACCAGCGCCTGGCCGCCCGCAGTGCCCCCTTCCTCTGGGCGCACCTGGGCGCGATGCCGGTCAGCTTCGGCGTCAATCTCGACAGCCTGACGCTGATCATGTTCTTCATGGTCAGCTTCGTGTCGACGTGCATCTTCGTGTTCAGCGTCGGGTACATGGCGGGGCATAGCGACGAGATCGATGGGGTCAGCAAGTTCCACCGTTTCTTCACCTACCTTTCGCTGTTCTGCTTCAGCATGTTGCTGCTGGTGATCGCCGACAGCCTGCTGCTGCTGTTCATCGCGTGGGAGCTGGTCGGGCTGTGCTCGTACCTGCTAATCGGGTACTACTTCCACAAGAAGAGCGCCTCCGACGCCGGCATTAAGGCGTTCGTCACGAACCGCGTCGGCGACTTCGGGTTCATCGTCGGGCTGGGGATGGTGGTCTTTCACCTCGGCGACCTCTCGCTGGCGGGCGCGGCGCAGGCGTTTCACAGCGCTTACGAGACGCAGGCCCCCCTTTTCACGCAGACCTTTCTCGGGCTGAGCCTGGCCACCTGGATGGGGATGCTCCTGTTCTGCGGTGCGATCGGCAAGAGTGCCCAGTTCCCGCTGCACGTCTGGCTCCCGGACGCGATGGAAGGCCCCACGCCCGTCAGTGCCCTGATCCACGCCGCCACGATGGTCGCGGCCGGCGTGTACCTGACGGCCCGCATTTGCGTGCTGCTCACGCCGGAAGCGCAAGTGTTCGTCGCCGTGATCGGGTGCATCACGCTCACGCTGGCGGCGCTGGTGGCGATCGTGCAGACGGACATCAAGCGTGTGCTGGCGTACTCGACGATCAGCCAGCTTGGGTACATGATGCTGGGGATGGGGGTGGGCGCGTGGATCGCGGCGTTGTTCCACCTGCTGACGCACGCGTTCTTCAAGGCGCTGATGTTCCTCGGGTCCGGGCAGGTCATCGAAGGCTGCCACCACGAGCAGGACATGCGGAAGATGGGCGGGCTGCATCGCAAGATGCCGGTGACGTGCTGGACGTTCCTGGTCGGCGTGCTGGCGATCGCGGGGGCGGGGATCCCGTTGACGCATTGGGGCCTGGGAGGGTTCTTCAGCAAGGACGAGATTCTGGCGGTCGCGTGGCATCGGGTGTACGGCGCCGGGCACGCCGGCGCGGCCCACTCCTCCGGACCTGGAGCGGAAGCGGCGGGCCCGGAGGGACGTGCGGCGGCAGGCGCGGCGCACATGACCGCTGACCCCTCGCTGGCGCTCGGGGCTCGTACGGGGCCCAAGCCGACGCCGGCCCACTTGCCCGCGTTCCTGTTCATCATTCCCGTCATCATTGCCTATGTAACGCCGTTGTACATGATGCGCGCCTGGTGGCTGACCTTCATGGGCCGGCCGCGTGACGAGCACGTATACGCACACGCCCACGAAAGCCCGCTGATGTACGTGCCGCTGGTGGTGCTCGCCGTGGGCACGTTCTTCGCGAGCTACGCCCTATTCCGCCCCATGGTCGCGGCGGCCACGCCGACACCGTTCCTCACGCTGGCGTACGACGGCGCGGCCGCGGAGGCGGCGGAGGCGCATGGGGCGTTGATTGATCATGGGGCCCACAAGGCGCTGGCCCCGATCGTCGGCGGCGCATTCGTCGTAGGCTTCGCGATCGCATGGGTGATCTACCGCAAGGGGCTGGCGACCGCCGACGCCCTGGCGCGGTCGCTGCGGCCGCTCCATACGGTGCTGGTGCACAAGTTCTACTTTGACGAGGTCTACGGTCTGGTGCTGGTCGGCGGGACGATGGCGCTCAAGGCCATTTGCTACGCCTTTGACAAGTACGTGGTGGACGGGCTGGTCAACCTGTCGGCGTGGGTGACCGAGCGCGTCTCGCGGTTCAGCGGCGTAGTGCTGGATGACGGCGTCGTGGACGGCCTGGCAAACGGAGTGGGCCGCGGCACGTGGGAACTGGGGGGTCTGGTCCGCAGCCCGCAGGTTGGCCGGATTAGGGACTACATCCTGTTTGCCGCCGGCGGCGTGACGGTCCTGGTGTTGTGGTTGGCGTACGGATGGTAGAGCCTCGGGTAGGGCAGGTCGAGGAACGAGACCTGCCGGATAGTGGATCGAGCCAGGCAGGTCTCGTCCGCCAGGGCGGACTCGACCTGCCCTACGAGGAACGAGAGTCGTGGAATATGGCAATCTCCTGAACTGGGTGATCTTCGTCCCAACGATCGCGGCGGTGTTATGCCTGATTGCACCGCGCGTTCGGATGGTCAAGATCGTGGCGGTGCTGGCGACCGGCCTGACGTTCGTGCTCTCGCTCGGCCTGTTCCGACATTTCGCGTGGTGGACCACCGACGCCGGGAACATCTTCGGTCCGAGCTACGGCCAGAAGCTCTATGAGGTCACCAAGCTGACGTGGATCACGCTCGGCCAGGGCGCGGGGGCCGCGAAGATCGAGTACTTCGTCGGGCTCGACGGCCTGAGCTTCCCGCTGATCATCCTCACGACCTTCATCACGTTTCTGGCGTGCCTGGCGAGCTGGAACATCGAGCACTGGAAGATCAGCCGCGGCGCCCGCGGGTATTTCTGCCTGTTCCTCCTGCTGGAAACGGGCATGTTGGGCGTGTTCGGTGCGCTGGACTTCTTCCTGTTCTACATCTTCTGGGAAGTAATGCTGCTGCCGATGTACTTCCTCATCGGCGTGTGGGGCGGACCGCGGAAGGAATACGCCGCCATCAAGTTCTTCCTGTACACGCTGGCGGGCTCGGTGCTGATGCTGGTGGTGCTGTTGGCGTTCTACTTCTACGCCCCGCCGGGGATGCGGACTTTCAACCTGATCGAGATGGCGACCAATCCGCAGATTCAGGAGGCTTTCCGCGGCGCGACGTTCCTGGGCTGGAAGTTCGCGCCGCTGATGTTCGTCCTGCTGTACATCGGGTTTGCGATCAAAATACCGGTGTTCCCGTTCCACACGTGGCTGCCCGACGCGCACGTGGAGGCCCCGACGCCGATCAGCATGATCCTGGCCGGCATTTTGCTGAAAATGGGCGCGTACGGCCTGCTGCGGGTGAGCTATCCGATCCTGCCGGGCGCGGGTCAATGGGCCGCGTACGGGCTCGCGATCCTCGGGCTGATCAACATCATCTACGGCGCCCTGTGCGCGATGGCCCAGACCGACTTCAAGCGTCTGGTGGCGTACAGCTCGATCAGCCACATGGGCTACGTCCTGCTGGGAATCGCGATCATGACGCCCGCGGGCCTGCAGGGCGCGATGTTCCAGGTCATCGCCCACGGCATTTCGTCACCCATGTGCTTCTTCCTGGTCGGCGTGATTTATGAGCGTGCCCACCATCGCGAGATCAACCGCTTCGGCGGCCTGTGGCTGACGATGCCCGTGTACGGGTCGCTGGCGACGCTCGGCTTTTTCGCGTCGCTGGGGCTGCCGGGGCTGTGTGGCTTCATCGGCGAGTTCTGGGTGCTGATCGCGACGTTCTCGGCGAACTACGCCTGGGCCAAGCCGTTTGCGGTGATCGCCGCGACGGGCGTGATCCTGACGGCGGGCTACATCCTGTGGATGATCCAGCGGGTGTATCTGGGCAAGCAGCGGGACGAGTACAAAGGGCTGCCCGACTCCAGCAGTCGCGAGACCGCCGTGCTGGCGGCCATGGCCGTCATTGCGATCGTGCTCGGAATCCTGCCGGAGCAGTCGCTGTTCCGATTTATGAATGGGACACTGGTTCAGATTACGCAGCTCTTTACGCATTCTGGCTAGGTCATGAATCTGCCACCCGCCAACACGTGGTTGCCTGCGGGGCGCGAGCTCCTACTGTTCAGCCCGGAGCTGATCCTAGTCGGGACGATTGCGGCAATACTGCTCGTCTCCCTGTTCGTCGGACGGCGGCCGTACGTGGCGGCAATCCTTGCGCTGCTGGGGGCTCTGGTGGGCTTGCAGGCGAGCGGCGCGGTCGCGGTGCACGTGGCGACGGGCGGCGTGGGAGCGATGACCCCGCCCCACCCGGCGCTGCCGCCGATGCTTGTAGCAGATCGTTTCAGCGTCTTCTTCAAGCTGTTCCTGCTGCTGGCCCTGATCGCGATCATCTGGCTGTGCCTGATCGGCGCCACCCGGCCCCCAGACCGGAAAGTGAGCGTATCCCCTTCTGGGGGACCGGAGTTCTTTGTCCTGCTGCTCACCAGTGCAGTGGGCATGATGCTGATGGTCGGCAGCCTGAACCTGCTGGTGATCGTGATCGCGATGGAGACGGCGTCGCTGCCGAGCTACGCGATCGTCGCGAGTGACAAGCGGTCGCGGCTCGGGGCCGAGGCCAGTCTCAAGTACGTGATGTTCGGCGCCGCGTCCGCAGCCATCATGGTATATGGGGTCTCGCTGCTGTACGGCCGCTTCGGCACGCTCGATCTGTCCGTGATTGCGGGTCAGATCGCGTGGTTGCCGTCGAACGCCGATCCGGTGTTCTGGCTCGGCCTGCTGGCCGTGGGAGCCGGGATCGCATTTAAGATCGCAGTCGTGCCGATGCACTGGTGGTGTCCGGACGTCTTCGAGGGCGCGCCGATCGAGGTCACCACCTGGCTCAGCGTGGCCAGCAAGGCGGCCGGACTGGGCCTGCTGCTGCGGATCGTCGACACGTTCAGCGCTTCCGCGACGATGGCCGGCGCGGTCGTGCCGCTCACCTGGGGCATCGGGCTGCTGGCCGCCGTCACGTGCACGGTCGGGAACCTGGCCGCGCTGCGACAGCAGAGCGTGAAGCGCATCCTGGCGTATTCGTCGATTGCGCATGCCGGGTACATGTTGATGGCCGGCGCGATCCTCATCGCCCCCGCGGGTGACCTCGTCGCCGTAGGCGCGCACACCAGCAGCGGCATGGCGGCGGTGGTGGCGTACCTGCTCGTCTACGTGACCATGAACGTCGGCGCGTTCGGGGCGACGGCGCTGGTGGTATGGGAAACGGGCAGCGATCATCTGTCCGCGTTCACGGGCCTGGGGCGGCGCGCGCCGTGGGTCGCCCTGCCCATGGCGGTGTGCTTGTTCTCGCTGGTGGGTCTGCCGCCGCTGGGCGGATTCGCCGCCAAGTGGTTCCTGCTGGTCGCGCTCGGGAAGACGGCCGCGGTGCATCCGTGGCTATGGGGGCTGGTGATCGTGGCGGTGCTCAACACGTTGCTCAGCCTGTACTACTACGTGCGCATTGTCCGGCAGATGTACCTCACGGATGACAGCACGCTGCCGCCGCTGCGTGTTCCGGGTGGCGGCATGGTCCTGGTAAACGGCTGTGCGGTTATCCTGCTGCTGCTGGGCACGCTGTGGTTCAGCCCGCTGGGGCAGCGTGCCGAAGCCCTGGCGAGTAGTCTCTTCCGGGGCCCGGTGCCGGTGCGGCTGCGTGAAGCGGGGATGAGCGAGGCAGGCCGCCCGGCGTCCGTTTCACCTGCCGCAAAACCCAATTCGCAATTGCCGGCGGGCTAAGCCGCACTTTATCATCGGGCGGGCGAGAACGGGGCGCTGGCCGGGCAGGAGGCGCCATGGTCGCACGTCGACGGCAGAGGCTGCGCAAGGGTCGAGATCAGACGGTCCGGAAGCGACCTGCCGGCGTGAGGCGGGCTTTGAACGCCACACGTTCAGCCCGCGGAGCTCGCAAGCCAGCCGAGGATTTGGGCCAGCGCTATCGCCTGCTGTTCGAGCACAATCTCGCGGGGGTCTACCGGACGACGCTCGACGGGGCGATCCTCGACTGCAACGAATCGCTCGCGGCCATGCTGGGCTACAGCTCGCGCCACGAGCTCATGTCCCGCCGGGCACGGGACCTGTACTTCCGGTCGGCGGATCGCGCGGCCTTTCTGGCCCGTCTGCGAAAGGCCGGCGTGCTCATGAATTCCGAGCTGTGCTTGCGGCGCAAGGACGGAACCGCGGTCCACATCCTGGAGAACGTGCTGCTGACGCCGGACGAGCGCGGGGTGCGCAGGATTATTGAGGGGACTGCGGTTGACATTACCGAGCGCAAGCGGGCGGAGGAGGCGTTGCGGCAGAGCGAGCAGCGCTACCGGTTGCTGGCGGAGGACCTGCGGCGGCTCAGCCAACACCTGCAGACCGTGCGTGAAGAGGAGCGGGCGCGCATCGCCCGTGAGCTGCACGACGAATTGGGGCAGGTGCTCACAGCGCTGAACCTGGACCTGCACTGGGTGCGGGAGCGCCTGGGAGACGATTCCCACGGCGTCCGCGCCCGGCTGGCGTCCATGTGCGAACTCGTGAGCACGACGCTCCACGCGCTCCGGCGCATTTGCGCCGACCTCCGGCCCGCACTGCTGGATGACTTGGGGCTGACCGCGGCGATTGAATGGCACGCGCGTGAGTTCGAGGCCCGTACGGGCATCCACTGTCGGTTGGCGCTGCCGAAGGCGAAGGTGGTCTTACCGCTGGAGGCGGCCACCGCGGTATTCCGCGTGTTTCAGGAAGGCCTGACGAACATTGCGCGACACGCGCAGGCGACGCGCGCCGGCGTGGAGCTCTCCGTCCGGTCCGGAGTGCTGACCTTGAAGGTGTGTGACAACGGCGCCGGAATCGCGGACGCGCCCGCGACGGGCTCCAACTCGCTCGGCCTTATCGGCATGCGCGAGCGCGCGATGCGCTGGGGCGGACATGTGGATATCCGCGGCGTGCCCGGTAAGGGTACGACCGTGACCCTGCGCATTCCGACCGGCCAGGGGAACGCGGAGAGGAAGTCATGATCCGAGTTCTGGTGGCTGACGACCACGCGGTCGTCCGCGAAGGGGTGAAGCGCATCATCGCCGACACCGGGGACATGACGGTGGCGGGCGAAGCGGCCACCGCGGCGGAACTGTTGGCCAAAGTCGTCGCCGGCCAGTGTGACGTGGTACTTATGGACCTGGCCATGCCCGGGATGTCGGGCCTCGAGGCGCTGCGCGACTTGCGCCGTCGCCGGCCGGCGCTACCTCTGCTCGTGCTGAGCATGTACCCCGAAGAGCAATACGCCATTCGCACAATCATGGCGGGCGCATCAGGATACATCAACAAGGGCAGCCCGCCGGAGGAGCTCATTCGGGCCATTCGAATCGTGGCGGCGGGACGCAGGTACATCACGGCGCAGGTCGCGGAGGGCTTGGCGTCGTACGTGGACTCAGCCGCTCCCAAGCCGCCGCACGAAGCGTTGTCCAACCGCGAGTATCAGGTGCTTTGTCTCATCGCGTCGGGCAAGAGCGTGGGTGACATCGCCCGCGAGCTAGCGCTCAGCGTCAAGACGATCAGCACGTTTCGAACGCGGATCCTGCAAAAGCTCGGGCTACGCCACAACGCCGGGCTCATCCGCTACGCCATTGAGCACGATCTCGTTCGTTGAGCACCGCGGCCCACGCGGATCTGCCTTCGCGCGCATGCACGTCCGGCGTGCCTCGGCGTCATGTCCGACAGATGGGGTCCTGAATTCCTACGGCGGATTCCCTCACCGCTGACAGACAGGGTTGGCCGCCAACACTAGTGTGTAAAAAGGTCCTGAAGTTGTTTTGGCGCGCGGGTACTCGACATTGAGGGCGCGCGCGCGCTGACCCATGACGGTCGTGGGAGAAAGGAGAAAGTGCTATGTATCGCAACGGTTGGTGCATTTGTCTCGGAGTCCTCGGCGTGACTCTGGTGGCCGCCCCTCTGGCAGCTCAAGAACTGACTCCGCTGGAGCAAGTTGGCAAGTTCCTGCTCTTTGACACTAACCTCTCGACGCCGCTTGGCCAGTCGTGCGCGGCTTGCCATGCGCCCCAGGTTGGTTTCACCGGGCCAATTTCGGAGATCAACGCGCACGGCGCGGTTTACCCTGGGGCCGTGCACACGCGGTTCGGCAACCGCAAGCCGCCGGCCGCATCGTACGCCGGCGACAGTCCTGTCCTGCACTACGACGCCGATGAGGGCGTCTGGGTGGGCGGGATGTTCTGGGACGGGCGCGCGACGGGCTGGACGCTGGAGGACCCGCTGGCCGAGCAGGCCCAAGGACCATTCCTCAATCCCCTGGAACAGAACAACCCTAATGCGCAGGTCGTGGTCGTCAAGGTCGCGCTGTCGGCGTATGCGAACCTGTTCCGCCAGGTGTGGGGTGCCGACTCACTGCCCCCGATTGCTGTGAAGGTCAGCCAGCCGGCGGGTCGCGACCGCGCCCCGTTCAATTATGCCCTCGCGTACGAGCGTATCGCCCGCTCGATCGCCGCGTACGAGCGCTCCGCCGAGGTCAATCCGTTCAGCTCGAAGTACGATTACTGGCTGGCCGGGATGGCAACACTGACTGAGCAGGAGGAATGGGGGCGGCAGCTCTTTAACGATCCACTGAAGGGCAACTGCGCCGCTTGCCATCTCAGCGCGCCGGGGCCGAACGGCGAACCGCCGCTGTTCACGGATTTCACCTACGACAACCTGGGGGTGCCGCGCAACCTGGAGAACCCGTTCTATGACATGCCGCCGAAGTGGAATCCCGACGGTGACGAGTGGGTGGACGAGGGGTTAGGCGGGTTCCTGAAGGGCGCCGGCTTCCCGTCGGAGGTATACAGCCCCGAGCTGGGCAAGCAGAAAGTGCCGACCCTTCGAAACGTGGACCTGCGGCCGAGCCCGGACTTCGCAAAGGCGTTTGGTCACAACGGCTTCTTCAAGTCGCTGGAGGACATCGTGCACTTCTACAACACGCGCGACGTGGAGATGTGGCCACCCGCCGAGATCCCAGAGAATGTTAACACCGATGAGCTGGGCAACCTGGGGCTGACGCCGGAAGAGGAGGCGGCCATCGCCACGTTCCTGAAGACGCTGTCCGATGGATACACCCCCTGAGCCGCTGGTTTACCACTGGCGGTTGTAGCGAACGCGTTCAAGTGACGTGAAGATTCCGGGCCGCAGCTGCGGCGTGCGGTAGTCTCCCACATGACCGGGAGTTTGTCCGACAGCGGACTGCCCGCACTTCCTTCGCCGGATTTACCATCGCGCTGCTGGAACAGATTGCCACAAGGCGGGAAACTGAGGGTTTAGCGGGCCGAGCATGCGCGTGGAGTAAAGGCTACCCCGCAACAGTTTAAGAAGGAGATGAACATGAGAAGGAAGCCATTGAGTGCGCTGGCGGCACTCGCGGTCGTTTCGGGTGCCCTTGCGCAGCCGCAGACGCCGCTGCCGGGCAGCGCGATCCCACAGTTTGTCGATCCGCTGCCGACGCTCAGCGTCGCAGGCGGCCCAATCACAACCGTGATCGCCGACGCGAACGACATCGAGCTGCACATGCGCGAGTTCCAGGCCAGCGTGATGCCGTCGACGTTCGTGCCCGCGGTCGGGACGTACACCGGGACGTGGGTCTGGGGCTACACTGTCGGTCCCGGTGCGCCGTCGTCGCCGCTCGACACCTACACCGGCCCCGTGGTTGTCGCGACACGCGGCCTGCCGACGCAGTTCCGTTTCGTGAACAATCTGGGCTACGCCAGTTTGACGAACGTCCTCGCCTGGAAGTACTCCAGCGACCAAACGCTGCACTGGACCGACCCGCTCGGCGGTGAGATGAACATGTGCGCGCACTACGCCCACGAGTACCCGGGCATGCCGCCGATGGGTGACTGCGCGCTGAACTACGACGGTCCCATTCCAGCCGTCGTCCACCTGCATGGCGGCGACGTGCCGCCGGTGCTCGATGGCGGCCCGGACGCCTGGTTCACCAGCGACGGGCTTTACCAGGGGCACGCCTACTACACGCGGCCCGGCGTGCCCGTGGCCGGAAACGAGGCTGTGTATCGGTACCCCAACAGCCAGGAGGCGGCGCCGACGTGGTTCCACGATCATGCGCTGGGCGTTACACGCCTTAACGTCTACGCAGGGCTGGCGGGCGCCTACGACATCATCGACCCCAGCCTGCAGCTACCTACCGGCTTGCACCCCGTCGGCTTGCAGCAGACCACGAGCGAACTCGAGTACGTTGTGCCGCTCGTGATCCAGGACCGCATGTTCGATGTCAACGGGCAGCTCTATTTCCCTGCCCTCGGGATCAATCCCGAGCATCCATTCTGGGTGCCTGAGTTCGTTGGCGACACGATCGTCGTTAACGGCAAGGTGTGGCCGTACTTCAACGTCCAAGCAAAGCGTTACCGCTTCCTCGTCGTTAACGGCTCCAACGCCCGCACGTATGAGCTGTTCCTGGTCGACTCCGCTACCGGCGCCATCGGACCGTCGATCTGGCAGATCGGGACGGACGGCGGCTACCTGGACGCGCCGGTCCAGATCAGCGCGCCCCTGGGGCAAAAGCTCGTGCTCATGCCCGGCGAGCGCGCCGATGTCATCATCGACTTTGCCGGTCTCCAGGGACAAACCCTGATCATGCGCAACACCGGCCGTACGCCGTACCCGAAAGGTGCGCCACCGAACGGCGCGACCCTCGGCCGCATCGTGCAGTTCCGCGTGCAAACCGGGTCCGTCACCGACACCAGCTACAATCCGGCGAGCGGTATCCCGATCCGCACGGGGAATCAGCAGATCGTACGCCTCGTGGACCCCGCGACGGGCACGCTGGCACCAGGCGTGACTGCCCAGAAGACTCGCCAACTGACGCTCAACGAGGTGATGGGCATGCCGATGATGGGCTATCCCGGTGGGCCACTGGAGGTGCTGGTGAACAATACACTGTGGGACGGCACCAACCGGCCCGACTTCACGGGCATCACCGTCGGCGGCATCACGACCTATTACTCAGAGCTGCCCAACGAGGGCGACACCGAAATCTGGGAGATCGTCAATCTCACTGCTGACGCTCATCCAATCCACACGCACCTGACGCAGTTCCAGCTTATGAACCGTCAGAACTTCAACGTCAACAAGTACAACAAAGCATACGCGGCTGCCTTCCCCGGGGGCGTCTACATGGGCGGGTACGGGCCGCCGCTCGATTACAACACCGGCAATCCACGGGCTCTGGGCGGCAATCCGGATATCGTGCCGCATCTGCAAGGCCCGCCTAGGCCGCCGAATCCGAACGAGGCCGGCTGGAAGGACACCGTGTCGATGCTTCCGGGCCAAGTGACGCGGATCGTGGTGCGCTACGTGCCGCAGGACAAGGCGATCAACGCGCCGGACCTCTACTATCCGTTCGACCCCAACGTCTTTGGGCACGGTTACGTGTGGCACTGCCACATCATCGACCACGAGGACAACGAGATGATGCGGCCATACGTTGTCGTGCCAAAAGCGGGTGTGACGAGAACATACGTGCAGGGGACGGACTATTGAAGCAGCCCGGCGACGGGCGCGTCGCACACCCAGCGGCAGATCGTCGCGATCAGCGCGTGCCGATCCACGGGCTTGCGGGCATAATCGGTGCAACCGGCGTCGCGGCACCTCTTGCGGTCTTGCGACATCGCCTGGGCCGTGCGGCGCGGCCGGAACATTGCAGCCCACGGCGGGAGTGCCGTGGCGGCGTTCAGGGCTTCTTGCCCGTCGCTGGCCGAACCGGCGGCCGGGCCAGTGGCCGCGCCGGTGCCTTCACGATCGCCACGTCCAGCTTCCGGTACTGCTCGTCCGCCGCATCCGTGAAAACCTGCAGCGTCGCCCCGGTTTTGGGCAGGTCGTCGTACGCCGGCAGCGTCACGCGCAGCCTCTGCGACCGCAGCTTCGACTCCGCCGCGGGCTCCTCGGGCGGCAGGATCTCCCACTTGACTGCGTCCAGGCTCGCCTTCACCTCCGTGATCTGCACGGGCACCGCCGTGCGCGACTGCACTTGCACCATTTGCTGCGTGGGCTGCGTCGTGGCGGCTCCCACAGTCAACCGCGACGGCGCAACCGCCACCTGCGGCGTCACGTTCGCGGTGACGTATACGGGGACGGTCGGCACCTTCTCCAGTCCGGTCTCGAGGACCACGGTCGTGGCGTTCGCGTTCGGCCGCAGCGGCGGCTTGGTCGTCACGGTGAGATCGTAGCGCTTGCCGGGCTCCACCTCCTCGAGCGCGACCGTGAAGGGCTCGGAGTTCTGGTTCTCGCGGAGCTTCAGGTTAAGCGGGCTGTCGTACTTTGTGGCCAGCCGGACGGTTTGGCTCTCCACGGAGTCGGACTCCAGGTTGTTGAAGACCAGGCGATCGGACGGGCTGGCGGCCACTAGGGCCTTGACGGTTCCCGTCACCTTGACGGCGACCGACGCCTGCTCGGGGTCGTTGGTCGTGATCGTCACCGTCTTGTTGGCCACGCCCGCGTGGGAGGTGTTGTAGGTGACCTTGAACGCGGTGGACTCCCCAGGCTGCAGCGGCGACTTGGGCTTCGTGGCCACCGTGCAGCCGCAAGAGCTCCGTGTGTCCAGGGTCAGCGGCGCCGTGCCGACGTTCTTGATGGTGAGCTCGCCCTCAGCGGGCGAGCCCTGCCACGCCTCCTTGAAATCGAACTCGGTCGGGTTCAGCTCCATGTGCGGCGTGCCGGTCGAGGCCGACCCGTCTGGCGTTGCCTGGTTCGCGGTACCCGCCGGCGACGTTATCGAGGCAGCGTCCGGCGGGTGCGACCCGGCGGTCGGCGGCGCGGCGCGCGCCCCCGTCTTCGCGGGCTGCACAGGCGAGGCGGTCTTGTCCGCCTGCGCTGCGGCCAGCGGCGCCGATTGGCCCCCAGCGGACTGCAACCTGATCTGCTCGCGAATGTACTCGGCGAGGGCTTCCGGATCGTTCGTGGATATGGTCGGGCCCTCGTCGCCAACAGCAGCTTCTAACGGCTGGGCGCCGGCGACCGGCTGGGGCGCCGCTGGTGCAGCACGCTGGCTCGGCGTGGCCGTCGACGCGGCGGACCGGTTCGGCGTCGCCTTCGAGTCCGTCGCCGGGGGCTGGGCGCAGCCGCCCAACACCGCCAAACCGAGCGACATCACACAGAGCCACCCGCGTGAAGTACTTTCCGACCACCTGGGAGCGTTTGTTCTTGGCATTTGCATACTCCTTCCAAGGCGATGAACCGAGAGGCCCGGGTGCGCGCCAGCCGCGGTAATAGAGCGACTCGGCAGCCAGTCCTCACGTGTTGAAGAGGGGGGCACGGGAACGGCTAGGATTGGGACAGCGCGCGTCTGGCACAGCGGCGGCCGACAGCGCCGAGGGCGCTGCGCCAGGAGTTCCCGCGATCGTTCAGGCCCCGCACCGGGGCCGCCTTGAGCGGGACTCACATGTGCCGCTGAAACATCACGGACTACGTCTCCCACTGCACCTCGCATTGTGGATTCTACGTCGCCCGCCGGCAAGCACAGCGTCGCGCCGCCTGGTGGCTCGGCTGGAACCGGGCGGAGGACCGCCCGGCTCTGCTTGGCCGGCCGCTTCACTCCATGTCCCGTGATTCCGCGCGGGAATCTAGTCCTCGGGAAGCGTTTGATAGGCCGCGAAGTCGGCCAGGTCCACGTCCGTGTCCCCGTCCAGGTCGCCACACGCGCACCCGTCCAGGACGGGTCCGGCATCGGGTCCGGTGAAGCAAACGACCACCACCGCAAAGTCGGCGGCATCCACGACGTCGTCCAGGTTGCAGTCGCCGTTGAGGTCCGGGATCACGCGCGCGAGCTGGAGTCCGGCGTAATAATCGACCCACGCCAGCCAGCCGTCATGGAAGCTGGGATACTGGGTGCGTTTGGTGGTGAGTTGGGTGATCTCCGTCCGGTCCCACAGGAAGATCCGGGTCAGCAGCGGGCCGTCGGAGGCGCGCTGCCAGACGACCACGTCGTTCCACACGGAAGGGTAGTCATCCGCAAGGCCCAGGACGGCATCGTCGTTCGTGACGCGCGTCGTCTGCCCGTTTTTCCAGAAGAAGATCTCGCCGGCGCTGAACGAATCGCCCACGCCCGGCCCAACCCAGACGATGGCTCCGTCCCACACGGCGGCCCGCGCGTTGTGCGCATTCTGTTCGCCGAACCCGGGCCCGATCAGGCGCGTCGTGCTCCCATCGAAGTACCACACGTCCTGTGTGTCCGGGTCCTGGTACACGTAAGTCACGGTTCCACTGGGCGCGACGTACAGGAACGGCCCCACCCCGCGGATGTTCAGGTCGATCGTCGTACCCGCCGACGCATCGTAGAACATCAGCCATCTATGATCCCTGCTCCACAGGGCGTCGCCTTTCCGGCTCACCGCAACGTCCGAGTCAACGACGCCCGGCGAATTGGAGATGTTCACGGCGTGGCCCTCGCTCCAGCGGAGAATCTCGTTCGAGCGCGGGTCCAACTGACAGTTCCGCCAGGCGACCACGCTGCCGGCGAGGGCCGGCTCGTAGTTGTGCAGGGCGGCGGGGTAAAGCTGGACCACCGTGCTTCCGTCGTAGTACATCACGGGGCCGCCGTAACCATTCAAATACGCCACGGTTCCGGACCACACGCTGGGCCAGGTGCCATAGTCGTCGATGAGTACCTGATCTACAAGGTGCCAGGTGGCGGCGTCTGCCGATGCAGCCCACAGGAGGACGACGACCGCGCGGAGCGCTTGAACTGCGGACAGGGACATGCGAGAACAGCCCCGCTTCTTGCGGCTTCGAGGGGCCATAAGTCGCCACTGGCGATTCCACGGGCGGACAACGGACGGGCCGGTGCTGGAGCGAAGACCTACCCGGGCCCGAGTGCGCGTCGCAGAATCGCTCCTCTCCCACGATCCACGATCTCAACGAATTGCCGAGACGTCGATTCTAGCCGCAATGCTACCTCGATACGCCAGTTGATGCAACACGTGTGTGACTGTCCCGCGCGACGGGGGTCGGCGTCACGAAAAGGGGTAGGTTTACGCCGCGCGGGCCAAGGGGCG
>CAZWYT010000060.1:0-27557 GCA_964638325.1 uncultured Planctomycetales bacterium
TTCACGGGATTCCGGGCGACGGCCGGCGAGTGCGGGAGGGCCATGCTCCGGCTGAAACAGGAATATCCCCGCGCCTGAACACGGTTGCGGGCCCCACCGGTTGCGGACAGAATTCTGCCGGCCGAGTCCCTGAGGAGCACCAATGGCGACAATCGCCCACCGTTTGGCGCAGCAAGCTCAGGCTGCCCGCTTCGAGGATCTGTCGCCGAAGGTCGTGCACGAGGTCAAGCGGCGGGTTTTGGATTCGATCGGGTGCGCGCTCGGGGCGTGGACGAGCCGGCCGGCGCAGGTGACGCGGGCGATGGCCCAGACCGTGGCCGTCCCGGGCGGGGCGAGCCTCCTGGGCAGCCGGCACCGTACCACGGCCGACCTCGCCGCCTTCAGCAACGGGGCGCTCGTCCGGTATCTGGACTTCAACGACACCTATCTCAGCCGCGAGCCGGCCCACCCGAGTGACAACATTCCCGCGGCCCTGGCCGTTGGGCAGGCCTGCCGCGCTAGCGGCCGGCAGATCAGCACCGCGATCGCGCTGGGATACGAGGTGCAGTGCCGGCTGTGCGACGCGGCGTCGCTGCGCGCGCACGGGTGGGACCATGTGGTTTATGGGGCGTTTTCGACCGCGCTGCTGGCGAGCAAGCTCTACGGTCTGACGACCGAGCAGACCGTTCACGCGCTCGGACTGGCCGGCGTGTGCAACTTCGCGACACGCCAAACCCGCACCGGGCAGATCTCCGACTGGAAGGCGTGCGCGTTTTCCAACGCCGCCCGCAACGGCGTCTTTGCCGCCAGCCTGGCCCGCTGCGGTCTCACCGGGCCGAACGAAATCTTCGAAGGGCCCAAGGGGCTGTTCCAGATGGTGACCGGGCCGTTCGACCTGCGGTGGGCGACCGGCCCCGAGGACTGGATGATCCTCCGGACGTACATCAAGTTCTGGCCGGCCGAGTATCACTCGCAGTCGGCGATCGACGCCGCTCTGCAACTGCGGCCGCAAGTCGCGGACTGCCGCCAGATCGACCGCATCGTGATCGAGAGCTTCGAGGCCGCGGTGAGCATCATCGGCAGCGAGCCGGAGAAGTGGCGGCCGACGAGCCGCGAGACGGCAGACCACAGCCTGGGTTACTGTGTGGCGGTGGCCCTGCTGGATGGCGATGTGACACAGGAGTCGTTTGCCGACGACAAGCTCCGCGACCCCCACATCCTGGGGTTGCTGGACAAGATCAGCATCGTCGAGACGGACGAATGCAACGCGGGCTATCCGGATGGAATTCCGAACCAGCTCTTCATCCGGCTGCGCGACGGTCGGGAGCTGACCCGGCTCGTGAAGTACCCGCGCGGGCATGCGGGCAATCCGATGACCGACGCCGAGGTCGTCGCCAAGTTCCGGCGGCAGGCGGCGGACGTCGTCAGCGATGCCACGGCGGAGCGCCTCGTCGATCTGGCGATGTCCCTGGACGAGCTGACCGACGTCACGCCGCTGGTGGAGTTTGAGACGCGGTGACGCCGGAAGTCCGGGTCAGCGTGGCCGGCACGGGCTTGTCCAAGCCGCGACCGGAAGGAAGCGCGTGCGGGAGCGGTTCGACGCGTGACTTATGTGCATGGGCGCTATGATCAGGGCATTGAAACGGACCTAGGACTCTTGAACGGAAGGGTCGAGCATGAGTGACAAAGCCACGCTGACGTACAACGGCCAAAGTTGCGAGCTTCCGGCGGTGGTGGGAACCGAGCATGAGCGGGCCATCGACATCCAGCAACTCCGCGCCACGACCGGGCTGATTACCCTTGATGAAGGGTACGCCAATACCGGCTCGTGCATCAGCAACATCACGTTCATCGACGGCGAGAAGGGCATCCTGCGTTACCGTGGCTATCCGATCGAGGAGCTCGCCGAGCACTCGACCTTCATCGAGACCGCGTACCTGATCATCTTCGGCCAGCTGCCGACCGAGAAGCAGTTCAACGAGTTTCGCGACCTGCTGACCGAGCACATGTTCATCCACGAAGCCATGCGGCACCACTTCGAGGGCTTCCCGCCCAACGCGCCGCCCATGGCCATTCTGTCCGCGATGATCAACACCCTGGGGTGCTTTGAGCCCGTGCTCACCCAGCCCGAAGACGATAGCCGCTTCATCGAGGCCGCCGCGCAAGTGATCAGCAAAATACGGACCGTGGCCGCGGCGGCGTACAAGAAGTCGATCGGCGATCCGATCATTTATCCGCGGTACGACCTGTCGTACACCTCCAACTTCCTGCACATGATGTTCTGCAAGCCGAACAAGATCTGCCGCGCCGATCCGGCGGTGGAGCGGGCGCTCGACCAGATTTTCATCCTGCACGCGGACCACGAGCAGAACTGCTCCACGTCGACCGTGCGCATGGTGGGCTCGTCGCAGGCCAACCTGTACGCGTCCGTGGCGGCCGGCGTGTGCGCGCTCTGGGGGCCGCTGCATGGCGGAGCTAACGTGGCGGTCATCCAGATGCTCGAATCGATCCGGCAGAGCGGCGAGTCCATTCCGAGCTTTGTCGCGAGGATCAAGGACAAGAAGGAACACGCCCGCCTGATGGGCTTCGGCCACCGGGTGTACAAGAACTACGACCCGCGGGCCCGCTTCATCAAGCAGTCCTGCGATCAGGTGCTCAGCGCGCTGGGGATGAAGGACCCCCTACTCGACATCGCGTTGCAGCTCGAGGAAGTGGCGCTGAAGGACCCGTACTTCGTCGAGCGCAAGCTGTATCCGAATGTCGACTTCTACAGCGGGATCATCATGCGCGCGATCGGAATCCCGATGGATATGTTTACCGTGCTGTTTGCCATCGGCCGGCTGCCGGGCTGGATCGCCAACTGGCGCGAAGTGCACCTGAGTCCGCACGCGCGGATCTACCGCCCGCGACAGATTTATAATGGGCCGACGCAGCGCCGCTACGTGCCGCTGGCGCAGCGGATGTAGAGCGCAACCACACAGGCGGATGCGCGATAACGGATAAGCGATAAGGGATAAGCGATGGGCAATGGCGCGCGGTGCGCCGCCGGCGAAGAGCGAAAGTGGCGCGGCCGGCGTGCTTCATCTCTTATCCTCTATCTGTCATCTCTTGTCTTCTCTCTGTGCCTTCGTGTCTTTGTGGAGAGTCGATGAACACAACCGAGCCAACGTCACGCGCTGCGCGGCTGCGGGCCGCGCTGCGCGACCATACCGTCGTCCTGCCCGGGGCCTTCAACGCCCTGACCGCCCGCGCGATCGAACGGGCCGGGTTCGAAGGCCTCTACCTCTCCGGGGCCGCCCTGGCCAACAGCCTGCTCGGCGTGCCCGACGTGGGCCTCACCACGCTCTCGGAAGCGACGTATCACGTCACACGTTGTGCGGCGGTGACGACGATCCCGATCGTCGCCGACGCCGACACGGGTTTCGGCGGGCCGGAGAACGTGGCGCGGACGGTGCAGGAATTCGAGCAGGCGGGCCTGAGCGGCCTGCACCTGGAAGATCAGGAGTTTCCCAAACGCTGCGGACACCTCAGCGGCAAGCAGCTCGTGCCGGCCAGCGAGTTCTGCGAGAAGATCGCGGCCGCGGTGGCGGCGCGGCGAGACCCGGATTTCCTGCTCATTGCCCGGACCGATGCACGCGGGGTGACCTCGTATGACGACGCGGTCGCGCGGGCGCACGCGTACCTCGCCGCCGGCGCGGACATGATCTTTCCGGAGGCCCTCGAGAGCCGCGCGGAATTCGAGCGCTTGGCCCGGGACGTGCCGGCGCTCTTGCTCGCCAACATGACCGAGTTCGGCCGCTCGCCGTACCTTTCGGTCGCTGAGCTTGCCGCCCTGGGCTACCGGATCGTGATCTTCCCGGTGACGTTACAGCGGGTGGCGCTGAAGGCGGTGATTGACGCGCTGCGCGAGTTGCGCGAGTGCGGCACGCAGCGGGGCTTGCTCGACCGCATGCAAACGCGGCAAGAGCTGTACGAGCTGCTCGGCTATGCCGAAGGCACGCAGGCGCTCCACCACGGAGCAGAGCTGTAGCGGCCGGTCCGCCGCGGCGGACTGTCCCGGCCGTGAGAATTCGGGAGCACCACCATGAGTGAGACCCTCGAGACTTATCATCCGGGTCTGGAAGGCGTGATTGCCGGCGAGACCGCCATTTGTTGTGTGGATCAGGGCCGCCTCCTGTATCGCGGCTACGACATCGCCGATCTCGCGCGACACGCCAGCTTCGAGGAGTGCGCGTTCCTGCTGCTGCACGGGGAGCTGCCGACGCCGGCGGAGCTGACTCTGTTCCGGCAGCAGATTGACGGGGAGCGCGAGCTGCCGGGAGCGGTGGTCGACGTGCTCCGCGCCATCCCGCGGCAGGCGCCGATGATGGACGTCCTCCGCACCGGCGTGTCGCTATGCGGGAACTTCAGCAGCGCCAAGTCGCAGGGACGGTGCAGTCTCCTGACGCGGGCCGTCCGCGTGCTGGCGGCGGTACCGTCGCTGATTGCCGCTCGGGTGCGCGTGCTCGACGGCAAGTGGCCCTTGGAGCTCAAGCCCGGCCTGTCGCACGCGGGCCAGTTCATCCACCTGGCGTTCGGCCGTGAGCCGACCGAGCTGGAGGAGCGGGTCCTGAACCTCACGCTCGTGCTGTACGCCGAGCACGAATTCAATGCTTCGACGTTCGCTGCCCGCGTCTGCACGAGCACGCTCAGCGGGCTGCATTCGTCGGTCGTCGCGGCGATCGGCACGCTGAAAGGGCCGCTGCACGGCGGCGCGAACGAGGCAGCGCTCCAGCTCATCCAGCAGTTCGAGTCCGCGGCTGAAGGGCGACGCTGGGTGGCGGAGGCGCTCGCGCGAAAGGAAAAGATCATGGGTTTTGGCCACCGGGTGTATCGCAACGGCGATCACCGGGCCTTTATCCTGGAGCCGTACGTGGACGAGCTCGCCCGCACGCGGGACGAGCACTGGCGGGCCGAGGTCTACCACGCGATCAAGCAGGCGGTCTGGGAGCAGAAGCAGCTCCACCCGAACGTGGACTATCCCTGCGGCCTGGTCTACCACTTCCTGGGCTTCCCGCCGGACATCTTCACGCCGCTGTTCGTGATGGCCCGGGTGGCCGGTTGGTGCGCGCACATCATCGAGCAGCACCAGAATAACCGGCTGATCCGCCCGCGCAGCCGGTACGTCGGGCCGCCGCCGCGACCGTACGTGCCGCTGCCGGAGAGGTGACGAAGCGCGGTGGGACCCGGCGTGCTTCTGACCCTGCCGCCGTCGACGCGTTGACACCTGCGCGGCGGCTACGCACACTGGCGTCATGGGGTCGCTTTGGCTGGTGGTGCTCGGCGTGAATTACGGGCTGGCTCTGATGGCGGTCGCTACCGTGCTGCGCCGGCGGACCGAGCCCACCGCGATGGTGGCCTGGATCTTCGCGATCGTGACCGTGCCCGGGCTCGGCGTGCTCGCGTACTGGCTGGTGGGGTCGAACCGGTTGCCGCGGAAGATGGGGCGGCGGCGGCGGCGGGTCGCGCATTTGGTCGGCCAACTCAAGCACTGGGTCGAGCACCAATCTCAGCCGGCTGCCGATACCGGGCAGGCGGACCTCCCCGCGGACCTCGTCGGGATTGCGCAGCTCGGGCGGCGGCTGGCGGACATGCCGGCCGTCGGCGGCAATGAGGTGTCCCTGCTCGAAGAAGCCAACGCCACGTACGCGTCCCTCGACGAGTCCCTCCGCGCTGCCCGCCAGCACATCCACATGGAGTATTACATCTGGCAGCCAGACGAGACCGGGCATCACTTTCGGGATGTGCTGATCGAGCGGGCCCGCGCGGGCGTGGAGTGCCGCCTGCTGCTGGATGCGGTCGGTTGTCGGCGCGTGGGGAAGAGCTTCCTGCGCCCACTGCTCGAAGCCGGGGGGCGGGTCGCGTTCTTCATGCCCTTGCGCCCGTTCCCGCTGCGCAAGCGGTGGACCGTGCACCTGCGCAACCACCGCAAGATCGTGGTCATCGATGGGCAAGTGGCCTTTATGGGCAGTCAGAACATCGGCGACGAGTATCGCGGGCGCCTGCGGCGACTCAGCCCGTGGCACGACACGCACATGCGGCTCAGCGGACCGGCCGCCCTCTTTCTCCAGCAGACCTTCGCCGAAGACTGGTACCTCGCGGTGCGGGAGCGGCTGGACCGGGAAGACTACTTCCGTGCGCCGCAACGGCCGGGGAACTCGGTCGTGCAGATTCTGGCCACCGGGCCGGATCAGCGCGTCAGTCCCCTGGCGCAGATCATGTTTGCGGCCGTGTCCTCGGCGCGCTCCTCGATTCGCATCGCGACGCCCTACTTTGTGCCCGACCTGGCGGTGCGCCTGGCGCTGGTGCACGCGTTTTACCGGGGGGTACACGTCCAGTTGGTCTTGCCGACGCGCAGTGATTCACGGCTGGCGCTCTGGGCGGCGCGCAGCTTCTATCCCGAGCTGATCGAGGCCGGCGTGGACATTTACGAATACGACGCCGGCGTGATCCATTCCAAGCTCGTGACCGTGGACGATCGCTGGTGCCTGCTGGGCTCGGCGAACATGGATGCGCGGAGCTTTCGGCTGAACTTCGAGGTGACGGCGCTGATTTACGATCCGCGTGTCGCCACGGATCTCGCCGGTTCCATAGCCTGCTTCTGCGCCGGGGCCCGGCGCGTGCAGCCGCGCAACGTCTGGCGCCCGCGGACGTGGTCGCAAGTAGGGGAGGGGGCGGCGCGGCTGTTTGCGCCCTGGCTCTAGAAAACGAGCCCCGGGGGTCGAACCGGGGCTCGCGGGGTTTGGCTGCGAACCGATGGCGGCGCGCGGCGACCCTCCGCGGTTACTGGAGCAGGGCCAGGATCTGTTGCGGCTGCGCATTGGCCAGTCGCAGCACGTTGGTGGCGGACTGGACCAGAATCTGCTGCCGCGTGAGATTGCTCGTTTCCGCGGCGAAGTCCGTGTCACGGATGCTGCTCTCCGCCGCCGCGACGTTCTCGTATTGCACCGCGAGCGAGTTGGCGGTCGTGTCCAGCGTGTTCCGCTCGAACGACCCCAGGCGTCCGCGGAGCGTGGCGATCTGGGACAGCGCGTTACGGACGATCCGCTGGGCGGTGAAGAAGTTCTTCGTGCTGACGGCGTTGGTTTCACCCGACCCCAGCGTGTAAAGATAGCCGATGTTGCCGTTCCCCAGGGACGTGGTCGCGATGGTGCCCAGGCCCAGGGACGCCTGCGCGTTGAGGTCCAGGGTAGGCGCGATCATGAACTGGGCACCGCCGCCGGTGACGCTGAAGCTGGCGATGCCGGCGTCGGCTGAGCCGCCGAAGGCGGTGGCGAGCGTGACATCCGCGTCCAGCACTGCGGTCCGGGCTGACACTCTCAGTCCGGTGCCGGTAATCGACTGGCCGTTGAGATTCACCGTGACATCCTGCCCGTAGTCTTCCCCGGTCCCCGCCATCGTGAACGTGCCGCTGTCGAGGACGCGGACCCGGACGAACTGCGCGCTGCCGTACTCGGTGCTCTGCAGGCGGAGAGCCGTGCCGTTGATCGTGGCCGACACGCCCGTCAGGTCGGTCGATTGGTTGATCGCGTCGCGAATCTGGCTCAGTGTGGCGGAGGTTAGGTTGAGACGCTCCGCGCCGAGGTTGCCGGTGATCTCGATGGTCACCGGCGTGGCGCCGAGTGAGCCGCCCGTGTAGCTGACCACGGCCAGGGACGCGGCCTGGGTTACGTCGATGGCCACTGAGCGCGATCCGCCTTCGGGCACACGGACGGAGTGGAGTTGCAGGTCGGCAATTTGGGAGGTCGCCACGCCGGAGGTGCTGTACGCGAGATCACCGTTCAGCAGCTTGCGTCCCTGCAACTGGGTAGAATTGGCAATCCGGTTGATCGAGCCCAGGATCGAATCAATCTCCTGTTGGTTGGCGGCGGCCTCTTCGTCGCTGATGCCCGAGGCGTTGCTGGAGCGGTCGACCAGATCCTCGAGATCGGTCAGCAGGTTGGTGATCTCGCTGAGGCCGGACTCGCCGACCGCGACGACGTTCACGGCGCGGGCGATGTTCGTCTGCGCGGCCTGAATGGCCCGTTTCTCGGCGCGCAGGGTCTCGGAGGCGATCAGGCCGGCCGGGTCGTCCCGGCCCGCGTTGATCCGCAACCCCGTACTCAGCCGTTGTAACGACATCCTCAACCGATCATTCTGGTCATTGAGAATGCGCTGTGCGGTGATCGATGTAACGTTGGTGTTGATGCGGCTCATGGCCTGCGCCTCCCAGGGCAGTGTCTCGATTGACCGGGCTCCCAAAGCACCGGTCGACTTTCATACAGCCGGACGAGCCGCCGCGCCAATTCGCGGCACTCGTTCCGTGAGACACAGCCGGGATCGTCCCAATTCACCGCGGGCTTTAGTAAATACGGATCGCCCCGCCGCTCAAACCGCCGCCCGCGAAGACGCGTGCCCGATAAACGCACGCGCCTTCGTGGGCCAACGGCCGAGACCCCGGGACGACCAGACCACGCTTAGCCGCCGAGCAGCCGCAAGATCGATTGCTGGGCCTGGTTCGCCAGGGTCAGCACGGTGGTGCCGGCGTTGACGAGAATCTGATCGCGGGCCAGCTTGGAGGTCTCCGCGGCGAAGTCGGCGTCGCGGATCGAGGACTCCGCGGACATCAAGTTCTCCGAGGTGATGCTCAACTGGTTCATGTTCGTGTCCAGCGTGTTCCGCTCAAACGAGCCCAACCGCCCGCGCAACCCGGAGATCTGGTCGATGGCCGTCCGCAGGACGCGGGAGGCCTGGTCGTATTGCGGGTTCGTGTTGGTCAGCGCGAGCTCGCCACCGGTCTTGATCTGGGACAGGTAGCCGAGCTCCGAGCTGCCGAGCTGCGAGGCGTGCACGGAGCCGATCGCCATGTTCGTTTGCTGGTTCGTGTTGACCTGCGGACCGATCTGGAACAGCGCCCCGCCGCCGGTGATCGAGAAGGAAGTACTACTGGTCCAGCCGGCCAGGATGTCGAGCTCCAGGTCGATGCTGGCGTTCTTCATGATCAGGTGGTTGCCGTCGGCCCGCGCGACCGCGCCGTTGATGGTGGCCTTGGCGTCCGCGCCGCTGTCCTCCGTGTCGTCGTCCAAGCGCATGAACTCCTGCCCCTCGGTGAGGATGCGCACCTTGATGAACTCGCGGCTGCCGTAGTCCCGACTGTACAGGCTGATCCCGGACGTCACGTACGACGTCGCCTCGACGCCGGTGGCGTCCGCGACGGCATTGACGGCCGCGATGACCTGGCTGGCGGTCGCATTACTGGCAAACGTCAGCGTGGTCACGCCGCGCGTGCCACGCAGCTCGATCGTCACGTTGTCGCTGTTGGACAGCGCGGAATACGGGAAAGTGAGCTGGGCCTGCTGGGCGGCCGAGAGAATCTCGACGTTGACGGCGACGGAGTCGCGCGTGCCGAACTGCGCCGCGTTGATCTGATAGCCGCGGATGTGCGTCAGGTCCACGCCGGCGGTCTCGTACGCCAGCGAGCCGTCCAGCAGCTTGCGGCCGGCGAAGGTGGTGGTGTTGGCGATGCGGGTGACGCTGTCGATGGCCGAGTCGATCTGCAACTGGTTGGCCTGAATCTCCTCGTCGGAGAAGGCGCCCTCGTTGGCGGCCTCGACGATCTTGGCCTGGATGTCCGTGAGCAGCGAGGAGACCTCGTCCAGGGCGCCTTCGGCGGTGGAGACGATCAACTTCGCGCGCTGCGTGTTGGAGATGGCCTGGCCGACGGAGCTGATCTCCGTGCGCAGGCGCTCCGACACGATGAGCCCGGCCGGATCGTCCTTGCCGCGGCTGATCCGCAGGCCGGTGCTGAGGTGCTCCATCGTCGTGTTTAACTGGCGATAGGCAATGTTCAAGTGGCGCTGTGCGGTGAGCGCAGAAACATTCGTGTTAATTCGAGCCATGGGCCATCCTCCTTGAACGGTTCGTGGCTGAAGTGCTAGAGAAGCGAAAACGTGAGCGTGCGGCGGGATCGAGGACTACTTGGAGCTGTGCGGACGCTCCCCGCGCTTCGGGGCGGGCGCGTCTGCGAGATCCTCGGTCGAGATACCAGCGGCCTTGCGGTTCTCGCGCTGGATCGCGTCGAACACTTCCTTGCGGTGCACGGTTATCTCGGGCGGCGCATCGATACCCAGCCGCACCTTGTCCCCCCGGATGTCGACGACCGTGATCTGCACGTTGTCGCCGATGATGATGGACTCGTCGCGTTGTCTTGAAAGCACCAACATACGCGGCTCCTTCCTGGATTATGCCGATGCCTGGCCGGTCCGGCGCCAACGCGGGCGACCTCGCCACGGGCGCCCCAGGGCCCGTGGCCCGGCGGACGTCGGGGCCCGCAGCGCGGCAGTCACGCTGCGATGCCGGCCATCCGCGTCTGTGAAGCACGCCCGCATACATTATAAGGCACCTCACCGGCCGAATGCTACTGCCGATCTAGGCCGTCTTGGCCAGAGTCTGGGGAACGCCCGCCGGCAACAGCCGGTGTCGGGTACCGTAGCGCTTGTCCGACAGCACCAACTGCCGGGCCGTCAGCGTCTGGGCGTGGATCACCAGCGGTCCCAGCAGATTGCCCGTCAGCTCCCCGTTGACCTTGTTGACGATCACCAGCACCTGGCAGTCGTGCAGGTCGTGCAGCCCCAGCGCCGCGACGTCGTCCTTGCGGATCGGCACCTGGTAATCCGGCACAAAGAGCAGCGGGTCGCACACCACAAAGGCCAGTTCCGGGTCGTCCACCGCTTGCAGCCAGAACAACGCCGGGTCGGGCGACGTCTGGACCAGGGCGAAGCGGTGGTGCTTCGGAAATCCCAACAGTCCATCCTTGAACACCATGATCTTGTCTTCGTCCACTTCCATGGGGCCAAAACGCATCGTTTGCACGAGCATTCCTGTTGCTCCTGTGGCTCGTTACCCTGTGGTTTGCCCGGCGGACGACCGGCCGCCGTCGGCCGGCTGTCCAAACACTTCCGTCCGCCGGACCGGACGTTTCCAGTCTCCGGTCCGCACTCCGCGGACCAACCGGGGGTTGCGGTGGCCGAGCCTGGGCCGCAGGCCGCAACCCTTGTCCTGTCGCCTCTCCTCCCCACAAGCCGGTCCGGCCGCGGACCAGACCGACGGCTACTGCAGATAGTCCAGCACGGACAGGCTCAGCACCCGGGCCGCCGTGCTCAGGTTCGCCTCCAGGGCCGTTTGAAGCTGCTGGAAGCGCACCACCGCGTCCGCAAAGTCCACGTCGCGGACGTCGCTGAGCATGATCTTCGTGGCCAAGGTCTCGGCCTCGACCCGGTCGGCGCGCTCGCTCATGCTCCGGGCGCGCGACGCCATCTCTCCCTGCACCTCCTGCATGCCCTTCATGATCCGGTCGAGGCGTGCTCCGGCCAGCGTCAGCGCGACCCGGTCGTCACGCTGCATGCCGGAATGCAGCTCGAGCAGCGCCGTGAACGGGCTGTCCACGCGCAACGGATTTGTGTCGCGCCCGATGAGCTGCTGACCGGTGGCCACGACGTCCAGCCCGAGGTCCGCGACCGCGGTGGAGCTGTTCAGGGCCTCGATCTGCAACGTGCCGGCGCCCGCCGTGTTGTCGGTGATGACCAGGCCATTCCCCACGCTCGCCAGACCGGCCGTGATCGCCCCGCCGCCGGCCTGGTTCACCCGGTCGAGCACGTCCGCGACGGTTGTGCAGCCGGTCAGGCTGACGTCGATCGTCTGGCCGCTCGCCGTCGTGATCCGGAAATCGGCGCCGTCCGCGGTCTGTACGCCTTGCCCGTCGTTGAGACGGCTGAGCAGCGTCCCCTCATGTAGCGACCGCAGACCCAGCGCCGTGGCGGCCCGGCCGCCGTTCTCCTCGATGCACAGGTCGCTTCCCGACACGCGGTTCTGGACGGTCAGGGTGCGTCCGTCGGCGGCGAGGCGGGCCCAGACGCCGACGTCGGCCGCGTTGATGCGGTTGATCACATCCTCCACGGTCTCGGCGTCGTCGAACCGAATCGTGGCCGTCTGCCCGCCGTTCTCGATGACGAACCCGTCGGCCAGATTGACGCCCGCACCCACCTGCAGGTCCGCGAGACGCGTGAACTGGGTTAACCGGGGATCCACATCCGCGCCGACCCGTAACCGGGTCGTGAAAGTGCCTTCGAAACCCAAGTCGGTCGCCGTGTGACCGCCGGCCACCTCGCTGATCGTTACCTGGTCGCCGGCTGCGGCGTCACGCGTGAAGATGAAGCCCCGCGGGCCGAGGGCGACGGTGACTCCCGCCGGCAGCTCGGCTGTGAGCCGGTCGACGATGTCGCCGGCCGTCGCGGCGCCGGACAAGTCGATTTCCACGCTCTCCGTGTCAGTGGACACGCGGATGCGGCCCAGCTCCACGCCGCGCCCCAGGGCGCCATTCAGGTCAGCGATCCGCGTTTCCGCGGTGACCGCCGGGTCGAGGTCGACGAAGCCCTGGACCTCGGGCGAGACCGCGCGGAAGAACTCCTCCCCGGGGACCGTGAAGGAGTCCTGGGTCAGATCGGTGTCGACCATAGTCTCCATGCGACCGGCATCGCCGTGGTAGAGGACGCCGCCGCTCGTCCGCTCAAAAGGCAGCTCGGTCTGACGTCCGCTGAACAAATATGTATTGAGGTGCTTGCGATTGCCGACTGTGATCAAGCGATCCAGGAGGGAGTCAGCCACCGTGGCGAGGGCCTGGCGCTCCTCCGAGCTGAGCGTGTCGCCGGTGGCCTGCACGGCCAGCGACTGCGCCTCGGACAAGAGGTCGAGCGCCTCCTGCATCGCGGTGTCGACCTCGGTCAGCGTCCCATTCACCTTGTCCAGATTCGTCTGCACTTGGCCCATCCAGGCCAGGCGCCGGTCGAGGCTGGAGGCGCTGGCCGCCCGGAGCGGGTCCTCACTGGGTTGGAGAAAGCGCAGCCCGGTGGAGAGGCTGGTCTGCACGCGATATAGGCCCACCTGGTTCCGCCGCAGCGACTCCAACAAATTGAAGGCCTGCAGGTTTTGGCTGATGCGCGCCAGGTGGATGGCGGTGACGGCCATGATTCCTCTGTCCGCGGCGGGCGCGACGCCCGCGCTACCTACTGCCGGACGCGGGGACTTGCCCGGAGCAAGGCCCGCCCTCCGGGGTTACTGCACCAGGTTCAGTACCTCTTGTGCGAGCGAATCGAGGACGCTCAGAAACCGTGAGGCGCCCTGAAACGATTGCTCGTACTTCATCAGATTGATCGTTTCCTCGTCGAGACTGACGCCGCTGGTGGCCTCCCGCTGGGCCAGCAGGCTGCTATAGGCGGCGTCGGCGGCTTCCTGCTCGGTGTTGGCGGCGGCCGCATCCACCGCCAGGCCGGTCACAATGGCCTCATGGAATTCCTGGATACTGACGCTGCCGAGCAGGGCGCTCGCGGTCGCGCCGACGGCAGCCAGGCGGCCGGCGTTCGTGCCGTCGCCGGGCGTGCCATCGAGTGACGTCGCGAGCAGGCGTGGGTCGGCGCGGACCGCCGCGTTGACCGCGATCGTCGTGGCATTCGTGCCTTCGAAGAAGGTGCCCACGCCGAGGGCGGCGAGCGCGTGCGAGTTGTCCTCCGAGAACGAGATCTCGCAGCCCGCGTCCGCACTGAGCTGGAGCCGGTTGTCGCCCGTCACGCTGGCCGTGATGCCCGGCACGTTGTCTAGGGCGGCGGCGAGCGAACTCAAGGTTGTGTCATCATTGTTCAGGCCATCCAGGTCCACCTCGATCATGCGGGTTGTGACCCGCCCGGTGGCCTGGTCGCGCACGTGCACCAGGAACGTGCCGTTCTGCACCGGGAACGGCACGCCCGCCTGAGAACTGCTCAGCGCGACATTGGCGTCGTGGATGGCATAACTGCCCGTGAGCCGGGTATACCCCACCAACCCGCGCCCGCTGGAGTGGACGCAGTTCACTTCGTAGATCAGGCCGGCGGTCAATTGGTCAATCTCCGCCAGTTGTCCGGCCAGGTGCACGTCGCGCGCTTCGACGATCGCCGCGAGCTTGCCGGAGCGCATCACGACGGTGCCGTTGTTGTCGGCAAAGCGCACCGTCACGCGCTCGAGCCCGTCTTCCCGTACCGTCTGCGTTTTCAGGCCGCGCGAGCGGTTGAAGTCGACCAGCGGCTCGCTCCCCACGTACACGTTCACGATCCCGTTGTCCCGCTCGCGGACCTGAATGTCCATCAGCTCGCCCAACTGCCGCAGCAGGCTGTCGCGCCGGTCCCGCAGCGGCCCCGCCCCGCCCTGGCCCTGCGCTTCGGCGGCGACGACCTGCTCGTTGAGGTGAGCGATCTCCTGCGCCAGCGAGTTGGCCGTTTGGGTCGCCTGGGCGGCGGACTTGTTCAGGCTGTCAACCTCGCTCAGCAAGCCGTTCCGCTGGCGCTGGAGCGTCTGAATGACTGTGTCGGCGTTCGAGATCACCAGGTTGCGCGTGGTGGGCTCGGCGGGGTCGGTTTGCAGGTTGGACAGGCTGCTGAAGAACGCACTGAGCTGGGACGACAGATCGGCATCGGTGAGCTCGTTGTAAAGCGCCTCGACGCCACTCAAGGTCTGGTAGATGGTTTGCGCGCCGCTACGCTGCCCCAGGGCCAGCCGCAGACGGGCCTCGACGGCCTCGTCAATGTGACGCTCCAAGCCGCTCAGGTTCACCCCGGTGCCCGGAGCGACCCCCGCCGGCGTCATGCCGCCTGGCAACGCATCGAGCCGCCCGGTCTGCCGGGCGTAATCGGGATTCCCCACGTTGGCGATGTTCTGGCCGGTGATACTGATCGCGGCCTGATACGCGGCCAGTGCGCTGCGCCCGATCTGAAATGCTGCGCCTAAGAGAGCCACGTTCTCACCCAACCGCATCGACCCAGCAGCGCGGGCAGCCGCCGGCGTGTTGTCCCTGGGGTCCGTACACCACTGACTCCTGTGCGGCGTTCGCCACGTCGGCGAAGATGCCGCGAATGTGCGAGTGCAGATTCCGTGCCACACTCGCCGCCAGCCTGTTTTTTCGCTGCAATTCCGCGGCGATGTCCCGCAGCGCCACGCTGCGGGCCCGCAGCGACGAGGCCAGCGGCTCCGGCAGACGAGCTACGATGTCGTTCAGTCGCGCGCGCGCCGAATCTGCGAGCTGCAGAGTCTGCGCGACGCGCGCAAGAGCTGCCTTGCGACTCGGTTCGCGCCGAAAGACCTCGCGCAGCAACTGTTCCTCGCGCGCGGCGCAGGCCTGGAGCGCCCCCGTGTCGGCCCGCCGCAATGCCGTGAGCTTTTCGGCCGCCAGATCGCTCAACTGCTTCAGCGCCGTCTGCAAGTCGATCAGGTGCTGACCCAACTCGCCGAGCTCCACCCCGAGGGTCGCGGGGTGGGCCGCCCGTGATGCGGACGAAGTGTCACAGACGGCGGCCGTGGAGCGATTCATGGTTGACCTCCCGCCCGTGGGTTCTGCACCTGGTCCGGCGTTGCCCCGGCGCCGCCGTCGGCGACCGGCAGAGCCTGCTTCTGGAAGTAGTGCATCATCTGCTTGACCAATCCCCGATCGGTGGCGGCGACGCCGTCCCCGAGCTGCTGGTCGAGCTGCTGGCCGAAGATCGCCTCGGTCCGCCCGCCGGTCGCCAGTTCGCGCCCCAGGGGGAACTGCCGGGCTTCGGCCAGCAGCGGGGCAAAGAACAATTCCGACAGGAACTGGGCGGCAACCTGTTTGGCCACCGCTGGATCGCGCACGTCCAGCTTTCGCCCGGCCGCCAGCAGCGTGCGGAGGGCGCGCGCGGAAGTCGCGCCCGCGACCGCTTTCAACGGACGGCTAGCGGTAGCGGTCGTCGAAGGCGTTCCAGTAAGTTGTCGAACAGCGGTGACCACGAAGCACCCGGAAGTCCGGTCCTCTACTTGTACTGGAGCTGCGCGTGCAGCGTCCCGGTCTGATGTAAGTGCTCGATCGCGTCGATGAGCTGGTCGGGCGTCGCCTTGATCGCCGACAGCGTGTCGAACAGCTCATTGAATCCCACCGTGCCGCCGGAGACCGGCTGCCCGTTTTCGTCCTCCGTCCGGCCGACCCGCACCGTTCCCACGCCCGGGATCTGCAGCACCGTCGGCGACACGCGCACGCCCGCGGTGAACGAGACGTTCTTGGTCGTGCGGTTGATGGTGACCACCGCGGCCGGCTCGGGCAGATCAAAGAGCGGCGTTTCCTGGACGTGGCTGATGAAGCGCGCCGGGCTGCTGAGCTCGTAAGACGGGATGTGCACGACGATGTTCTTGGGGCCGATGGCGACCGCCGGCTCGACGCTGATGTTCGCCGGGTTTCCCGGCCGCTCCGGCGCCGCCGGTCCGCCGGCCGGGCTGGACAGCTCGTGGTTGATCGCGCGCGCGACCAGGTGCGCCCAAGGCCAGCCCGCGTGGGTGTCGTCCAACACGAGGGTGATGGTGCCCTCGCGAATGAAGGCGTACAGGAAGTCCTCTTCCAACACCGCCCCGCTGCGCACTAGCCCCCGCGTCGGCGTCTTGTCATCGGGGACGCTGACCGGGCCGCCGGCCAGGGCGAGGATGTACTGCGTGGCGGGATCCTCTTCGTCGAACATCGCGTACTGCAAGGGGGTGGTCAACAACTGCCCCCCGCGCAGGCTCTTGGCCGCGCCGAGTGCCGAGATGACGACGTCGACGACCTGCCCTTCCCGGGCCCCGTTTTCTGGGACGACCGCCTCGACCGAAACCAGGGCCACGCTGCGGTTCCCCTTGATGTCCGTGTCCGCCAGGATCGGCGCATGGTAGCGCTGGTGCATCCGCGCCAGCGCACGCATCGTGGGCAGGTACTTGTCACCGTCGCCCGTGCCCGGCAGACCGACGACCAGCCCATAGCCCATCAGCTTGTTGGTGCGCTGGCCCTGCAGCCGGGCGAGGTCCTGAACGCGGACCTGCG
Source organism: uncultured Planctomycetales bacterium (assembly GCA_964638325.1). Lineage (GTDB taxonomy): Bacteria > Planctomycetota > Phycisphaerae > UBA1845 > Fen-1342 > JALHJL01. The sequence continues at coordinate 16,883 of CAZWYT010000060.1, forward strand.
CGCTGCCGGACGCGACCGCGCCGAGCACCGCCAGCAGACCCCAGATTGTTCGCCGGTTCATCATCGCTCGCGTTCCAGTAGCGTCGAACCTTCACGTCCGACGCCCGCGCTGCCCGTGGCTTTTAGAACAGCCGCAACGCATCCAACGCCCGCATGAGCCAGCCCCGGCGGGTCGCATCGCGAACCGCGCCGCTGTGCTGCACGTTGATCACCGGCTCGGCAATCTGCGTGCTGAGCACCGTGTTGTCCGCAGTCACGTCGGCGGCACGACATTCGCCGGTGAGGGTGATCGTGTAGCCATCGTCATCCATCGTGATTTCCTTGGTTGCCTCGAGCACGAGGTTGCCGTTGGGCTTCACGTCGATCACCCGCGCCGTGACGCGCGTCACTAGCTCGTCCCTGCGGTCGTACTTCCCGTCGCCTTTGTAGTCGTTTTGAAAATTAAACGTGGCGGCGGGGCTGCCGGCCTCGAACTTGGCGGGCACGATGCCATGCTCGTTGCTCAGGCGGATCCACTTGTCGAGCGCCGAATCGAGCTTCCAATCCTTTTTCGACTCCAGCTTGGAGTCGGTCTTGGCCGTCTTGCTCTCCCGAATGATGATCGTGACCAGGTCGTTGACCTTGATCTTCTCGGGGTCCGGGCCTTTGACGGCCAGCGGCGACCAGCGCAGCAGGGTCGCGTTCGGCTTGGATTCCGGGCGGTCTGCCTTCAACGTCGTCCGCGCGTCCACCGCCAGCTCGAACGGCTCACTTTCCATACGGGCTGACACCGGCCGCGACGTCGCTTGACGGTGCCCCGCGGCACCGTTCCAACCGCCCCTTCTGATCAGCGAGTTGTTCTGGGCCCATGTCCCAGGCGCGGCGGCGGCCAGGACCGCCAAAACCGCGGCCCCCAGGGCCAGCCGGACCGAGCATCGTTCGCGGTGTGCCGTACTCATTGCGGGCTGCCCTCCGCCAACCGCACTGTGCCCAGTCCGGTGACCACTCCCTGCAGCAGCTTGCGCTCGCGGCGCGAGTCGCCCAGGCGGACGCGGACCGTGTCGCCGTAACCGCCCGAATCGAGCGCGATGCCCGTGAGGCGCACCTGGATGCCGGCGCTATGGCCTGTCACGGTGACGGGCCGCGTGCGGACGACCAGGTCGCCGGCTTTGATTGCGCCGACCGCAACGGGCTCGCCGGCCGGGACAAAGTGTTGCACCTGCTGGCCGACCACTTCTTCGGTGCGGGTCGGTCCCCGGTTGCCCGCCTGCTCAAACACGCGTGTTTCGAGGCCCACGTCGTCGCTGCGGACGAAGTTCCCCGGATTCAGCGGACGGCGTGCCACCACCACCGGCCGCACCAGGCGCACCTGCGCCAGCACGACGGCCTTGCGCTGCGCCTGCCCCTCGCGGCGAATCCCCACGCGAAACTCCCGCAGCCCGAGCTTCTCGCGTCCGTTGCTGCTGACGTGGAGCTCCCAGGGCGGGGTCGTGAGCTGAAGGAATTCCTGGCCGGCGCGCTCAAAGCTGATTTCGGCGGTGCCGCCGAGCTCGGCCAGCTCGGCGTCCACATGGGCGCGCAGCACGTCGGCCAGCGTGCGCGGGCCAGTGGGCGACGCCGCCGTTGGCGCCCGCAACAACGCGGGCGTGTCCTGGGCGGCGCTGCTGGGCTGCGGGGTGGTCGGGCGCAGGATGCGGCACTGCAGCGCCCCGCCGAGCAGCACCTGCGACACGTTCACGCCCAACTCGTCCAGCCGTTTTGCGATCTGCTCGTGGATGACCGTGGTCAGTCCCGACGTCTGGCGTCCGGCGACGATCGGCTCCTGTGCGATTCGTTCCACGAGCGGCTCGCTGCCCTCGCCGAACTCCAGCACGTCCCCGAGCGTGACCGTGTCGCTGCAGACAGTCGCTTGGGCGCGCAGCTTCAAAGATGCTACCTCTGGGTCTGCTGCGGCCGCCAGCGCGGACGCAAGCAACGCGACCAGGAGGGCGCCGGCCCCGGACGGGCACGGGTGCGCCGGGTTCTTCCCCTTCGTGCGTTCGTGCCCACGTGCCTGCGTGCCTTCGCTATGCCCGCTCACCGTTGTTACCTCCGCAAGCTGGCGACGGTCTGGAGTACCTGGTCGGCCGCTTGGATGGTCTGCGAATTCATCTGGAACACCCGCTGGGCCTTGATCAGCTCGACCAGCTCGGCGACCGCCTCGGTGGTGCTTTGCTCGAGATGGGCCGCCATCAGCTCGCCCAGGCCGTCCACGCCCGGATTGCCCTCGACGGGTTCTCCCGAGGCCTGCGTAGCCGTGAAGATGTTGGCGCCGCGCTGCAGCAGGCCGGACGGATTCACGAACCGCGCGAGCTGAATCTGGCCCAATTCCGCGGTCGTCCCGTCGGGCATGGTCGCCATGATCCGCCCGTCGCTCGAAATCCCGATGTGGTCACGGGACACCTCCTCCGGGATCGTCGGCGAGTCCTTCAGGCGATAGCCGTAGCTGTTGCCCAGGACGAGCTCGCCGTTGGCGTTGCGCACGAAGTTGCCGGCCCGGGTGTACCCGGTCGCGCCGCCGGGCAGCTCGATCTGGAAGAACCCGTCGCCCTGAATCATGACGTCCAGGGGTTCGCCCGTAGGCGTCATGGAACCCTGCTTGAAGATCGTCTGGGTATTGCTAAGGGCGACGCCGAGCCCGACCTCGGTCCCCAGCGGCGAGTAGCTCTCCTCGCTCGTCTGCACGCCCGGTTGGGCGCGGAGCTGGTACAGCAAATCCTGGAAGTTGGCCCGCGCCGCCTTGAAGCCCGGCGTGTCCGCGTTCGCGATGTTGTTCGCGATCACGTCGATCTTGGTGGACAGGGCCTGCATGCCTGTCGCCGCGGTATGGAGTGCGATGTCCGCCATGGGTCAAACTTCTCCTTTCTGCACGCGCCGCGAGCTCACAAGCCGCGACCGCGTCTCACGCCCGTTCGCGTCAACCATCTTCGGCGACCAGCAAGCCGGCCGCGCGGCTACACGCCCTACGTCCGCAGGAGCACGTTGATCAGCTTCCCGACCGAATCGTCGTGCAACGAAACCATGCGCGCGTTGAGCTGATAGGCGTGCGACGTTTCCATCATGTTCACCAGCTCCGCGAGTGGCTGTACGCCGGACGCTTCGACATAGCCGGACTGCACCAGGACCGGGGCGGGGAGCATGCGCTCGCTTGGGCCGGCAAAGCGCGCCGCGCCGACTTTGTGCAGCGCGCCGTAGTCCCCGAAGTCGACGAGCTCGAGCTCGCCGACGATGCCGCCGTCTTGCGTGACCCGGCCCTGGGTATCGATGCTCGGCTCGCCGCCGTAGGGATTCAGACGAATCGGGGCCCCGCCCTGGCCCAGGACCGGCGCGCCGTCGGTGGCCGCGACCAGCAATCCGTCGGGCGATTTCGTCATCCGCCCGTCGCGGGTATACAGGCGTTGCCCGTCGACCTCAACCACGAGGAAGCCTGGCCCGTCAAGCGCTACGTCGTAGGGGCTGTCGGTGCGGACCTTCGTCGCTTCGCTGTAGTCAGTGAACGTGCGACCCAGCCACAAACCCCCGGACAGACCCGCCAGGTCCACCGCGCTCGGCCCCGCGCGCTCCCCGGCCTGCTGTGCCGGCAGACGCTCGGCGAAGGTCGCGACGTCCCGCTTGAAGCCGACCGTGTCCGCGTTGGCGAGGTTGTTCGCGAGCACCGCCTGGCGGTACTCGCTGGTCAGCATTCCGGCCGCCGAATGGTAGAGTCCGTAGATCATCGCGGCGGCTCCTGGTCATGTGGAGCCGGGACGACGGGTGCGGCCTGTGCAGACTGGCGCGTCGCGTGCTCGTCCGTGAGCCGCCGCCACGCCTCGGCCATCACCCGTCGTCCCAAGTGGCTCCAATCCCGTGGCGAAGTGTCGTCGGCGGGGGTCGTGAAGTGCTCCTGAGGCACCTGATCCTGGTCGCCGGGCGTCCAGGGCTGACCCCCGGAGGGCTGGCAGAGCGACGCAGCCTCTGCGCTTGGCGCGTTGTGAGGCTGTCGGTGCATGTGACGACTCCTTCACCTGGGCGTGCCATGTGCGCTGCGTCCGTACATGCTGACCGCATGGCACGTGCGCCGGGATTAAGCAGACGCCGTGCCAGAACCACGCGCGCCCGCGGTCACCGGACGGAAATGTTCCTAAGTCATGCCCGCGGGCAGGGTTGGCACGTCCCGGCTGGCGCGCTGTGCTGCGCGTTCGGTGACCTGTCCTTGCCGCCGCGCGCGCAGCCATTGCGCCGTCGGGGCAAGACTTGCGAGCTGGCCCTCAAGCGCCCGTTGAAAAAGGGACTGTCCGCCGCGGCGGACCGAGCTTCAGCCCGTTTTCGACTGTGTGGCGGTGCCTCCGGCGAGGTGCCTGTCCCTTTTTTCGACGGGCTCGTGAGCCCGGCGGGCTTTGCGCGGAAGGACCTGCGGCCACGCGCCGTCATTCGCCGACGGCGCGGTCGCCCCCTTGCGGCGCGGTCGGGCCCGGCTGGCCGGTACATTCGGCGACGACCACCGTGCGCCCCGTGAACCGTTGAATGACCTGCATGTGCGCGATGACCTCGCCCGCGCGGTACGCCCGGACGTGCATCCCCACATAGCTGCGGGGCAGGTCAAGCGTGGCCCGCCCGGTCGCCAAGTCGAAGAGGCGGACCTGTCCTTCGACCGGCGGGAGCGCGCGCACGGCTTTGGCGCGCTCCAGGGCCCGTTGGAGCGCTTGCTGTTGCCAGGGCGGCAGCGTCGGGATGGTGCTCTCGATCAGCGGTACGCCGGCCGGCGAATCGAGCCACGCGAGTGCCTCCGCTGCCGCAAGACCGACCCGCGGTTCTTTGTCCGCCAGTCGTTCGACGAGCGCGGGCTCGCCCACTTCGACGCGTAACTGTCCCAGGCAGGCGATGGCGGTCAGCCGCTCGCGCGGCGCCAGCCGCTCCAGGGCCGCGCGCCAGTCGTCGGCCCCGAACAGCACTTCTCCGGCCAGGAATGCCGGCGTGTGGCGGTAGTAGATCTCGAGCGTCAGCGTGCCGATGGCCGTCGTGTACACACGCCCCCCCATGCGTCCAAAGACGCCCCAGTTCGGGCCGAAGGGCGGCCAACTCCCCCAGGTATGGCGTTTGCGGCCGCCCGGCGCCTGCTGGCGGTCCTGCAGCGGCAGAATGGCGTCGCGCAGGCGGGCGTTCCATGCCTCCCAGTCCTGGCCGCCCCGCTGAAACATCGCCAGCGTGCCGTAATACCAGTAGTACTCGTTGTGCAGCCCCGTCGGGTCGCGGCCGCGGGCCTTCGCCGCCGACGGCAAATCCGCAAGCAGCAGCGCGCGCTGCTTCAGCAGCGTGGCGGCGTCGAGCCGCCAACCCAGCAGTTGCTCACAGGTCAGACCCGCGGCGACCATGCCGGGACCGTACCGGTACACTGGACGCAGCTTTTCGTCGAGCCGGAAGCCGGGCTCGGCGTCCGCATAGCGCACGCGACCATCGGGCTCTGTGGCCCGCACGAAATGCAGCGCGGCGCGCACCAGCGCCTGGTGCGGGACCTCGATCCCCGCGGCCGCGCACGCGTGCAGGGCCTGAAGCACCCACACGGTGACTGAGGTGTCGTTACGCCCGGAGCCCGGGGAGCGCGCGTAGTCCCAACCGCCCAGCTCTTGCTGATCCGCAGCCAGCCGCGCCGCAGCGCGCTCGAGCGGCTGTCGTAGACGAGCGTCGTGCGTCAGCGCGAAGTACTCCGCGAGCGCGAGCGTCGCCAGCGCATCGTTGTAGCCCGCCATGCCCTCGGCACGCGAGAAGCCGCCGTGGGGTTCCTGGAGGCGCAGTAGCGCGGCGATGCCCGCGCGCACCACGTCTGGGTGCGGACCGCTGTTGTCGGTATAGCCGGCGCCGAGAAACGCGAGCAGCGCCAGTCCGGTCGTTCCGGCCGTCAAATCCTCCTCCTCGCGGCGGATGGCGAGTCCGGGACAGCGGTCGTCCGCGGGGCACTGGCGATCGAAGTGCAGGCGGTCCCAGGTTCCATCCGGCGCCTGGTGCGCCGCCAGCCAGGCGAGGCCGGCCTCCACGGCGCTTTCGGTCTGCGGCGTGCCGCCGAATTGTTCCACGCCCCGCCCCCGCGCTTCCGCAGAGCGGTCCCATTCGTCGGCACGGGGGCCAGAAGCGGGCCGGGACACAGCGTGCTCTGGGGCGGGTTGCGCGGCAACGGCCAGGGTCGGCTCAGAGGGTGTTGGCTCCGCATCCCCGACGGCGTCAAGCCGTTGTGCGGGTTTCGGGTGTTCTTGCGGAGTGAAGCTGTACTCATCTTCCGGCGGTCGCTGCTGAAGCAGGTGTCGCCCGCGCGCATCATCCTGTGGTGCGGTGGGCGGGTGGCCGGCCGGACTCTCGGGCGCCGCGATCAATGCCGGCATGAGGGTTACGAGTGCGGCCAGCAGGCCCAGCAGGACGCCGCCGCCAACCACCAGCAGTCGTCCGAGTTGCGGGGATCCATGCGCACCGGCAGGCATGATCGCCCATTCTAGCGTGGTACCTTGGGAAACCGCTGACCCGAGACTACCTGTCGGGACGCGACGCGGGCGCAGAGGCAGACGAAGTCGGTGCGGACTGGGCGGAGGGGGGCTTGAGTTGCAGCGCTTTCGCGCGGAGCTCGTTCATTTCACGAGCCGCGTCGGCCGGCCACACACCGGGCGGGTAACGCTCGAGTGCGGTGAGCATGGCCAAGACCTGGTCCGCCGCAGCCGGCGTGAGCCGGGCCTCCACCTCCGCTTTGGCCGCCTGCCACAGGCCCGCGTGCTCGGCGGCGTCCATGGCGCCCGCCAACGCCTCCGCCACAGTATTATCGTAGCGCGCGTTGAGCAGGGCGTAGCGCAGCAGTTCCAGTGCCACGCGGCGCGTCGCCTCGGACTTCGCCGTTCGCAAATCGACAAGTGCGGCTACGTAGGCGGTGACCGCCTCGCCGGGCTGCTCGAGACGCACATGCTGCGCCGCCAGCCGCGCGCGGATGAGACCCAGCCGACCGTGATCGATCGGCTCGGTGTCCTGGACGGTCTGTGCCAGGCGCTCGAGCAACTCGATGCGCCGTTGCGTGTCCTGCGTCGAGCTGCCGGGCAAGCGGGCGATCCAGCGCTCCATGTCGTCGGCCGGGCCTTTCGACAGAATCTCCAGCAGGCTCCGCCAGGCGCCCTGGCGGATGGTCTCGTCGGTTTCCTGCGGCGAGATCACGCGCTCCCAGAGGGCCTGCACTTGTCGATCACTCCCGCTGGAGCCGAGCACCGCCAGCGTTTCGACGGCCGCCTTGCGGACCCCGGCGTCCGGATCGCTGGCCGCATCGGCCAGCGCATCGGCGAGTTGCGGGTTCTTCAGGCTGGCGATGCCGCGCACGGCGGCGAGTCGCACCGGGACGCTCTCCCGTCGGTCGAGGGCCGCGACGAAAGTCGGCCCGAAACGCAGGTCGGCCACGTTCCCCATCGCCCACAGGACGCGTTCGCGCGGGGCGACTTGCGTGGGTTGTGTTTTCTCGAATGCCTGGAACAGCGCGGTCACGACGCTGTCGCGTAGCTCGCCGTCCAACACGCCGCGCTCCGCCAGCCGACCGAGGGCCGCCACGGCCTCGGCGGTGCACTGCTCGTCTGGGTCGTCGAGAACGCGTAACAGGACCCCGGTCGCTGCCACACCCCCCACGTAGCCCAGGCCGTTCAGCAGGGCCAGGCGCACGTCGCGATTGTGCGCCCGCTCGAGCGTGGTCATGAAGCGCTCCGCGTCGCGCGGCTCACGCAGGGCGGCGACCGTCTGCACGGCGGCCGCCTGCTCACGCGACTCGGGACTGTTCATCAGGTCGCGAATGCGATCCTGCAACTCCGTGGGCAGGCTCTTGCCTTCTGCCAGATGCATCTGCGCCAGGCGCAACCCGGTCAGGCGAATCGATGTCGCCGGGTCCGCCAGATAGCCGGCCAGGAGCGCGACGCGCTCGTTGTCCGCAGCACGGAGGAACCCGGCCTCCAGGAGCTTCGCCAGGCGCGTCTCGAGGGCTTCCAGGCGGCGGTGGGTCTCGCGGTCCTTGTGCACCAGACGGTCGATCTGCAGTTGCTGCCACGCTTCGCGCGACAGCGCGCTGCTTTCGTCCCACCAGGCGCGCGCGGCCTCGATGTCGTCGTTGAACTCCATGGCGGTGGCTTGCGACATCGCCGTCAGGCCGGCTTGCGCCACCGCCGGGTCCGGGTCGCTCAGCAACGCCACCAGCCCTTCGACCGCCTCACGCTCGGTCATGAGACCCAGCGCGGCAATGGCCGCCAGCCGCGCCGGCCGCGGCTGCTCGCGATCGAGCGCCAGTTCCCGTAGGCGCGCCGTTACCCCGTTGTTCGGATACGCGGCGAGCGCTCCAGCGGCCGCCTGCCGAACCGCCGGATCCGCGTCGGCCAGCATGCCGATCAGCGGCTCGATGTACGCCGGGTCGAGGAATTGGGGCAGGTCCGCGAGCGCGCTCGCCACCGCGATCTTGGCGGGGCCGTTCGCGCCCGTGAGCAGCGAGATCAGGCGCGGGGGCGTCTCGGGCCAGCGCTGGAGCAGCAGCTCGCGGGTGATCGTGCGCCGGCCTTCCGGCGTATTCTGCCCTTCAATCAAACCGATCAGATCGTTCAGGCGTTCCTGGGTCGTGGGGGCTGGACGCGTGGTCGGTTGCGAGGTCTCTTGTCCGACGGCATAGGCGGCCGCCAGGGACATCAGCACTCCGATTGCTGTCCTCTGCCACATCCCTTCACCGCTGACTTTGAGCCGTCTCGACGTTCTGGCAGACCCGGCCCGCGAGCCACCGTTAGGCGTGCCAGGGCCCATAAAAGACCCATACGGTCCGCTGACGGCGCCGCATCGCGCGGCATTATACCGCGGGCTCGTGACTGCACCGATGCCCCCCGTGAAGCAACTTGCGATTCTCTCCGATAAGATATTTGCCGTGTCCGGCGCGCTTGAAAGCGGCGCGCCGGCCGCCTATGGTATTCGCGGTGGTGGCCCCGCAGCGGCCGGGGCGCGGCCGCGACGTGCCGAGGATCAGCATCATGAGTTCTCGCTGCCTGGTTGTGCTCGCCATCGTCCTGGCGTTCGGCGGAGCCGTCGCCCACGCCGACCTGCTGCAAAACGTGTGGCGCGGTCTGGACCTGCTCGCTACGCCGAGCGGAAGCCCGCTCAGCACGCTGGCGGACGGTACCCGCATCAACGGGGCGCGCTCGGGACGGCTCCGCATCGTCCCCAATGGAATCGGCGCCGGCTACCAGCTTGAGTTCGATCGCACGTTCGGAGTGGACTCCCGCGGCCGGCCGGAAACGATTCGTCTCGGCGGCCTCGCCGAGCTCACCCTGGACGGCACGACTCAACTCACGCTCGGGTACAACGGGAAGGGCACGTTCCGCAGCGTGCACGGCGACTTTGTGGCCAACAACCTGACCTATAGCCTGCGGACCACGAACGGCGCCCAAGATATGCAGTTGGTCGGCACGCTCAACGTGTCCAACGCTTTTGAGGTCAATCCGCTCGGGTTCTACACCGTCAATGTGAACATCCGCAATACCGACGCGCAGCTCTTCGTCGATGGCGTCGTGGCCCGCGACCAGCAAACGACCAACTTCGACATCGGTCCCATCGCCGTACGCGGCAACGTCTACTATGACGCCACGCTGGCGGTGCTCACCGGCTTGGGCGTCGACACGACCGAGCTCGAGCAGGTCTTTCCGCGGGCGCCCACGGACCAGATCGACCAGGCCATCCGCGATGCCCTGCAACAAGCGGGCCTGGTCGCCGGCACGTCGGCCGAAGCCGACATGTCTTCGCTATTGGCCAAAGCCGTGACCGATCAGGTGACCGGCCGTGTGCTTGATGGGCTGGTCGCAACCAGTGGCGCAACCGATGAAGCCGGCCGCACCACCCCCGCCTCGCCCGTCCCCGAGCCGGGCACGCTCGTGCTGTTTGCTTCCGGCGGCTTGGTGCTTTGGCATAGGCGCCGGCGTGGGTAGGGTCCTCCGCGGCTTCCGAACGTCATCGCTAGGCCGTGCCTTGGCGGTGACACGACGGAGCTAACTTATCCGCCATCAAGCAGTTAAAGGGTGTTTCAAAAATGCTACACGGCTCGCCTCCGCAGCGCGGACGACACCTGGCTGGAGGCTGAGAATGCGGTTGGTAAGACGCACGCGCGTCGATGTTCGACCTCCGGCCGGTGAATTCCAGCCAACCGGGCCGATCCAGTGAGTGGTCCGCTTTGACATCCGTGCCGCATGGGGCGATACTGGTGAGGTTTCAGCGTGCCGCAGGGAAGGTGACGCGTTAGTTGTCACATCGAAGCAGCGTTTGTTTCGAGCGGATCCAAACCTGGGCGCTGCAGAAGGTACGTCTCATGGCTTCCGGTACGGTCAAGTGGTTTAACGACACGAAAGGTTTTGGGTTCATTCACTCGGACGATGGGCAGGATGTGTTTGTGCATCATACGGCGATCGAGTCCGAGGGGCATCGCACGCTGCGCGAAGGTGAGCGCGTCGAGTTTGAGGTCACGCAGGGGCCCAAGGGGCTAAAGGCGGTCAATGTGAAGCCCGCGGAGTGACGCGGGGCGCAGCGCGCTGCGCAGCCTGGTCCTCCGGGATGGGGCCTCGTCGCGAGCCGACGATGCCCCATTTCTGTTTGCCAGGCATGCGTTGCGTGCAGGAGGTGCAAGTCCTCTGCGGGCCGTGATGAC
>CAZWYT010000061.1:0-27098 GCA_964638325.1 uncultured Planctomycetales bacterium
GCCGAGCTGAACTCGTTCCTGACCGGCTGGGTGACGTACTTCCGCTACGCCGCGTTACAACACTGAAGGAAACCGCCGGATACGGTGAGTACGTCCGGTGGTGTGGGAGGACGGGGGCCGCGAGGCCCCCTCCTGCCCGATCTTTGAAATCACCCCGCGAAAAAGGGCCAGGTGTGCACAAAGTGTGCTCAAAGTGTGCTTGCGCTCGGCGGATGTTAGGGCGAAGGGAGCCGCCTATTTTCGAGCAATGCAGGCGATATAGTCGTGGCAGACCTCGTAGCCGACATGATCTGCTGGCTGGTGGGCTGCAAGTAAGCTGAGGAACTCATCGGTCAGCCCTGGGCGCCGCATGGGATCAATCGCGTCATAGAACGCGGTTCCAGCACCCGATTTCAGCAGGTGTTCCAGCACTCCCGCGGGGCTGTCGTAGCGGAACACGACGCTGCTTTCCCAGAGCTCGTCGATGTGCAGCCCAACGGCGGTCATTTCCTGGCGAATCTGTTCCGCATCGCGCGGAAAATCGAACGCCACGCGCTTCTGCAGGACCGCGGGATCACGCGCGATCAGCTCGCCGAAGATTTCTAACGGCTCGCGGGGCGAATGTTCCTTATGCACAATGAAAGCGATCCGGCCGCCGGGCCGCAGAGCGCCGCTCGTAGCCGCGAAAAAGGGCTTCAGCGGAATGTAGCCCAAGACCCAGGTTGAGAGCACCACGTCAAACGGCTCGCCGCTGGCCAGTACGGCGAGTGCGTCACCCGCGAGAAAACGGACGCGGTCGGCTCCGCGGGCTCGCAGTCGGGCGCGGGCCTGCGTCAGCATGCCCTCGGAGATGTCGACTGCCAGCACCTGAGCGGCCCGCCGGGCCAATAGCTCCGTCGCATAGCCCGTGCCGCAGCCGGCCTCGAAGACGCGCTCGTCGCCCCGCCAGGGCAGCTTCCGAATGAGATCGTCGATGGGGGCCGCAGCTTGCGAAAGCCAGAAGTCGTCGTAGTCACCATGTACGCGGTCATAGGCGGCCCGCAGCTCGTCGACCCCCACTTCGCCGCGGGCTGCGGAGTGGATTTCAAAGAACCGCGGCACTGCGTGTGTGGGTTGCAGGCAGCGTTCGCAGAGCTCCGCCGATACTTCCGGCGGCGTCGGCCAGAGCGACCCGGCGTTTGCCACGTGTTTCGCGAGGACACGTCCGACACACGCTGCCCGCGGGCGGCGGAAGTGCCTGCCCATCCGCGCCAGAATGCCCGCCAGCGGCTCGCGGGCGATGTTGCCAAACGACAGCGGCACGAGCTGGCACGGGCACACCTCGCCGCTACCATCGACGTACAAGTGCGTAAGGCCCGCCCCGCAACCGAAGGCATCCGGCGACTCCAGGTAGGCGTACGAAGAGAGAATCGGCAGATCGTCGCGCTGGGCGACCTCCCGCTGGAAATCGAAGATCGACCGACGCTCGGCGGCGGAGAGCACGACATCGCTCCGGCCCGCGAGCCGGCCCGTGGCACTGGGCTCAAGCAGGTGGACCTCGCGTGCGCCAGCGTCGCCCGCGAACCGCATGAAGCGCATGAAGCGGTCGCGCGTGAGGAAGTCTCGCGTGGCGACGGCGACGATGTACGGGTACAGGCCGCTGCGCCCGCCGATCTGTAGAGCATTTAGCGCAGTCCTGAACGCACCCGGCCGACCGCGCAGGCGGTCGTGCTCCACCTCCTCGGCGGAGTCCAGGCTGATGCCCACCCCAAAGACACCCGCATCCTTTAGGCGGACCGCCCGCTCATCGGTCAGCCCATCGCCGGTCGTCCCCACCGTCAAGCAGAAACTGTCGTCGAACAGCCGGGCGATCGCCTCCAGATCGCCTCGCAGCAGCGGCTCGCCGCCGGTGAGCGTGATCATGACTGCGTGCAGGGCCTTCAGTTCGGCGACCAGCCGTTCAAGCACGGCCAGCGGCAAGTCTGTCTGGCTCCGGCCGGCGTTGTAGCAGTGCCAGCAGTTGAACGTGCAGCGGTTGGTAACCGCGAGCGTCACCGAGTAGAGGCGTTGATTCTCTACCCCACCGAAACGGCTGAAGCCCTCGGCAAGATTGTCAAATGCGTGGCTGGGGAATGGCGGAAAGTGGGTGTTTACCACGGCGCGGCCGCGGAACTGGATCGCTTTTTCATGCGCGAGGTAGTCTTTGAAGAAAGCGGCGATGTGGGGGTGCAGCTTGTTGAACGGGGGCTGCTTCGAAATCCGGATAAAGAAATCGGTGCCGTTCACACGTTCCTCCTGCCGTTCAGATCGACCCTGGATAGCGTATCAGCAACGCTGCGGCGCTGCCAATTTGGGGAATTCGCGGGGGCCTCGATGATACACAGCAACTCACCGGCAGGCGGAACTCACGGAGCTCTCCCATTCTGGGTCCTCGTCAGCGATAAGCTCGTGCTGGTTCGACTCCAGTCAGCCGCATGTCACTGGAAACACGGGCGGTTAGCGAAAAGCCGACCCCCCGTTTTTCTTTGAAATCACCCCGCGAAAAAGGCCCAGGTGTGCACAAAGTGTGCACAAAGTGATCACGTACTCGGGGGTTGTTAGGGCAACGGGCGGGGACGTGTTGACCGGACGTTTTGTGGCCCGCAGTGATCCTCGGAAGCCCACCGCTGGATCGCTTTCGGCTCCGGCTTGGTCAGCGGCAGGTCGCGATCGACGTACTCGGGCCACAGTCAGCTCATTCCGTCGCCCCCCGTAGCCGCCACGCGCAGCCGCACTCGGGGCAGACCGTCGCGCCGTCGGCCGGATCGACAGGTAGCAGACGCAGGTCATAGCCGCAATGCGGGCAGCGGAGGCTCTTGAGCATCGCCGCCGCGATCGCACCGAAACGTTTCCGCTTGATCGCGTACCAGATGATCCAGGGAATCGAGCAAAGATAGAGCAGGCCCGCCGTCTTCGCGGAGGTAGCATCGCGTATGTCACCGGTAATCAACGCGTGCGTGAAGAGGCTGATCACGAGCACTGCGCCGCACAGGCCGCCGAGCAGCGCGGCGCGTTCCCCGGCGGTGATTCGCACCCCCTTCTCGCTGGCGATGGCTTGGAGCGCATCGGCTTCGATCACGTGGTGGTGGTGGAGCAGATAGAGGGCGACCGGATCGAGTTGCGTCACCCGGCGGCCGCGCGCATCCTTGATTCGGCCGCCGGTCTGACGGGGAGCTGGGTTACTCGCGGTCATCGCTGCCTTCTGGTCGGGCTGCCCCGATGTTGTCCGGTCGCCGGGCACAGCCGCACTCGGAACAAACACTGGCGCCGTCCCTGGGAGCTGTCAACACGCCCCGGACATCGTAGCCGCCGCCGTGTGGTCGCATCTGATCTCGACCGGGCACTTCTTCGACGATTCCACCGCGTCATTTGTATGGCAAGGCGGTTATTTCGCAGGATGTTGATGGCTAATACGCGTCCGACAAGCCCGCTGACCAGTTGATCGTCAGGTCGATCTTCCCGGGCGGGCGGGCTGGATGCGTGGGGGGTTGCGCCGGTGCTAAGGAGCACCATAAGGTAACCCGCGATGGCAAGCATTTACGAGCACCCGAAGAGCGGTATCTACCACGTCGCCTTCTGGCACGAGGGGCACCAGTACCGCAAGAGCCTGCAAACGAAAAACCGGCGGAAAGCCGAAGAAGACGCGAAGGGCGTCCAGCGGGGCGAATTGCTCCTTCACTCCGCTATGTTCTCGCGCAAAGGTGGGAGAGGGGTACTTTTCGGCGCGCTACGCCGTGCTCCGGGGTTTTCGCGCTGTTCCTGCCATTCGAGCAAGCTCGGTCGCTTCGTGAACGACGAGGCCGAGGACGGGTTTTACCGGGAGAGGCTGGACGGCGTCCGCGAGGAGTTCCCGACAAGGGCCGCTTGGCTGATCCGGACGTCCGAGGCGGCCCACTTTGCCGAGGAAGACGGTGCGCTTCGTTGAAACAAAAGTGGCGCGCGCATGCGAGCGATAAGCTCGTGCTGGTTCGACTCCGGTCAGCCGCAGTCCCTTGAAAAACGGGCGGTAGGGCCCGCGCCGACTGTCCGTTCTCGTTCCAAAACCGCCCCTCGAAAAACCACAGGTGTGCGCGGAATGCGCACAAGACGACTATGCATTCGGGAGCGCAGACTCTCGCGGCGGATGCGGCCACCCAGGCGCGCTTGACGAAGGCACACGTGTGTCATGGGGCGCGCGAAGGTCGGCTACCCAGCCGACCCGAGCACTACTGCCCGGCAAGACCACGAGAATCCCCCGGAGGCGGCTCAGCGCGGTGCGTGCGACCAGCCGCGGCGGTTCGGCCTTGGGGAACTGGATCGCAACGTAGCCGTCGCGCAGAACGTCGATCGGATGCCGGCGGCGTCGAATGCTGTGGGTTATGCGCCGGATGTTTCGACAGAGGTTCGTGCATGGCTGAAGGCACGCCATTACACGACCGAGCCGCAGTAGCTCAGGCGCCGCCCCATTTATCGCCTTTCCGCACCATCGCGCGTCAAATCGCGAATCACCCAAGTCTATATAAAGGTGATTCGGGTCCGAAAGACCCCCAACCGCAATGCTGCTCATCCACGCGGGTGAGCCGGAGCCGGGGCCACTCGGGGCCGCATACGAAAAGGAGACCTACGATGTTCACTCAAGCACCCCAAACGGCCGCTCGCAGGGCCGGCTTGGCGACGCTGTTCGTTAGTCTGTTGTTCTGCCTCGCCGCCCGTGGCCAGGACCCGCCGGGCGACTATGGCGACGCGCCGGATTCAGCGGCCCAGTTCTTTCCCACAAAGTACGCCACGGCAAACAGCCGGCTGGGCTGGCCGGGCGTTCACCACGTGAATACGGGCCAGGAGACCATCGGTTTCGTGGTGAGCAATGAGAACGGGGCCGAGGATCCGCTCGACCCGGACGGCTGGCCGAACTTGAGTGGCGGCGATAGCGACGACGGCCTGGTGGTGCTCTACGTCACCAGCTACGGGTCGCCGTTCGGCCGCCCGCTGGTGCGGTTCACGCTTGAGGCCGACTACACGATCGCCGCCGGCGCGCCCGCGGGCCCGCGCTACCTGAACGTGCTGGTGGACGCCAACCGCGATCAGCAGTGGCGCAACACCGGGACGTCTCAGGAATGGGTGGCCATCAACCTCCCGCTGAATGTCGCTCCCGGCACGCATTCGCGACTGCGCGTACCGCTCGGGATCTTCTTCGACCCGTTCAGCCCGGCTGCACCCCCAGCCGACATGTGGATGCGCATGACGCTCACGCGCGACCCCATTCCGACCGCGGCGACCAATGGCCTGGGTGGTTGGGACGGCAGCGGGGTATTCGAGTACGGCGAGACTGAGGACTATCGGCTCTTCTACTCCACTGATCCGGCTGGCGGCATGCCCGGCTGGACGCCGGACGTGCCGGTGAGCACGTGGCCACCCCCGTCCGGCTGCTGGTTCAACATCAGAGGGCCGGACATCGTCAAGCTCGACCACTGCGGCGGGTCGGTGGAGATTCGCGTGTTCGTGACTATGACCGGCGGCGGCCCTGGCAACTCCTGGATCCTCTCTGGATTCACGGTCGATCCGGACGGCCCGGCCTTCGGGGTGGGGATTGTGAACGGCGCTGCGCCCGGCGAAGTCGGGACCCCCGGATTTAACGGCAACTACGCGCACGTCCAGGTCAACCCGACTTGCGACCCGCCCGAGCGCATCCAGTCCTTCGGCCTGATCTTCCGGTTCCAGGGCTTCGGCCCCGGGGGGCAGGAATGGGCCGCCAGCCACACCGTCGGCGTGATCATCTTCCACGACAATTACCCGATCTTCGGCCTGGATCCGCTGCGTTTTGATCCGAATCAGCCCAACTACCCGCCGGGCTCGGTGGTTCCCGTGGGGCCGAGCAACCCCGGCCAGCCACCGATGGGCTACATCGTGTTCGGCAACGAGCAGCCGACGGGCGGGACGATCACACTGGGCTGGCGGCGAGGCCTGCCGCCGCCCGGGCTGCCGCCGCAGACGCCGGGCGTGCTGCCGATGAGTTGGTTCTGGGACGTTGAGTTCGACCCGCCCGGCGAGGACTGGGTTCCCGGCGAACCCGAGGTGGAAACGCAGATTGTCGGACTGATCCTGGCCGGTTACGAGGACGAGATGCTGGCCGAGGCGGGTGTAAGTGATGAGAGTACGTTGCACCCGGTCAAGATGCCGTACTACCCCCATTCCTACTACGACCTTGGCCAGGAAGCGACGACCGACGTCGGCGCATTCTTTGCCGTCGATCCGGCTGCGAACATGGTGTGGATCGAGCAGCCATATGGGTTCTCGCTGTGGACGCTCCAGGGCGACACGGCCCCGCCGCTTCCGTGCCCCGGTGACCTGAATTGCGACGGGTACATCAACTTCGGGGACATCAACCCGTTCGTGTTGTACCTGTCGAACTACGCGGCTTGGCAGGACGCGTACCCGGATTGCAGCTCGCAGAACGGAGACATCAACGGCGATGGCTTGTACCCGTCGTTCGGCGACATCAACCCGTTCGTCGCACTGCTCTCCGACGGCGGCGGGCCATGCCCGGAGTAGCGGCTTCGTTACCGTAAAGGCGGGCTGCCATTTGTCCCGGTGGGCCGGTCAATGTGCCGGCCCGCCGGTATCTTGAGACGGTTTTTTCCCTGCTCGGCTCAAAGCTGCATAACGTATACGACATATGTGGACGTAGTGTCAAAACGCTGGCGTATACGTATACGTAGCCTCTTGAGCGGGGATCGGGTCGAGCTCTGGCAGTCGGGGCAGCCGCCCCTCTTCTGCGTGCCGCGTCGAACCCAATGAGCGACGCGGCACGCTGGTTGTGGGTGTGAAACATGGTACGATGCACCTGGTAATCGTTGACCGGGAGCGCTGGCGGGTGCGACGTCGGGCGGCCCTGCCCTTGCGGGCGGGGTTCTGATCACGGCGACAAAAACGAACGGCTGTGACACAGGGCGACGGCTCCGATGACACGTAGCAAACGCCGGGCCACCGCGAATCGGAGGATCAGTCCGCCCGCCGCGCATCCACGCCCGGAACTTGAACCTGGGCTTCCTCCATCGCCCCCCCTCACCCGTGCCGCTGCGGCGGCCAGCGTCCTCGTGCTCGTTGGCTGGGTGGTTCTTGCGTACATGCCTGTCATGCAGGCCGGGTATGTCCGCTTCGACGATACGGACTACATCGCAGAAAACCCGCTGCTCCGGACGCCACGCGGGCTCCAGGAGATCTGGGCCAGCCCGCAGGCGTACCCACCAGGCGTCCCGTATTATCCCGTGACCTTTGCCTTCCACTGGGTGGAATTCCACATTTGGGGGACGAGCGCGAGCGGCTACCACTTCACCAGCGTCGGTCTGCACGCTGTCAACGCCGTGCTGGTTTGGCTGATCCTTCGCTGCCTCCATGTGCCGGGCGCGCTGTTCGGGGCACTCCTGTTTGCGGTGCATCCCGTGCAGGTACAGTCGGTGGCCTGGCTGGCGGAACGCAAGAACGTGCTTTCGGCGCTGTTTTATTTCCTCACAGGCCTGGCTTGGTTGCGCTTCGCGCGGACCGATTCCTGGCCGCTGTACGCTGTCGCGTTGGCCATGTTTCTGCTGGGTCTGCTGAGCAAGACAGTCATCTGCACACTGCCGGTTGCGCTACTACTGTGGATTTGGTGGCGCCGGCCGTCCCCCGGGAAGAAGTACGTGCTGCTGGTCGTGCCCCTGCTCTGCCTGGCCATTCTGCTGGCGGCGCTCGTTGTGTGGCGTGAGAATACGCTCCTGGAGGGGAAGTCTTTCGCGTCCGGGCTGTCGCCGATCGAGCGCTTGCTCATCGCCGGCCGCGCGCTGTGGTTTTACGCCGGCAAGCTGCTCCTGCCGGTCAACCTCGTCCCCATCTACCCGCACTGGCGCATCGATACGCACGCGCTCGCGCCGTACGCGTTTCTGCTGGCGGCGGCGGTCGCGGTGGCCGGGACGTGGCTGCTCCGTCGCCGACTTGGGCGGTCACCACTGGTAGGCGTGCTCTTCTTCGCGGTCGGGCTGGCCCCCACAAGCGGCGTCGTCGATTTCGGCTACCTGGCGAAGTCGTTCGTTGGAGATCACTACCAGTACATCCCCAGCCTGGCTGTGTTAGCCGGTCTGGCCGCTTTGGGCGCGAAGCTTGGCGCACGCATGGGACGGCTAGGGCGCTACGGCGCGCCGTCCGTGGCGGCAGCGCTCGCTGTCGGCCTTGGAGCGCTGACCTGGCGGCAGTGCGGCATCTACCGCGACGCGGAGACGTTCTGGGGTTATGTCGTGGCGCACAACCCGTCGCCCACCGCATTGAGTGCCCTCGGCGACGTCTACTTGCTCAAGAAGGACCTAACCCGCGCCGAGGATCTGCTCCGCCAGGCCGTCGCCCGGCACGACAGTACCCGCACGCGTTTTCGCCTCGGGTGCGTGCTGATCGAACGCCGACAATTCGCCGCGGCCGCCGAACAGTTCGAGCGCGCGCTGTGGCTCAACCGTACGCAGGATCGCATTCGCGGGATGAATGCCCGCTCGCTGCTCAATCTCGGGTTTTGCTACCGGTCCACCGGCGAGTATGCCCAGGCCGCGGATGCGTATCGACAGGCCGCTGAGCTGGACCCGTCGCTAACGGTGGCTAAACAGGGGCAGGCCATCGCCGAGGATGCCCTGCGCAGACAACGTCCGCCGACCACCTCCGCCGCGCAACCGCCATGAGTTGCCCGCCGCCCAGTCCCGCAGGTCATTGCTCGCCAACCGTCGTCGGGTCAGTACGCTCCCGGAAGAAACCCCAGGGCCCGCCCGAAGAGTACACAAAGTGCTCGCGGCTGAGCCAGCGGCTTGATCAACAGCGCTGGGTCGTGGTAGGTTCACGCTGCGCGGCAGCGCGCCGAATGGATGCGGCGCGTGTCTGCCTAGGCCGCCGCCGCGAGCTCGGCGGACAGGGCGCGCCAGACCTCGAAGGAGAGCATAGCAATGCCCAAGCGGCATCGACGACGTGAAGCTCAGTCGAAGCCCGCCGCAGCCCGCCGCGCGCCGACGCGCTGGGGGGTGTTGCTCGTCCTCGTGATCGCGGCGGCCGCGGGGCTGTACGCGCTCGTACGTCGAACAGGCACCAAGGCTGGCCTCAACATCGTGTTGATCACAATGGACACCACGCGCGCTGATTACCTGGGCTGTTACGGACGCAGCACGGCGCGCACGCCGAACATTGACCGGGTGGCGCACGAGGGTGTGCTCTTTCGACGGTGTGCGGTGAGCTCTGTGCAGACTCTGCCGTCGCATGTGACGATCATGACCGGGCTGTACCCGTACGTGCACGGTGTCCGCCGAAACGGCAGCGACCGACTTGTGCCAGCCGCAGTGACGCTCGCGGAGACGCTGAAGGCGGCGGGTTACGCCACCGCGGCGTCGGTTGGCTCGTTCGTGCTCGATCAGGGCACGGGCATCGCGCAGGGATTCGACGTGTACCGGGGCGTCCTGCCGGCGCGCATCAGCGCCAATCTGGACTCGGCGGAGCGCAAGGGCGACCAGGTTTGTAACGATGCCCTGGCGTTGTTGCGCAATGTCGCGCGACAGCGGTTCTTCTTGTGGGTGCACTTTTTTGACCCGCACTATCCGTATGAATCCCCGCGTGTGGCGGACCGCGAGTCGCCGGCGGCGTACGAGGATGAAATCGCGTTCATGGACGGGCAAGTTGGCCGCGTGCTGGCAGAGCTGCGCAAGCTCGCGATCGAGAAGAGTACACTGGTCGTGCTCGCCGGCGATCATGGGGAAGGGCTGGATGACCACGATGAGTATGAACACGGTTATTTCCTGTACCAGACGACCGTGCACGTGCCGCTCATCATGCGCTGCCCAGGGCGCGTCCCGGCTGGTCGCGAGGTAACGGGGCTGGTCAGGCTGGTGGACGTCGCCCCGACCATCCTCGATATGAGTGGGTTGCCGCTAGGTGGCGAAATGCAGGGCGTCAGTCTCCGGCCGTTGTTGACCGGGCAGGCCCAAGACCTGCAACTGTCGGCGTACACCGAGGCGTTTGAGGTGTATACGCTCCTGCGGCTGTCTCGTCTGCGGGCGCTGACCGCCGGGCGCTGGAAGTACGTGCTCTCGGCCCAGCCGCGGCTGTACGACGTCGAGGCCGATCCCGGCGAGTTGCACGACATGTCGGCGGAGCAGCCCGAGCCGGCTGCAACGCTGCGCGAGCAATTGCGGACCCTGTTGGCCGAGGCTCCGCCGCCGCTCGTAGGCGACTCGGCCGCCAGCCTGTCGAGTACCGACCGCGCCCGGCTGGAATCGCTGGGCTACTTGGGCGCGGTTCGCGACCCGAACGAGCGGGCCGTCAGCGAGATCGACCTCTTCGAGCCACGGGAGCCGGACCCGCATTCGTATGCGCGGATCCTGGGCGTCTATGGCCGGGCGCGGGACGCCATGTGGCGCGGAGGCAAGTTGCCGGCGATCGAAGCGCCGCTGTGGGAGGTCATTCAGGCGTTACCGGAGGCGCCGTCGCCGCGGTCGGATCTGGCGGTCGTCCTGATCCGCCAGGGCAAGTACGTTGAGGCCGCTGCGCTGCTGGAGACTGCGCTGACGCTGGCGCCGCACGACGCGCATATCCGCCTGCAATACGTGTCGGCCCTGGTGGCGCTGCAACGCTGGGACGACGCGCTGGCACAGACCAATCGCGTATTGACCCAGCTACCCGACGATGCCACCGCCCACGCGCTGCTCGGCACGGTGCTGAGCCGCCTGCAGCGCTGGGAGGAAGCCCGCCAGAACTTGGAGACCGCGGTACGCGCCGAGCCACGGAGCACTTACAACTTGCTGGCGCTGGGCCAGGTTTACCGCCAGTTGCGCATGTTCAGCGAGGCGGCGGACTGCTTCCGCCAGGTGCTGACGTTGGACCCCAAGTCAGATAGCGCGCGGGCCGGGCTGCAGGCTGCGGAGCAGGAACTGAAGAAATAGCCGGCTTCTCCGCATTTGACCCGCACCGTCCTTAAGATCAGCCGCTGGAGCTCCTGACCCTCAGCCGGCGCCACACGCCGTAGCAGACTCCGCCCAACACAAGGACCAGCACGACGGCGCCCCCGATCAGCCGTGGCTTCATGGCGACAGCTCCCACACGGATTAGCGAAACGTGCCCCAGCGTCGCGCCCGCCGCGCCATCGTCGAACCGTTGTCCCTGTTGGGGTTGCGCCTAAGTGGCGGAGAAGCGAGACCCTACGGAAGTAAGAGACTTATTGTGTTGGTACGTCCTCAAGTCATTGGGGGCGATCAGCTCGTGCCGGTTCGACTCCAGTCAGCCGCAATCCTCGCACACGCGGGCGATTCGAATACTCCTGACCGTCCGCGCCGCCAGCCAAGCCCCGCCGCCTTCGTGTTGGCTCCGTGTGAACGGAACAGGACCGCGCAAAGTGGCTTGCGCCGGCCTCGGCGGGTACCGTGCGGTAATCAGGCCGGCAGGCTCGACGCCAACGACGCGCTCGGTCGCTCCGCGCAACGCTCAAGTGCGTTCTGACAGGGGTTGTGGCAGCAACAGTCTGCGCCCTCCTACTTGAGCTTGCCCACCAGCCGCTCGACCGTCAGCCGCTCGCAGTCCTCAACCGTCTTCGGCGCCATCCGCTGGAAGTCCTCCCACTGGTTGTTCTGGAAGTCGACCATGACCCAGTCCCCGGACTTTTCGCAGACGACGAAGTGCACCGCGCCCACCGGTCCCCCCGCAGGATTAATGTAGTACTCCGCCACGAGGGCGTACTCGGCTTCGGGCGGATTGGCGTGCAGGTAATCGCGAAATGCCCGGGCCAGATCCCACAGTCGTTTCTGCTCATTGCTGGACGGCTGGAGCTGGATCGTCGCGGGCTGGTCCACCGCGGCGGCCTGGCAGCCCAGGCGTTTTGCGACGAGGGTCGCGAGCCGGGCCGCGCTTTCGGCGCTGCGCGTGTCGCCGATGCAGGTGGGGTACACTGCGATCCGCGCCGTCTTCAGTCCGGCCTTCAGCTTCGCGGCACGCCGCTGCAACTCAGCGCGCTCCGCTTCGTTCGGCGTTCCCGACGCCTCGGCCCACAGCCGCGCGAATTTCCCATCTTCCTTTGCCTCTCCGCTGCGCTTCGGCCAGCCGAGCTGGGAAAACAGCCGGTCGGCCACCAGCACCGAGCAGCCCATCGGGTCCGGGTCGCGAGCGGCCGTGCGCTTGAAATCTGCGTCCTTCGACGTCTGGCGATCGACCAGCACGGCTTGGCCCGCCGCATCCAGGACGACGAAGCGGACTTCGGTCGGGCCGCTCTTGGGCTCGCCCAGGTATTGCGCATAGAGCACGTAGTCGCCCTTCGGGCGGTTCTGCTTTAGGAACTCGCCCAAACGGGCTGGCACCTGCTCCCAGGGCGTATCCGCTGGGGGGGCGAATTCCGCCTCGGGCGCGTCGAGATTGTCCATACCGTATGACTCGGCCACCAAACCGAGCGCTTCGGCAACCTTGTGGCTGGGCTCACCCAGTACCTGCACGGGCAGGAGGACGAGCGCGGCGTGCGGTCCGGCTTTCTTCAGCTCGGCGAGCCGCTGGGCCTGGGCCGCGTCCGCGCCAGGTCCGGGCTGCGCGAGCAGGGGTGTCGCTACCGACCACAGCAGAAGCGCTGTGGGCAGAGCGATCTTCAGCGTGAGGGGGTTCCATGCAGGGCTGGTCATGATGTTTCTCCGTTTGCGGGCCTCTTCTGTAAGCATGTGCTTACGTCTCTGACAAAAAACAAAGATGCCTGCGCGGCCGCTTTCAGGCCGGGCCGCCTTCGAGCAGCACCCGGCCGACCTCGGCGAGCAGCCGGCCTCGATCGGCGTCGTCCAGCAGCCCCAGTTCGCGCCCGATGTTCGCGACTGTCCCGAGCCCAACGGCCGCCCAGGCGGCCGATTCCGCCGACGGCCGGAGCCGCCTCCCCCCGCTTCGGCGATGGGCGACAATCTGGGCCAGTAGGAAGCGTTGAAACCGCGCGAACGTCCGCCGTAGGGCGTCGCGAATGTCCGCATCGTCGGTCTCGGCCAAGCCCGTGAAAATGATGCGGTAGTGGCCGAATTCGCCGAGGTGTTCCGATTCGAACTCGAGCAGGCGGCGAGCTGGACTGCCGCGTCCGGTCTCCAAGACGCGTAGCCAGGTCGCTTCCGAGAACTCGTACACATAATCGACCGCGGCCAGAAACATGGCCTTCTTGTCCGCCCACAGGCGGTAGAGGATGTTCTGCTGCACGCGGCAGCGTTTGGACAGCTCCGCCGTCGTGGTCCGGCGGTAGCCGAGCTCGGTGAAGGTGCGCGCGATGATCGGGAGCAGCGCGCGTCTTCTCTCGTCGTTGCGGTTGCGTCGTGGCATCGCGCGGTTCCGGGATCGCCGCTGGCGAGCGCATGTCCGCGGGGGCGCTACATGTAAGCATATGCTTACATAGTAGCACGGAATCTTGCCGGCGGCAAGTCTCGTCGCGTTTTAATTATGCCGCGGCCGCGCGGGCCCGAGTTCGGAGTCGAGTGCAGTCCTTGAAGTTGTGTGGCCAACGAAGCCGTGCGCGCTTGCGGCGACGGCCAGACGGCCTATCAGGCTGCGGCGCCGCTAGACCACGACGCGCTGAGCCCGGCTGCCGTTGCACCCGTTTTCATAAGGACTAATGTGCTGAAGCCGTCCGGACGGCACGAGCGGGGTTGCCGTTCACCACGACACAGCAAAGGCCACCTCAGCAACTTCACCGCGTTTGGCCCGGCTCCAGGCAGTTCGCAGGTGGGTGACCGGGCGTCCGATAACCCGCGACCGATGGGGACGCGTGTACCTCGTTCTCCCCGTGGCTTGGAGACCGCTGCGTTTGTGAGAGCGTTCATCGAACGGCCACGCGGATGCCAGCGATGAGCGGCGCTGGAGGGCACACAACGCCCTGGGCCCGCCACCGCCGCGTCGCGGACGTCGACGAACCCACGGGCCGCCGCAAGCTGCTCCGCGCCGCAGCCTTGTCTTTTTGGGACCCGACCGCGAGGAATTCACGGGATCAGCCGGTGAAAACGAGGGCTTGCAAGCCAGACTGCCGATAGTCGGTTGCCGTCGGGCGACCGGCCTGCCTATAATGCCTATAAAGGGCTTGGCAAACGGGAACCCTCCGCTGAGCGCGCCTGCCAAGCCCTTTTATTGTGGTGAACAGACCCTCTCAGTCTGCGGGCCGTTCAGGAGCTAGGCGGCGAATTGAGTGGACGAGGAATCCGGGAAATGCGAGGCACGGCGTGAGAGTTATGCGCGTTTGGCGTTGTGGCAGTCGAACACCACGAGCGCGCCGCGTCAGCAGAAGATCACTGATTTCCCCCTGGCTGGCGACCTGGCCGACCGGGCATGCGGCCCGACGTCAAGTTCTTCGCTGAACTTCTGAGGAGCAGTGCGCGTGCACTGGCGAGCAATCATGATTAGCGCGATTGTGATCTGGACTTCGGCCCAGAACTCCGCGCTGGGCCAGCAATCGCTCAGTGATCTGCCGCTCGCCGGCAGCCTGACCGATGCGGCCACTGGCCAGACGGCTGTCTTTGCGCGGACCAGCACAGCGTACGGTTCGGAGGCCACGCTTTTTCCACCCGATGCGCCGCGCTTTGAGACGATCGCCGTTGCGACGCGCGCCGGGTTGGATGTGAGTGAGCTGCCCGATTACCTGGTGCCCATCGCGGTGTTGCCGGACATGGTCATCGCGGTCGGCGGGATGTGGATTTATGGGAGCACGGACGGTCTGACCTTCGAGGCCCGGGGGGAGTTACCGCAACCACTTCACGCGCAGGAATGCGCATTCGGCACGCCCAGTGGCACCCTGCTCGTGGCGCTGGACGACGGACAACTGTGCCGAAGCACGGATGCGGGGCAGACCTTCGTCCCGGTCCTGCAGTTTCCGCCGTACTGCTATCCGATGCACTGGAACTTTGCCGCTCTGGGCACGACGATCTTCGTCAGCGAGTATGGGGATAAGAACCAGCCCGACAACCCGCGCCGCATCTACCGGTCCTGGGACGACGGTGCGACCTGGTCCGTCGTCTACGACCCGCCGCCGCAGAACGGGTATCACAATCACAAAATCGTGGCGGATCCCACCACGGGGCGGATCTACCAGTCAGTTGGCGACACGGCCCCGGGAATCCTGTGCAGCGTTGATCTCGGAGCGACGTGGACGCTGGTGCACGACTTTTACCAGCCCACGGAGGCGATCGCTCGTCCGGGGGCGGTTTATTGGGGGCATGACGGCGCGGGCGCCGTGGGCGTGCAGCGCTTGGACACCAGCACCGGCCTGTGGACCTGGCCCTTGCAGCCCTGGCATGGCTACCAGGGCGACTACTCCCGAACGGGTGATATCCTCGCGATGGCCGAGGCCGCCGGTGTGATCTACGCGGGCATTACCGGGCTCGATGAGCTATGGGTATCGCAGGACGGATTACATTGGGCGCTCATCGCGGGCGGGAATACCGGTACGCGAGGAGGGTATGATTTCGTCGGCGTCTTCGCGGGCATGATCCACGGGCGCGCCCGTGAAACGTTGAAATACTTGCGCATCACTCCGCCGGCGGTAGCCAACCTGACCGGCCTGCGGCTCGAACCCGGCTTCGAGAACCGGATCGGCAGCACCCAGACCTCAAGCTTTGAGCCGGAGTTGACCGGATGTGATGTCACGCCGCCTGCCACCCTGGACTGGGACCCGGCCCGGAGCTTCCACGGGCAGGCGTCCGCGCGCTGGACGATTCCCGGCGGTGATGTTTGGATGACCCTCAAGCTGCCGCCGATCCCGACGGCGTTGCCGGTCGGTAGCTACCTTGACGGTCAAGTTCGCACGCTGGGTGACGAACTCCACATGCTGGCGTATCTGCTGGATGAGGCCAATGGCGTGCGCGGGCCGATCACGCTCACAAGCGCCCGCGACGAGTGGGGGCTGACGCACGTCGAAATGCCCGTGACGCAACCCGGCAACTCCATTCGGCTCGTGATCATGGCCAGCACCGCAGCCGCCAGCGCTACGATCTGGGTGGATGGGTATCAGATTGCCGATCTGCAATCCGGATCGACATGGCAGCTCGGAGGCACGCCGCGCGCCCCCGAGCTGCTCACGCTTCCCCTGGCTTTCCCTCCCGCGTGGACCGATTTCGTCTGTATACGGCCGGATTTCGGCAGTGTCGATCCACGCGCCGCGCCGCGCACGCTGAAGGCCTGGGTGCAAGACACGGACCATTATGCCCAGCTCGTGTTTGACCCGAACGATGCGCGCTTCAGGTTGCGTGAAGTTGTGGCCGGCAACGTCACCGAACTGTGTGCCAGTCTGAGGACCCAGTTCTGGCCCGGCTGGACGTGCCGCGTCGCGGTGCGCAGCGGGCCGAGCGGAACTGACTTTCGCGTTCTGATCGGCACGACCGAGTTGGCGGCGGCGGGTCCGCCCCTGACTGTGCAGCCCACCGCACTCTGGATTGGCTCCAGCCCCGCGGGGAACGATGGGGCTCCGGGGGTCTACGCGCTTAGCCGAACGTTTTCGGGACGGCTGCCGGAGGCTGCGATCGAGAGGTTCCTCAACTTTGTGCCTGGCGCACCGGTGCCGCCCGCCGACTGTAACCAGAACGGCGTGGACGACGCGAGTGATATCGCCAACGGCACCAGCCAGGACATGGACTGGGATGGCATCCCGGATGAATGCGAGCCGGACTGCGATCAGAACGGTTGCCCCGACGACTATGACGTTGCCAACGGCGAGCCGGACTGCAACGGCAACATCCGACCCGACGCCTGCGATTTCCAGGATGGCACCAGCCAGGATACGAACGGGAACGGGATCCCCGACGAATGTGACCCCGACTGCAACGGCAACGGCGTTCCCGATGACCTCGATATTCTCAATGGCACCAGTGAGGATGCGGACGCGGACGGGGTTCCGGATGAATGTGCGCCGCGCGTGGGCGATCTGAACTGCGACGGCACCGTGGACTTTGGGGACATCAATCCGTTTGTGCTGCGCCTGAGCAACGCGACGGCATATTCTGATGTGTACCCGCTTTGTCCCGACGCGAACGGCGACATCAGCGGGGACGGCACGGTTGACTTCGGCGACATCAACCCGTTTGTGGCGCTGCTCAGCGCGGGCGGCTGAAGCCGTTCAGTGCGTACGTTTTCGCGTCGGCTTCCAGTCCATTGGATCACAGCGGGGCCTCACTTCAGGTTCTGGCGGGCGACAAGCCCGCGCTGAGCAGCGCCACGAGTGGATTGATGGCCGTAAACGACGCCTGCCCGTAGGTGCCATCGCCGTTGATGTCGCCGAAGTCGATGTGGCCGTCGCAGTTGCGGTCGCCGTGGCAGAGGGACGCGGGCGGGGCGCCGGCCGCTCCCGCCCATGGCATGGGCGGCTGTGGGGCCGCGTGTGTTGGCGAGCGTGATCGACGCGCGGCGGACCGCCGGTGGCCTGCCGTCCCGGCGGGTAGAATGCGGGCATGGAGCGTCATTCAAGAATGTGGCGGTTGGCCAAGCGGGGTGGCACGCTGGCGTGCCTGCTTGTTGCGGTCGCCTTCGCGTGCACATGCGCAACACCCCGCTCCTGGAACCTGGCCCTACCGGGTGGCGTAGGACTCGGCATTTGGCGGGGCGCGGTGACTGTCGAGCGTTACACACCGGTGACGACTCCGGTGGTTCTGAGACAACCGGAGATCCCCAAGGCCTCGGCCGCCGAGGTCAAGCGAATTCTGGACGAGTTCTCGCGCCCGCAATGGTGGCCGAGGGCCTGGTGGGGTTGGCCGGATTTCGACGTTGTTGTCCCGCTGTGGCTACCTTTTCTGGTGCTTGGTATCCCGACTGCGTTTCTGTGGTGGCGCGATCGACGCGTCCCACCGGGCCACTGCCGCAAGTGCGGCTACGACCTCACCGGCAACGTCAGCGGACGTTGCCCCGAATGCGGCACGGAGGTCAGGCCGGCGCCCAGCGGGGGAACAACACATGCCTGATCCGCAGGCGTCCGGCGATGCGCGGCGCGTGGACGCGCTGATCGTCTGGGTGCTGCTCGCGGTCAGCGTTCCGCCCGCGCTGGGCCTGGCGCTGCCCGCATTTGCGAATCCCGCGAACCCCTTCTGGCGCACGCAGGCGGCGATCAACTGGGGCTCGCAAACCGCAGGGGCGCTGGGCGTCGTCGCTTGCCTGTGTGGCTCGTTTTTTGCGACCTGGGGCCATTTTGTACCGCCGTTGCTGGCGGCGCTGGCACTGGGACGCATGATCACAGTCCGCCGGGCGGTCGTACTGACGGCGGCGTACATCGTGACCATGGCGGTGATTCATGCCTTCTGGCTTCTCTATCGCGCCCCGTACCTGCCTGCGCGGAGCATCGTCTACAGCGCAATCGACATGGTTGTGCGCGCGGTTCTTCCCGGGATCGTACCGCTGGCGTTGGCCTGCTATCGGCGGCCTGCGAGCCAGAGTCATTCGTGGCGCTGGGCCGCGGGCGTGACGCGCATCGTACTGGTCTGTAGCGGCGCGATGGGTCTGCTGCTGATTGGGCTCGTTCTATTTACCGTGCGTTACAACCCCATCATCGTCTCCCGCTTCGCGCGCAACGGCCTGGAAGGCGCGGCGCACGCCATCCAGCTTTGTGGCGGATTTCTCCTGGTGCACCGCGGACTCCTGCGGCGCCCGTGGTTGTGGCTCGCCACGGCCGGTGCGGTGTTGGCATGGGGTCTCAACCTGGCATTGGAACTGACGCAGCCTCCTCCTCCTCTGTTTCTCCAGGGGTCGGATGCCGCGGAGAGTTGGTTCCTCGCGCAAGGGCTGCTAGGCAGCCTGGCCGCCGCCGCGGTCGTGCTGCTGTGGTATTGGTGGCCGGTACTCATGGGCCAGCTACAGCTTGTGGACGGGCCGCAGTGCCAGAGCTGCGGCTACAACCTTATCGGCAATGTCAGCGGGCGCTGTCCGGAATGCGGGGAAGTCATTCAGCCCGAAAAGCGATGAGCGTCACTGCGCACCCGGCGGACGCCGGGAACGCGGGAAGGGATTCCCGAGCCGGGGGTGCGAAAAGGGACTCTCGCACCAGCGGGCCCCGACGTTGGCCACGGGGGCCAACGCTACGGGGACGGCCGGTACGGAGCCCGGCCGCTACGAGGACGGCCGACACGGGGGTCGGCCGCTACATCTCCCAGCGGCGCTTCATCAGCGCTTCAGCAGCGCCACCGTCTGCTTCGGATTGATCAGCAGCATGGGTCGCCGGCCCTCTACCTTGTCGGCGCCGGTCTTGATGTCGTCGATGACCTGCGCCGGCTTCAGCGACGAATCCAACGCCAGCAGCTTGGCCGCCAGGTTGGCCACGTTCGGCGAGGACATCGACGTGCCCGACAGCTTCATCCGCTGCCCGCCGGGGACGTAGCTTTCAACCTCGAAACCACAGGCGTAGACCTGCACCGTCTTGCCGAAGCTCGTGAAGCTCGTCGGCTCGCCCGCCTGATCGACCGCTCCCACGACCAGCAGGTTCGGCAGATCAAAGCCCGAGGGGATCATCTCGTCGAACTCCACGTCGTTGTCCGCGTTGCCTGCGGCGGCGACGAAGAGGATGTCGGGCGCGCTCTTGATGGCCGCATACAATCCGTCCCGCATGACCTTGTACATCTCACGGGCCATCTGCGCCCGCTCCTCGGCCGTCGCCCCCACGCCGTTCTTCTCCAGCGCACTCTCGACCGTGGCCCGGTCCTCGCCCCAACTCATGTTGACCACGCGCACACCGTTCTGCTTGAAGTAGTCCACCGTGGCTTGATAGCCGGCGGCGGCGGCGCGGTAGTACTCCATCGTGGGGCATTGGGGGATAAGGTGGTAGTCGAAGGTGAGCCGCGCGATGAGGAGGCGGGCGAACGGGTTGCTGTCGATGGCGAGGCCGGCGACGTGCGTGCCGTGGGCATAGCTCCCGAACAGCGACAAGTCCTCGATGAAGCTCTTGACCTCGTCACCCTTGAGCTCGGCCATGACCTTCTTAACCGCGGCCGCCTCGGGGCTGTCGATCGCGGCCTGGATGTCCATGAAGCCCTTCATGTGCCGCGCGACCTCCGCCACGTCGTGTTTCATGCCGTCCAGTGGGTGGAGCATTTCAGGCGTGCGCTGGAACTTCACGTCGAAGGCGATCCCGTGCACATCGTCCACAAAGCCGTTCTGGTCATTGTCCTGGCCGTCGGCCTTCTCCTTCGGATTCGTCCAGAGCTGCTTCTCAAACATGGCGCTGTCCACGCCGGTATCCCAGATGCCGACCACGACCGGCGTCAGTTTCTGGTCGGCCCCCAGGGTGACGGCGCGCTCGGCCCAGATGCTTTTCTTGGCGGTCGCGTGCTCATCGATGACGGCCTGGTAGGCCGCCAGCAGGTCCTCCTTGAGCGGCAGCGCCAGCTTGAGGACGAAGCGCAGATTCACGAGTTCCTGGGCGATGTCGTTGCCGATCTTGCCCTCGGTCTTCGCAATCACGGGGTCGACGCTGCTTTGCACCATGCCGAGCAAGAAGGCCTCGGTGAGCACCTCCAGCGAGCCCTTGCGCTGCTTGAGGTCGTCGCTCACCACGTCCCACGGCAGCACACGCAGCCGGCCCAGGAAATCCTCGCGTAACGCCGCGTGGAATTGTGCCTCGTCGCCCGCGGCTTTCTTGCGGGCGGCGATGTACGCCTCCGCCACGAGCCCGGTCGTGAGCTTCTTGGCCTCCTTGGTCTCGAGCTCGCGCAGCAGGGCGACGCCTTTGGGCACCGCCTCAAACCGCCCTTCAAGCAGATCGAGGTTGACGATGATGCCGTGCAGGCGCTGGAGCGTCGAAGGGTCGTCGATCTGGTACTTGGCGAGGTCCGCTTCGAGGTCGGCGCGCACCTGCCGGGCCAGCGCCGCGAACTGCTGGTCGGACTTCAGCAGCTCCGTGGCCGTGGCGGGGAGCTTGTAGGTGTGCCGCGGCAGGTCGTCCAGGCTCTTGACGGGAATCTTCTCCTGCGCGGCCGCGGTGCGCCCCAGGCCGAGTGCAACGACCGAAACGAGGCAGAGGGGGATGGTCCGCTGTCTGCTGCGTCGGGCGAGAGTCGTCACGTCGTTCCTCCAATCAGCCGCGGCCAGCTCAGTAATCCACGCAGGCGCACGCCGGGGCGAGCATCCTACAGGGTCGCACCGAAACACGCGACATGGATTGTAGCGGTCGGCGGGTGGGTGCCCCATCTCGTATCCGCGGCAGGCGGATCGGGGTAGGGGCCGCACGGGGGGCCGGCTGGGGCATCACAGCCGGCGGCGCGGTATTCTGTGGCGACGGACGCAAAAGGCGGCACGGGCACCATGACCTCACCCCAACGCGCCAAGCTATGGATCGGCCCCTCTGGTTGGAGCTACGAGGACTGGGCCGGGATCGTGTATCCCCTGGACCGCCCGCGGGGCTTCAAGCCGCTGGCGTATCTGGCGCGCTACTTCAACGCCACCGAGGTCAACTCGAGCTTCTACCGCATCCCGACGCCGCGGATGACGGCCGCGTGGCCGCGACTCGTGCCCGCCGATTTCCGCTTTGCGTTCAAGCTGACACAGATCTTCACGCATCAGCGGGACCAGTTCCCCGCAGCAGAGGACGTGCAGGCTTTCATCGACGGGCTCAAGCCCATTCGCGAGGCCGGCCGCCTGGGCCCATTGCTCCTCCAGTTCCCGTGGTCGTTCCGTTACACCCCGGACGCGGTCGACTGGCTGCGCCGGCTCGCCGAGCGCTTCGCGAGCTTTGACCGGTTCATCGAGGTGCGCCACGCCTCGTGGGCTCAGCCCGAGGCGCTGGAGGCTTTGCGCCAATCTGGCGGCTACTGCAACATCGACCAGCCGGGGCTGCGCGACTGCCTCGGGCCCACGCAGCACGTCTTCGGCCGCAACGCGTATGTCCGCCTGCATGGGCGGAATGCGAAGAACTGGTTCGCGGACGACGTGCCGTCGTACGAGCGCTATAACTACCTATACAGCGAGGACGAGTTGCGCGAGTGGGCCACGCGCCTCAACGCCCTGTGCGAGCAGGCCGACAACGTCTACGTCTTTGCCAACAACCACTATCGGGGGCAGGGGGCGGTCAATGCCCTCGAGCTGCGGGCGATGCTGGAGCATCAGCCGCCCGAAGCGCCGGCGGAGCTGCTTGCCGCGTACCCGCGCTTGCGCCGCAAGACCCGTCCGCCGCGCGACGGCGGGCTGTTCGACGCAGTGCCGTAACACGAGTCACATGGGCCGACGCTACGCGGCGACGTGGCTGAGTCCTACTTGCCGGCGGCTTCCTCGTACTTCTTGAGCGTACCCTGCAGTTCCTCGCGCATGGCTTCGTCGTCGCCGGCGAGCTGGACGGCCTTCTTCTGATACTCGATGGCCTCTTTCTTCTGCCCATTGTCGAAGAGGGCCCGCGCGTACGTATCGACGATCGCGGCCTCCTTGCCCTCGCAGGCATCGTACGCGGCCTTGGCCACCTGCAAGGCAAACTTCAGGTCGCGGAACTTGACCTCTTCGTCCGTCAGGATGCGCCAGGCGAAATCGTTCAGCAGCATCGGGTCCTTGCCCAGGGCCTCGAGCGCGTCCTTGCCGAGCTTGTCGGCGCCTTCTGGCTTCTCACTGGATTTGACCCGATCGAAATACTCGGTCATGAGCTCTCTGGCCTTGCGTTGTTTCTCGGCGACCACGCGGCGTTCCTTGTCCGCCTTCTGTGCGGCCTTCAGGTCATACTTGCCGGCGAGAACCTGGTCGAGCGCTTCGTCGAAGCCGGGGGCGGGGAAGCCCTCGCCGGCCCACGCGATCTTGCCGCCCTTGTCGATGATGAAGCTGTTGGGAATCCCATCGAAGACAAACGCGTCCATGTACGCCTTCTCTGTCGTGCGCTCGCCGTCGTCGAGCGCGACGGCGTAGTCCATCTTGTCCCCCATGTCTTCGACAAAGGACTTGACGTTGCCGCGCGTCTTCTCGCTGTCGACGCTGACGCCGACGACCACGACGCCCTTGTCCTTGTACTTCTTCTGGAGCTCGGTCAACTGCGGGATGCTCCGCCGGCACGGACCGCACCACGTCGCCCAGAACTCGACCACGTAGACGTTCTTGTCCTTTCCGCCCTTCAGATCGATGGGGCCGCCCTTGACCCACTTCTCGACCTTCAGCGGGGGTGCAGCGTCACCCAGGTCGGTCGCCAGGACCGGCACCGCCAGGATGACCATCGCCGCCAGACTCACCAAGCTCAATCGAGCCGCGCTCATGTTGTCTCCTTTGCTCGCATCTGCATGTCCGACCCGTGTCGGCCAGTCTAGGGAGCTATAGGCAGGAAACCATACTCGGTGTCACGCTCGAGCCGCAAGCGACAAGTTCAGACGGGTACAGCGCTGTCAGCGCCCTGGGAGAAAGATGGGTCGGGAGCGCGCACGGGCCATTTGTTTCCGGCTACTCAAACGCTGGGCGTCGCAGCCGGAACTCCTCGAACGAGCCCAGCAGCAGCAGGTTGGCCAACAGGCGCACGATGGCGGACGCGATCAGCATCAGCGCGAACGGCTGCGTGATGGCCACCCCCGCGACGTGCAGCGGCAATGGGCCGAACTGCCCGAGCAGGGCGCACCCGAAGCTCCCGATCAACGTGCCCACCCCGATGAACAGGTTGTTGTAGGCCGCACAGCGCGCCCGCTTCGGCGGTGTGACGACGTCGTAGAGATACGTAGCCATCGCGCTCGTGAACGCGGCGTACACGATGCCGTCATAGGCCATGATCGCGGCGAAGCTCCAGAAGCTGTCGCAGGCCAGGAGCAGAAGGGGTGACAAGACCATGCCTGTTCCCCCGATGCCGAGCACGCGCTTGCTGCCGATGCGATCGACCAGGCGGCCCCATCCCGGTTGGCTCAGCACGCCGGCCAGCAGGTTCGCCGTCATGATCGCGGCAAACGCCGCCGGCGAGTACCCGCGCTGGTCAAGCCAGAACCACGGGAGGAACGGCGTGACGGAGCCAACGCCGACATTGATGAGCATGCAGTAGAAAACGAAGCGGCCGAAGTGCGCCCGTGGAGCGCGCCGGATGAACTCCCATAGCGAAAAACGATCCGTGTGCTCTAAGCGGTACGGAGGCTCGTGAACACGGCTGAGAAACCAGGAGGACACGAACCGTGCAGCTCCGGCCGTGGCGAACAGGACGAGGAAACCGAAGTCCCGTCCGCTGAGGCCCAGCCGGGCGAGTTGGTCGTGCCGCTCGCATAACGTGAGCCAACCGCCGGCAGCGAAAAACGCGGCCACAAACACCAGGCCCGACACCGTGTTGCGCAGGCCGAAGTACCGGCCGCGCCGCGCGGGTGGCACGAGGTCGCCCATCAGGCTTTGCCACGCCGGCACGCCGAAGTTCGCCAGCGCGACGTTGGCCAGGTAGGCCACCAGCATGATTAAGTAGCCGATCTGGTCGAAGGGCAGAAAGATGGCGACGCACATCGGGACCCATACGAGTGCCTGAAAGAAGGCACTGCCGATGATGATGCCGTTTCGGCGGCCCGCGGCGTCGGTGACGTTCGCCGCCAGCCACTGCACGACCGCCCCCACGAAGACCGGCAGGCCCCCGAACGCGGCCACATAGAGCAGCCCTTTGCCGCCGAGGATGATGAACGGCGTGACGTAGTACGTGCCGGCGCCCTGCATGACCGACCACGCCACTGCGTCGTTGATCGAGTTGCGCAGACTGGTGCGGACCACGGCGGGGGGTACACCTGATGGCGTGGCCGTGGCGCCCGATGGCTCGTGAGGTTGCCGAGCTGCGGACGAAAGCGTGGGGGGCGTCGCCATCGAGGTCCCAGGTGAACCGCAAACGCGGCATTCTATGCCGTGTCGGGCGAAAAAAGGTGTCAGGAACCTTTTGCCGCGGAGCGGCCCTTTGGGTGCTGGGCACAAAAGGTTCCTGACACCTTTTTTCGCCCAAAGCGAAACCGCTCTAGCCGCCAGAACCTGTGTTCACCGCAGCCTCGCGGGTCGCCAGCAGCGGGGCGCCCGTTTATCGGACGCGCCGCCGCTGTGCGCCGCTGTCCGTCTGATCCGACCGATAGGACGCACAGCGGCGTGTACGCCCACCAGCGACGACCGAGCCCCATGCGAGCCCGCATTCAAATCTCGCCGCGCGACCTCTATCTCGGCTGTTTTTCCGACATGCGCGGTTGGGGTGGTGCGCTGACCTCGGCTACGGCGGTCCTGGCGGCGAGCCGGCGGCGCGGTGTGAGCACCCTACTGCTCGGGGCGACCGCGCGCGCGGAAGATCCATGGGCGGTCCGACCCGACGCAGCCGGCTTCAACATCCGCCTCGCACGGGAGCCGCTGCTGTGGCGCGTGCAAAGCTGGCGGGCGAGCCGGCAGCTTGCACTCCGATTGCGCGGTTTACCGCCGCCACGCACCGCCTTTCTCGGCCTCAGCCCGTACTGGGTGATCGCGGCCAAGCAGGTCTGGCCCGATGTGCCGGTCTTCTACCGGCTGCCATGCATCCTGCACAACTGTCTGCCGTTCACGTGGCCGCGCCGCCGGCCGCCGACGGTCTGGACGCGGCTGAACTTCATGGGGATCGGTCGCGCCGAGCACTTGGCCCTCGCCCACGCGGACCTGACTTTCGCTCCGACCGAGCTGGCCCGCCAGGAAGTGCTGGCGTTTCATCCGGCGGCGCGCGGTCGCGTCCACATTTGTCCCGAGGGCTACGAGCCGTGCGACGTGTCGGCGGAGCTGCGGCTCGAGCGGCGGCGTGCGCTGAAGATCGATGACGACGCGGTGGTGTTCCTGCTCGTGGGCCGGTGCGACCTGAATAAGGCCTTCGACTGGGCGGTGCGCGAGCTGCCGCTGACGGGCCAACGTGCGCGGTTGGTGATCGTCGGAGACGGTCCGCAGCGCGGGTCGCTCGTGCAGCTTGCGAGCGATCTGGGCGTCGCCCACCGCGTCCATGTCGTCGGACCGCAAGCGGACATGGAGCCCTGGTACGCCGCCGCCGATTGCGTCCTCTCGACCAGCTTCTACGACACGTTTCCCAATGCGCTCCAGGAAGCGATGTGTCGCGGCCGGCCGGTGCTCGTCCCCGCGCACGCGCCCCCGGAGGTGTACGCCGGCTTTGCCGAGGTCGTGTCTCGCGAAGGCGGCGGCCTGCTCTACGACCGCACCCGCGCCGGGACATTGGCGGCGTGCATGAACGCGGTCGTGCGGGACACCGGTGCCGGCCAGACATTGAGTCGCCAGGCACGCCAGGCCACCGAGCAGTGGTTCCGCCGGGGATCGATTGTCGACCGCATCTTCACGTGGCTGCGCCAGTCGTCGCCGGACGGCGCCGGCCGGGAAGGGCGTGCGCGGTGAGTTGGAAAAAACCCGTGAGGCTGCTGGTCCGGCAGCTCGCGCGGCAGCGTGGGTATGATCTTGTCGAATACCCGTCGGCCGCCTTCCACCGCCGCCTGAAGCTCCTGCGCCATTTCAAGGTCGATCTGATTCTGGACGTTGGCGCGGACACGGGCGAGTACGTGCAGAAGCTGCGGCGGTACGGCTATGCGGGGCGCGTTGTGTCGTTTGAGCCGCTGCCAGACTCGTTCGCCAAGCTACGCCAAAGCGCCGCGGCCGACCCGCTGTGGGAGCTCATCCATCTAGCCCTGGGGGATCGGGACGGGCGTGCAACCCTGAACGTGGCGGCGAACTCCCACAGTAGCTCCGTCCGCGACATGCTCCCAACCCACCTGGAAGCCGCACCGCACTCGGCGTACGTCGGTACCGAGGAGGTACCGATGCGGCGTGTGGATTCGGTGTTGGATGAGGTTCGGGGGGAGGCGCGGAGCATCTACCTGAAGATCGACGTGCAGGGCGCGGAGCGCGAGGTTCTTGCTGGTGCGGCGGGCGTGATGCCGCGCATCGTCGGTGTCCAAATGGAGCTATCGCTCGTCCCCCTTTATGATGGACAGGCGTTGCTTCCTGAGCTGCTGGAGCTCATGCGGCGACACGGCTTCACGCTCATGTCGCTGGAGCCGGGCTTCGCGGATGAGCGCACCGGCCAGTTGCTGCAGGTTGATGGCATATTCTTCCGGCGTCGGTAGGCCTGACCAGAGCGAATCCTAGCGCGGGCGGCGCGCCGCCGGCCGGGACAGAGCCCGGCCGCCCTTTTCTGAGTCATCCCCACTTTCCGGCGAGAATAATGCGCAGGGGCGGTTCCCGGTGTC
>CAZWYT010000062.1:0-27025 GCA_964638325.1 uncultured Planctomycetales bacterium
GCTACGAGTCGGGCATGTTCTTCCTGTGGGGCGCCAACGAAGACCTGCCGCCGATTACGCTGACGCATGTCGGCGAGCGCTGGTACCAGCCGGGGATCGGCCGGTTCATCCAGCGGGATCCGATTGAGCTACGGGCTGGGTTGAACGGCTATGCGTACGTGCGGAACAGGCCGATTCACTTGGTTGACCCTCAGGGACTGATTCCAGAATGGGTCAAGGGCGTTGGCGTTGTCGCGGTTGTGGTTTCCATTGCGATCTTGGTTCCGCCGACAATCCTAGGGCTCGTTGGCGGCTGCGTCGGCATGACCGGGACTTGCTTGTGGGGCGCTGACGAACTGGGCGCGTTGGGCGAGGAGATCGGTGAAAGCGACCCACCTCCTTGGGTCCCGCCGGGAACAAGTTTCTGGCCATGGTGGCTCTAGAGGTGGCGAGATCCTTGCCTGCTGCAGAGATTGCCCAGGTCGCAGCTAGCGGTGTGAGCCCGCCTCTGGCGCGAGCAGGGAAGCGAGGTATAGCTATGGCGGCACTTCGAATCACTATCCGGCTCTACCGGCTGTTCGCGCGGCGGGCCATGCCAGAATTCGCACGATTACGAAGAGACGAACAAGAAGCAGTCATCCGTTCTGCTGCTGGGGCCCCGGGGCGCCGGAAGGAACTTCTTATCTTGACGGCGCTGACCGTATGGGCGGTCGGCTGGATGTGCTTCATCAAGTACTTCGAAGCCCCGTGGCTGGGACTGTTGTCCGGGTTGCTCACGTACGCGGCAGTGTTTGCGCTTAGTTTCCTGGGCTTAATCTACATAATGTTCCGTATTCAATTACCGACTTTTCGGCGAGCCGCAGCCGAACATCTATCCAACCATGGCGAACCGACCTGCCCTAAGTGTGCCTACGACCTGCGCGGGATTCGGGCGACGCGATGTCCAGAGTGCGGCACCCCCTTCGAGCCTCCTCAGTAGAATTCCTGAGTAGGTAGGCTGGGCTGACGCGACCGAAGTGGGCAGGCTAGGCTACAACAAATAGGGACAGCCACGAATGGCATTAACTTAAGCCGCATCTTTCGGTCAGCTCGTCCCGCTGCGCTTCACGCGGTGCACGAGCGTCTGGGCCGACATCTTAATGCCCTGGAGCATGCCCTTGAGGGCCTCGCGGTTGGGGGCGTTCTCCATCGCCACGTCGTGGTACACCAGCCCCTGCTCAACGAGGTCGGCCAGCGACTGGGTGAAGTTCTGCATCCCGGCCTCGCGGCTGCCGAGGATGACCTCGGGCAGGTCGGTATCCGCACCCTCGCGGATCTTCTCCCTGACGATCCCTTCGCCGATCAGCACCTCGCACGTCGGCACGCGGCCAATCTTGGGATCGATGGCCGGCAAGAGCCGCTGGGCGAGAATCGCCCGCAGGCCGTTCGCCAGCGAGCTGCGGATGAACTCGTGCTGGTCGGGCGGGAAGAACTCGAGCATGCGCGTCAGCGATTGCATGGTGTCCGCAGTGTGCAGCGTGCAGAACACCAGGTGCCCGGTCTCGGCGGCCTGCAGCGCGGCGGCCAGCGTCTCCCGGTCGCGCATCTCGCCGATGAAGACCACGTCCGGGTCCTGGCGCACGGCCCCGCGCAGCGCGTCGGCAAAGCTCTGCACGTCGAGCCCGAGCTCCCGCTGGCTCACGATGGACTTCTTCGACGTGAAACTGTACTCGATCGGATCCTCGATACTGATGATGTTGACCGCCTGCGTCTCGTTGATGTGGTCGATCATGGCGGCCTGCGTGGTGCTCTTGCCGCAACCGGTCACGCCGCAGACGATGATGAGGCCCTCGATCGAGTTCTCGGTCAGCTTCTGGTAGATCGGCGGCAGGCGCAGCTCATCGAAGTTCGGGATCGTGCCTTTGACCCGCCGGATCGCCGCGTGCATCTGGTCGCACGAGCGCAGGATGTTGATGCGGAACCGGTCACCGCTGGGCAGGTTGTAGGCAAAGTCGAGGCCGCCCTTCTCCTCGTAGATCACCCGGCGGTTCTTGGGGATGAGCGGCTCCATCAGCTTCTCGATCAGGCGCGAGTTGACCTGGATGGGCGGCAGGTTGGTCCGCCGCAGCTCGCCGGCGACGCGATAGGTCGGCGGAGTACCGGTCTTGAGATGCAGGTCGCTGGCCTGCAACTCGCCCATCTTCTCCAACAGCGGGACGATCGAGTCGGGCAATCCGTGTTGCATGCGTGCTCCTTCGCGGGGCCGGAACGGCCCCGCGTGCCTGCCGGGCGAGAACAGCACTCGTCCATATAAGGATAGATCGGTCAAAGTGGGTCTACAAGCGCCGGTAGGGTGGGCTTTTGCATGCGGGCCGCATGGATTAGCAGGAGCCAGGTTTGCGGCTATACTGAACCGGCTGATCTCAGCATTGATCGGGTGTGGCCGCACGGCTGCCGAGCGGCCGGAAAGGGTCACGGGATGATCGTGGCGGAAAGAACGCGCGTGAAGAAGACGCCGATCGAGAGCCCGGCGGAGTGGCTGTCCGGCCGGCCTGGCTGAGGCTGGCGGCGAGAGTTGCGGGTCATGATCGTGGTGATGAACCCAAGCAGTTCCCGCGAGCAGATTGGCCACGTCGTGCGCGCCTTGCACGAGATGGGGGCACGCAGCCACGTCATTCAGGGGACCGACCGCAGCGTGATCGAGCTCTTGGAGGTCGGGGAGCGGTTGGATCGCGCCCGCCTGGCGGTCATGCCCATGGTCGACCAAGTCCTGGAGCGGCCGACGCCCGTTCTGGCCGTCGGTCGGAAGCCCGACGAGCGAACGCGCGAGGTGCCGCTGGGAGCGCACGCCGTCGTCGGCGGGCCGCGACTCGCCGTCATCGCCGGCCCGTGCAGCGTGGAATGCGAGGACCGGCTGATGGACATCGCCGGTGCGGTGGCGGAGGCTGGCGCCGTTGCCCTGCGCGGCGGCGCGTTCAAGCCCCGCAGCTCGCCGTACACGTTTCAGGGCCACGAGGAGCGCGGGCTCGAAATGCTGGCCCGCGCGCGGGAGAAGACCGGGCTGGCGGTGGTCACCGAAGTGATGTGCCCCGAGCACGTGCAGCGCGTGCGGCCGTACGCCGACGTGCTCCAGGTCGGTTCCCGCAACATGCACAACACGCCGCTGCTGAACGCGGTGGGGCGGCAGAGTAAGCCGGTGCTGCTCAAGCGGGGGTGGTCGGCGACGCTGGAGGAGTTCCTGCTCGCGGCCGAGTACGTCATTGCGGCGGGGAACCCGAACGTGATTTTGTGCGAGCGCGGCATACGCACGCATGAGGAGTACGTGCGCAATACGCTGGCCCTGGCCATCGTGCCGGAAGTGAAGCGGATCAGCCGGCTGCCCATTATCGTCGATCCTTCGCATGGCACCGGCCGGGCGCATCTCGTGCCGCCGATGTCGAGCGCCGCCATCGCCTGCGGTGCCGATGGCCTGCTGATCGAAGTGCACCCGTCGCCCGAGCGGGCGTGGAGTGACGCTCCCCAAGCGCTGGATCTACCGCAGTTCCGGCGCTTGATGACCGACCTCAAGCCGTTAGCCCAAGCCTGTGGCCGCGCGCTGTAGCCGGCCCGCGCCGCCGGTTCGTGCACGTGCAGGGCGGAGGTTCAACGAGCGTGCGGCGTCGCGCGTCCGGTACGCGCCAGCCCGATCAGTATCAGACCAATCATCGCAAAGGCCGTTCCACCGCAGGCCCCGCCGCCAGCCGTCGGAGGCGGCGATCGCCGGCGACGCGGTACGGTTCTACGACTGGCTCGCGGCCCGGCCGGAGGTCGATCCGCAGCGGATCGTCTTCCAGGGCGCGTCGCTCGGCGGCGCGGTCGCGACAGCCCTCGCCCAGCAGCGCCGGCCCGCCGCCCTGGTCCTGGAGTGCACGTTCACGAGCATGGCGGCGCTGGCGCACGAGTATGGGCTGCCGGGTTTTCTTTGCCGAAACCCGTTTGCGACAGACCGCGTGCTGCCAACGCTCCCCGTGCCAATCGCCATCTTTCATGGATGGCGCGACCACACCATCCCGGTTGCGCACGGCCGCCGGCTGCACGCGCTCGTGCCGGAGTCGCGCTACACGGAGCTGCCTTGCGGGCACGACGACTTCTACAACGACTGGGAGAATGTGCGGGCGTTCCTGATCGAAAGTGGCGTACTGCTGGCAGAATGAGAGATGAACGCAACGGCCAGCGTTGATGCGGGTGAGGCGCGTTGACCAGGGCGCTCGCCTGCTGCGACCGGTACAGAGCCCAGCCGCTACGTTTCCCGTCGGGACGTTCGCCGAGCAACCACGAGACCAGCATTACAGCCTGACGGCCTTTAACGCCAGAAAGACCGGAAACTCCAGCGCCGCGCGGTGCTCGCCGCGGCTGTGGCCACCGGGCTGCGATTGGCGGTGCGTAAGCGGCTCCTCGCCGGCAACGACGGCGAGCCCGGCGCGGCCGAGGGCGTTGAGGTAATCCGCGAGCGGGCGGTGATAGAAAAACGTCTGCTGACCCGGGGCGGCGCCGGGATGCGTCGCGATCGGGATCGTCAGCGGCGTCGCATAGCGGTCCACGCGGCGATACTGCGTTCGCTTCGCCACGTCCCAGCCCCATTCCGACTGCCGCGGGATGCGAAAGCACGGGTGCATCATGATGACCGCCGTCCGGCCGCGGGGGTGCAGCGCCCGCCCCAGGCCGGCAAAAACCGGCTCAATCTCCTCCAAATCCTGCACCGCCATGACGAGCGCCGCCGCGTCGAAGCTACCGTCGGCGAGGTGATTTAACCGTCGGGCGTCGCGGACCACGTAGCGGACGCGCGGGTCCCGCGGGCCGCGGGTCTTGGCGGCGGCAATGAGCTTCGGGCTCGCATCGACGGCCAGCACGAAGCCGACTGCGCGTTCGAGCAGCAGCCGTGCCAGCACACCCTGCCCGCAGCACAGAT
Source organism: uncultured Planctomycetales bacterium (assembly GCA_964638325.1). Taxonomy (GTDB): domain Bacteria; phylum Planctomycetota; class Phycisphaerae; order UBA1845; family Fen-1342; genus JALHJL01. The sequence continues at coordinate 4,907 of CAZWYT010000062.1, forward strand.
CGAGGACGCGCTCGCCCGGCTGCGGATCGAGCAACCGCAGCGCCGCCGGTAGAATCACGTGGCGGTGATAGTCGGAGCCCTCGTCGCCGACGAGCTGATCGTACCACGCGGCGACATGGTCCCAGCCGCGGGCGGGCGACGGGCCGGGGCGCGGCGGACGGTTCCGGCGGACGGGCTTGTGCATGCACGGACGATAGCAGAAAGGGCGGCCGTAATGTAGTAAGCTGAGGGGACTCTGCCCCGCGCCGGTCCGCCGCGCGGGCTTGCCGCCTGCGCCGCCGGAAACTACAACGTGTGCCGGGTCTGCGTGCCGGCGGGCCCTCCGGGAAGCGAGCCGTTCATGCCACTGAAGATCCGTTGTCCGCACTGTTTTCGCGTGCTCGTGGCCGCTAACGAGACGGCGGGCCAGACGAAACTGTGTCCGGCCTGCGGACAGACCTTCAACGTGCCGCTCCCGCCGCGCGTGGTCAGCAACGCTCCGGCCACGCAAGGTCCGGCGCGGCCCGCTTGCCCGCGCTGTGGCGGTGAAGTCGCGCCCACGATGACCTATTGCCCAAGGTGTCACACGGACCTGGCGACGGGGCGGCGGCTGGCATGGCGGCGGCGGCTGCGGCTGCTCTCGTGGCGCTTCTGGGTGATCGCCGGCTTGGCGGCCGCGGGCGTCATGCTCGCGGTCCTGGTCGCGATTCAGGTGTACCTCATCCGCGCGCAGCCGGGCACGACACCTTTCGTCCCGGTAGCCCCGAAGACACTGCCGGCCGCCGAGCTTGCCCAGCAGCTTCTCGGTTCCCGAAGCGCGGGGGAGCGCAGCGAAGCTCTGAGACAACTGAGCGGGGTCGAGCTGCGAGTCGCACCGGCCGTCACGGCGGCGCTGGCCGCTTCGCTCGCGTCGCCGGCCGACGACCCACAACTACGCTGGAATCAGATCGCCGCGATCGATCTGTTGGCGCGGCATGGCCGCGCGAGCCCGCCGGCGGTCCCGGAGTGGCTTAAGCTCCTACAGCGCTGCGGGCGGCAGCGGGCCCTGCACGAGGCGGCGCTCCGGGCGCGGGCCATCCTGGGGGATGCCAGTGCGGCGCCGGAGCTGGAAAGTGCGTGGTTGGAGAGGCTCCGGCGGATGCTGCTGCTCAGTCGCGTCGCGCGGGTTGCGCAGATGGAGGCACAGCCGGGAGTACGGTTGGCGCTGCGTCAGGCGACGGCCGACCTGGCGCGGTGCGCCGAGGGTCTGGGCGCCCTGGGGCAGCGCACGGACAGCTCGGTTTTCGACCATCTCGCCGCCGCGTATTGGAAAAGCTGGAATTGGCTCGGGCAGGCGCGCGGCGATCGGTTGGCCGACGAGCTTTTCGACCTGGCCAGCCCCGCCGAAAAGACGCTGGAGTTCAAGCCCGAAGACGTGCGGCAGCCGCGCGACGTCATGAAGATGATCGCGACGCGTGGCCCCCCCGCCGCGCGGGCCGCCGCCGGCCTGGTGCTCGAACAGCGCGGCCCACAATACAAGACGCTGTGCCGCCAGATCGCGGACGGCCTTGGGGCAGTGCTCGCGGAGTGCAGCGCGGCGGATCAGCAACGGCTGACGTGGACGATCGCCCGGTTGCGAGGACAGCTCTTCGGCCCCGCGGCGCGCGCGCACCCGCTGGACGTGACAGAGGACGAGATCGCCGCCGCCCTGCAATGGGCGCACCCCGGAGTGGCGCCGGCGCTCCCGCGGCCGTATCCGGAGCCGCCGAAGCTGGTCTATCGGGCCGTGACCGCGGAGCGGCTGCTGGAGCGGGACCTGCTGAGCGAGCTCCAGCGGGGTTGGGCGGAAGTGCGACCGGTGCTCGACCGCTGGCAGGCCGCCGGGTTGGGGTGCACGCCGCGGGTTCACGAGTTGCTGCATCCCGGGCAGCGGCGGCCGGACTACCCGGCGCTCGCGGCCGGCCTGGTGCTGGTCGCGGAAGACAATGATCAGACGGTCCGCGCGCAGCTCGCGCTCTGGCGGGAGGCAACGGAGCAGCCGGCCTGGGTCCGGGCGCTGGCGTACACGGTGCTGGGCAGCCTCGATGCGCGGCGCGGACGCTGGGATAGTGGCTGGCCAGCCGGGCTGGACTTGGGCGACACCCGGCTGCTCGATTCGGGGACTCCAGGCTGGGACGTGTTCGGTCGCGTGCTGGTGGCCGGCGGTCCGGCTATGCTAGAGCGACTCCGCACCAGCCGCCCGGCGTCGCTGTCGCCGGAGGCGTCCGCGAGACTGCTGGAGGCGGCGAAGAGCGCTGCGGCGCGAGCAGCGTCGGGATGAAGACCAGAGCATGCCGCTGATCCCGATTGGGACCGAGTTTCGCCCGCGTCACGCGCCCGTGGCCAACTGGGTGCTGATCGCGATCAACGTACTGGTGTTCGTGTTTACCGATTACGTCGGCGGATCGACGGGCGCCCAGTTAAAGGCGCTCTACGCGCTCGACGCGGTGCGCCCCAGCCTGGCGCAGTACGTGACGTACCAGTTCCTGCACGGGGATCTCTGGCACCTGATCGGGAACATGTTGTTCCTGTGGATCTTCGGCAACCCGGTATGCGACCGGATGGGCAGCGTCGGCTATGGGCTGTTCTACCTGGCCGGCGGGATCTTTGCGGGGTTTACGTTCACGTTGAGCGCGGACAACCCGCTGGTGGGCGCGTCGGGGGCGATTGCCGCGGTGACGACCGCGTTCCTGGCGCTCTTCCCCCGCGTGCACATCACCATGCTCTGGTGGATGTTCTTCGTGTTCACGTTTCAGGTGCCGGCCCTCATCCTGATCGTGTTCAAGATCATCCTGTGGGACACCCTCGTCGCTCCGGGACTCGGAGGTCAAGGGGCGGCATCCAACGTGGCGTACTCGGCGCACCTCGGGGGGTATGCGTTCGGGTTCACGGTGGCGATGGGGCTGCTGGCAGCGCGCGTGCTGCCCCGGAACCAGTTCGACATGGTCGCGCTCTGGGACCGCTGGCGACGACGGAGCGGCCTGGTCGGCGTTGGCGGCGGTCCGCCCCTGATGGCGCGGCCGGTCGTCGTCGAAGAGCTCGACTCGCACCCGCTGGCCACCGTGCCGCTCACACCGGTCGAGCAGTTGCGGGAGGAGATCGCGGCGCACTGCGCCGCGCGCGACGTGTCGGCCGCCGTGACCTCGTACCTGCGCCTGCTGGAGCTCGACGAGCACCAGGTGCTCGCGCGGCCGCAACAGCTCGAGATCGCAAACTGCCTGGCGCAGACGCGGCAGTATCAGGCCGCCGCCCGGGCCTACGAGGCCTATCTGGCGGCGTACCCCGGCTCGGCCGACGTCGCTCAGGTGCACCTGTTCCTCGGGCTGATCTACAGCCGGTACTTGCAGGCGTGCGGGCGCGCTGCGGTGCATCTGCGCCAGACGCTCGAGCTGTTGCCGCCGGGTGCCCAGCGGATGCTGGCCGAGAACGAGTTGCGCGCGGCACAAACCCGGCTAGACGGCGGGGGTGAGCCGGCCTCCGGTGCGTCGTCGGGTGCATGCTGAAAGGGCACCCCCCCCGCACTCCGGTCCGTGCGCTTCAGGCCGGTGGCCCACGCCCGCGGTGCAACAACGACCCCCCGTCAGATGCCCCTCGTCGTTCGCTACGGCTCTGCCGTACGAGCGCGCCGTTCCCGGAGGAAACCCCGCACAAACGAGCACGGCCGCCCGGTTGCCTGGGCGCCGTCGGGATTACCTGCGTACGCGGCCAATGGCCGATCCGCTACTTTGGCGGTTCGCTGCCCACCGGTCTCGACGTCGCGCTGGGTGTGGGCGTTGTCTCAATATCCTTGGCGCGGGCGCGCAGCATGGCCGGATTCACTCTGGCCCGATCCGGTTCGCCAGTCGGTGCGGTGGTCGGCCCGGCGGGCCCGACCACCCGCGTAGCCATCACAAACACCGGGATCTGGATCGCAGGAACGGCCGGGTCGTCCGTCTTCACGCTGACCTGCGTGCCCGCGTTCTTCGCGGGGCTGTAGCCCGCGGGCACATCGAGCACGATCACCTGCTGGTTGTTCTGCTCCTCAACCTCTACACTCAGCGTCGAGTCGTTCACCGTGACTTCGGTGATCTTGCCCGGGTGGTCGTCGTCCCAGTTTAGCCGCGCCACCACCTTCGAATCGTTCGTCGAGTCGGGGCGGATCGTGAAGCGCTGTGGGCTAGCCTGGACCCGCGGCATCACGTTCGCGAAGACCATAATGCTCTCGGTCGGCGCTTGCTCGACCCCCGTCTCGATCTGCACATTCGCCCGAAGCATTCCGTTGGGCCACGGCGGCTCGGTGACAATCGCCAGCTCGTAGCTCTCGCCGGGCTCGATCTCGCGCAGGTCCGCCGTGACCTGGGGATTGCCGCTGGAGACGACCTTGGGCTTGATCGGCCCGCCGTTGCCGCGCGTGATCTTTACCGTCTTCTCGGCGCGGGTGTCGCTGCGCTTGATCTGCCCGAAGTTGACGCTCTCCGGGTCGCACTTCAGCGCACTGAGGATCTCGGCTTCGCACTCCAGGTTGACCGTCTGGCTGCTACGGTCGTTGGTCGTGACGGCGATAATGCGGTTCAGCTTGCCGCGCTTCTGCCCCGTCGCCATGCTGATGACGACCTGCTCGCTCTGCCCCGGCTGAATCAGGCGGTCAGACTGACCGCTGATCTTGACCCCTCAGCCCGGCTTGATGCGCACGGCCAATAAGGCTTCCCCTTCGTTCCCGATCGTGAAGCTGAACTCGGCCGTCTTGCCCTGCCACACGCCCTCGGTGACGACCTTCTTCTGCTGGCAGGCAAACTTCGGCTGCGGCTGGTCCGGAGGCGGCGGATTGAGATCGATCGCGGGCCCGCCCGTGGCGCCACAGCCTTCCTTCTTGGGTGGTGCGCCAGGCTGGGTCGTGGCCGGTTGGGTCGTCGCGGCCCGCGGCTCCGCTTTCGGAGGATGCTCCGCGGCCTGCCGCTTCTGCCCTTCTTCCGCCGCGGCGCGAATCATGTTGGCGAGGGCCTCGCGGTCCTCCTCGGTCATGGGCTTGCCTTCCTGCACCGGCCAATTGGGGGGCTGATCGGCGGAGGGCCCGGCCGCGCCCGGCTTCTTGCTAGCGGGCGGCGGCTCGTCCTTGGGCTTCTCGGTCTTCGGCTTCTCCGCGGGCGCGGGCGCTGCCCCAGGCGCAGGCTTGCCAGGAGCAGGGGCAGGTGCCGGCGCTGGCTTGTTGGGCGCAGCCGCGGGCGCCGTCGGCCTCGCCGCCGCCGGCTTGTCCTTGACCTGTGGTGTCGTGGATTTGGCCGTGTCGCTCTTTTGGTCGCCGACGCAACCGGCCAGACACGCGAGCGCCAGGGCTGGTCCCCACAGCCAATGGAATGGTCGGGTTCGCCTGGGGACAAGTCTGAGTTGTGCTGTCATACACGAATCCTCAACAAGTCTGTTGATCTTGCGGAAGAGGCAATCTCCGCTGGTGGTGCCCGCCTTCCTCAGCCCGATGGTGTGTCCGGGGACAGCGGAGCCATAAACAGAGTTATTATATCACGGTCGGCCGCCGGGGTGACTCGTCGTCAAACAACTTTTGCGCCGTCAGCCCCTGTGGCAGCGGGTCACCGAGCGCGCGGGTGCGACGGCCGAGCCGGCCGCGGGGGCCGGAGGCTCGCTCGCAAATGACACACCCGTACCACCGATGCGGCGCGTAGATTGTGATGCGTTACACCGGCAGGCAGAACGTACCGACGGCGCGCGCCAGCGACGATCCGGCCGTAACTATCGTCGCACAAAAGACTTGCGGATGAACCCTTCGCCAGCGCCCAGACTGTCACGGCCAGTAGCTCGTTGCGGAAGAAGGCAGGCACAGCGCGGCGAACGGAAACGTCGCGATCGGCCCGTACGCTGCCCGCGTCACTTCCATTTCGCAACACGGACGATCACTGGGGTTACTTCGGCCCGGCTCCGCCGGCCGGCGCAGACGCTGGCTGCGGCCTAGGCCGCGGAGTCGGTGTGGCTCGGGCCCCCGGTCCGCCCGGGGCCGCCTTCGGTGGCGCGGGACTGGCGGCAGGAGCGACTGCCTGCCCCACGGTCGGCGCGGTCATCACGGTCACCGGCATCTGGAGCACGGGGGCGACCGGATCATCCGTCTTCACCGTGACCTGGACGGTCCGGTTCGGCTGTACGCTGTAGTCCGAAGGAACAACAAGCGCGATCACCTGTTGGTTCTTCTGCTCCTCAACGCGCACCGTCAGGCTCGGATCGTTGACCCGCGCTTCGGTCACCGTACCGGGTTTGTCATCGTCCCACTTCACACGTGCGACCAGCCGGCCGCCGTTCTGCACGTCCGGCCGGATGACGAAGCGCGGCGGGAGGATTTGAACTCGCGGCATGATATTGGCGGACACCATGACTATTTCGATGGGCACCTGCTCAACGCCCGTCTCGATCTGCACGTTCGCCCGCAGCGGTCCGTTGGGCCACGGCGGCCGTGCTACGATGCTCAAATCATAGCTCTCGCCCGGCTCAACCTCCCGCATATCCGCCGTGACCAGCGGGTTCGTGGTGGACAGGACCCGCGGTTTGAGCGGTCCGCCTGAGCCGCGGGTGATCTTCACGGTCTTCTCGATCTGCCCATCGCCACGTTTCACCGGCCCCAAGTTGAGAACGTTGGGATCGCATTTCAGCGCGCTGAGGATCTCGGCTTCGCAATCCAAGCGCACGTCCGGGCTCGCGCGATCGTTGGTCGAAACGTGGATCGGCTTCGTGAGCTTACCACGCACCGGGCCGGTCGCCGCTTCAATGACAACTGTCTCACTCTGCCCGGGCTGGATCAGGCGGTCAGACTGACCGCGGACCTTGACCTTTCAGGTCGGTTTGACGCGGATGGCCAGCGGCGCCTGCCCTTCGTTGCTGATCGCGAAACTGAACTCCACCGTCTTGCCCTGCCAAACCGGCTCCGCAATAACCCTCGTCTGCGCGCATACGAACTTCGGCTGCGGCTGATCGGGCGGCGGGGGAGTCAGCTTGGCCTTCTGGTCGTCCGGGGCGCCGCAGCCTTCCTTCTTCGCCGGCTCGTCTACCACCGGCAGCGCTGTGGCGGCCGGTTGACCCGCTGTAGAAGGCCGCTCGACCTCCCGATCCGGTGCCTTGGCGGTGCCCGATTTCCTGTCCAGCAGGGCAGGCGGCGCGGGCTTGTCCGGTGCGGGGGTTGGTGCCGCCTGGCTGCGTGCCGCGGAGGGTGTCGGTCTGCCGGGCGCGACGGCCGGGGTCGGCGCTTGGTCCGACGGGGCCTTCTTCGCGGCTTGCGGCGTTCCGGGCTTGGCTGCATCGCTCTTCTGGGGTTGGGCGCAGCCGGCGAGGAGCGCGAGTAAAACTGCCGGACCCCACAGCCAGTGGAGTTGTCCGGTCGGCGTGCACCTTACTAGGGGTCTTGCTGCCATGTACGAATCCTCAAGCCATCGGCGGGCATCACTGCTACCGATGTCCACGCCAGCTCCCCCGATTATCGGTGCAGTGCCCTCGGCCCTGCATCGGGTATGATAACACGGTCGGTCGAACAATCACTGCGCTTTCGCAAGAAGTCCGACGACTGGCTTATGCGGCGCGCTCGGAGTTCGGGAAAGGCGGGCCCGTCGCACGACACAGTGGCCGCGGCTAGTCCTATTGCGGGGGCAGTTCTTCCAGAATCCAGCAATCGAGCATCGCCGGGCGGTTGCACTGGACGGTCATCCAGTTATCGCCCTTATGCAGGTGGACCGCGCCGACGGTATACATCCCATCGGCGGCGCGGTCGTAACTCACTGTGCCAACTGTACTTCCGTCTGCGCCCCGCACCACGACGGTCTCGAATGGCCGCCGCGGGTTCACCCGGAGCTTCAGCAGCGCCGTCCGTTCCGCGTCGGATGGGATGTTGACCTGCACCGGCTGCTCGGTGGTGATGTTGGCCGCCTCTTTGCCCGAGAGTTCCGCCCCATCCGCGAACTTCTGCTTGGTGAACGTCCCCCAGTCCTTCCCGGGGATATGGTCTTCGATTTCAATCGCACCCGGAATCCGCAACCCTGGCACCACGACGTCAGCCGCCTTCAGCGGCTTGAAAAAGTTCCTGGCCCCCGGATCGCCGTACCAGTACACCACGCTGCCGTAATAGGTGTCCTTCAGCCCGCGCGCCTGCGCATTCCCCACCGTGAACCGGATGGACTTCTGGAAGTTGATGCAGTCGGCGATGTGCCAGCGATACGCGGCGCTTTTGCCGTACGGCCCGGCGCGTGTCACGCCTTCGAGCGCGCGGGCATCCGGCTCCAGCGGTGGAACCTGGCCGAAGCAAGCGGCCGTGTCGGACCCGACGTACGCGGGGGACTTTTCGCCGTCCAGCCAGAGCTGCTCCGGGCCCGCGCCCCACCAGGCCGCGCGCGGGCAGTCGATGTCCAGGACGCAGCCCACCACTCGGCCGCGACCGGCCGTCTCCAGGATCGGAAACTCCGCCCCGCGGCAGGGGTCCTCCTTGCGAAACCGCGCGTGGAAGCGCAGGGCATCCGGCGCGGGCGGCCGGGTATCCACGCGCATGTGCAACAGCAGCCCGATCTTCTTCTTCGACTCGTTAAGGTTTTCGATCTCCACCCGCAGCCCGTCCCGGTACGGCATGGGCAGCAGGCAGTACATGAACCGGTCTTCGCCGCTACGCCGGTCTGGCAGCGGAATCGGGAGCGACGTGTTCGTGCCGAGCACGAGGCTGTTGACGGGGAGCAGGTCAAAGCCGGACCCGAAGAAGTCGCATAGCGGGGCCTCGACGCTCGGCGTTTTCTCGCCGTCCACGAAGATGCGCAGAATGCACCGATGCAGGGCGTAGACTTCCTGGGGGTTGCTGCGGTCGGTCAGGGCGACGTACAGCCCGCGCACCGTGCCCGGTTTTTCCACGGCTTCGCTGAGAACCTCGTCGGGGCCCAGCTCCTGTTCAACGGCGACCGGCAACAGGCGCTGGTCCCCGAAGAGCTGCTGGTCGGTGAACCCGTCCTTCAGGGTGCGCTGGACCTCGGCGAGTGCGGCTTGGGACGCGTCATCCAGCGTCGGCGTGAATGGCTCGACCTCCGTGCCGCGCGGGAACTGGACCGTGTTGATCTGGTAGTCGGACGCGCTCGCCCGCCGCAGGACCTCGCAGCGCTCGTTGAAGCCAAAGGGGAAATAGCAGTTGGCCCCGCGAAAGACGAGCGGCTCCTCCACCGGCGCCAGCCGCCCGGACAGCAGCGTCTCCAGCGTCGTGTCGATCACCGTCTGACCGTCCAGGATCAAGCGGATGTCGCCCGCGGGCCGGGCGAACCATAGACGCGTGATGGCCCCCGGGCCCGGGAGGTCGAGGAGAATGTTCCAGCCCTCCTCATCCCGGCGCGCCGCGGCTAAGTCGCCGCCCGGGGAGTGCAGGGCGGTGCGCTCACCCACGGGCGGCGGCGTGGTGAGCCGTTGAACGTCGATCACCCGCCGCAGGAGGTCGGCTTGCGTGATGCGCCCCTGGGCCAGTACCCCGCTCCCGAGGCTGGCGGCGACGAGGCCGAGGACCGTCAGGTTGCGCACGGACTATTCCTAGACGTTGAACTTGACCGTGATAAAGTCGCCATCCTGGACGGCATAGCCTTTGGGTTCGAGGCGGACCTTTCCGGCGGCCTTGGCGTCGCGCATGGAACCCGCGGCCCGCAGGTCGTCGTACGCGACGGTTTCCGCCTTGATGAAGCCGCGGGCCAGGTCGGTATGGATCTTCGCGGCGGCATCAATGGCCAGCGTGCCTTTGGGCAGCGGCCACGCGCGGGTCTCGTCGGAGTTGGCCGTCAACATCGTGATCAGCCCGAGCGCGTTGAAGCAGGAGCGCACGATGCGATCGCGGGCCAGCGCCGGGATCCCATACTCGGCCATGAACGTCGGCCGGTCCGCGGGGTCCATGCGCATCAGCTCGGTCTCGAGGGTCGCGCACACGGCGAGGGTGTCGGCGGCGTCCGGGTCGCGAAAGGGCGAGTCCTTTCCGATTTGCTCCTCGCCGATATTGATGATGATGATCACGGGCTTCTGCGTGAGGAAACCGAAATTCCGCAGCGTCTTCTCCTCGTCGCCGGGCCGCACGACGGTGCTGAGCGGCCGCTCGTTCTCCAGCGCGTTCTGGCAGCGCAGCAGCAGGTCCAGCTCGTGCTTCTGCAGGTCGCGTTCCTTGGTCGCCTTCTGAATCGCCTTCTCGAGCTTGTCGACGCGGCCGGCGCAGATGGCCAAGTCGGCGACGAGCATCTCGTCCCGAAGCTGGGCCAGGTCGCGTTGCGGGTTGACGCCGGCCTGATGGGGCGGCACCGATCCGGACTCGAACGCCCGTAACACGAGGACCAGCGCGTCCACTTGCCGCAACGTCGGCAGGTGCTTCTCCAGACCCGCTTTCTCCGCTTCGCCCTCGCGGCTGCCGGGCAGATCGATGAAGTCCATCGTCGCCTCGGTGCGCTTCCGCGGCTTAAACAGCTTCTCCAGCAGGTCGAGTCGCGGCTCCGGGATATGCACGGCGGCGAGGTTCTCCTCGGCGGGCTTGAGGTGCTCGCCCGGAACGCCCGAGATCGCCGTGAACACCGAGGTCTTGCCCGAGAACGGGAATCCGACAATCGCGACGCGCATGGTCTTCTCCCGGAAGGCGGCGGCCGAAGGCCGGGCCGGCGCCCAAGGTTCAGCTTGTGGTCGCGGGCGTCCGATATATGATAAACGGACACATGGCAGGCGCGTAGGCTTATGCACGCGATTGCATTATGCGCTGCCTCGGAACGACAGCAAGGTAGCCGATGTCCATGCGCTGGATCTGGCCGCTGGGGCTTGTGACGGGAGCAGTTCTTGTGCTCGTGGGATGTCCGCCGGAGGACTACGGCACGCTCGTGCCGGCCACATTGACCCAGATCAACCGCATCCACGGCGACCCAAATATGCCACCCTGGGAGATGCGCAGCCGCCTGGCCGACCTCGGTCTTGACGCCGCGACCATTGACGCGGTGATGTCGGACAAGCCATTGGGGAACCAGTCCGGCGGCACGCTGCGGACCGCGTACGAGAAGCTCACGGAGCCGCAGTACACCGCACTGACCCCGGACGAGCTTCAGATCTTCGCCGTCCAGGCCAGCAGCGTCGATACAGCGCTGAACGTGCAGTTCAGCGACGACCAGGCGCAGGCGTTGGCCAATTGGTTTCGGGACAACGATCTGAACTCGGGCGCGGAGGTCGACGCGTACCTGAACGTCCCCGGCCACACGGCGCCGGCCGGCATCGAGAATGGGGCCGAAACCGTGCGGAGCCTGTTCGTCAGTTTCGACTACAGCCTGCTATTACCTGAGTTACCGTGAGGAGATCGCCACGTGTGCACAAACAGAACCGCGTTGTTGATCGTCTTGGGATCGTTGAGCATGCTCGTGTGCGGTTGTGGACTGTTCCCAGCCGGACGGACCTGCGACCAGGGCTGCAGTAACCCGCTTCAGGCGGCGGGCAAGATCGTGGCGAACGACCTGGGCGGCCTCAATCCGGACGACGTGCAGGTGCTGACCGACATTGCGATTCAGGTGACCAATATTCAGATTCCGGCCGTGACCAACGAGCAGGCCGCGGCCGTGGTGAGCTTCCTGCGCGCCAACGGCATCACGACGATCGAGAGCCTCCAGGCCAAGATCGAAGAGGCACGGGCCAATCCCGACGTGATCGTGATTCCGGATGATGTCCGCGCCGTGCTCGAAGCCATCGCCGCGAATCCGGAGGCGTACGCCGGAGCCGTGCAGCAGTTCGAGATCTAGATCACAGTGCGCGAAGCCGCGCCGCGGCACGAGCCCGGAGCGTGAGCGACGCGGCGGTCCTTTTGCCTGGGACCGCCGGCTCGCGCTCGGGGCTCGTTTTTGCGCGGCGCGCGAGTGCCTTACCCCTCCGCGGGGGACCGGAAACGGAAGACATCGCCCGCGTCAGATTCCCGCTGACACTCTTATCGCCTAAGATATTCAGCGGATGTTTACCGGCATCATCGAAGCTCTGGGGACCGTGGTCGGGGTGCCGGCCACTCCGCGCCGTGGGGACGGCGGGCTCGCTCACGGTATCGACGTGGAGCTGGGCGCGTTGGCCGAGGGGCTGCGGCTCGGCGCCAGCGTGGCTATAAATGGCGTATGTCTCACGGTGGCCGAGCTGCGTGGAACGGCCGCCCGCTTCGACGTCGTGCCCGAGACCTGGCGGCGCACGACCTTGCACGACTTGCACCCGCATGACCTGGTCAACCTGGAGCGCTCGCTACGGGTTGGTGACCCGCTCGACGGGCATTTTGTGCAGGGGCACGTGGAGGGCGTCGGGGTCGTGGCCCGGGTCGAGCGCGGCCAGGGCGAATGGAAACTGTGGGTCGACACGGACCCCGAGCTGATGCCGGCGATCATCCCGAAGGGCTCGATCGCGTTGGACGGCACCAGCTTAACGATCGTTGACGTCAAGGTGACGCGCTTCTCGGTCGTGCTGGTCCCGACGACTCTGGAGCGTACCGTGCTCGGCCGTCGCCGGCCGGGCGAGCAGGTCAACATCGAGACCGACCTCCTGGCCCGACTGGTCCTGCGCCGGTTGGAAGCGCTGACCGGCGTTGCCGAAACGTCCGGGCTGACTTGGGACAAGCTGCGGGCGGGCGGGTTCTTGCCATGAGTGCGCCCGCATCCAACTTGAACTCCAGCCGCCCGCTCATCGGCATCAGCATGGGCGATCCGCTCGGGCTGGGGCCCGAAGTGATCGTGAAGACCCTCGCCGACCCCGACCTGCGCAGCCGCGCCCGTTTCGTCATCTTCGGCTTGGAGGATGTGCTCGAAGTGGCGGCCGACCAGGCGGAGATCAACCCGTTCTGGTGGCGTGAGCCATACGACCACGGCGTGCGGGTGGGCAGCGGCGTGCTGGTGGCGGACTTCGACGAGTTGCAGCCGGTGCGTACGAACGGGGTGCGTGAGCCGGATCCGCTGGCGGGTCACGCGTCGTTTCGGTTCGTCGAAGAGGGCGCGCGACACCTCCGGGAGGGCAACCTCGGCGCGCTGGTCACCGGGCCAATCAGCAAGCGGGGTTGGCACCTGGCCGGACACAAGTTCCGCGGGCACACGGAGTTTCTGGCGCGGCGCTTTGAGGCCCGCCGGGTCAACATGCTCTTTGTCGCCGGCCGGCTGCGCGTGGCGCTGGCGTCCGACCACGTGCCGCTCTTCGAGCTGCGCAACCAGTTCACCATCGGGCTCGTGCACCAGCCGATCGACCTGTTGGACGGCGCGCTGCGCGACTGGTTCGGAATCGAGCGCCCCCACATCGGCGTGCTCGGGCTGAATCCGCACGCGGGCGAAGACGGACTTCTCGGCGACGAGGAGCAGCGCATCATCGAGCCCGCGCTGGCGGCGGCCCGCAATACGGGCATCCATGTCAGCGGGCCGCTGCCGCCGGACACCGCGTTTGTCCCCGAGGTCCTCCAGCGTTTTGACGGCCTGGTCGCGATGTACCACGACCAGGGCTTGGTCCCGGTGAAGATGCACGCCTTCAATACGGCGGCCCAGATGACCCTGGGGATCGACGGTATCCGTACCAGCCCGGTGCACGGCACGGCGTTCGACATTGCCGGCAAGAACCGCGCGCACCCGGGCAGCATGCGCGCCGCGATCGAGTTGGCGATCGAGCTGGCGACGCAGCGGCAAAAACAGCTCGCGTCTCCGGTCGTGACGCACTAAGCCGACCTATATGCCCGTGCGTGACACAGCGCCGAAACGGACAAGCCCGGAGCGCAAGCGATGGGCCCGGACCCCCGCGCTCGCGCTCGGGGCCCGTCTTGGCGCCGCGCACTTGCCCACGCTGATTCAGTCCAGGCAGGCATCTGAGGGAATCGTCACTTCGAGGCAGCGCCGGTCGGCGTCCACTTCAGGGCCGGGGGCGCGGGATGCTCACTTCGATGCACCGGCAGTCCGTCGCCGGTTCGATGCGAACGCCGGTGCTCGCGGCCGGGATGAGGACTACGTCGCCCTTCGCGAAAGTGCCCGCATACTTGGGCTCCTGGTCTTCGTGGGTGAAGCGGCCCGCTCCGTCGAGCACGACCCACACACGCATGAAACCGCTCACTAGCGCATACGAGACCCCGGCGCGCAACGCCAGGAGGTCGAGCACGAAGCGCTCGCAGCGGGCGACGCGCGTGACGCGCGTAGCGGGCATGAAAGAAGCCTCAACCGCCGTCGCCGTTTGCGAGATCATCGCCTCCGTGACGTCGCAGCGGATATTCCGTAGCGCTTGCTCGACGTGCAGCGCACGCGGCCGGCCGGCTGCGTCAACACGGTTCCAGTCGTAGGCGCGGTACGTGACATCGGACGGCGTCTGAATCTCGGCCACGACCAGCCCGGCGCCGAGCGCGTGCAACGTGCCGCTCGGAAGGTAGTAGCACTGGCCCGGTTGCGGGGACCATTCGCGAAGCAGGTGGACCATTTCCGGCCCGTTCACAACGCGGGCGACGTCGGCCGGCCCCACGCCGGGTTTGAGGCCGATGAATAGCTTCGCACCGGGGTCCGCATGAATGACGTACCAGGCTTCGTGCTTCGCGCCGGGCGGCCCGCCTGTCCCCTCCGGCTTGGGGTGCACCTGGACGCTGAGGTTCTCATACGCGTCCAGGAACTTGATGAGCAGCGGAAAGCGGCCCGCGACCAGCGGTGCAGCGCCGAGGAGGTCGCGGCCCCAAAGCTGCACCAGCTCAGTGAGCGTCCGACCGGCCAGCGGACCGTTACGAACGCGCGATTCGCTACCTGGCAGGCTCACCAGCTCCCACGATTCCCCGATCCGCTCGTTCGCCGGCAGGCGCCGGTTCAGTAACCGCGCGAGCTGCTGCCCGCCCCAGGGCTTGACCTTCAGGAGCGGCTCAAACACGACCGGCAGCAGCGGAACGTTCATGGCAGCGACGACTCAACGTCCGTCCCCTCGCGCTCGCCCGGGAACAGGAGATAGGGTCGCAGGGCCTCAATCGTCGCCGGCCCGATCCGCGGCACGCGATCCAGGTCTTCCGCGCGCTGAAAGACCGGCAACTCATCCGCCGCCTCGCGATACGCGACGATACTCTCCGCGATGGTCGGTCCAATGCGCGGCAGGAGATCGAGCTCGGCGCGGCTGGCCGCGTTCGGATCCAGGCGAAGTTGCAACTGAGCCGGCATCACGGGTGCGCCGGCCGGCGTCCAGCGCGGCGCGGCAGAGCCGATCACGTGAACAGCCACCAGCGTCGCCGCAATGGCCGCGCAAACGCCCGGCCACGGCCGTTGAAAAAGGGGGACCGGCTCCGAGCCCAACTCGTTTGCTGCTGCCGAAAACGCGCGCTGGCGAGGTGCCTGTACCCCTTTTTCAATGGCCCCACTGTCCCGGGCGGGGGTCATTTGTCGGGCCCTGCGAGCAGACGCTTGCGCAGCTCCACCAGGCGGGCGAACGCCGGCTTGGGCGTCAGGTCCGCGCGCAGCAGCCCGCCATTGGCGATGACGTTGTCCGGGCCGTCGGCGAGTGTGTGGATGCAGACGGTCTCGACATAGGGCTTGGACAAGGCAATCTCGCACACCGTCGCGAGCCAATCGGCCTGCACTTCGTCGGACCAGGGCGCATGCCACTCGCCGCCCGGCACCGGCCCGTCGGTGCCAGCGGCAACCCCGGACGGCACCCCCAGCGCGGTCACGTGCAACGGCTTGCCGAGGTTGGCAAGCTTGTCGATCAGGGCGCTCACCTGGAACGGGTCGCGAACGTGATAACCGTCGCTGGCAATGCCGAACACGAATTGCAGCCCGAAGCCGTCGAAGTTGATCCCGCTCTGCACGGCCATGTCGGCGTAGAGCAGCGGCGGAACGGTCTGCTGGTTGCGGGCATAGTACTCCCCCCAGGGCTGAGTAAGATCGATCAACACCTGGCTGCGCGGGGCCATCTGCTTCGTGACCGTGGCGGCCATCCGCGTCAGCTCCATCGTCTGCTCGAAGCTGAAGCCGAACACGTTGTCCGCTTGCACGCCGCTGGTCACGACCCAGGAAGTGACCTGTTTCATGAAGCGCTGGACGGTGCGCTCCACGTGCTCGCGCGCCGCCTCATAGATTGATTCGAAATCGTTCTCCCAGATGTACATCCAGTCGGGCACCGAGCTGACGCCGAAGGACAGCAACGGCCCGCCGCGTAGCGCGAGCTTCGCGGCGGCGTACGCCTTCACGGTCGCCTCGATCGCGTCGTACGCCGGGGCCTGCTCGGTGGGCTGGATGTTCCGCCACACGAACGGGACATAGACGAAATCGAACGCGTCGGCCGCGTGCCGTGCCGTCGCCGCCCCGGGGCCTCCCTCCGGAACCTTGACGCCCAGAAACGGCCGGCTGAATCCGCCCGTTTGCTGACGCCGGTTCAGGAAAATGGCCGCGTGAAAACGGGACATCTCTTCGGCGGCCCACAGGCCGTGGAGCAATGACTCATCGGCGTGCTTGGCCGCGACGGCGGGCCGGTCGGATTCCTGCAGGGCCCGCACGAACGCGTCCCGGCTGCGGTCGATCCGCTCCGCGATCTCGTCCATGCCGGAGTAGTCGAACAGGCCCCATTCCTCGCGCTTGACCGTCACGCGCATGAGCTGATGGCGGGCCAGCTCCACGTGGAGGTTGTAGGACAGCTCGCGGCCGGGCAGGCGGGTGGTCTGCAACTGGATGGTCCCGAACCCCTTCACCGGCCACAGCAGCGAGAGGCCGACCGGGTCCTGCATGCGCGGGGTGCAGCGGATCGCCTTGTCTTCCCAGCGGATGTCGGCCCGGATCGGGACGTTGTCGTTCCCGACCAGGTGGGCGCCGTGCAGATTGGGCGGCAGTTTCCGATTGTCCGTCGGAAAGCACAGGAACTTGTGCACCGCTGCAAGCCTCCAGGGGCGTTTCCGCCGCCCGCGCCCCATGCCCCGTCCTGCGGTCTACATCCGCCACTATCTTAGGGTCGCCGCCGCAGGTGGGAAAGAACCCCCGTCTAGCCGCCGGGCGGGGCTTCGGTCCGGGCTCCGACTGCGGCCGGCGGGCGGGCTCGCGAGCGGGTCACGAGTTAGCCGTGGGTCAGCAGGTCCACAAACGGATTGATGTCGCCGAAGGAAGCCTGCCCGTAGGTGCCGTCGCCGTTGATGTCGCCGTTGCGCGGGTGGCACCCAGGGTACGCGGCCTGCCAGGCCGAGAAGTTTGACAAATACTGCACGAATGGGTTGATGTCGCCGAACGACTCTTGACCGTACGTGCCGTCACAGTTCAGGTCGCCGATGCGCGGTACACAGGCCCAGCGAGCCCAGTACCACGAGACGTTGCCACCGGCGCTCTCGAAGCTGCCCCCTGCAATCAAGTCGCCGTTGTAGGGCGTCAAGGCATACACATCAGGAAGCACACCGCCCATCCCCGACCCGAGCGGCTGCCAGGCGCCGCCGTTCCAGCGGGCGATGTTGTAACACGTCACGCCCCCAGCGGTAGCGAACGAGCCGCCTGCGATCAACTCGCCGTTGAAGATTGTCACGGCGCGCACATAGCCGTAGCTGTCTATCCCAGGCCCGAGCGGCTGCCAGACGCTGCCGTTCCAGCGGCCGATCCCGTTGCACGCCACGCCGCCGGCAGTCGTGAACCTACCCCCCGCCATAAGCTCGCCATTATAGACCACGAGCGCACCCACCCAGATACCATACTCATCACCGTCCATGCCGGCTCCAAGCGTCTGCCAGCTGGTACCGTCCCACCGAGCCACGTAATTGCAGGTCACGCCGTGGAAGATATCGAAACCGCCACCTGCGATTAGGTCATTGCTATAGACTGTGAGGGCCCAGACGCCGCCGTAGCCCTGTGAGTAGCCCGATCCCAGCGGCTGCCAGGCGCTGCCATTCCAGCGGGCAACCCAACTGCACGGCTCCCCCCCCGCGGTCGTGAAATCTCCCCCCGCGATCAACTCGCCGTCGTAAACCGTCAGGGCGTACACACAGCCGTAGTAGTCCATCCCCGACCCCAGTGGCTGCCAAGCGTTCCCGTCCCAGCGGGCGATGTTGCTGCATGGCACGCCGCCGGCAGCCGTGAAATTGCCCCCCGCGATCAGTTCGCCGTTGTAGATCGTCAGGCCATACACACAGGTGCCGTCGTAACCACCGCTCATCCCCGACCCCAGTGGCTGCCAGGCGCTACCGTCCCAGCGGGCGATGTAGTTGCACGTCACGGCGCCCGCGGTCGTGAACGAGCCGCCCGCGATCAACTCGCCGTTGTAGACCGCAAGGGCATTCACTTCGCCGTTCATCCCCGACCCCAGCGGCTGCCAGGTGCTCCCGTTCCAGCGGGCGATCGCCTCCAACGGCACGCTGCCACCGGTTGTGACGTAGCTCCCGGCGATCAGCTCGGCGTTGTAGACCGTTAGGGCCTCCACGCCATGGTCCCTCCCTGAACCGACCGGCTACCACACGCTCCCATCCCAACGGGCGATGTTGTTGCACTCCACGCCGCCGGAGTTCGAGAAACCGCCCCCCGCGATTAGGTCGCCGGCGTAGACCGTCAGGGCAGAGACGTTAGACCCATGGTAGGGATCGTACAACCCGAGCCCCAGTGGTTGCCAGACGTTGCCGTCCCAGCGGGCAATGTTGTGGCAAGACACGCCGCCAGCAGTGTAGAAGTCGCCCCCTGCGATCAACTCGCCATTGTAGGCCGTTACGGCATGCACTGTTCCCGTAGATGCGGGCCATCCGCCGGCCGTCCCCGACCCGAGCGGCTGCCAGGCGCTGCCATTCCAGCGCGCGATGTTGTTGCACGTCACGTCGCCGGCGGTCGTGAAGTACCCCCCGGCGATCAGTTCGCCGTTGTAGACCGTCAAGGCGTCCACCCAGCCACCGCTCATGCCGGCTCCAAGCGTCTGCCACGTGCTGCCGTTCCAACGGGCGATGGAGTTGCACGGCACGCCGCCCGCGGTCGTGAACCAACCCCCGGCGATCAGTTCGCCGTTGTAGACCGTCAGGGCATACACGCCGCCGTTTGCCCCCAACCCCAGCGCCTGCCACGCGCTGCCGTCCCAACGGGCGATGTAGTTGCACGTCACGTCGCCGGCGGTCCAGAAAACGCCCCCCGCGATCAACTCGTCGTTGTAAACTGCCAAGGCCTCCACTGCGCCATCCATTCCCGACCCCAGCGGCTGCCAGGCGCTGCCGTCCCAAGCCGCGATGTTATTCGCGCGGACGTCGCCCGCAGCACTGAACAGCCCGCCGACGATCAGCAGTTCAGGCTCCGGCCCAGGGCCATCGGGGTCCCAGGTCGTCGTGGCATACACGGGACCGTCGGTCCCCGACATGCCTTCGCCCGGCAACCAGTCGCAATCCTGGCTCCGCGCGGCAGCCGCTCCCAGCAAGGTCGCTAACGCCAGCACCACCAAGCGAACTTGAGCGCTTGACAAAGGCATCAAGCTTCCGCTGCTGTTCTGCGCGCACATATCGTCTCCTCCAGAGCGTGGCTACCTTTCCTCTCTCCCGCGACCCAACACACTCAAGGCGCAAGAACGTCACGATGCTGTCACCCGGGCCGATCGGACCGCGCAAGTAACATCTGTGTACGTGCGCTGAGCTGGGCCCACGGCGCATTCTGCTGCCCATCATACCGCCGATCGTCCTCCACCGGTCAGCAGCGCGACGAACGGATTGATATCGCCGAAGTCGAAGGCCCCGTCGCCGTTGATGTCGCCGTTGGTCGGATCGCAGCCGGGGAACGCCGCTTCCCAGTCCGTGTACCGGGACAGGTAGAGCACGAAGGGGTTGATGTCGGCGAAGTCGACCGTCCCGTCGCAATTCAGATCGCCGACGCTCTCGCATTCGTCCGGCGTCCCATTGTTGTTGACGTCCGTCGACGTTCCGCTGCTGAGGTCGTACAGGTCGGGGACTCCGTTGCTATTGCAGTCTTGTGCGGCGGCTTGAGCGTTGAGGATGCCGTAGCCGCGGATGTAAAGGGGATCATATGTGCCGTTGGCAACGAAGTCGCCGGCCGTCTGAAACAGAGCCGCACGCATCTGGTCGACGGTCCACTCCGGATGAGCCTGGACCAAACAGGCCACCGCGCCGGCCACCAAGGGCGTCGACAGCGAAGTGCCGCCCACAAACGAGTACCCATCATCGTAGCTCGGGTCGACGGTGGCCGTGTCCCACCCCTGGGCGAGCAACTCCGGCTTGACTCGACCATCCGCGGTCGGTCCGTCGGAGCTGAACGATGTGATCTCACCCCAGGCGAACACCGCGCCGCACGTGATAACCTGGAACGCGTCCGCCGGCGCGCCGAGGTGCGACGTGCCCGGGTCAGCATCGTGGCCGCTATTGCCCGCGGCCGTGCAGCAAAGCACGCCGTTGGCGGTGGCCATATTGACCGCGATCGTGGTGACCGCGGTTTGCCCGTCGAGATCGTCTTGAGTGTACCAGTCAATGTAGATCAGCGACGACGTGGCCACGTCGCCGCCGTTGGCCTCAATGAACTCGAGCCCGCCGACGTAGTAATCTTCCTCGACCGGAGTCTCGCTGGAAATGTCCTCGGTCTTGCAGAGGATGAAGGCCGCGTCAAACGCCCCGCCCACCAGCTCTCCGGGCAGGTACGAGCCCAGCGTGCCCAGAATGTACGTGCCGTGATGGTCTTGCCCGTCGGGGTCGCCGGGCTCGTTGTCCGTGTTCGGATCATTGTTGATGAAATCCCACTCGGCGATCACGCTGAGCGGGTGGTCGGGGTTGTTGAACGCCGCGTGCGTGCGATGAAACCCCGTGTCGAGGATACCGACGATGATCCCCTGCCCGGTGTAGCCGGCGTCGTGCAGCGCGATCAGGTTGATCTGCGTGAGTTGCGCGGCCGCCAGCCCATAATCGAGCCGCGTGCGCTGCTGATCGCCCTCGCCGGACGGAGACTGGTCGGCCACCTCCACCGGTTCGATCCGCCGTGCGCGAGCCACCGGCTGTAGCCGCTCGACGAACGGCAGCGCGGCGATCTGCTCCACTTGGTCCCGCGTCGCCTGCACGCTGACCGCATTGAGCCAGCGGCTGACGACCCGCGGCCGGGCGCCGGTCGCCAGCACCGCGTCCACATACGCCTGCGGCACAGGCAGATCACGCTCATCGAAAACCTGCCCGGCCCGTTTCTCGGGACTGCCGCGCAACAGGCGGCGCTGCACGGCGCGCGAATCGTATGTCGCCGCAACCTGCCGGACGGCCTCGGCGCGTGCCGTCGGGGCGGTGACGCCCTTGTAGGCCAGGAAGACCCACACCGGGACGGCCGCGCGTTCTTCCGCGAAGCGACGTACCAACGCGGGGGATAACTTGGGCGACCTCTGGGCGTCCGCCGATGCCACCGCGATCGGCGGCTGTATCGGCGATCTGGCCCCGACCCACGCCACGCCCACGAGCAAGCTCGCCGCTATGAACGCTGGGACCCATATTGCCCCTTCATGCTGATCGCTTGTCGGCATGATTCGCCTCCTGCGGCACCGACCACCCCCTCTGCAGTATACTGTCTTCTCCCGCCCCGCCGCTCAGAAAACGGTGCGCGGCGTTGGGCCGTTGAAAAAGGGACATTCACCTCACGGGAGGTGCCGCCCCGCAGTCGAGAACAGGCCCCTGGCGACCTGCGGGGGCGCATTACCCAGAATCGCCAAAGTTGTGCCCTGGGTCACTGGCGACCACACGGCCGGCGGGTACAATCGCCGCTTATTCGGGCCACCGCGGGATCCGGGCGTCTGGGCCCGGGTCCGACGCCGGATCAGAATCGCGAAAGGACGCACTGTGCGAATTGCTCTGGTCAACCCTATTACACGCCGCACGCAGGGCTATCACACGATCGGCACGCATATTCCCCAACTTGGCCTGCAAGTCCTGGCCGAGCTGGTTCCGCCGCCGCACCAGGTCGACATCATCGATGAGGTGTTCGGGACGGCGGCGACCGACGCGCTGTTGCACGATGGCGGTTATGACCTCGTGGGCGTGACCTCGTACACGAGCGGGGCCACGCGGGCTTACGAGATCGCGGACGGCTGTCGCCGGCGCGGCATCCTCACGGTGATGGGCGGGCCGCACGCGTCGGCGTGTCCGGACGAGGCGGCGGAGCGCTTCGATGCCGTCGCCGTCGGCGAGTGCGACGAGATCTGGCCACAAATCATCGCGGACGCCGGCGGCGGCCAACTCCAGCC
>CAZWYT010000063.1:0-27004 GCA_964638325.1 uncultured Planctomycetales bacterium
CTGCGGCGACGTTAGCCGGCTGAAGAAGACCGCCGGGGCTTGCCCTGGCGGCTTGGGTGACGCTCTCACAAGGCCGCGCTTTGGCTTTCAGGCCGAGGCGCGGCCTTTCCCCATTTGCCCAGTTTGGCACGCTCAGCGAGCGACCGTGATCGATTGGGGGGTTTCGAAATCTTGCCGCCCGACGACACGCGAGTCGTACTTCATGCTGCCGTCCACCTCCCGGCCCGTGGTCTCGAATACGACCAGACTGTCGCGGTAGAAGAGCAGCAGGTCCGAGCGGCCCAGGGCGGCCGCGCTATTGCCAAGATAGACGGTGATCCCGCCTTCCGGAAGATCCGGATGGTGCACTGTGCACAGGACCGCCTGCTCCGGCTTGTCGTAGCTCACGCTGTCGATCTCGAAGCCGGAATCGTGGAAGCGGAGCGGGCAATTCGTCCGGGCGAGCAGCGCCTGCACCGCAGGGCTGTGGACCGCGTCACCGAGGATCAGCACCGACTGCCGGCCGAGGTCGGCGGCGGTCACTTCATCCGCGTCGCGGAGCGTGACCTCTTTCGATCCCGCCTCCCCGCTGAAGTCCTCGATTACGCGCGCCAAGGACTTCGCCACCGGCCCGCCGGGTTTCACCACGAGCAGCGTGCGGCCGGCCCGCGTGGTGGCACTGCTGGGGATGATCTCCTCTGGGCGCAGCTTGCGCAACACCTGGTAGTCGGGGTCCAGCACCACCGCGCGGGGCGGTCGCGCCAGGCAAAGCGGAACGGTCGCCGTCGGTGCCGCCAGATTGACCGTCTCCTCCGATGCGCCGCCGTCTGCATAGAGCACGCGGAGCGGCACGGGCAGCACAAACGCCGTTGGCCCCTGCGTGACGGTCACGTCGAGCACACCCGCGGTGCCGCGCCAGGCCGCGCTCTGCAGCTCCAGGCACGGCGTGCTGCTCTCGCGTACCCATTGCCGGAAGAACCCGTTCAGCATCTCGCCGCTCTCCCGTTCGAACAACCTCTGGAGCGTGCGCCAGTCCGCGTACTTGCCGGTGTATTCGTGCGTCAGGCGGCGCAACGCCGCCCAGAAGCGATCCTGGCCGATCTGGCGGGCCAGCATGTGGAACACCATCGCCCCCTTGCTATACCCGATGTCGCGGCCGGGACCCTCGTTGCGGCCGAACCGGCCCAGCGGCTTCTCCTCCTCGGGCTTGAGCCGGCTGACCGCGACGCAGCAGTTGCGGCGTTGGTTGCGGGCCCCTTTCTCGTCGCCATCGAGCACGTAGCCGTAGTAATTCGCGGCGTAGGAAGTGAGGGCTTCGCACCAGTCGCCGTCGGCGGGATCGACGTAGATGGTGTTTCCCCACCACGAGTGCAGCAGCTCGTGATCGAGGTAGCCGTGCATGAGTGCCCGCGGGCCCATTTGCAGCAGCACCTTGTTGAGCAGCGTGAACTCCGGGAACGCGAAGCCGGAGCTGAAGAAGTTCTCCACGATCGTGTAGCGCTCGAACGGGTAGGGGCCGATCAGCGGCGGATAGCGATCGAGGTACTGCATCGCCGACGCCAGGAAGAGGTCCGTGTGCGTGTCGAGCGTGGCCTGCAGCTCCGCGTCCGCCGGTACGGAGTAGTGCAGGGCGAGGTGCACTGCGCCGGCCTGCCGCTCCTTTACCTGGTGTGGCCCGCCCACCAGCACGAGGCCGGGCAGTGGGTACTGACTCTTCCAGACGAGCGCCCCGCTGCGCTGCGTTGCCGGCTCGTCAGGATCAGCTCCGGCGACGAGCAGCATTCCGTCGATCGGGTCCGCCGTCAGACGATAGGCCGCCAGTTCGCCCCGCGGGTGGTCCGGGTCGTGGTAGACCGCCGGATACCATCCGCCGCCGGAGTCCAGGTAGATGCCTTCGGGGCCGATGTGCGCGGCCATCAGCAGGTTGTGCACCTGGCCGCGTTTTTCGCCCGCCTGGACGTCCTGCACCAGCTCGCCGCTGTACTCGAACGTCAAGGCGGACTCCGGCCCCACCGAGTCGAGCACCAGGTGGTGAATGGTCAGGAGGGCGCTGTTGTCGGGCTCGCCGGCCGGGGCCGTGGTTGGCTCGTGCAGCGTGTGCTCGCGCACCGCCGCGCCGCGGCTCGCGAGGTTTTTGACCTGGAGCGCCCGGTTCAGCGCGAACTCGATCGTTACCGGTCCGGTCCCCAGTGTGCCCGGCGGCTCGCGGCGCAGGCTTACGACCGCCTGACCACGGAGCTGGTGCGCTGCCGGGTCGAGCTTCACGTGGATGTCGTAGGCCGTCACCTGGACGGCTCCGGGGGTTGCGCAGCCACATGTCGCGGCGACGGCCGATAGAACCGCCAGCAAGCCGGGCCAGCGATTCCGTGTGACGGGGGACAGCCGCGGACCCTGAGTGAGCATGTGATTCTCCGTTTCTGGTGCGCTTCCGCGCAAACACCGGGCGTTTTCGCCCTCGCCCTGTGGCGTCCTTGGTGCAAGGGCGCGTGTACCTATACCGGCGTAGGGACCCCGCGGCAATTCGTCGGCCCGCTAGTCGTTAGGCCCGCTATGTCGATGGTGTGCTGGGGACTGCCTCGGGCTCCGGTTGCTTGTCGCCGGCGGGCACTCCGCCCAGGAACAAGCGCATCATCTCGATGGGCACGGGGAAGACGATGGTCGTGTTGTGCTCCGCGCCGAGCTCGACCAGGGTCTGGAGGTAGCGCATCTGCATCGCCATCGGATGGCCCTTGATGACGTCCGCCGCATCGCGCAGGCGCGCCGCGGCCTGGAACTCGCCGTCGGCGTGAATGATCTTGGCGCGGCGTTCGCGCTCGCTTTCGGCCTGCTTAGCCATGACGCGTTTCATGTGCTCGGGGAGGTCGACGTATTTTACCTCGACCAGCGAGACCTTGATGCCCCACGGGTCGGTGTGGCGATCGAGCACTTCCTGGAGCCGGCGGTTGATCTTTTCGCGTTCGGACAGGAGCTCGTCCAATTCCGCCTGGCCGACCACGCTGCGCAGCGTCGTTTGCGAGAGCTGGTTGGTGGCATAGCGGTAGTTCTCGACCTCGAGCACGGCGCGCAGCGGGTCCACGACCCGGAAATACACGACCGCGTTCACCTTGACTGAGACGTTGTCGCGCGTGATCAGGTCCTGGAACGGCACCTCCTCGGCATGAATGCGGAGGCCGATCCGCACCAGGCGATCGACCGGCCAAAAGACCATGATCAGCCCCGGCCCCTTCGGTTTTCCCAGCACCCGGCCGAGCCGGAAGATGACCCCGCGCTCGTACTCGAACAGGATGCGGACGCAGCTCAGAAAGTACAGCACCACGAGGCCGACGAATAATCCCACGTATTGCATAGGACCACTCCTTAAAGTGCATGCCACGCTACGGCGGCGACGGCTCGGCCTCTGACCGGCCCAAAGCGCCGGTCACGCTGCCCACGTCCATCGTGAGGCCCCGCACGCCCTGTACTTCCACGACCTGACCAGTCGCAACCGGCACGGCGCTTTCCGCGTTCCACAACTCGCCGTGGGCCAGCACCACGCCCACGTAGCGGTCGGCCCGTGGCGTGAAATTCTCCTGCGCGACGGCCTGCTCCGCAACCAGCCCCTCCGCCCCGGTGCGTGTTCGTCCCCGATGGGCCCGAATTACCGAGCCCACCAGGAAGACGGAGATGGCGCCCGATGCCGCAGCCACGGGGACTACGACGCCCATCGACACGCGCATGAATCCGAGCGGCGAATCGACGAGCATCAGGCCTCCAAGCGCCAGACATACCGCCCCGCCCAGGGCGACCAGGCCGTGACTCGTCACGAACGCCTCCGCCGCGAACAGGCCCAGGCCCAGCAGGACCAGGGCCAGCCCGACGTAGTTGACGGGCAGGACGGCCAGCCCGAAGAAGGCCACCACGAGGCAGATGACGCCCAGCGTTCCCGCCACGCCCCAGCCGGGCGTATACAACTCGAAGAGTACGCCGTAAAACCCCAAAACGAGCAGCAGGAACGCGAGCGTCGGATTGGAGATCACGCCGAGCAGGCGTTCGCCCCACCACATTTCCAGCGTGCGGACCGTCGCCCCCGTCGTGTGTAGCGTTACCGGTCCCTGCGGAAGCCGAATCTCACGTCCCTCGAGCTGGGCCAGCAGGCTGTCGAGGTCCGCGGCGGTCAGATCAACGACGCCGGCGGCTACCGCTTCCGAGGCCGTGACGGTGACACTCTCCGTAACGGCCCGTGCGGCCCAGTCCTCGTTGCGGCCACGGAGCTGGGCCAGCGCGCGAGCCCAGGCCACCGTGTCGTTGACGATCTTCGCCTCGACGGGGCTTGAAGTCGGCGCCGCTGGGCCCGGCTCGGATGGGGGCGACCCCGGGGGGGCAATCGGCAAGCCCCCAAGCTGGACCGGATGCGCGGCCCCGATATGCGTTCCAGGCGCCATGACGGCGATGTGGCTCGCCAGCGTTATGAACACGCCGGCCGACGCGGCTCGTGCTCCCGCCGGCGACACGTAGACGACCACCGGCGTAGCGCTGCCCAAGATGTCCTTGACCACGCTGCGCGTCGAATCGACCAGTCCCCCGGGCGTGTCCAGGACGATTACAAGACACGCCGCGCCCTCGTTTTCGGCTTGTTGGATGGCCCGGCGGATGAAGCGGGCCGTGTTCGGCGTGATCGGCTCGTCTTCCAGGGTGATCTTGAGAACCAGCGGGGGATCGGCAGTCGATGGCTGCCCGCCGTGGGCCGCTTGGCGCGCGCCGGCGACAAGTACCAGGACGTAAACGATCGCTCGCAGTCGGGACATGACGACGAAGCTCCCGGTAGGCCGGGGAGACCATCCGGCACGCATTATATCCTGTTGCCGGCCGGCAGGTTAACCACAATGCTGCTGGGGGTATCGTGGCCCGGTATGGCAGCTCGCGCCTGGATTTGGCGCGGACGATCGGTTAGCCTATCCATAGACCGCTTAACATGTCTCCCGGCCTGTGGAAAGGAGCAAATGCCATGCTGCGTTGGGTAGGCGTCTTTTTTGTCGGCGTCCTGCTTGCTGTGCAGGGCCGGGCGACGCCCTTCGTGGTGCCCGTCGATCCGAGCCAGTCCACGCTGTATTTCCAGCTCTGCATCGTGGGATCGTGCGATACGGACTCATCGTCGGTCAACGGCAGCGTGACGATCGATCTCGACTCGATCAACGACCCGGCCCAGATCTGGCTGTACGACTTCGACCTGAACCTGACCAGCAACCTGCACTGGTACATAAGCTGGGGCTTCGCGGGACAGCTCACGGCGGATGCCACCGGCGTCGCGGTGCACTATGCGTATCCGGGCACGCCGCTGGGGCCCGTCGCGATCACCGCGGGCAGCTACACATTCCTCGACGTGCCGGCCAACTCGACGGGCGTAATGTCCTACAGCGCGACAGGCATTCCCTGCTACGCCCTGCAGGCCGCGGGCCGCCCTTGCTCGGACAGCATGAACCTGGCTGACCAGGGTACGCAGACGATCAGTG
Organism: uncultured Planctomycetales bacterium; assembly: GCA_964638325.1. GTDB lineage: Bacteria > Planctomycetota > Phycisphaerae > UBA1845 > Fen-1342 > JALHJL01. The sequence goes on from CAZWYT010000063.1 coordinate 5,469, forward strand.
AATTCACCGGCTCGATCGCCTCGCAGAACCGGGTCGTGACGCTTACCAGCCAAATCGACATGACTTCGCCGCTCGATCCCAACTTCCCGGACCTCGGCTCCATGCACGTGTGGGGCACGGTCCAAGGGTCGGTCTTCGTGCCGTACCCCGTGATCGCCGGCGACCTGAACTGCCACGGCACCGTCAACTTCGGCGACATCAATCCGTTTGTGCTGTATCTGTCCGACTTCGCCGCCTGGCAGACGGCGTATCCCGGCTGCCCGGCCGAGAACGGTGACATCAACGGTGACGGGTTATTCCCCGATTTCGGCGACATCAATCCGTTCGTCGCGTTGCTGAGCGGCGCTCGGTAACGTCGGGTCTCCATGCCGGACGTCGCCTGGCGGCCGACGGCTCGTCGGCCCAATCCGGGTCCCAAGTGTGTGGGCGCGACGATCAGAACCCCATACCCAAGTGGGAGGCCATGGCCCCGGCCTCCCGGCCGGGTTCTAATGCCGGCGCGGTCGAATGGAGCCACGCCGTCGGTGCGCATTACTTGATGCCGACCAGCATCGTTTCTTCGCCCGGCAGCGCCTCAGTGCGGAGGTCGCCGAAGCCGGCTTCCGCCAGCCAGCCGCGGCACTGGGTCGGCGTGTAGTCAAAGCCCTCGTGCGTCTCGATCAGCATGTTCAGGCTCATGAGCAGCCCGAAGGCGTTTCGGCGTCGCTCGTCGTCGATCATGGCGTCGTAAACGATGAGCGCGCCGCCCGGTGGTAGTGCCTCGTACGCCCGCTGAACCAAAGCCCGCTTGTGCTCCAGGCCCCAGTCGTGCAGGATGTGTCCCAGCGTGTACACCTGCGCACGCGGCCACGGGTCGTGGAACATGTCGCCGGCCACAAACCGCAGCCGCTCGGACAGGCCGTTTTCCTGCACGTAGTCCTTGAAGAGCGGCCCCACTTTGGGCAGGTCCATGCCCCCGCCGGTGACGTGCTGGTGGGCGAGTGCGATCTCCACCGGCAGGCAGCCTTGGGCCGTCCCGATGTCGAACAGCGTCTCATAACGTGTCCAGGGGAACTTCTTGGCCATGGCCCGGGCCAGGGGCCGGCTGATCCCGGTCATCGCGCTCAGGAACGAGCGCATCTGTTCCGCCGATGCATAGAGCGACTCGAATGGATCACGCCCGGCAGACTGGCCGATCTGTGGCGCGCCGGTGCGCAGTGCGTCCGTCAGGCGTGCCCAGTTGCCGTACAGTCGCGCGTTGAACATTTCGAGCAGCCCGCCGATGTAGGTCGGCTTGGAGCGGTCGAGGAACTCCGCGGTCTGGGGCGTATTGCGGTAGACGTTCCCGTCGCGCTCCAGGAAACCGAGGGCGACCAGCGCGTCGAAGAAGTCCCGCGCGGCGCGCGGATGCAGCCCCAAACGCTCCTGGAGCGGGCCCAACGGTGCAGGCCCGCGGCCCAGCTCGCTGAACACGTCCAACTCGACGGCGCTCAGCAGCACTTTCGCGCCCCAGAAGCCGCTGGCGACCTCGAGAATTCGCCGCGTCTGCGGTTCTTGGCTCGGCTTCAACGAAACAGCGGCCCGATTCTGCTCCATGTTCAGTCTCCTGTTCCATGCGGTCTTGGGCCTCTCAATGCGGCGTTGTCTTGATGCGCCGGCGCCGCCCGCTGCAGGTCACTGCTCAGCTCCGGGCCACCCGGCACGTAACTGCGGCAAGCATTTCCCCGTTTAGCGGGGCGCGGCAAAGCATGGGTCGTGCGTGGGGGGACTTCGTCGCCGGTGCAGTCCGGCACGGCGGAACCCACTCCTCTTTCGGCTCAACGGGACTATAGGCACCCTGGGTGGCGAAATCCAAGCATAGGTCGCGTGTCGGCGTAGTGGCCGGACTGGGCTGTGATGCTGCCGTATGGGTCGTACTCGTACTTCGCCACAAACCGAGCTGATGCGGGAGTACGACCTTGCGACGGTCTGCCGGTGGATCGGGAATTCGCCGGCCGTGGCCGCGAAGCGCAACGCCACGTCGGTGGACCTGGACGCCGACTTCCACCGGGCAGTGGGCACCGAGGCGCAGCAAAAGGCGCAGCAAAAAGCGCAGCAGTCACCGGCGGGGGCGGATAGCGAAACCACTCGGGAAAACAAGGGCGAAGTCACACCCGGTCCCTTGTGTGCAGGTGCTGTCGGAGAGGGGGGTTGGGCGTTACAGGACTCGAACCTGTGACCTCATCCGTGTGAAGGATGCGCTCTAACCAACTGAGCCAAACGCCCGCGTTTTCACGCCACGCGTTGCAGTTATTCTCGCCTTCGACGATGGGGTGCGTCAAGGAGCGTGCCGGTGGTCGGCGCGTGGGAGCCGCGGCGCTATCCCTTGATCACGCCAATCGGCCGCAGGCGGGCGACCTTGCGGCTGATCCCGGCCGCATGAACGGCGTCGGCCACGACACCGACATCCTTGTACGCCGCGGGCTGTTCTTCGGCCAGGCCGTCGCGGCTCGGAGCGCGGGCGATCACGCCGCTCTCGCGCAGCTCCTTCTCGATCGAGCGTCCTTTCGCCGCCCGAATCGCGGCGCCGCGCGAAAGCACCCGCCCGGCGCCGTGGCAGCAGCTCCCGAACGTCTGCTCCATCGCGGCCGGCTGGCCCGCGAGCACCCAGCTCGAGCGCCCCATGTCGCCGGGCACGAGCACCGGCTGGCCGACGTGCCGATATGGCGCGGGCACCTCCGGATGTCCCGCGGGAAACGCCCGCGTGGCCCCCTTGCGGTGCACGCAGAGCGTGCGCATCTGCCCGCCGACCTCATAGGGCTCCAGCTTGGCGATGTTGTGCGCGACGTCGTAGACGAGCCGCATGCCGAGCAGTTCGGGCGGCCGCCGGAAGATGTCCGCGAAGACTTCACGCGCCAGGTGCGTCATGATCTGGCGGTTGGCCCAGGCGAAGTTCGCCGCCGCCTGCATGGCGCCCAGGTAGCGCTGGCCTTCCTTCGAGTGGACGGGAGCGCAGACCAGTTGGCGGTCCGGCAGCTCGATGCCGTACTTCTGCGGCACGTCGCGCAGGTCCTTGAGGGAGTCCTCGCAGACCTGGTAGCCGAGCCCGCGCGAGCCCGAGTGGATCATGACCGTGACCTGCCCGAGCGACAGGCCGAAGGCCTGCGCCGCCTCCGGATCGACAATCTCGTCGACGACCTGGACCTCCATGAAATGGTTGCCGCTGCCCAGCGTGCCGCACTGGTCGAAGCCGCGATCCAGGGCGCGCGGCGAGACGAAGTCGGGGTTGGCGTCCGGCAGGCACCCGCCCGCCTCGGTCCGCTCCAGGTCAGAGTCCCACCCGAAGCCCGCGTTGACGACGTAGGGCGAGCCCTCGCTCAGAAGCCGGCGCAACTCGTCGCGCTTGAATTTCACCCGGCCGCCGCGCCCGACGCCGCACGGCACCGTGCTGAACATCTGCCCGACAAGCTGCTCGATGCGCGGCTGCACCTCCGCGCGGGTGAGGTCGGTGCGGACCAGCCGGATGCCGCAATTGATGTCATATCCGACGCCGCCCGGGCTGATGACGCCGCCCGCGTCGGGATCGGTCGCGGCCACGCCGCCGATGCAGAAGCCATAGCCCCAATGGATGTCCGGCATGGCCAGCGAAGGGCCGGCGATGCCGGGCAGGCAGGCGACGTTGGCAACCTGCTCGAGTGACTTGTCATGGCGGATCGCGTTGATCAGCCGCTCATTCGCGTAGATGACGCCGTCGACGCGCATGGCTGGCTTGTACGACTTGGGAATCCGCCAGCGGCAGGCGTCAATCTGCTCCAGGGGACCCGTGAACGCATCTGACATGGCAACCTCGTGCTAGATGTCCACGATGAACGTCGCCTCATAGCCGCCGGGGATCGGCCGGACGGACAGCTCATGGTACGTGATCGCCTTCACTTCCCGGGCGAACGTGCTGGCGGTGGCATCGACCCGGCGAGCTTGGCCGCGGACGACAAGATGCCCGGTCGTGAAGTCCACGTCGGTTACGTCGGTCAGCCGGCGACGCTCGTGATTAAACAGGTGCAGGAGCTCCGCCAGATAGTCGCGCAGCAGGAGGGCCGGCTCGTCGGCCCGCAGCTCGAATACCCGCGGCACCGCCCCGTCGTGCGTCACGACGTTGCCGATGGCCGCGTACAACGCGTCGGTGCCCGGCGGAACCAGGCCGGGCAGTGAGGGGGCGCGCACCCGGATCCCGAGGTCGGCCGTGTGGTCAAACAACTCGTACTGCGGCGTCAGCATCTTCGGTCTCGTGACTCGGCGATAGTATATTCTATTCGGTCGACGAATGACCTCGCCTAACCGGCGACGAGGTGACCGTATTCCCGCACGCAGTCCAGCAGGTACTGATAGGCTTTGAGCGAGACGGTCGGGGGGACCGAGTGGTCGATGTGGTAGATGTAGCCCCCGCCGGCGGCGGCGAGCGGGACTTTGGCGGCCACTTCACGCGCGATCTGCGCAGGGTCGTTGGTTGCGACCACGTCGGCGTTGATGTTGCCGATCAGGCACAGGCGGTCGCCGAAACGGCGCTTGTAGTCGCAGACGTCGTTGCCCGCCCGCGCCTCCAGCGGGTGAATCGCATCGAGGCCGGCCTCGAGCAACAGCGGAATGAGCTGCCCGACGTTCCCGTCACAGTGAAACATCAGCCGCATACCGCGGTCGTGAGCATAGCGCCCGAGCCGTTGCCAGTGGGGGAGGACCAGCCGGCGGGCCGTCGCTGGCGAGAACAGCAGGCCGTTGCGATAGCACAGATCGCTCCAAAACCACAGGGCATCGAAGCGGTAGCGGCGCGCGTGCGTCCGCTCGAGCATGGCGAGCAGGTAGTCCGTGTACGTTGCCAGCATGTCGGCGGCCAGGTCCGGGTCCTTCGCTAAGGTCAACAGACCCTGCTCATAACCCATCGTGAGGTAGATGACGAACCACATGGGCTCGGCCGGCGTGATCGCCGTGAAGTGGCCGGCCTGGCGTGCCGCGGCGTACGCGGCTTCCGCCGTCGGGTTGTTGAACTTTGCACTGTCCGGCGTCAGCCGTGGTTTGACGCGTTCCCAGTCGGCACGGCTGCGGATGGCCGGTTGCAGGACACTCGGCGGATGACTGCCCGCGAGCCACTCTTTGACCGTTTTGCCGTAACGGTCGACCACCACGCGGTACTCGTCGGTCTGTTCGAGGGTGTGCTCGGCCAGCCCGAACGACGGGTCGAAGAGGTCGTTGATGCACGCGAGCGGGTCGAGCCCGAAATACTCGTTCAGGCAGACATCCGCGGGCATTCCCTCGGCCCGCCAGCGCGCGAGCGTCTCCGGCCAGATCGTCGTCTCGCACATCGGCAGCCGGTCGGGCAGCCGCCGGTCGAGAGCTGCTAGGATGCGTTCCCGCGAAGTCATGCGTGCAGATGCTCAGTCATGTCGGCCTCGCGTGCAAGCAGCGGCGGCGGGGCGGGCCGTGCCGCGCTGTGCCGGTCGCCCGCCGGCGGCCGTACAATGCGTGCATGAAGTTCATCGGCTGGATGTACGACATCGCCCGCGAGCAATCGCCGCGGGAGGATCAGCTCGCCGAGATGCTGCGGCGCTCCGCGGCGGCGGGCTACAACGCCGTCGGGTTCTACCTGGAACATCGCTTCGCGTATCCGTCGGCGCCGTGGGCGGCGGGACCGGGGTGCCTGACGTCAGAGATGGTGCGCCGACTGCGCGCGAGCCCGGGCGCGCCTGCGGGCAGCAGCGGCTTACGCGTCATCCCGTTCCTGAATATGCTAGGTCACATGGAGGGGTTCATTCGCTCCGCGGGCGGGGAGTGGCTCGCGGAGGGCGAGGCCGGTTTCGGCGGCGCGCAGATGTGCGCGACGCGGCCGGAGTGCGCTGCGTTTGCCCGTGGGTTGGTGGCCGACACTCTCAACGTCTTCGACGACGAATGGGTGCACCTGGGCGGAGACGAGACGCGGCAACTCGGCCAGTGCCCACGCTGTGCGGAGCGGGTCGCACGGGTCTCCAAGGGCGGCCTGTATGGCGAGTACTTCGGGCCCTTGTGCCGCTTCGTGCTGGAGCGCGGCCGCCGGCCGTGCCTGTGGGGTGACATGCTCTTGCAGCACCCGGACGCGCTCGCGGCGATCCCGCGCCAGACCCTCATCTTTGACTGGCAGTACTTCTCGCGGCCACGCGAGAGCACAGGCCTGTTTCGCCGGCGCGGCTTCGATGTCGTCTGCTGCCCCAGTATCCAAACGTACAACGCGGCCTGGTGCTTTCTCGGCGAGTCGCAGCGGAACATCGATGAACACGCGGAAGACGCGCGCGCGGCCGGCGCGCTGGGTGTCCTCGTGACCACCTGGGAACTCAGCTACTTCACGCAGTACGAGACCATCTGGCCGCTGATCTATGCGGCCGGCCGTCGCCTGTCGCATGGGTTAGGCTGGGACGCCGCGCTCGTCGCGGAAGGGGGAGAGGCCTACGCCCATGTCGCCCACATTCTGGGCGGCCGGCTTCCCGCTGCCTCGGCTTTCATCCAGCCGGGCACTTGGCGAACACTTCGCGACAAGCTCGTCATTCGCCAGAATCCCTTTCTCCTGTGGCAGGCATGGCGGTCGGAAGCCGGTGGACCGGTCGGCGACGCGATCCTTCGGCTTTGCGACGAGGCCGATGCGTTGCTCGCGGCCGGCGCGCCACTGCGGTTCGTCGTCGAGCTGCACCGGGTGGCGGTAGAATGGGTGCGGCTGGTGGAACAGGCGTGCCGGGCGTACGATGGCGGCCAACTCGCGACCGCTGTGGACACATTGCGGGATGCGGCCACGCTCCTGCTTCGCCTGCGGGCGGGCGTGGAGCGCGCTGCCGCCGTTGGCGGTTCAGAAGCAGACGTGCAGCGCTTGGAGCTACTCGTCGACAAAGTGCAGCGTGCCTGCCGGCGAATCGAGGCGCTGCCGACGGGTTCAACGTATCGGCCTGCATTCGCGACGCTCGTGCACGACGCGTATGTGCAGGGAGATCAAGCCGCTTGGCGTACAGCGGCCTTCACATAGCGGCTGGCCGAAAAAAAAGAACGCTGCCTGCTGGGCTCACCGTCCGGTCGTTTATGCAAACAACCCAAACGTGGCCCCGTAAGCAGCGGGCTGGAATAGCGCTGCGTCCGTGTCGGAGCTAGCGCTGGTCAATCGTCAGGTCATCGAGATCGGTGATTACTTCAATCATGACTGGGTTCCTAGCAGGTGATGTTGTCGATGAAACCAAGGATGAAATCCACCACCAACAGGCAGAACTGGAACATGGAGCGTCTCCACAGTTGCGGAACAGCGCCTGTACGCTGGTCCAGAAAAACGACACGCCACACACCCACTCCGGGCCGGCTAAGAACCAGCTTCGGCAGCCGGAGTTCGGTACCACTCACGAACACGTACGCGCGCTGTCCCACACAGGCGCACACATTGACGGGCTAAATAGAATGTCTCTCGCTCGTTCTTGGAACATAGCCGATAATAAATCCAAGTCAAGGGGAAATGGCTCAGTTTTTGCTTTTCCGCCGTCGATTGGAGGCGCGGGCGGGACAACGGAATTGCCAGGCCCTCGGCGGCCGTTTGGACGTGCACCGCATGGAAGCCGCTAACGAGATTCTCAACTGCGTCCATTGTGGCCAACAGGCTACGGTCGAGCCCGTCAAGGCCCGGCTTGGACGCTGCCACGCCTGCGGTTTCTGGCTGCCGCGCCCGAGAAAGCCGAGCTCCTCCACGGTCGCCGCGGCACTCCCAGCGCCGCCCGGTGTTGCTCCGCAGGGCTTGCTGCGCGGCAAGTACCGTCTAGTTGAACGGCTCGGCGAAGGGGCGCACGGCGTCAGCTATCTTGCCGAACACGTGTACCTGAGCCATCCGTGCGTCGTGAAGATCCTGCCGCAGCGGGTCGGTGATGCGACGGACGCAGCGGTTCGGCGGCTGCGGAACGAAGCGCGGGCTGGGTTTCGCGTTCACGATCCGAACGTTGTTCGGGTGCTGGATTGCGACGTGGCCCATGGGCTGTGGTATTTCGTGATGGAGTACGTGGACGGTGTCAATCTGGGCGAGATCGTCGCCGGGGGCTATCGTTTATCCTGGGAGCAAGCGGTGCAGGTCGCGAACGAAGCGGCGGGCGGTTTGAACGCCATTCACCAGGCGGGCGTGCTGCACCGCGATGTGAAGCCAGGCAATTTGATTCTTGGAGTGGATGGGCACATACGGGTGGCCGATCTGGGCGTCGCCGGCCTGGCCCACGAACGTTCCGATTGGGGTGGTACGGTCGGGGTGGGCACGGCGGGAACACTGGCGTACACAGCCCCTGAAATGTTCCGCACGGACGCAGCAGTCGGGCCGCAGGCCGATCTTTACTCGTTGGGCGTTACGCTGTACCAGCTCATCACCGGCCGGCTGCCACACGCGGCCGCACAGCTCTTTCAACGGCTCATTGATCTGCAATGCCGTCCGGCGGCGTGGCCGGATGACCTGGCTGGCGACGCCCCGAAGTGGCTCACGGACTTGATTCTGCGGGTGCTGGCCATCGAGCCGCAGGAGCGCTCGGAGAGTGCCGCCGCCTTCATCGCCTGTCTCGAAGCGCCCGTGTTGCGCCCGCCTACCGGACGTCCGGCTGCGCGCACGGATGAGTTGAGCCCAAGGGGAATCGGCGTCTTGCCGTTTCATAACGAGCGGGCCAGCCCGGACGACGACTGGCTCGGCTACGCGGTAGCCAATTACCTGTCGCGGGCGCTGGCCGAGACACCAGGAGTCTACATTGCCGACCACGACGGGCTGGTGGCGATGGTTGGTCGACTCGCTGCGGCGGGAGAGTCGTCCGAGCGCGCTCACTTGCTCGAGGCGGCGCGCATGGTTGGCGCCGGCACGGTTGTGGTGGGCCGGTTCAGCCGTGAAGGCGGCGTACTTCGGATTGAAGCAAACGCGCTAAAGGGTGGCGGGCACCAGCCGCAGTTGGTTGCGCACGCTGAAGGGGGTCTCGCCGACTTACCAGCCCTTGAGCTGTCCTTGTTTGAGCAGGTCGCCGATCACCTCGGGCTGGGCGCGCAGGCCGGTCGGCGCCAGCCGGCGGTCACACTGGAGGCACGTGAAAAGTTTGTGCTTGCGAAGCAGGCGTACCTGCGAGGTGAATATGAGCAAGCAATATCATTAGGGGAGGCAGCGATTTCGGTCGCCCCCGATTTCGCCGAAGCGATTGGGTTCGTCGGCGTGTGCCTGGCCCGGTTGGGCCGTTATGAGGCGGCGGAGGACCATCACCGCCGGCAGGAGTCGCTGGCTCAGGGGTGGGGGAACCTACGCTACCATGTCGAGTCACTAGCCAATCTGGGGGCCATGAACTACTTCCGCGGGAATTATGAGGCCGCGGAATCGCACTACCGGCAGGCGGGACGGGTTGCAGACGACCTTGGATTGGCGGCGGAGAGCGCCCAGATTTGCAACAACCTCGGCTTCGTGCTATTCCGCCTGGGGCGCCTGGCGGATGCCGAGCACGCGTTCCTCCGGGCCATCGAGACGCACCGGACGTACGGGGGTTTGGCGCTCCTGGTGGGCCCCTACAACGGAATGGGGAACGTGCTGACCGATCAGAAGCGTTACGGGGAAGCCAGAACCTACTACGAGCGTGCCCTGGCGCTGGCGGCCGAAACCGGTGATCGGACCAGCGTCGGAACCACGCACATGCACCTTGGGCGTTGTGCGGCCCTGCAAGGGCATTTTGCGGATGCGAAGCATGAGTTTACAATGGCGCTTAACGCCTTGGAGGAGACGAGGTTCTGGAACGGTCTGGCGCGGGCGTATGAATACATCGCCGAGATGCACCTGCAACTCGGGAACTTCGACGAAGCCATTCGATGCGCAGACAAGCGAATCGAGTTGGCCCGACAGCATAAGAATGTGCGAATGGAGTCGGGGGCCTGGATTCAGAAAGCCGAGGCACTGAACCGGGCCGGCAGGACGGAAGACGCGGCGGCGTGCATGGAGCGCGCGCGTTGTGCTGACGCTGCGTCTTCGGCGACTCCGTGAGAATTTAGGAATACCAGCGCAGCCAGGATCGTGTTGATCTGGGAGGAGTAGCATGACTTGGGCAGTCCTCCTGACCGGACTGCTAGTGGCGGCGGCGATCGGCGCGTCCGTCTACCTGTGTTTGGCCGCGCGCCGGACTGCACGGCGCGCGCAGTCCGCCCGTGAGGCGCAGGAGCAGCGGCTGCATGAGCTTGAAGCGCTGGCGGCGCGCAACGCGGCGATCCTGCAGAGCGCGATGGACGGATTCTTCGTCCTCGGGGAGGACTACCGCTTCCGGGAGGTGAACGAGGCGTTTTGTGGCATGGTCGGCTACTCGGCCGAAGAGCTGCTCGGCATGAAAATGACCGACCTGGAGGTCAGCACGCCGGTGCGGGACGGAAGCAGCGGGGCGTACTGGCGGACCGGGCTGCACCATTTTGCCACCGCACACCGGCACAAGGACGGGCACATCGTCCAACTGGAAAGCTGCGTCGTGGTGTTGCGCGACGGTTCGTCCAAGATCCTCGTCGGATTCTCGCGGGACGTGACGGAGCGCTGCCGTGCGGAGCAGGCGCTGCGGGACAGCGAGTCCCAGTATCGAAACCTCGTGGAGACGTCGCGCGACCTGATCTGGTCGCTCGATTTGCAGGGGCGCTGGACGTTCGTCAATAACGCGGCGCGGACGATCTACGGCTGCGACCCGGACGAGATGCTCGGCCGCTCGATGCTGGAGTTCGTGCTTCCGGGGCAACGGGAGCACGCACGGCAGGTGCTCGACGAGCTCGTGGCCGGCGTGCCGCGCTTTCGCTTTGAGACCGAACACGTTCGCCAGAACGGCACGGTCGTCTTCCTGAGCATCAACGCCCTTCCGATCCGTGACGACTATGGCAGCGTGATCGGAATCACCGGCACGGCCACGGACCTCACCGCCCGCCGCCAGGCTGAGGAGCGCTTGCAGGCGGCGAACTCGCGGTTCGAGTCGCTGGTGGCCCGGATGCCCCTGGGTTACATCGTGTGGTCGACGGACTTCCGCGTGCTGGAGTGGAATCCGGCGGCCAGTTCGATCTTCGGCTACAGCAGGGACGAGGCGGTTGGGTGCCACGCAACCGAGCTGATTGTGCCGCCTGACACACGGGACAAGTTTGACGAGATGTGCCGCGCCCTGGTCAGTGGCGTCCCGGACACCGGGACGATCCTGGCCAGCCGGCGGCGGGACGGCGAGAGAATCAACTGTGAGTGGCTTAGCACGGTGCTGCCGGATGCCACCGGTGGAATCCATGGGGTCGTGACGCTCGTCCGCGACGTGTCCGAACGGGAGCGGCTGGAGGCGCAGCTCCGGCAATCGCAGCGGCTGGAAAGCCTGGGCGTGCTCGCGGGCGGCGTGGCCCATGACTTCAACAACCTGCTGGTCGGGATCATGGGCAATGCGTCCTTGGCGATGGAGAAGCTGTCGGCCGGTTCGCCGTTGAAGCTGCTGCTCGAGCGTGTCGTGAACGCCGGCCGGCGTGCGACGGACCTGACCAAGCGCATGCTCGCGTACGCCGGCCGGGCCACGTGCGACGTGCAGATCATGGATCTGAATGCGCTCGTGCAGGAAATGGCGGACTTTGCCATTGCCGCCGTGCCCAAGAAGATTGCCCTGCATATCAACACGCAGCGCGACCTGCCGTTGGTGAAGGCGGACAGCAGCCAAGTGCAGCAGGTGATCATGAACCTGCTGATCAACGCCGCCGAGGCCATCGGCGAGGCCGGGGGCGACGTGAGCGTGGCGACCTGGGCGGAGGAGCTGAGTGCCAGCCGTGTCGCCCGCGAGTTTGGCAACCAGCGCATCACGAACGGTCAGTATGTCGGCCTGGAGGTGCGCGACAGCGGCTGCGGCATGTCGCCGGAAACGCTCAGCCGAATCTTCGACCCGTTCTTCACCACGAAATTCGCCGGCCGCGGGTTGGGGTTGTCGGCGATACTGGGGATTGTCCGGGCGCACCACGGTGCCATCACGGTGTCGAGCAAGTTGGGTGCCGGCACGGTCTTCCGGGTCTACTTGCCGGCAGCGGCGGTGCCGGCGGCTGCGGCCCCGGCGGAGAAAAAGGGGCATGGCCTGCCGCGCGGGTCTACCGTGCTGGTGATCGACGACGAGGAGGAAATCCGCGACGTCGTGGAAGCGGTGCTCGGCAGCCGCGGGATCGAGGTCCTGAGCGCCGCGGACGGCCGCCAGGGCCTGGAGATCTTCCGCGCGCACGCCACTCACATCGATGCCGTGCTCCTGGACATGAACATGCCGGGCATGAGCGGCGAGGCCGTCTTTCAGGAGTTGCTCGCCATCCGGCCCGACGCGAAGGTGATCCTGTCCACCGGCTACAGCGAACAGGAGGCGGCGACGCGTTTCGCCCATTCGTCGCTGGCCGGCTTCGTGCACAAGCCCTATACGGCGTCGGGGCTGGTCGAGAAGCTCGGCATGGCGATCGGCGCGCCCTAAAGCGGTTTTCGCGCGGTCATAGCGGCCGACTCCGCTGCGGCGGATGTCGGCCGTAGCGTCTGCTACCCCTCATCCCGGTGTTCAAAGGGCGGATGGGCGATCAACAGCGGGCGGCGTTGCGCCACGTTGACCAGCAGGCCGAGCCCGAGGAAGTTGGCCCACAGGCTGCTGCCGCCGGCGCTCACAAATGGCAGCGTCATGCCCGTGATGGGCGCCAGGCCGATGGTCATGCAGATGTTGAGCAGGGCCTGGGCGGCCATCATCACGACCACGCCGACGACGACGAGGCGCCCAAATGGATCATTGGTGACCGTCGCGACCTCGAGCCCGCACACGACGATCACGGCGTAGGCGAACATCACCAGCAGGCCGCCGACCAAGCCCCATTGGTGTCCGATGATGGCGAAGATAAAGTCGTTGTGCTCTTCGGGCAGGAGGTCACGGTACTGCACGAAGATCCCCTCGCCGTATCCGGTGCCGGTCAGTCCGCCGGTGCCCAGGGCGATCTTGGATTGTCGGAGCTGGTAGCCCTGGTCCATGTGCCAGGCTTCGTCGGACGAGTTCTGCTGGAAGAGTACCTGGATCCGCGCGCGCTGGTACTCCTGCATCCCGTACAAGTAGAAGAGCGGCATGGTCGCGCAGCCGAGAAAGAGCACGCTGGCGAGGTGGCGCAGGCGCGCCCCGGCGACGAACAGCATGGCCAGCAAGACGGGCAACAGCATGAGCAGTGTGCCCAGGTCGGGCTCAAAGAGGATCAGGAACATGGGGACGATCGTCAGCAGAAACGGAGCGATCAGGCCCCACCAGCGTCGATAGGAGTTGCGAAACCGCAGGTAACGCGCGAGCGCGAGCACCAGAGCCAGCTTCATGAGCTCCGAAGGCTGGATGCGAAACGGCCCCAGCTCGATCCAGCGCCGCGCACTCCGATGCACCGGCACGAACGGCAGGTTGGGCAAATGCCACTGGTCCAGGACGCGGTTCATGACCAGTAGCGCCAGCAGCACCAGAACCAATCCGTACAGCGGATACGCGTACCAGCCGATCTTCTGGTAGCTCGGCCAGAGGACCAGGAACATCAGGCCAATGCCGCTGAGCAAGTAGATCGCCTGCCGGACTGTTTGCGGCCCGATGGCGTTGTACGCCCGCATCAGCGCATTGCCCTCCGTTGCGGTCCCCGGCAAGCCCGTGCTGCCAGTGCTTTCTGACACGCCCTGCTCCGTGGCGTGAATGCAGACCAGCCCGACGGCCGAAAGAAAGATGACCGGGATCGCCAGTCCCCACCCCAGGCGCGTCAGGTTGAGCAGCGGTCGGTCGAGCATCAGTCTGAGTTGCCAATGGCGAGTAGCGAGTAGCGAGTTGTGGCCGTCATCGCGCGATCATCCCTTATCTCTCACCTCTCATCCCTCATCTCACCAGGTACTCCGCGATCTTCTTGGCCACCGGTCCGGCCACTGACCCGCCGCTCTCGCCGAACTCGATGACGACGGCGATCGCGTACACCTTACCGGTGGGGTGTTGGCCGCGCGGCGTCGTCGCGGGCTGGGTATAGCCGATAAACCACGCGTGCGCGGGAAGCCGCTCGCCTTCGTCCAGGCGGGGGTAGCGTTCCACGGCATGCCGCCCGACGCAGCGCGGTGCTTCCGCGCCGGCGGGCGCGATCTGGGCCAGGGCGTCTTCCTCGAGGTACGCGATGGCGCTCTCGCGCCGTCCGTCCGGCCATTCGAACGTGTAGCGGTATGCGACCGGCCGCGACGGAGTCTGGGCCGAGCCGGTCTTGCCGCACAGCTCGTAGTCCGACCGACCGAGCGGGGCGTACTTGTTCGCCGTGCCGCCGTGCTCGTTGACCACACGCCACATGCCCCGCCGAAGCACGCTCAGGGCGCGCTCATCGAAGGTGACCGGCGGTGCAGGCGGCGCGCCAAAGGCATGCCCTGTGTCGTCGTAAGCCAGTCGCGCCGGGACCCACGTGCCCGAGGCGATGGTCGCCGTAACATTGGCCGCCTGGAGCGGCGTGATGGTGACCTCGCCTTGTCCGATTGAGAAGTTCCACGCGTCGGCGCTTTGATGCTTGCGGCCGGCGACACGCAGCATCCAACCCTCGTCGGGCACGATTCCGTCGGTCTCTTCAATCAGGCCCGTGCCGGTCGGCCGACCCAGGCCGAAGCGGGTGAACCATTGACACAGGCGCTCGGGCCCCAGCTTCTGCCCGACCTGGAAGAAGTAGATGTTGCAGGAGTTGCGGACCGCGCTTTCGCCATCCTGACCGGCCGGATTGTCGGTTATGTCATGGGTGAGCCCGTCGTATTGGTTGTAGATCCAGCAGCGGAAGCGATCCGGCTTGTCAGGCAGCAAGTGGCCGGTGCAGTGGAAGCGCGTTTCCGGCGTGACGACGCCGTCGCTCAGGCCGCCGACGAGCGTGATCGCCTTGCAGATCGACCCGGGCGGGTACTGGGCCTGGACGGCCCGGAACAGCAGCGGCAGACGCTCTGCAGCGCGGCGGAGTTGCTCGTAATCCGCGTTGAAATCCATGTAGTTGTAGGTGGGATAACTTACGAGCGCGCGCACTTCGCGCGTGGCCACATCGATGACGACGGTCGCGGCACCGGCGCGCTCGCCAGCGGGCCGGCCCTGGACCGCTTCCTCCAGCAGGCCGAGGACGTATTCCTGGAGATCGAGATCAATCGTCAGGTGCACGTCGTGGCCGGGAACCGCTTCCGTGCGCTCCCGTGGCTGCCAGGCATAATCCAGAATGACGCGGCCGCGCTGGCCCCGCAGTGAGGCCTCGGCCAGCCGCTCTACCCCCGACACGCCGCAGCGGTCGCCCCGCCGCAGCCCGCGCAGGTCGTCGCCACGCAGCGGGTCGGCGGCGAGCAGCTCCGGGCTGGCCGCGCCCATACGGCCGAGCACGTGCGCGAGGGCGTCGGCGTGTGCGGCGACCCGCCGTGAGCTGGGCACGACCCGCAGCCACGGGTAGTGCTCCAGCTCCAGGCGCACCGCGACGGCGACTTCGTTGTCGACGTCCTCGAGCACCGGGAGCAACTGGTTCTCTTCCCGGATCATCTCCTGCTGGGTGGCGGCCCGCCAACGCTCCACGCGGGCGGCGACCTTGCGGGCGGTTTCCAGCAGCTCGGGTTGCGCGATGCCGGTCAGGCCCGCCAGACGCCACCACGTCTCCGCGATCTCGCCGCGCAGCTCCTGTGCGATCTGGCGCAGGTCGGCGTCCGGGGTGTACTCGCCGCGCTTGCGCAACGCCCGGGCGGCTTCGAGCAGGTACGTGTCGCGCAGGGTGAGGGCGCCATAGTGGATGCAAATGTCGGCGGTGGGGACGTCGGCGAGCAGGACTTTGCCACCGTGGTCGAAGACCGTGCCGCGCGGGGCGGGGATGTATTCCGGCCGCCGGGTCAGGAGGCGTTCGGCCAGGCGCTCGTAGTCGGCCGCCTGTGCGACCTGAATCTGAATGAGCCGCGCGACGATGGCGAGCGCCACGGCGGTGAGCAGGGCGGAGAACCAGCCTAGGCGTCTGCGGAACATGACATCCTTGTCAGTTGCGGCACCCGGTCATCGTACCTGCAAGGGCGCAGAGTGGCGGAGTGGGCCGGTAAGCCGAATTCTGTTCCCTTGACGCGCCGCGTCGGGCTTCGCCCGTCGGCTGCTTCGCAGCCGGTCCCGCGAAGCGGGGCGCGGCGTGTCAAGGGCGGCGGCCATTCTTCTGGGCCCGCCGTTACCGACGGGCTCAAGCGCCCTACCCGGGGCTGATAGCGAGCCGGGCCGGCTCTCGCCCCCTATTTGGGCTTGCTGGCGGTGGGGTTTGCCGTGCCGCGGCCGTCACCGGCCGCGCGGTGCGCTCTTACCGCACCTTTTCACCCTTACCCTTGACACGCCACGTCGCGCTCCGCGAGACGGGCTGCAGAGCAGCCGTCGGGCAAAGCCAGACGTGGCGCGTCAAGGGCGGTATGTTTTCTGTGGCACTTTCCCTAGGCTCACGCCCGGTGGCCGTTAGCCATCACCGTGCCCTGTCCAGTTCGGACTTTCCTCCCTTGACTCGCCGTTCGGACCAAATCCCGCTGCGGCGCGTCAAGAGCGGCCGCCTGGCCCACTCTGCCACCACAATTGTATGGCACGCGGCGATGGGCCGCGAGTGGCGTCGGTCTAGGTGGGTCAAGATTCCCGCTTGGGACGCGCAGTAGCAGAGCCCGGAGTTCGTGCTCCGGGCTCTTGTTGTGCCTTTTCTTTCGCGGCCTACTGGGTGAGTAGGGCCACGAAGGGGTTGATGTCGCCGAAGGACGGGTAGTCGCCGTCGCCGTCGATGTCGCCATTCTCCGGGGGGCAGCCGGGATACGCATCCTGCCAGGCGCCGAAATCCGACAGGCACTGGACGAACGGGTTGATGTCGCCGAAGTCCACTACGCCGTCGCAATTCATGTCGCCGGGCAGTATTTCGCACTCGTCCGGGATGCCGTTGCCGTTGTAATCCATGCTGTTTCCGTAAACGATGTCGCACTCGTCCGGAACAAAGTTGTGATTGCAGTCCCCACTCATCCCGCTGGCGATGTCATCTTCGTCCGGAATGCCGTTTTCATTGCAGTCGGGACCTTCGGCGACGGTGCCCTCGCCCGCGCAGCCCGGACTGGGGGACGTCGTGCCGAAGGTGACACCGCCATTTTCCTGCGTGAAGGCGGGGTCAAAGTAGATCAGCAGCCGATCGCCGGCGTACAGGATGTCCGCGCCGTACGACAGCGCGAATGGGGCCAGGCGCTGGAACAGGGCCTGGCAGATGATCGGGCCTTCCGTTTGGAAGTTGAGTTCTTCGGCCGACACATAAGCCATCAACTCACCGACGTCCGTGACGATCCCGGCCGTGAAGATGGCCGGCTGGCCGGAAGGGTCGAATGGGATGAAGTAGCTGTTCGCGAATTCGGCCACGCCGAATTCGATCTTGTTGATCTCGATGTAATCGTTCGGCTCGCCGGTGCCGCTCATGTAGAAGCGGACCACGGCCCCGTCCGGCAGGTCCTTGATGGTGCAGCTCGGCTCGTTCGGGTCGTTGTCCACTCGGAAGTTCGGAATCTCGTTGCCATCAACAGCCCCGGAGATTTTGTCGCGCTTCGTCATGGCGTCGTCTCCGGGGTTGATGGTCGCAGACATGTTATAGACGTTACCGTCCGGATACGTGATCATCACGGAGACCGAGATCGGCTGCGTGTTGTTCGGCGCGGTACACGTGATGGTGGCCGTGCCGCCCGCCCAGGCCAGATCGCCCGCTACGGACAGGCCGAGGACTGCGAGCGCCAGGACAATGCGAGTGTGGCTGTTCATGACTTTCTCCTTGGTGGCCTCAGAAGCCTGGTCATCGCGCGGTCTGTCCGGCTCGGCCACGGTAGCCGGAAGCACGTGGGTCGCGTTGCCTTGATTCTGTTTCCCGGTTTCGACCGGGCTCCGGCCCGGATTTGATGGGCCGTTCGTTCCATCGCTACCACCACTTATAGACGTGTTTCTCGTGTTATTGACATGAGTCGGGAGCTGGGGGTGCGAGCATGTCCCCCGGTATTAGGCGCCTGAATTCAACAGGAGAATCACACGCCGTGCTATGGCTGGCCGAAATCGCCGCTTGAGGTCCGCGTTTCGGGCGACTTGCGCAGCGCGCTGAACCACCGCCGCAGCACCTGCTCCGCCGGTTTGCCTTTCGGCGAATAGCCGTAGTCGTCGGCCCCGCCCGGCGCTGCGTCCCATTCCCACCACGTGGCTCCGAGTAGCTCGGGGACACCGCCCCAGACGCGGATGAACGCCTCGTACAGCCGGCGCTGCTCCTCCAACCCCTCCGGCGTGGCCTTCTGGTTCTGGTAGTAGTTCCACGGGGCCATCGCCGTGCCTTCCTGGCTGCACCAGCCGACCTCGGTCATCAGGATCGGCTTCCCGATGCGTCGCTGCCAGGCGAGGATGTCCTTGCGAATCGGCTCCCAGCGTTGGACGATCTCGTCCACCGTCGGGTCCTTCTTGTCGGCCAGCGTGAAGTAGCTCGTCATACCGATGAAATCGAGCTGGTCCCAGAACTCGACCGGCCGGTAGTGATCCCAGTTCGCCGAGTAGCCGAGCTTGCCGCCCCAGAAGCGCGGCCGGACGGCTTCGATCAGCTTGACCCACCGGGCGGTGTACTTCTCCGTGCTGACCAGCTCGGACCCCACGATCAGCGCGTCCGCCTGCCCCTCGCGCGCGATGTCGGTGAAATAGAACACGAATTCCGTGTATTGCTCCCACCAATCGTCCCAGTCCGGCGGCTCGATCACGCCGCGCCATTCGCTGCCGCGCGGGTTCCGCAAGAGCACGATGGGCATGAGG
The DNA here is from genome assembly GCA_964638325.1 of uncultured Planctomycetales bacterium. Taxonomy (GTDB): domain Bacteria; phylum Planctomycetota; class Phycisphaerae; order UBA1845; family Fen-1342; genus JALHJL01. Next base: position 24,248 of record CAZWYT010000063.1, read on the forward strand.
ATCGTCTTCAGCCCGAGCTGCCGGGCGTGGCGCACGATCGCCTTGAAGTCTTCGGGCGGGGGGACCTTGCGGGCGTCGATGTAGATCGACTGGGCGGTCGCGTGCTCCATGTGGCCGGCCACGCTGAGCAGCACCGTGTTCGCCCCCAGCGCGGCGATCTCGTCCAGCACACGGCCATACGTTTCCACCGGCTTGTACCCGGAGGCCACCTGGATCGACAGGCCGCGCCACGGCACGTAGCCGAAAGGCTCGCTGGGGCTCGCGGGGGTGGTCGTCGCCTGGGGCGCTGGGGCCGGCGCGGACGCGGTCCACAACACAGCGACGACGGCGGCGGCCGCGAGCACCAGGGCGAGCAGCGTCTTCGCGATCATGGCGCCGCGCTTTCCGACCGCCGGACCGACAGGTCCGTGTTCAGGAGCGATGTACCTTCCAGCCATCCGTATTCGTGCGGGTCGAGGTCCAGCAAAGTCAGCAGTGTCGGCACCAAGTCCACCGACCGGGCCACATCGATCATGCCGCCGCGCGCCACCCCGGGGCCGGCGAACATGAACGGGATTCGCAGCTCCTCCCGGCGAATCCCGCCGTGGCCGCCGCGTTCCTGGGTGAAACTGTATCCGGGCTCGGCGAAGACGACTACCTCTCCGGCCCGGCGGGCGTGCAATAGCGGGATCAGGTGCGGCACGACGTCGGGCAGCGCCTGGTCCCTGGTGGCACGCAGCCACTGGCGCGACGGGTGGAAGCCGTCGGACACGAAGGCGGCCAAAGCGGGATCGTCGAGGTACCCGAGCACGTCGTCCGGGTCGGGCTGGTAGGCGTACGCGGGGCCCTCGGGCCCCTCACGCGCGAGAATCCGCGCCCGGCCGCGCGCGGACCGCAGTACGGCCTCGTGGTCGGAGGCGAGATAGGTGACGAGCTCGACGCCGGGGATGTTCCAAAGCTGCGCCGCGGGCGGCGGGGCGGTGAGGATGGCCGCGACCGTCTCCGGCGTGGGGCGGTCGCGCCATCCGCCGGGCCCACGGAAGTAGAGGAAGGCGCCGCGGCCGTTGTGGTAGGCGACGACCGTGTCGAAGCGGTCGAAGTAGGCCCGGCGCCACGCGACCGGTCCGTCCTGGAATGTGCGGTCGGTGGCCTTTCGTCCCCACTGATCCCGCACCAGGTGTTCCAGGTCCAGGATACCCTCAGGCGTAACGTCGATCATCCCGTGGTCGCTGACCAGCGCGAGGTACGTCGTGTCCAGGAGCCCCTGCGTTTCGAGCCAGTCGCAGACCCGCCCGATCTGGTGGTCGAGGTGTTCGATGGCGCGGCGGTACTGCGGGGAGCCGACTCCGCGGCGATGCCCCACCGTGTCCGCGCCGGGGAAGTAGCAGGTGAGCAGTGTCGGCCATTGCCGGTGGCCGTTCGCCCACTGCGCGACCTGCGCCAGCGACGTCGCCGTCAGCTTGTCCACGGCCGTGTAATCCTGAAAGTACCACATCACGCCGGAGGTGGCCCAATTCGCGATGTTGTGCGTGACGCCGCGGCGGTGGGCGGTTTGGATGTTGAGCGACGTGGCCGGCCGGAGGAGCTCATAGAGCGTCGGCACCTCGCAGTCGTGATTGACGTCGCAGTAGTCCTCGATGGTGGCGTAGTTGCGGAAAAAGGCCTTTTCGGGGTCGAACCAACGGTTGCCGACCACCGTGTGCGTGCCGGTGTCCGTGCCGGTGAGCAGGCTGGCGATGGCGCCGTACGTGATCGCCGGGATGCACGTGGTCGCGTGCTCGACCTGCGTTCCGCCCTCCACAAACCGGCGTCGGATGTTAGGCAACCAGCCCTCGCGGCAACCCTGCTCGGCCACGTTGGCCCCAAGGCCGTCGCAGATGAACAGTACGACGGCCCGGCGGGGGCGCTGGACGTCGGCGTGCAGTTGTGCGGAGATCGGGCCGCCGGGGCCGCAACCGCCCCCGAGCAGCGCGCACGTACCGAGCGCTACGAGCAGCGCATGCGCAGCACTCGCGCGAAATGCACGGCGCCGCGCTCCGATGTTGCTCCCGACGTTTGTCATCCGGCCAGTTCGCTCCTCGCGTGCGGATTTCCGGGGCATTATGCACGGCGTCGCCCGCGGATCAAGTTTGCGCCCGTGTGAGCTTGTGCTGCGTTCGCCGTCGGCTATAGTGCCGCATGGCGGGGCGCGGCTCAGCGCCGCAGCGGACGAGCGCGGAGCGCAAGCGACGGGCCCGGGCCCCCTCGCCGGCGCTCCGGGCTCGTTTTGGTGGCGCGTGCCTGCGCACGACGGCTTAGACATACTTACGAACCGTTTGGTTGCCGAAGTTGAATGGAGATCGCGATGAAGGCTTGGAAGTGGGCCACGTTAGTCCTTTCGGGCGGAGTGCTGCTGCAGTTCAGTGCGTGCGCGTCGGATTTCGGGTACTACGTGATGCAGGCGCTGGCGACGCAGATCGTCACCGCGCTCGCCAGCGCGGCAACCGGAACGACGGCCTGATAAACCTACGGCGGCAGCCAGAGGGACGGGCGTCGTGCGGGGCCCGTCTTTGACCGCACGGGGACGCCCCGCGCCGGGTGCCTGTCCCTTTTTTTCGACGGACCCGCCGGGGGAGCCTTCCGCCACACTCGCATGTGGGGCGGCTGCTGGCCATTGCCCCTGGGACCTCTCCACGCACGGCGGCCCGCGGCAACCGCCTCGTGCCGCTAGTCGTGGCGGCGCCGAGCCGGTTGCGTTGTAACGATTGGGGCAATGTGGTAGCGACCGGGGGCCGGGCG
>CAZWYT010000064.1:0-26899 GCA_964638325.1 uncultured Planctomycetales bacterium
CAAAACTTGGTCCGACTCTCATAGCAACTGGTACATAAACCGGGGGCAGGTCACCTCCTCTCTCGATTTCTTTGTCGATCTCATAGCCGGGAATGGAGGGAATGGGGCCGCCAAATCGCGGTATTTGAAGGCGCCGTAGGATTAGGTTGACCAACGGATCGAGGGAACCTCGTGCACGTGCATCAGGTTGCTCCGCTCGTGCGATCGGGTGGCCTGGCGGCGGCGGTCGCACCTGCTCCTGACGCCGGCGGTCCTCGTTCTGCCGTCGTAACTCCCCACACTGGGAACAGAGGTAATATTGCCCCGCGGCAGCCGTGGCCTTCTGGTTTGCCGGGATGCGCGCCCCACACTCGCCGCAGAAAACGTGCTGCTCCTCATCGACCTCCACGCTAATTCGCGTGTAGCCGACCTCAATCTGCGACCCGTTGTGCAGCTCGGCTTCCGCTGCCTCGCCAAGGTCCTCGCCTTTGACAAGCGTTTGCGCCTCGGAGCTCGTGGACGCGGACTCGGCTTGCCCGTAGAGTCTGCCATCGACCTCCGTCCCATTAGTCGGGCTGAGATTGCGCAGCCGCACGTCGGGCGGGTTGATGAGCAGTAGGAAGTGCGTGCGAGATACGTAAGGGTCGTTCGCGATACGGCACTGCGCCTTTTCCGAGCGACCAAACAGCAGGCTCCCGGGCTCGGTGAAGATGAACTTCTGACCATCGCGCTCCCGGCCATGAACCGTAAGGGTGACTTTCATAGTTGCCTCCCTGTCGCAGACCTCTCAGGCGGCATACTTCTCACAGGATTTGTGAAGCCAATCACGACAACGGTGATATTGTCTTTGCCGCCGGCTTCGTTCGCACGCGCGATCAGGGCGTCACAGCACCGGGCTGGGTCCGGAGCGATATCGATGACTGCCTCGATCTCGTCATCCTTCAGCATGCCCGTCAGGCCGTCCGTGCAGAGCAGAAGCCGGTCGCTCGGCTGAGGCGCGATCCACCGGAAGTCCGGTTCCAGCTGTCCCTCACCACCGAGATACCGCAGCAGCGTCGCGCGGCCCGGATTATCCTCGGCCTGGCTCTCTGTGAGCTTGCCCCATCGCACGAGCTGTGCAGCAAGTGCGTGGTCCACCGTCAAGCGGACCAGCGTGCCATCCCGATGCAGGTATGCCCGGCTGTCGCCCAAATGGGCGATCAGGATGGAAGCTCGCCAGCGCAATGCGACGACGATTGTCGTACCCATTGTGCCCACGTCGGCACGACGCTGAGCGGCAGTCACTAGGGCGTCGTTGATTTCTTGCAGGCCCTCACACACAGCTGCTTCCACGTTCTGTCGAACCGAGGTTTTGCGCAGAGCGCACAACCTCTCTCGCAGCAAACGGGGCAGCGCATCGACTGCAATCTGACCGGCTACCTCCCCAGCTGCCGCTCCGCCAATCCCGTCGGCGACGATGTAGAGCCCTTGTTCCGGCAAGACGGCGAAGGCGTCCTCATTCCTGTCACGGACGCGCCCCGCATCCGACGCGCCGTGGGCCTGGACGCTTAAGCCGGCTTGGCCTGGGCTTCTTAAAGTCACCGATCCGTTCCTTGACTTTCTGCACCTCGCATGGCGACGGACCCTTCGGTTGCTGGACCCATGTCTCTTATCGCTAATGCGACCCGGTCTAGCCGAGTTTCTTGCCACAGTGGACACAGAACGTCGCCGTGGTCGGAACGTCCCCGCCACAGTGCCGGCACTTCAACGACGCTGCGCTCTCAAGCCGCTGGCCACACTGCCCGCAGAACGCGTTTCCCGGCGGATTGTCGAAACCGCACGGGCAAGCCACGCCACCCCGCCCGTGCAAGCCGCCGACTGAGCTCGCTCGGCGCGCCGTTCGCCCCGGGGTGGAAGACAGGAGCGCCTTTGGTTCACGCCCTGGATGCTGCCGGGATTGCGGTGCTGTTGGCCTCGCATTACGCATCGTCGTAACCGGGCCTTCTGCCCGAGCACCTGGCGTGCGGCTCCCGGCTAAGCATTGTCGCGCCAACTCGGCGATCTCGGCGCCTCGCGGCTCCCCCAGCTGCGCTGCCTTCTGGCCGTGTTCGATAGCCTGTGCGTACAGCTTCATCTCGCCGCAATCCCGTGCCAACACCAAATGGGCCATGGCGTTGTTCGGATTCAGCCTAATGGCCTCCTCAAGCGGTTTGCGCGCCTCGACAAAACGCCTGAGATTGTGCAAGCTGATTCCCAGGTTCAGCTGAAGGACGGCGTTCTGCGGCTCATATTGAACAGCTTTGCGCGCGGATTCGAGCGCCTCGGTCTCTCGCCCTAGGCGACTGAGCATGCGTGATTGGTTGTTGTGCGCCTCGGCGAACTCCTGATGAATACCGATAGCGCGGTCGAAGCACTGGAGTGCCGCCTCAAAGTCACCGCGTGCTTCAGCGCAAAGCCCCAGCCCGTTGGCGGCATATTGATGATCAGGTTTCATCGCGAGCGCCTGCTCGTACGCAGCCGTCGCAGCTTCAACATCACGCATATCCAGCAACAGCGAACCCTTTCCAACATACGCATTGCAGTTCCGAGGGTCCTGTACGATCAGTCGGTCGAAAGCCGCGAGCGCCTCGGCGTGTGAGCCGAGAGCAGAGAGCGACATCGCCAAGCAGTGCTGCGCGTGAGGATCACGAGGGTCGATTTCGAGAGCGCGCTGCGCCGCGGCCACGGATTCCCGGAACCGGTGCAACTCACCAAGCACCTTCGCTTTGTTAGCCCAGGCTTCGGAGCGCTTCGACCGCATGGGCTCGTGCTGAACAGCCTCCCCGTAGCAGGCCAAGGCCTCCTCTAGCCGGCCAAGCGAGCTTAAGCTCAGACCGCGGTCATAGGCCGCAAAGCCGGGATTCCCTGGCAGGGCAGAATCGATAGATGCATGTTCCGGCGCGTCAGGGGCGGCGCTGTGTGGACGGAGCGCCGCCGCGAGCTGTGCGTAGTCCATCGGCCGGTCGTCGGCACGCTTGGCAAGGCATTGGAGAATCAGGGTCTCAAGATTGGGAGTCAAACTCCCGCAAAGCGCACGCGGCGAGGGCGGCGGTTGCTCACGGTGCAGGCGCTGCCACTCTGCGACCTTCAGGTCCTCCATCGCTTGGGCGTACCGCTCCGGCAGCTCGAAAGGCCGGCGCCCGCAGATCATTTCAAACAGCATCACGCCGAGCGAGTAGACGTCCAACGTCGGCTTTGTGATCGCCTCCGGATCCCATTGTTCGGGAGCAGCGTATGCGAGCGTCCCCGCCGGGCGGTCCGGCCTTTGCCCCGCCGCAATAGCCAGCCCAAAGTCACCGACCTTTACCTCACCCAGTGCGGTGATGAAAACGTTCTGCGGCTTTAGGTCACGATGCACGAGCTTACGCTGCTCGTAGGCAAACTGCATTGCCTCGCAGATGCCAAGCGCGATCCGGCATGCTTCTTCTGGCGGCAGGGATTCTTTCGCTCGGAGATGATCGTATAGCGTAGGGCCCACGTCGGGTTGCCCAGCCACGTACTCCATCACCAAGACAAGATGGCGAAAATCGAGTTTCTCGACGCTGAACAGGCGGACAATACGGGGATGGTGCCCCAGCCGGAACCAATGCTCCGCTTCGTGCTGGAACGCCGTTCGTCCTGCGTCAGATTCCGCCTCGGATTCCAGCCGTATGGTCTTGAGGGCGACCGGCGACTCAGATTGTGAGTCCCAGGCGGCGAAGATGGTGCCCATGCCGCCACGATGGATGATCCGTCGGATTTCCCAGCGGCCAAAGGCTATGTCACCAACATTCCATAGAGTTGGTCGATCCTCAGATGAAGAACGCGCCGGCTCACCGGCCTGCTTCGGCAGCGTCGGCGCCGTTGGGCTCGCAGGGTGAGGGCTCAGATCTTGGCGCGGAGGACGGGAGTCCAACTGAGACGCGGCGATTTCAGCATTCAACGCCTCCTCTGCCGTTTCGAGGATCATGCGTGCCTTGTCGTACTTCGGGTCTATTCGCAGGCACTGGCGCGCGTCCTCGATTGCAGCGCGGTAGTCGCCAAGCTGGGTGTGATGCTGTGCTCGCCACGCGTAGGCCAACGCATAGTCCGGAACAAGCTTAACCAACGCGTCGGCGTATCGCAGAACCTCGCGATGGTCTCCCCGAGCTTCGGCCTGACGCCCGACGTGGATCAGCGCCTTCTTCGTGTTCTCGACGTTTTGCTCAAAAATGCTGGGCCCCTCGCCCCACGCGCCACCTTCTCGAGCAACCGCAAAGTATTCCGCGGCCTCGAGGTATCTGCGTTGGTTGAGATATTCGCAAGCGAGGTTGTGGGCAGATCTTCCATGTTTGGGATTGTGTTCAAGGGCCTGCTTCCAAGCTTCCATCGCTTCGCTGCCACGGCCTAGGTGGTCCAGGCACTGCCCCTTCAAATAGAAAGCCTCGGCGTTCGTCGGATGGTTTGCGATGACCCGTTTGAGTTCCTCTAGAGCTTTCTCATACTGACCCCGGCCGCATAGGGCGTCCGCGAGGGTCACTTCCGACCGGTCGAGGTCAAATCCGGTGACCAGTATGCGCAGGACGACCACCGCGGCGAGAAGGCCGATGGCAAGCTGCCAACCCCACGCGAGCGCCCGGAAATCAGGCCAGAAGATCACCGCCAGCGTGACGACAACAGCCGCCGCCAGCAGTCCCGGCAGATAGGATGAGCGCGGCCTTGTCCTCGGCGCTTCTTGTCCCCTTCTACCCGCGCCTGTCGGCGGGAGTACTCGCGGGAGTTGCCCGACGCCTCTCGGCTCTGGGCCGGGAACCCCTCGGGGCGCGGGCGACCTCCTGACCTTCGATCTCTCCTCGTTCGCCGACATGGCCTCGCTCCTGACGCACCGCGAATCGTTGGCAGGGTGGGTCGACCGGCCAGGCCCAATCCGAGTTTCGGAAATGAACGACCCGGCCTGTCAGCCCAACTTGCCAGTGCCACCAGCTGCGTTGACCACCAATGATACAAGATACGCGATTTCCTGCCGAAACGGGGCCGCTGGACTCCGCTTTTTGAACAACCGCAGCGCTACGAGGCTTCGTCTCGTGTCAGCATGACCTTGGCTTCCAGTTCGTAGCCGGCTCAGGTGAGCAGTTTGCTCAGCCGAAGACGCTCGGGAGGGCAGGACGCAGACGGGTACCACGCCGGAGACTCGGCAACCCGCGCGGCCGACTGGGATTACTCCCGGGCCTATTACATCAGACGGATTCGGGGCCGAAAACGGGGGCCGCGTCACGCCATTTCAGTCAGCCCTGATCAGCTTCCCCGGGGACGTACCCAACGGCTCGATCTCCCGCCCGTCGCGGCCTAGGGGCGATGCGCAAATTTCCAAGGCCCGCGGCCCCGGAATGGCCGGAATCTGCGTGTTGGAAGATGGCGAGACCGAACCGTCTCGCCGGGGTGAACCGTGGGCAACGTGCACACGGCCCGTCAGGCAGCGAGACAGCACGAGGGCAAGGGCCATGAGAACCATCCAGAACCGGCTTTTCGGGTTGGGATTGACGCTGGCAGTGATCACGACGCTCACGGGGGGTTGCCCGTATACCGGCGACGCCGAGCGATCGCTGGAGACGGCGGGCAGGTCTGATCTCGCGGCCGGCGCTGCGCCGCTGTCTTACAGATTCGATGTCACGGTCGACGGTCAAGGGACCGTTTCTCCGGCGAGCGGAGTTGTCGAGGTGGGCTCAGCCGCAATGATCCTGGCGGAACCCGCACCGGGCTGGAAATTCGTGGGCTGGAGCGGCGACGTTCCGCAGCGGGATGCCGCGACAAACCCGGTGACAGTCCGAATCGATCGGGACGTGTTCATCACGGCGGTCTTCACGGCCCAGCACAAGCTGGAAGTGCATGTCCGGGGACAGGGCAGTGTCACTCCTCCGGGTGGCTTGTTCGATGAGGGCGAGACCGTAACGCTGACCGCCGTTGCCGAGCCGGGGTACGCGTTTGTGCGGTGGGAGGGAGCTGCCTCCGGCGACAAGAATCCGGCGATCGTCGTGATGCATGCCGATGCGAGCATCACCGCGGTGTTCGCGTCGCAGCGCGTGTTAACCGTGAGTGTCGACGGACAGGGCCGTGTCGACCCCGGTTCGGGCACATTCCCCGAAGGGACAGAAGTCGCGCTGGTGGCCGAGCCGGGTCCCGGGTGGGACTTCGCTGGGTGGAGCGGCGATGTTCCGGCAGGGCGCGCCGCAGATAACCCACTGTCCATCATCATGGACGGCGACGTGGATATCACCGCCATGTTTGAGCGAGGCGTTCTGCCCGGTGTCGCGATCGGTCCGATCGCGCTGGGTGACACGGCCGCTGACATCGATCGGGCCCTCGGCACATTTCGATGGAGTCCAGATCCTGGCGGGCCTGGAATTCGGTTCGCGTATCCCGAGATCGGGATCATGGGAATCCTGGCTGATCTTGACGGCGACCGGCGACCGGACCCATTCGAGCCGGTAATCCTGGTCGGCGCGATGCTGCCATTCGCCGGGGCGCTTGATGGGATCGCGATTGGATCGCCGGAGGCCGACGTTGTGATGGTCATGGGGCCAGCCGAGCGCATCGACGGCAATAACCGTTCTTACCCGTCACTCGGCGTGGTGTGGACCGTTGAGAACGGCGTCGTCACCCATGTGGCGGTGATGCGACCCTCCAGGTCGGAAGAGACGCCGTCCGGTCATTAGGCGCACGCTTGACGGTACGTGTGCGTACGCTCGGCCAGTGGGGTGCCGAGAACCGCGCTGTGCGGGCGGACTCCGAAAGTGGGAGTACAAGCCATGAACGCGTCGATCGTGCTGCTGGTTGGTGCGCATCCCGACGATATCGAACTTGGATGTGCGGCCACGATCTGCGTCTTCCTCAAACTGGGTTACCGGGTGCAATGTGTGATTCTCACCCGGGGCGAGCGGAGTGGTGATCCCGTGGTCCGGGAGCGCGAGGGACGGGCCGCCCTCGCCGGCCTAGGCGTGCCCGACGAGAACGTGCACTTCGGCGAGTTTCCCGACACGGGGATCCCGGCGACCCACGAGACGATCACCTTTCTGGAGCGATTCGTCGAAACAGAACTCTGGGGCGCGTTCATTCCATCCGTACACGAGACCCACCAGGATCATCGGAATGCGGCGTACGCCTGCTGGAGCACCTTCCGGGGCGTCCCGCGGCTGCTGGCGTACGAGTCGCCGTCGGTCACGGCACAATTCCAGCCCAACACCTTCGTTGAAGTTGACGGGCACCTCAGGCGCAAGTGGCGTGCCTTGAACTGTCACAGGACCCAGGTATCGCAGGGCAAGATGTATCTGCAGTATCGCTCCATCGTGAATCTGGCGGCCTTCCGCGGCGCGCAGAACGGCGTGGACTACGCGGAGGCCTTCGAGGCGCTTCCACTCCGCATCGATCCCGGCACGAACCTGGCGGCAAGTCCTGGGAGGTGCAGGACCGCACGGGATTGCCGCACGGCGCCCCACGCTCGGCTTTCTGCAACAGACGGTGGCCCCCCCGTGAAAAACGGGGCCGGAAGTCAGTTTCTTCGGACAGGAAACCCCCGAGCTGAAGCGAATCTACGTATGGGGCATTGGAAGGAGAACAACACATGCGAGTGATCCGTCCGACTACGATGATTGAACGAGGTGGTTCTGTACCAGGCAGTTCTGCAGCCCGCTGGGGTCGACTCGCGCCGGAAGCGGCAGCGCCCGATGCGGGTCAGCCGCGGGCGCAGGCGCCGCCCATTGAGCTCAATATCCGATACGGATTTGGTGCAACGATCGCCGGCCGGCTGCGCAAGGACCAACTCACCGGGCTGTCCGTTCGACAGGCGCTGCTGCTTGCAGCCGGCCAAGCCCAGGCAGACGCACCGACCACGCACATTGCGATGGTCATCCAGGACGCGCTTTCCAGCGGGCGTGCGCTCGATGCCGAGCTGTTTCATGCCGGCGACGACCTGGAACGGCCCGGCACGCCACTCTCTCTCGATGAGCCGCTGCCTGTATCTACAAACGGCGACGCGACACCCGGTGGAAGTGTGCTCACCGTGCTGATCTCCGAGTCGTACTGCGGCGGGGCCGGTCGGGAGGGCTGACCATGCTGGGCTCGGTCGGACTTGGTTTCCTCGGCGTTGCGGAGCATGTGCCGGTGTACCTGATCGGCGACGATGTTCTGGTGGCTGATTCCCACGCGCCTAGCCGCTGGCGCCGGATTGGATCGCTGGCGGCGCATGCGCAGGCGCTGCTGGATTGGGCGGCTCGGCACCCCGCTGACGATTCGGGCGACCCATCCGCTGGCTACCTGCGCAACCAAGCTGAACTGACGTTCTGCGCCCGAGAACTCGTCCCGTACCTGATGTACCTGGAGACCCGGGACGATGCCGTGCTGAAGTGTCCGACCGAGGTGGAGCTGCGGCTCAACTCGTTGGCGCAAAAGTTCCCCCCGGCGGCCCAATTGCCGAATGTTGAACCGCGCGCACCGTTTGCTCCTGACGAGTTGGCGGCCTGGTTCCGCACACCGTGCCTGCTTGGGAACCGGTTGGCCATTCCGCTGGAGCGGATGCGCGAGAATTGGCCCTTCTCTAATCCTTGTGCCACCATCGGGGACGTGTGCTACGCGGAACGGCGCGACAAGCGTCCGCTGTTTCAGGCCGAGTACGTCACTCACCTGCGCAACACAGCCCAGCGGGTCCTGCGAATGCGCGCCGGTGGGCGTGAAGGCCGAGTGAATTCAGCCGCGGAGCTGGAACGCGAATACGAGGGAGTTCTTTCCTGCTATCGACCAAAGCCCCAGAGCGCGTACAGCGTGGTTTACGCCGGTGCCGGGCACCAGTTGCAGTACCGTGGTGGGCATTTCATGCTCGTTCGCGGCCCCGTATCACGAACACAGGGCCCGCCATACGGCGCGCGCCCAGCTCTGCTTTACGTGGGACTGCACATTAAAGGGCAGAACCGGCGCGAATGGCTCGCCGGTACACCGCAGTGGGCGGCCACTGCCGCCGGGCTCTGGTCTACGGTCGGCGTCCCAGGTGCGGGCAATATGTGCCTCGGCAATCGCCAGCAGTTCACGCCCTTGCTCTCGGACCGGTTGACCGACGCTGAGGCCCTCGTTTTGTTCCTTGACGCCGCCGTCCACATTGCCGGCGGCAGAGCCGCGCAACATCGCCGCGCGCGGACGGTCCCCGTCAAAGTGCCGAGTCCGCCGCAGATCGCACCGTCGTCTCGACGGGCGGTCGTGGCAAATTCGCCACCGCCGTTCGCCGACCCTTCGTCGACGCTTGCGATCGATTGGCTGGCGTGGGAGAAGTGTCTCGTCGTGGCAGATGTTCTTTCGCGACAACTCGGCGCTCCTGATGTTGAATATGCGCTGCTCGGCGCCGCGGATGAGAAGCATCCGTATCACGTGACGGCCATGGTTCTCCTTCGGGGCCAGGAAGTTGCACCGGATGCCGTGCGGGTGTCCGGTCACCAGGTGCTCGCTGCGGCCAGTGAGTTTCGGAAAATAGGGCGAGACCGGGGAATCCGACTTCTTCCGATCGTCTTCGTTCACCGGCATCTCGGCGGCTGCGCGATGTCAGCGACCGACGTGGAATTCCTCGGCTCGGTTTTCATCGACCAGGTTGCGACGCTCCATCCGAGCCCGCAAAGCGTGCCGTACGATGCAGTTGGCTGCGGCTGTCCGCACAACCCCCAGGTGGTGATACCGCGCATCGGTGCTTACCCCCACACGGCGCGCGTGGTGCGCGTCAGTAGTGTCGTTGCTTTCTCGCTGATTGTGAACAGTGCCGGGGAGTTTGCGATTCACGGTGCACGCAAGTTCTGGTGTCGCTGGTGCGGCCGAGGCCGCGTGGAAGAGGCTCCAGTGCAGCTTGCGCTGGCCGGCGCCAAATCGCCGACGACCGCGGAGCGCGCGGCGCTGCGGGCTCAGCTGGAGCAGGAAGTCGTGGAGCGCATTCGGCTCCCGGGTACGTACCAACGTCGCCCAATGAGGTGAGTCATGCAGAGCGCAGCGGCCCTGCAGCGCGTCGCCGATGCAGGAGTGAACATTGACCGACTGGCCCATACGTCTGTGGCGGTGAAGGTCGGCGACGTGCCGGCCGCCGACATGCCGTATCACCCGGCCGCGGCGCTCTGCCGCGGGCTCGCGGGCATCGGACTCGGCCCCGTGTGTCTGTGTGGCGCGATCGAGTACTTCAACAACCTTGCCGAGCAGCTTGCCGATTCGTCCTTTCGTCAGGAACCCGGTATCTGGCTACCCGAAACCGTGCTGCGCCAGATGCCAACCAGCGACATAGCGATCGACCTCAGCAACGACTGGCCTGCGGCACAAACGTGGTTACGCCGAGCCACGGCGCTGGGAGCGTATAGCCTGGCAATCACGTGGGGCTCAAGCCGCGTGAACATGCGGACTGGTTCCGCATTGACTGAACCGGCGACGGAGAACAGCGCGGACGCAAATGCCGTCGGGCTGCCCCTCTCACCGATGGCCCGCATCGCTGCCGGGCTAGCCTTGCAGGAAGCCACTCTCCGCGCGGGCCGTGTTCGTGTTGTCGCCGCTCCAGCCCCTGCGGTGACTTACGATATGTCGAGTACGCCGTGGACCGGAGGGCACATCCCGGCGGCGAAACAGGCCGTCATTCTTTGCGACAAGGTGATCGATGTAATCGGCCTCGGTGGCATCGGCTGTCACGCGGTTGAGGCACTCGCGCCGCTGCTCGGTCCGGGCTGCACGCTGAATTTGTTTGATTTCGACGTTGTCGCGCCCGAGAACATGGGCCTGCAAATCACGTACACGAGCGCTGACGTTGGCAAGCCGAAAGCGGTCGCCATGGCCGACCGACTCACAGGCAGCGTCGCCGAAGGTGTCGTGATTCAGCCGTACGCGGTCCGGTATGAAGACCGTCCACACACCCTGCCGCCGCCGCACGTGCGTGTCTCCTGCCCGGACACGTGGGCCGCGCGTTACTACGTCAGTGAGCAGTGCCTGCAGGACGGCGTGCCGCTCGTGGATGCCGGCAGTGCGCCTCTGGCGGCCCAAGTGCGAACCTGTCTGCCCGGCCGCACCGCGTGCCTGGCACATCAGATACCGGGACTGGCTGGGAGAGCGGCCGAGGAGCGGGCGGGCGAGAGCTGCGCGGCGAATCCGGCCCTAACGCTACCGGGCACAAATGTGATCGCCGGCGGACTTCTGGCCGCCGAGGTCTGCGCCCTTTTGCACGTCGACGCCTTCGGCCCGCGACCTCAAGCCACGATGTCATACGACGCCCGCTGTCCGGCGCGCTTCGGCCGAGTTTCGTTTCGACCGGCGTGTACGCACGGACCGTTGGGGGCCGACCATCGAATCGCCGCGGGCGACCTGGAGCAGTCCCCATGATTTCGAGAATTGAGGCTCTGCTGTGGGGGGCGGTCCCGACAATGCTGGTGCGGCCGAGGCTGGAGGCAGCGAAAATGGCGTCGATTCAAGAGCGGAGCGTAACTATTACCGAAGGAGGTGTCCGATGACGCGACCCGTACGATCCCTGGTGCTTTGCGGAATGGGTGTAACGCTGGCGTGCTGGGTAGCTGGTTGCTGCGGTTGGGAAGCTATTCCGGTTGCCGAGTGTGGCACTGGTTCGCAGCCGGGTTTGAGTCTGACCGTGCAGAACCGTCCGGCTGATGAGCTGCCGCTACTGGTGGCCGGCCGAGCCTGCGGTGGAGCGATCGACGCGTTCACGTTGGCTGACGAGTATGAAGTCGTCGTTTACGCCTTCACGGACAAGTACTACGTGCAGCCCTTCGCCGACCAGTTCCGGCTGAAGATGTGCCCAAGCGGGTATTTCACGGTGCGCTCACACACGGCCACGCGACTGCACGCGTTTCTGTCGCGACGCGGCCTGGAAATCTGGCCGACCCGGACCGACACGCTGCCACAGGTCGATGGCGAGGCGATCATCGCCGAGGTGGTTTGGCAGCGCTCGTAGAAACAGATCTCGCTCACAGCAAGGGATATCCGGAGGTCGCCCGGGACTTGGCGCCGAATCAACGGGCGGCTGGTTTGGCTCGTACAGCCGCCTCCTGGTCCACCGAATGTGAGACTTTGAGACCGCCACTCCCAACTCGCCTTCTCCGCTGACATTGCGACGCGTGGCTGAGTCTCATGGCTTGTGTCGGCTGAGATTTCGCCGCACTCGCTGTGGAATCCAAACTCAAACCGAACTTTCGGCTCTTGACGTGTCACCAATTTGTAACTAAATTCGTGCTCAACATGCTCCGCATGCACTGCATGCAGAGCGCGTGCGGTGTTCCTAAGGAGTTGTGAAAACAGCAACTTGCGGATTTGACGGGACTTACGCGCGACCTTCTGAAGACTCTCATAACCCGGAGGCTGGCATCGACGGTCGGAATAGCGGGTCGCGTCACGCCGCCCGGGTGTATCGGTGATGCAGCCCGCCGACCTGCGGGATCGCGATGACGCGGCCGTGGCTCGGCGGCTCAACCTGACGAGGGATCGGTGCATTGCGGTCGAGCGACAAGTGGGTTCGGGCCTCGTGGACACGAGCAAGCCGGCGCCGACGATCATCACGGGCCCTCAATTCGGGTTCTGTGAGGGACCATCGTACATCGCAGGCCGGGAAACGGCGAACGCCGTAAGTCCTTGTATCGCAACGACGACAGAGTTTTCGGTATGCACAGGTAAGAACCCGGCGGGTCAGGTCGGGTGATCGGCTGACACCAGGCAACGCGTCGGCCGGGCTGCAACGTCACGGTGGTGCGGGCCGCGGGTGGGCTGGTCACAACAGATTGTGCGCCGCAGGCGTGCATTCGGGTACCCCAGGGTCACCTTTGCCAGCGAGCCGCTCAGCATCGAGGTCAACAGGGCCATGGCAACCAGCGCGACGAACAGACGCTCGCCGATCAGCCCAGTCTGCAGCGCCATGAGCCCGAGGATGATTTCCATCGCGCCCCGCGAATTCATGCAGAGACCCACCGTCCAGGCCTGACGCATGGGCATGCCGCTCCACCGGGCGGCCAGCGCGCATGGAAGCACTTTCCCGATGGTAGCCATCACCACCACGGCGAGCACCAATGACAGGTCGAAATGCACCAGGAAATTCACCTTCAATCCGATCCCGGCGAAGAACAGGGGAGCCAACACCAACGACACCACCTGGTCCAACGCGGCGCGCGCCCTAATGCTTGGCGGTGATGAATTGCCAACCGCGACGCCTACCAGAAAAGACCCGAAGATCGCATGCACGCCGATCCATTCGGTGAAAGCCGCCCCGAGGAAGGCGACGACGACCACGAGCGGTAGCACACTGCCCGGATGCTGCAACCGGGTCAGCGCGCGATCAAGGCTCCAGCGCCCGATGGTCAACATCGCCGCGGCGAACGCGAGCGTCATCACAATGGTTTGGCCGATGGACCAAGCATGCTCACGGGGACCGGCGTGCATCAGCCCCAAAATAACGGCGAAGAACGTCCAACCGACCAAATCGTCAAAGAGCGCCGCAGAAATCACGATCGTCCCGAGGTTGGTGCGGTACAGGTTCAAATCCCGCAAGGTCCGGGCAATTACCGGCAGCGCCGAGATCGAAAGCGCGGTACCGAAGAACAGGGGGAAGGCCACGCCTTGATTCGGCGTCTGCTCTCCGAGGAATAGTGGCCAAAGCCACGCACCGCCGAAGCCAACAAGAAAGGGAACAATCAACCCGGAAGCGCTCACCCACGTCGCTTTCCTGCGCTCCCGCCAAGCCGCCGAAAGATCGACCTCCATGCCGGCGATCAGCATGAAGAGCGCGATGGCAACAGTTCTAAGGCCCTCGAGGACGATTGGCGGACCACTATCGGGGAGACACGGGGGGAAGCAGCTCAAAACGCTCGGCCCAAGCAGAACGCCAGCCAAGATTTCCCCCAAGATGGCGGGCTGTCGCAGATGCTGCGCAATTCCCGCCAGGATTCTGGCGGTGGCCAGAAGAATCCCCAGCGAGAGAAACGTCCAGGTAATCTCGGGCGCGGAAAGCACGCTCACAAGATGCCTCCGGACGCGCTGCCCGACGCCGATCGCGCGAAGACAAGGAGGCAGTATTTCGGTGTGCCCGTTCCGCCCGAGATAGCGACTGGTGTGTGCAGGTCCGGGATGGATGGCCCTGGGGTGCCATGGGTCGGTGTCAGTCGGCCCATGTCAGCCAAAAGTCCAGCCATGCGAATCTCCGTAGAATGTCCCCTCGGCGTGCAGCATGCAACCCGTACCTTCCGACGCTACGTCAGCGCGCACGAGCTAGCTTCCGTTGAGCGACCTTCGTGGCATGCCAGGCGCACAAGCCGCGCCAATTCGCTCGGGCTAAACGGCTTGGGAAGGATGTGAATCTTCTCGTTGCCGGACGCCCCGTTCAGGTCCGGATAATCGCTACGGCCCGTAATCACGACCACGGCAAGCAGTCGATCGACCACATCTCGCTGCCTGAGCAAAGTCAGACCATCCATGCGCGGCATATCCACATCGGTGATGAGTACATCGAATGGCTCGGTGCGAAGTAGTTCCAGGGCCCGCGCCCCGTCGGACGCGCATACAACCTCGTGTCCCTGTTCGGTGAGCCAGTGCGCAATGATACAGGTCATGTGGGGTTGATCGTCGACAGCCAGTATTCTCGCCATGAGGGTGTCTCCCAGGCCGCCGGCAACAGCGACCATGTCAAGTGTTCTAATCAGAGGGCGCCGCCGCAAGAAACAGAGCCAACTCTGGTTTGAACACCCTTTTGGGCACACGTTATGGGCCTCAACGTGATCCGGTGCGTCTTATAATGGAGATGGGTTTTACGGGGCTGCCGTCGCTGAACACATGCCGCATTCGTGACGATGCTAGAGCAGCGCTGTACCGAACTGCCGTTTCTTGTTTGTCGGAGTCGTTTCTCATACTCCAGGTTGCAGGCCCGGCGCGCGTAGCTTGGTTGCTGGAGTGACAGCAAAAAACGGAGAGAGGCGCGCGAACGAGTGTTGTTCCAATAAAAGGCGGCAACCCTCGACTTCGAGGCGGAGCCATCGTGTCCTGTAGCGAAAGAATCGGACAGATCTTCTCCAGATTGACCCATACCGGATCACTCGCCGATGCATTGGCCCACGGCGTGCGTCAGGCGTGTGAAATGTGCGGGTGCGCAGCCGGCGCTGTGGTCACCGATCCGGACGCAGACGGCGCCGCGGGATCCGGCTGGTTTCGTCATGACCCTCAGGGGTGGTTCGACTGGATGGCCGGTGATCGCACCACACTTGCGGGGCTCCCTTCGGCCCGGAACGGCGGGAACGCTGCCGCCGGCCTGAATGACCACTTGCCGCACAAGGTCCAAGTTCCCCTGTACTGCGCGGGTCGAGAAGTTGGCCGGTTGATACTGCTTGCGCCCGTTGAGGCGAGCCCGGATATGCTCACGAACCGCCTCGCCGCGCTCGCCACGGCGCTGGCGGTATTGTTGGCTGCCGTGGAGAACAGCGCCGCCAAGCCGCTGGCCGGCGTACTCGGCCGGGCCGCATTTCGAGCGCGCGTTGCCTCAGAACTGGCCCGTTCGGAGCGCAGCGGCGATGCACTTTCCGTGCTGCACGTCAAGGTCGCCTCTTCACAGCAGTACAAAGGTGATGACATAAGGGGCCCGTGGACGCAGGCCGCAGTGCTCGGCGAGGCACTCGCTGCTCGACTTCGAAAGAGCGACGTCGTCGGCTTGATGGGGCCGGATCGCCTGGCAGTGCTCCTCACCGCGACCGGCGGCTTGGGGGCGCGCATCGCCGCCCGCCGAATCCTGCAGCTCCTACGGGAGCTAACGTCCCGGCCAAGCCGCTCTGAGGCCGCTGGGGAGGAACCGCTGGTGTGCTTGAGGGTTTTCCCGGGTGACGGGGGCGACGCGGAAAAGCTTTGTGAAATGCAAGAATGGACTTCTGAAGCGATGGCGCCGTCAGGGGCGAGGATAACCACGGAATGACCACGAGTCTGCTGACAAAGATCGATAGTCCCGCTGATCTGAAGGCCTTGCCGGTCCAAGAACTCGCGCCGCTGGCAGACCAGTTGCGGCGCGAAATCGTGCGGGCCACCGCGGCCAATGGCGGTCATCTGGCTACCAACCTCGGCAACGTCGAGCTCTCGATCGCCTTGCACTACGTGCTGGATAGCCCGCATGACAAGATCATCTGGGACGTGGGGAACCAGTGCTACACACACAAGATCCTCACCGGACGGCGAGACCAGTTTCCCGGCATCCGAAAGGCCGGAGGACCCAGCGGATTCGTGAATCGGCGGGAGAGTCGCCACGACCACATGACCGCCGGTCACGCCGGAACGGCCCTGTCAACCGCGCTGGGGATCGCCAGCGCCCGGGACCTTCTTGGCCAGGACTATCGGGTGGTCGCGGTGGTGGGTGACGGCGGCATGTCAGCCGGGCTTTCCTTCGAAGGGTTGAACAATCTGGGGACTTTTCGTTCCCAACTCCTTTTGATTCTGAACGACAACAATTTCTCTATCTCGCCCAGTCGCGGAGCCCTTTCCGAATCGTTAAGGAGAGCCCAGGCCCGTATCCTGGACGGCGCAGTCTTCGAGCAACTAGGCATTCAATACCTGGGGCCGGTCGACGGGCACGACCTGCCGGTGCTCATCGAGATACTACGCGAAGCGCAACAGATCAAGCGACCGACGGTTCTGCATCTGGTCACGCGGAAGGGCCGAGGCTACCCCCCTTCTGAAGAGGACCCCACGCGCTATCACGCCGTGTCCCCCTTTGACGTCGAGACCGGCCAACCGCTCGCCGCCAGCGACGCCCCGAGCTACGCAGAGGTCTTCGGTCACGAGCTCGTTCAGCTGGCCGCGAAGGACAAGCGGGTAGTAGCAATTACGGCGGCAATGCCGGACGGCACGGGGCTCGCGGAGTTCGCCCGGCGCTTTCCGACCCGCTTTTTCGACGTGGGCATCGCGGAGCAACACGCGGTCACGTTCGCCGCCGGTCTGGCGGTAGCCGGCGCGCGGCCCGTGGTGGCGATCTACTCCACCTTTCTTCAGCGCGCCTACGACCAGATCATTCACGACGTGTGTCTCCAGGATCTGCCGGTGACGTTCGTGCTCGACCGCGCCGGCCTGGTAGGCGCGGACGGTCCTACGCACCATGGGGTTTTTGACCTAGGCTATCTGCGGGCGATCCCGCGGATGGTGGTGATGGCGCCGAAGGACCAAGCCGAGTTCCGGCAAATGCTTCGTATGGCGATTGCGTGCGGCCGGCCGGCCGCCGTGCGAACGCCGCGCGGCGCCGCCCCAGCGCTATGCGACGCGCCCGCAGAGACGGCGGTTGAAATCGGCCGCGGCGAATTGCTGCGCGAGGGCCATGACGTGGCCCTGGTGGCGATCGGCAGCATGGTGCAATCCGCTTTGGAGACCGCCCGCACGCTGGAGAGCAGGGGAATTGGCGCCCGGGTGGTGAACGCGCGCTTCGTTAAGCCGCTCGATGCCGCGCTGATCCTGCAATCGGCCCGCCAAGTCAAACGCCTCTTTGTCCTGGAGGAACACGTTCGACACGGCGGCTTCGGCAGCGCCGTTCTGGAGCTGCTGGCGGAGCATCAAGTTTGTACGCCCGTGACGAGCCTGACCCTGCCCGACGACTTTATCGAGCACGGCCCGACCGAACAGCTGCTGGATCGTTGCGGTCTGTCGACGGAAAAGATCGTGTCGCGCGTACTCGCCGAGATTGAAGCCGGGCCAACGCCCCGGCCCGTGGAACTTCCGACGCGCGACCCGGCGCGCCTCCGCGCGGCGATTGACCGGGTTCGCCAGCGCACGCTGCCAACCGAGCTCGATTACTGGGTGCAGGAGTACGGCAAGGTAGGGCACCGGCCTCCCTTCCTGTGGAATTGGTGCCTGGAAGGTGTGACGCTAACGACGCTCCCCTGTGTCGATCCGGAGCTGCGTGAGTCAGTTTGCACAACCAAGCTCCTAGGGGTGATGCTCGATGTGCTGCTGGACGACGTGGCCGACCAGTCCGGTCCGGGGGACTATCTGGAGCAATCGCTTAAGATCCCATTTGCCGCCTGTCGGCCCGATTTCAGCGGATTCTCACCCCAGCAACAGGCTTACGCGGACACAGTGGCACGGGTGTGGGAAACGATCGTCGCGCGGGCCGGGGCCTACCCGCACTACGACGAGTTCCGTGAACTCTGGCGTTTCGACTACCTGCAGCTCCTCAACGCGATGCGCTACAGCCACCTGATCAACCGCGACCCCCGGCTCTTGAACTTGGTGGAACACGACCTGTACTTGCCGCACAACATGCACATGATGATTTCGAGCACGGTCGATTTGATGTGCTCGAGCGGCTTTGAGCGCGCCGAGCTCGGCCGCGTTCGCGAGGCAGTCTGGAACGCCCAGTGCATGGGTCGTATTGGGAACCTCATCACGACCTGGGAGCGCGAACTCGGCGACCGCGACTTCACCAGCGGCGTATATGCCTTCGCGGTACGCGCCGGGCTGCTAACGCCGCAGGAGCTGATCGACGGGGACCAAGAAACCTTGCGGCAGACCATCGCCTCACATGACTGTGAAGGCTATTTTCTTGACCGCTGGCGATTCCACCACGACCAGATGGTTGCGCTGGCGCCTTCGATTCGATCCGTGGACATCAATAAACTTGTGACTGGACTTGAGCGGCTTGTAGAACTTCACCTGGGCAGCCGGGGGCTTAAATAGAATAGGCCTCCGCAACTCGTATGGGTGTGTGCATTATGCGAAACAAATGGGGCGAGTTTTTGGGAGACGTTGACATCATCATCGTCGGCAGCGGCCCCTCGGGAGCGTCGACGGCGCTGCATCTCGCGCGACTCAGCCCGGGACTGGCCGCGCGGACTTTGGTGCTCGAAAGAGGCCGTCATCCGCGGGAGAAGATCTGCGGGGGCGCGCTCACGCTGCACGGCGAGCGCATTCTCGAAGAGTTGGAAATCCCGTTCAACATTCCGTATACACCGGTGCACCATGTGCGTCTGGTCTATGGAGCGGCCCAGTTCGACTTGCCGGAGGACGGGTGCGCCAAGCGCGTCGTCCGCCGTTGCGACTTCGACTCGATGCTCTTCCAGACGGTCAAGGAGCGCGGCGTCGCCACCCAGGAAAACCTGCGGGTCACCAAGGTTGTCCGACAACCCGATAACCTGGCAGTAATGACCGAGCACGGGTACTATCTCGCCAAGGTGGTCGTGAGTGCCGACGGGGTCAATTCCGTCCTGCGCAAGACGTCCGGCTTTGGACCGGGCAAGTTGTGCAGGATCTACGAGGTTGAAACCCCGGCGGATCCGGCCCGCGAACTCGTCTTCCGGGAGCAGGTGCTGCTGGTCGACTTGAGCTATATTCGCGAGGGACTCCGGGGTTACTATTGGGATTTTCCCTGCCAGATCGGCGGCCGCCCCTACGTCAGCCGCGGCATCGTGGCCGGTGCGCGCCTCCGCGGCCATGCCTTCCTGGAAGAGATCCTGGCCCGTCGCGGGGTCGCTCTGGACGGGGCGCTGCGCAGGACATGGCCCATCCGGCATTTCAATCCGCGGGAGCGCTTTTCCCAGCCGCGGATGCTCCTGGTCGGCGACGCCATGGGCAGTGACCCGCTTTTCTCCGAGGGCATCTCCGAGGGACTGGCCGGCGGCCGTCTAGCGGCCGAGGCCATTGTGGATGCCTTCAAACGCAGGGATCTGTCGTTCTCCGGATATACGAACAAGGTTCTCAACAGCCGCCTGGGCCGGGAACTGGTCGCGTATTCCCGCGCCGCGCGTGTTCTCTACGGCCGGCACGCGGAGCTGTTGCTTTCGCTGCTTCACGAGAGCAGTGACCTACGCAATCTGATCGGCCACAGTTATGCCGGGACCGCCGACATTCACCAGAGCGTCGGACAGATCCTCGCACTCCTGGCCAAACACGTGCTACGTTTCCGACGACCGGTGCGCCGCTTTCGCGCCCTGGCCGCGGCAGCCGGGCACCAGGGCGCGCGCGAAGCTCGAGTGGAGCCGGCGAGAACGCCGATTACCCGATCCTTGTCGTGAGGCAAGCCCGCCGATGAGAGTGCTGCGTGCCGAACATCTGGGCTTTTGCTTCGGGGTGAAGGAGGCCATCGATCTGGCGCACCGGACGACCCGCCGCGCTGGACAGGCGTGCTCGCTGGGACCGCTCATCCATAATGAACAGGCGGTCACTCGGCTGGCGCAGAGTGGGCTGCGGGTGATTGACTCGCCGGACGAGGTGGAGAACGGGCCGGTGTTGATCCGCGCCCACGGCGTGGATCCGACGACGATGGAGCAAGTGCGGGCCCGCGGTGCGGAAGTGGTCGACGCAACCTGCGTCCTGGTGCGCCAAGCTCAAAGAGTCGTGCGGCGTTTGCATGCCGAGGGCTATGCGGTCGTCTTGATCGGGGACGCCAACCATCCGGAAGTCAAGGGCATTATTGGCTACGCTCCCGGCGTCCGGGTGGTTGGCTCGCCGGAAGAGCTGGATCGTCTGCCGCGCAGTCCTCGGCTCGGCATAGTCGCACAAACCACGCTTGCGCATGACAAGTTCGCGGCCATGGTCGGCCACCTCCTCGCCGGCCCATTCCGGGAAGTAAAGATCATCAATACGCTGTGCAAAGAAGTCGACCGCCGGATGGAGGCCGCCGTGGCTCTGTGCAGCCACGTGGATGTCATGTTCGTGCTGGGCGGACTGCATAGCGCCAATACGCGCGCGCTCGCTGAAGCGTGCCGCGGACAGGGTGTGCCAGCCTACCACGTGGAGGACTGGTCGTCGTTTCGAATGGAGTACGTGCAGGGGCATCGCGTCGCGGGTGTGACGGCCGGTGCGTCCACGCCCGCTTGGGTCATCGATGAATTCATCGAGAACATGGCGCGCCTCGAGGTCGAAGCGCTGAACGAAGGGACATGATCACCATGTTTCAGCGTTGGGTTGCCCGTCTGGGACCCAGATACATCGTCTGGATGATGGTCATCACGCGGCTGTCTGGCCTGATCGGCGGCGCGCTGGTCGTCTACTATGTGCGGTTGACGCTG
This sequence comes from uncultured Planctomycetales bacterium, assembly GCA_964638325.1. Lineage (GTDB taxonomy): Bacteria > Planctomycetota > Phycisphaerae > UBA1845 > Fen-1342 > JALHJL01. Next base: position 20,982 of record CAZWYT010000064.1, read on the forward strand.
GACCTTTCCGGGCCACTGCAGTTTCATTGGAACATCGCCGGGGCGGCGGTCGTTTTGCTGGCCGTAACGTTGATGGTGTTGTTGGCCCTGTGGGAAACCAGGAAAGTCCGGGCCGTAATGCATTTGCTGCACCGCGGGTGTTCGTTTCCCGCAGAGTTAGGCCGTGAGGCGGGCCGCGAGGCGGTCACCTTCCCGATGCGCCATCATGTGCGTGAGGCAGTCTTGGTCCCGCTCTGTTGCCTGCCGCCGGTCTACGTGTACTTGACCTGGGCGGCGCACCCGCCTGCGATCGTCATGATTCACATCACGATCGCCACCTTTATGGGCGTGGCGGCGGCCGTGTCGGTGGCGTACTTCGTCATCGAGCGCCTGATGCATCCCGTGGTGCGCCACCTCATGGATTACGGCGTCGTGGTGGACTTTGAGGATCTGCCGACCAGTCGGCTCTACAATCGGCTGCTCTTTTCGTTTACGCTGATCGTTCTGATCACGGCCATCATGATCGCTACACTCGCCACCCAGAAAGCCAGCAACGTGGTGCGTTTCCCGGGTGAACTGGACCGCGTAGTGCGAAGCTTGCGGATCGAAACCATTGCAATCTCGGCCAGCGCGGTTCTGATGGCGCTGATGCTCTCCACCTTTCTCGCTCGGTCCATCAGTATCCCGGTTCAGGACATGGTTCGGGCGATGCGCCGCGTGGAGACCGGCTGTCTCACCGAGCGGATCACGGCCATCTCGACCAATGAAATCGGCATGCTCGGCCGCAGCTTCAACCGCATGGTCGAACGCCTGGAGCAAAACCAGGCGATCATCCAGGAACTGAACACGAGTCTGGAGCAAAAGGTCCAGCAACGCACACGCGAACTCCGGCTGGCCCAGGACCGGCTGGTCCATTCTGAGAAGTTGACGTCGTTGGGTGAGCTGGTGGCTGGGATCGCTCACGAGATCAACAATTCGGTCAATGCCGTCTACAACGGAATTATTCCGTTACGCGAACGGATCGAGCAACTTCAGCAGGACATCGGCGCCGCGCTCAACGGCCCGGGAACTGAACGACCCGGCGGAAACGACCGCCGCCCCGACGCCGCTGAGGTGCGCGAGGCATTCTCCTTCGTGCACGAACTGGCCGAGGTGGTGGAAAGCGGCGCGAAACGTGCCGCGGGAATCATAACCGACTTGAAAAAGTTTGCCCACCCAGGCGAGGATCGCCGCTCGATGTTCGATGTACACGAAGGTCTGAGGATCGCTTTGAACCTGCTCTCCAACAAGTTGAAGAATCGCGTGCAAGTCGAGTTGGAGTTCTGTGAGGACGGCAAGATCTGTTGTTCCGGAACGCAACTCGCCCAGGTCTTCATGAACGTCCTGGATAACGCCCAGCAGGCGATCCCCGGCCGGGGCAGCATTCACGTTGATACGCGAAAGACAGCTGAATACATGGTGATCCGCGTTCGGGACAACGGCATCGGTATTCCGTCGGATATCCGGAGTCGCATCTTCGATCCGTTTTTTACGACAAAAAGAGTGGGGGTCGGCACTGGCCTGGGGCTTTCGATAAGCTATGGGATCGTGAAGGGACACGGCGGGACAATCGAGGTTTGTTCTCCCCCACCGAGCTACGAACGCGGTACGGAATTCACGATAACCCTGCCCATCGCCGCGGACGACGATGCTGGACCCGGCCGGGTCGCCCGGGCTAAAGAGCACGGTGCTGAAGCTAACGAAACCGCGCACGCGTCCGATGGCACGGGGGTGAGGTCTGCGCCGGGGACGCTGCTGCGGAGGGAAGCGACATGAGGCGCAGCCTGCTCTACGTGGACGACCAGCGCGAGAACTTGGTGGTGTTTCGCGCCGCTTTCGGGCAGCACTTCGATATCCTCGAGGCCAACTCGGCCAGTCGGGCGCTGGAGCTGTTGAGCGCCCATGAAGTCCCGGTGATGGTCGCCGACCAGCGCATGCCGGATGTGACCGGCGTCGAGCTCTGCGAAATCGTCAAGCGCGCCTATCCGCATACGATCCGAATGATTCTGACCGGATACACCGACTCGGAGGCCATGATGGAGGCGATCAACCGGGGCCAGGTGTACAGCTTCATCACCAAGCCGTGGGAGCGCCAGGCGCTGTTCTCGGTACTTCTACGCGCCTTTGAAGCCCACGATCTGACGGTCTCGAACAATGCACTGGCCGAAAGGCTGGACCACGCGGAACGCTGCGCCGCGCTGGGCCGCTGCGCGGCAGGCATCGCACACGAGATGCGGAACAACCTGTTCATCCTGCCCCTGGTGGAGCTTATCGAGAACAAGTATCAACAACACGCCGAACTGGTGGAACTTGCTCGCATCGCTCGCTTGACGCATGACCGGCTCAAGGAGCTTCTCGACGAGGTCAAGAGCTTCGTGCACATGGATGACAAGAACTGTCACAAGCTGCGCACCAACCTCGGGCACGTGGTCCGCGAGACGGTCGCGCTAGCAGGCATGCATGAGAACATCCCGAGGCAGGCCCTGAGCCTGGTAATCCAGGCCGACCCTATGGTCCATTGCCACAAAGGGCGGATCCAGCAGGTGGTTTTCAACCTCATCAAAAACGCGGCGGACGCGCTGAAACCTCATAAGCAGCCCAGAATTGAGGTCACGGTAGCGCAAGAACGATCAGATGCGGTCATCGCGGTCCGCGACAACGGGCCGGGCATCGACCCGAAGTACATTCAGCAGATCTGGGAGCCATTCTTTACCACCAAGGGCGACGACGGCACCGGCCTGGGCTTGGATATCTGCCGCCGGATCGTCCAGAACCATGCGGGAACAATCACCTGCTACAGCGAGCTCGGGCGCGGTACCACTTTTGTCGTGCGCCTGCCGACGTGCGAGCAATCTCAAGATTCCCCGCAACCGATCCGATAGAGAAAATGAATGGTTCTTCCGGGAATTCCGGGATGCGCGCTGGAAAACAAGGGTTTTCGGTCGAGCGGATTCCCCCGCCCGGCCGTGCCCGCTCGGATCGCTGTTGCCGAGGCCCAATCAACGGCTGAAGCGCTGCTTTTTCGGCCTTCAAAGGCGGTTTGCTGGGCTCGCCCAACGCTCTAAACGCTGTTCTCACATGGCCTTGCGCCGCCTCAGGCGTTACCCCGGAATTCCCGGATGAACCAAGTGAATTGCGAGACGCGGTGCGGTAACGCCGACGCTCGGTTCGTCGCCGGGCCGGTGTGCCGACGTCGTACGCCTGGAGTGTCCCGATGACACGAACGACAGGGTGTTTTTTGAGCGCGCCGTGGCGCCTCGTACTCTTGTTCAGCGGGGTTCAATTGGGGTTGCTCGTGTCCGGCGGGTGCGGCGCGCCGTTATTCCCGTGGGACAGCGCCGGCGGAGTCGTGGATGCCCAGAACCTGACCGGCACCAGCTCGCGCATCGTTGCGAGCGTGACCGAACGGTCACCCCAAACCGGACTGCCGACGACGTTGTCCGGGACGGTGTCCGGACGCTACGCCGGTGCCTATCACGAAGAGATCCTCGAGGTCTATTTTGACAGTACGGGCGCACCGATTGCAGCGCTTTCCGAGTCGCAGTTTACGCTTGACTCGGGAACGTTCGCCAGCCTGAATCTCATCCTGGTCGTGGATCCCATTGTGTCGACCGACGGGACGGGCAGTCCGGTCCTAAACGAGCAGGGCGCCCCAATCGTCGTGGGACTGCAGACATCCTCGACCGGTCAGATTATCCATGGAACGGGCAGCTTCGCAGGCGCTACAGGAGAACTGCATACGGAATCGACACTGCTGCTCTCGGGCGGTGATTCTGGAATGGGCTCGGTGGACGCGGAATTGACGGTGTCTCTCGATACGGACCTGACCGAATAGCCGTGCGACGCGAGCCGACCGTGCCCACGCAGTTGCGGCACTCTCCCCCATCCATGTCGGTGTCGATGCTGACATGAACGGTGCGCGGGCACTGGGATGATCAATCGACTCGCCGCCTGCTCGCTGTTTGCCGGCTGCTGTGTGCTGGTGGCCGCTTCCGGACGAAGCGCGTTGGCCCAGGGCGTCGTGCGCGACAGCATCTCCGCAACCTCATCCGGCCGCGGGGGCACAAACATCGCTCACTCCGACAACCTAACCATCCTACTCGATAATCCGGGCGGGCTCGTCAACATACCGGAACGCGAGCGTCTCGACTTCGGCATTGATGTGCTCGTTACGCGCCTGGAATACGCCGATCCACTCGCCCACGCCACTGGACGGGTCACGCCCTTCCCACTGCCCCAACTGGCCTATGCGACAAAGAGCCCCGACGGCCGCTTTGCCTATGGCTTTGGTGTCTTCGCGCCCGCGGGATTCGGCGCCCATTACAACCTTCGGCACGCTTTTTACGGGGAGCGCGAGTACAACTCCCTCGGGGCGCTGCTCAAAATCCTTCCCGCAGCGGCGTTCAAGGTAAACGACCGCCTCAGCGTGGGAGCCGCCTTCGGGCTGGGCATGAGCCATGCGCAGCTAAAACTGCCATACAACCTGCAGACCGGGCTGCTCGCCGGGCTTCCCGCGATGGTGGATCTCAAGGCTACCGGGTTCGCGCCGACATGGTCGGCTGGTTTGCAATACAAGCTCAGCGAGAGAACCACCGCTGGCCTGGCATTCGTCAGCGAAACGCGCCTTCGGCTGCAGGGCGAAGCAAAGGTGGACGTGAGCGGCATCGGGTTTCCTGCGCTAAAGGCCGCCTACGATGCCGACGTGGACTTGGCCTGGCCCGCTAGCCTCGGTGGCGGAATCGCGCATAGACTCGACGACAAACATCGGCTTTCGGCGGACGTCGTGTGGTTCGATTGGTCCCGTGCCTTCGACAAACTAGATCTGCGGTTACACAATGGCACTAATCCACTATTCGATCTGGTGCTGGGCCCTAAGGCGCGTGACACGCTTCCGTTGGATTGGCGCGACGCCATCGCGTTCAGGGTGGGATATGAGTTCTTCGCCACGCCGCGCGACGTTTTCCGCGCCGGCTATATCTACCACCGGAGTCCCATTCCCGACGCGACGCTGATACCCAATCTCGCGGGCATCCTTGAGCACGCGGTGTCCATCGGATATGGTCATCAGTGGAACAAATGGCGAGTGGACCTGGGGTATCAGTACTCATGGGCGCCGACCAACCACGTTGGTCACAGCCGCATTGTCGGGGGCGACTACGACTGCAGCTCGATGCGGGCGCAGGCACACTGGGTCTTCCTCAGCCTGTCTTACAGCTTCTGACCCAATCCGCGCGACAATACCAAAGGGCACTCTACGACCCGATCGGCAATCGCGGCCCGTATGACGAGGGCACGCCGGCGGTGAGCGGAACGAGCAGGCTGTTCGTCCGCTCTTCAAGCTCGCCGGTCACGAGTTCGGCTTCGATCCGCCTCTGCTTCTTCTTCGCGATCCGCTCGTCGCGGGTTTCAAGCGACTCCCGGACACGCCGGCCGTCGCGGTAGTAGCTGACCCGCCAGACGGCGGAGCGGGGCTGTTTGTAGATGCTGGCCATCGCAGGGCCTCCAGGTTCTCCCAGCCCTGCGCGGTTCGCGGCGGACATGATTTGGTCATAGTCCGCGCAAAAGAACACGCAGGACCAGGACGCAACCGCCTGATCCTGCGTTAGTTAGCTCACTAGCGGGGGCAGGACTCGAATCGGACCCTGTACGAGTCTCGTAATTCTCGTAAGCTCTTATATCTGCGCCTCTTACGAGTGTATCTCGGAAACGCCAAAAAGTGACTTAGACCGCCTAACATAACCCCCCTCCCTCGTAGGGAGGGGGCAGGGGGAGGGTCGAGAAAAGAGCGGGAATAACCCCTCTCCCCAGAGGGGAGAGGGGTTTTGATAGGGACTCTTAATCTCAGCCCGTCTTATTCACGGCTTTCGCCGCGTAGCGCTTGAAAAAGCAGCCTCCGCGTG
>CAZWYT010000065.1:0-26331 GCA_964638325.1 uncultured Planctomycetales bacterium
GGACCGCTCTGGTGCCTTATGGGAACCAGTAGATCCGGCGCAGCTCCGTCTTGTAGCGCCGCCGCGAGCGGGGTACGTTGATCGAGCGCAAGGAGGAACCAGGATGCGCTTCGGCCATTTCATCCGTCTCTTGCTCATGGGCCTGCTCGGGACGCTTGTTACTGCTTGGTCGGTCGCCGCGGCTCAGGAAGGCGCACCCACGCGCGAGCAGATCCCTGAGAAGTACCGTTGGGACCTGACGCCCATGTACGCCGACGCCCGGACCTGGGAGGCCGATTTCGAGCAGGCCAGGCAGGCGATCGCGCAGCTCGAAAGGCAGAAAGGCATCGCCTGGGATGCTCCAGGAGGGCTGCTGGCCACGTTGACGCTGCGCGACGACACGCGCTGGCTGGTGGATAAGTTGCTCGTCTATGCGAGCCAGCTCTCCGACCAGGACACCCGCGACAACGCGGCGCTCGGCCTGAAGAGCCGCGCGACGAATCTCTATGTGTCGCTCGGGCAGGCCACCGCTTGGATCGAGCCGGCCTTGCTCGCGCAGCCCGAGGAGCGGCTGCGGTCCTGGTGCGACGGCACCGAAAAGCTCCGCGTCTACCGGCACTATCTCGACAGCGTCATCCGCCAGAAGCCCCACGTGCTCTCGCCGCGCGAGGAGGAATTGCTGGCGATGTCGGGCAGCCTGGGCGCCTGCCCCGAGGAGACCTACGGCGTGCTGCGCAGCGCGGAGCTGCCCCTGCCGACCGTGCGGGATGAGCAGGGCAACGAGGTGACGCTCACCAGTGCGCGCTTCGACAAGTTGGTCCGCTCCCCCGACCGGCGTGTGCGGATGGATGCGTTTCTCGGCGGCATGGCGACGTATGCCCGCTTTCAGAATACGTTCGCCGCCATGTTCAACGGGGTCGTGCAGCGGAACCTCTATTATGCCCGCGCACGCGGCTTCGGCAGCGCGCTCGCATCGGTCCTCTTCCCGGACAATCTGCCGCCGGCCGTGTACACCAATCTGGTCGAGACCACGCACCGGCACCTGCCGCTGTTGCACCGCTGGGCGGCGTTGCGCAAGCAGGTGCTCGGCGTGGATGAGCTGCACGCCTGGGACCTGTACCAGCCCGTCGTGGAGGGCGGGCAGGCCGAGATCGCCTATGACGACGCGGTCGCGACGATCATCGCCGCCTTGCAGCCGCTGGGGCCGGAGTACTGTAAACCCGTGGCGGACGGCTTCGCCTCCCGCTGGGTGGACGTATACGAAACGCAGGGCAAGCGCCTCGGCGGGTATTCCTGGGGTTCTTACGGCACCCCACCTTACATCCTGGTCAACTACAACGGCACGCCCCGCGACCTGTCCATCGTCGCCCATGAGCTCGGGCACTCGATGCATAGCTACCTCACGCACCGCAATCAGCCGAAGGTGTACGGCGGCTGCGACGGCCTGACCACGGAGATGGCGGCCGTCTTCAACGAGCCGTTGCTCGAGGAGTACCGCCTGCGCCAAGCTGCGACGCCGGACGAAAAGCTGCGGCTGCTGAATGAGCAGATCGACAACTTGCTCACAACGACGCTGCGGCAGGTCATGTTCGAGGAGTTCGAATACGAGGCGCACGCGCTGGCCCAGCGCGGGGAACCCCTGACAGCAGAGCGCCTCGGCCAGCTCTACCTCGACATCTTCCACCAGTATTGGGGGCCGGAGGTGGTGCGGGACGCCGAGCACGCCATCTATTGGGCGCGCGTGCCGCACTTCTACATGAACCACTACGTGTTCCGCTATGCGCTCGCGTATTGTGCCGCAGTCGCGCTAGCCGAGAGGGTGCTGGCGCAGGAGCCGGGGGCCGTCGACGCGTATCTGACCCTGCTGAGGTCCGGGTCGTCGGATTACCCGCTGGAGCTGCTGCGCAAGGCGGGTGTAGACCTGACCACGCCGGCGCCGGTCGAAGCCGCCCTGCGCCGCTTCGAGCGCCTCATGGGCGATCTGGAGCGCTTGCTGCCACAGTCGGCCCTGCGCCCGCCCAAGTAGTCCAGCTACTGTGTGGGGCCGCGGCCGTCCTACCCTGGTGCGAGCGCAGGCCCGTCGGGCGACTTGAATTGTGCCCCCGGCATGCGGAACATCGGGCAAGGGTCGCGCAACGCTCCCATGTAATCACTAGAGGCATTGACCGAACAACAGTGAGCCCGCATGAACGCGAATGAACCCGAGGCACAGTTGTCCGAACGCCTGTCGGCCGATTCGGACGCCGAGGCACTCGCCCAGGAACACCCGGCCGACGTGGCCGAGGTGATTGAATCCCTGCCGCCGACGGAAGGCGCACAACTGTTGGCCGACCTGCCCCCGGCGGCCGCCGCGGATGCCCTCGAGCAGATGGACGAGGAGCAAGCCGAGGAGCTCGTCGCGGACATGTCGCCGCACGCGGCGGCGAGTGCCGTCCAGGAGATGTCACCGGACGACGCGGCCGACTTGCTGGCCGGGTTGCCGGCCGGACGCCGCCAGCAGATCCTCGCCACGCTGCCCCCCGCGGACCGCGCCCGCCTGGAGCGTCTGATGGCGTTTCCGCCGGAAAGCGCTGGCGGAATCATGTCGCCCGAGGTGACCGCGCTGCCGCAGGACCTGACGGTGCCGGAGGCGATCGCGGCCCTGCGGCGGATCGCGGACGAGTCGGAGCAGGTCTACTACACGTACGTCGTGGACGAGCACAACCGGCTGGTCGGGGTCCTCTCGCTGCGCGATCTATTGCTGGCGCCGCCTACGCGGCGACTGCGGGACATCATGATCAGCCACCTCGTGACGGTGCCGGCAACGATGGACCGTGAGGAGGTCGCCGCGCTGCTGAGTAAGTATGGGTATTACGCACTGCCGGTCCTCGACGCCGATCGCCGCCTCCTGGGCATTGTCACGGTCGACGACGTGATGGACGTGCTCCAGGCGGAAGCCACGGAGGACCTGCAGCGCATGGTGGGCGCGGGTGCCGATGAGCATATCGCCTCACCCGTGCCGCTGGTCCTGCGGCGACGTGTGCCCTGGCTGCTGATCAACCTCGGCACGGCGTTTCTCGCGTCGCTGGTGGTCGGGGCCTTCGAGAAGACGATCCGCGAGCTCACGGTGCTGGCGGTGCTGCTGCCGATCGTGGCCGGGCAGGCCGGCAACACCGGCCTGCAATCCATGGCCGTCATGATTCGCAGTATCGCCACCGGCGAGACCCGCCGACTGGCCGTGCTGCGCGTCCTGCTGCGCGAGGTTTGGATTGGCCTGGGGACCGGCGTGCTCATCGGCCTGGTGTGCGCCGCGGCCTGTCTGGCGTGGCGTCGCGACGTTGGGCTGGCGCTGGTCATCGGCGCCGCCATGCTGCTGTGCATGGTGATCGCGACCATCGCCGGCGCGCTCGTGCCGTGGTGCATGAAACGCCTGGGTTTCGACCCGGCCCAGTCGGCCAGCATCATTCTGACCACGATCACCGACGTAACCGGCTTTGGGATATTCCTCGCGCTGGGGACCCTGCTCCTGATGCGCAGTTCGAGCGCCTAGATCGGTTTCGCTTTGGCCGTAGCGGCCGGGGCGAAAAAAGGTGTCAGGAACCTTTTGCCGCGGAGCGGCCCTTTGGGTGCTGGGCACAAAAGGTTCCTGACACCTTTTTTCGCCGCCGGGGCTGCCCGCGGCTCCGTGGCGTCGCGCAGTTTCCTGTTGATCCTCGGCTGCAAAACGCGGAAGATGCAGGCATGTGACGCCCGCCGCGCTGGCCTGGCGGGCGCGAACCGGAGGTGAACGATGCGGCACGCAAAAACGATCGGACATCGGTCTCGGGGTTCGTTGGCAGTCGTCGCGCTGGCACTCGCGTGGGCATCGGGCGCTGTCGCTCTCGGCGACGTCGTGCCCACGGACGGGATGGTGATTACCCAGGACACGACATTTCTGCCCGGGACGTACTACCTGCCGAACGGTGTGTCAATCGGCGCCGCGGGCATCACCCTGGATATGAACGGCGCGACGCTGGTCGGCACGACCTACAACAACTACGGCGTTACCTGCATCGGGCACGCTGACGTCACGATCAAGAACGGCGTTATCCACACCTACTACTATGGGATCCGCGTCGAGAATGGGTCGGGCATTCAGATTCTCGACAACGATCTCGCGGGAAACTGGGTGGACCCGAACTCGTTGCAGAACCCGGCCCCGTGGCTGGACATCAACGTCGGTCCGAACCTGGGGGATCGCACCAACCTCGGCGGGGGCCTGTTCGTGCGGAACGTCTCCGGGGCGACGATCTCGGGCAATACGCTCACGGACCAGGAAAACGGCCTGGACCTGTACGATGTCACGCTCAGCTCGATTACGGGCAATGACGCCTCGCACAACACCGGGTGGGGCATTCATCTCTACAACTCGACCGACAACATCGTGTCCGCGAACACCGCCGATCATTGCATCCGGGCCGGGCTCGGGGATTCGGCCGGCGTGCTCGTGGTCTATCACTCCCACCGCAACCAGTTCCTGGGCAACTCTTTCCAGCACTGTGGCGACGGGTTCTTCATCGGGAACGAGTGGGGCTGCCCGAGCAACAGCAACTACCTGGAAGGTAACAACGGCTCCTACGCCGGCGCCAACGCCTTCGAAGCCACGTTTTCCGCGGGCAACCAGTTCATCGGCAACGTGGCCGACGGCAGCAACTATGGATTCTGGCTGGGGTATTCCCACTCGGGGAACGTCATTCAGGGCAACAGTATCCGGGCCAACAACACCAACGGCATTGAAATCGAGCACGGCCAGTACAACATCATCGAGGACAACGCGCTCATCGGAAACGGCGGCAAGGGCATCGTCCTGCGGACCGACGGCCAGGTGCACTTTCCGCCCGCACAGTTCCCCTGCCTCGAATTGCCGAACCAGGCCTACTCGAATCACTACACCATTCAGGGCAACGTCATCCATAGCAACTTCGGCACCGGCCTGGAACTGCTGAGCACTACCGACAGCGCAATCTACAACAACCTGGTCGCAAACAACCTCGGCGGGACGACGGCGACGAGCAACGGAGCGAACAACGTCTGGTCCACGACCCCCACGCCGGGTACGAACATCGTTGGCGGACCGTACCTCGCCGGGAACTACTGGTCGAACTACACCGGGGCAGACACCGACGGCGACGGCTTGGGCGACACCAACGTGCCCTATACCAACGGCGGACAGATTGCACTTCCCGGCGATCCGCATCCGCTGGTCGGAAACCCGGACATCGAGGGACTCAGTAACCCGCGTACGCTGTGCGATCGCGCCTGGCTTGACCTGGGACGCAACACGCGGTCAACCGGGGCGAACTTCAACACGGCCAATGGCACGCACTACGCCACCGATGGCACCGATCTCTACCTGCTCGAAGGCAGCAACGGCACTGCGTTCGACTGGTTCAACCCGGCCGATCATCGTTATTACTCGCGGGCGGCGATTTCCGCCGCAGTATGGGACGGCGGCGATCTCCAGTACGGCGGCGGCGTGTACTACGCCACGATCGGCGTGCAGTTCAATCCCACGGACGGTTCGGGCAAAGGCTCATACCTGTATGCCTACACCCCGGGCACCAACTCCTGGTCGACCAAGGCGCGCACCCTGATCGGTGGCAAGTACTACGCGAACGAAGCCATCGCGTTCGACCCGCTCAACAGCCGCCTGTACGCCACGATCGTCGCTTATCAAAACGGCGGCGATCCAGACTCCATTCGCAGGCTCGCGATCTACAACCCCGGCATCAACACCTGGACCGGCTTCACATCCGCCAGCGCCAACAGCTTCGGAGCCGGCTCCGAGGCGGAGTATTTGGACGGGAAGATCTACGTCTGGCGCGGGCAATCCGCCGGCGGCGCCGTCAACGGCTCCGACTCAGACCTCGACGTATACGACATCGCGACCGGCACCTGGAGCACGACGCCGTCGTTGCAGGACTTTGGCGTGATTCCGGGCTTTCGCAGCGGGGCGATGGACGTTTGGGGCGTCGCCTTGACGTCCGACCCCGTGCGGCAGCAGCTCTTCGTGCTCGGCGGCGAGAACAACCGTCAGGTGTACGTGTTCGACGTCGCGTCGCAGAGCTGGTCCACCGGGCCTGCCGCGGTGTATGACGGCGGTTGGGGCGATGGCTTCGAGTACCTCTCGGCCTCCGAGACTCTGTACCAGATTGACGGCCGCAACGGGGCCAGCACGCCGCAGGGCACCGCGGCCATGATCCGCGCGCCTGGCGATCCGAACGTGGACGGCGACGTCGATTTCGGCGACTTCGAGGCCCTGGCGCCCTGCCTGTTGGGGCCGGACGTCGCGAATCCGGACGGTTGCCGGCTGCTGGATTTCGACTGCGATATCGATGTGGACCTGTCCGATTTCGCAGCGTTTCAGACTTCGTTTACCGGTTGAGTGGGTCCCGCCGCGCTTGGCGCTATGCCGGGCCTCGAGGATACTGGCCGCGCGCGACGACCTGGTCGTGCCGCCGCGCCGAACCTCAAACCCTGCGGGAGTTGCGACGATGTGCCACCATTCCCTGTGCTGCGAACGCGATGGCGGACTTTCACGCCGCGAGTTTCTTGCGGCGACAGCCGGCAGCGCCATGGCCGGCGGCTTCTTCCTGCGGGCCGCGACAGCACGTGAGCTCGCCCAGGCGGCCAGGCCGGAATCACCGGGCGACTGGCCGGACGTCGTCGTGGCGTACGTTCGGCCGAAGGAAAAATACTGGCTGGGCTGGCCCGGCACGGCCTGGGAGAAGAACGCCTACGAAGGCTTCCTCGCCAAGAGCCGCAGTCTGCTCGAGAAGTTCGGCCAGGAGCTCAAAATCCGCGTCCATTTCGAGCCCGAGCCGCTGTACGACGAGGCCGCCGCTGACGCGTTCGTGGCCAAGGTCCAGGCTGCCAAACCCAAGGGCGTCGTCGTCTTTCCGCTGCACCTGTACCAGTGGAAAAGCATAGGCAAGATCGCCGAGTCGGGCGTGCCCACGATCATCTTCGCGGGCCTCGGCACGTGCTTTACGGGGCACATCCAAAACCTTTCGCGCCTGCCCGGCGTGTACCTGGCTTCATCCCCGGATTTCGACCTGAGCCCCGTGCGCTTCGGGCTCAAGATGATCCGCACGGCCCATGACGTGCACCACATGCGCATTGCGGTGCTGGCCGGCGACGAGACCAAGGACGAAGTGCTGGAACCGTTCGGGTTGCAACTCCGCCGGCTGCCGCGGCAGCGCTTCGCCGACGCACTCGCCACCATCGGCGAGACGCCCGAGGTGCTCGCCATGGCCGAGGAGTATCAGCAGGCGGCGCAGAAGGTCGTCGAGCCGTCGCGGACCGACCTGATCAACGCCTCACGAAACTACTACGCGTCCCTGAAGATCCTGAACGAGGAAAACTGCGACGGCATCACGATGGACTGCCTGGGGGCCGTGTTCGATCGGCAGATTCCTTGCCCGCCGTGCCTGGCCTGGTCGCGCTTCCTTGACGCCGGCATCCCGGCGATTTGCGAAGCGGATATCAACGCCGTAATGTCGCATACGCTGTGCTGCAAGCTGCTGGACAAGCCCGGCTTCATGCAGGACCCGGTGCCGGAAACGGTGCACAACACGTTCATCGGCGCCCACTGCGTCTGCCCGACGCGGCTGCACGGCTATGACCAGCCGCGCACGCCGTTCGTCCTGCGCAGCCACTCCGAATCGGACATCGGCGTGTCGGTCCAGGTGCTGTGGCCGGAGGGCCAGCCGGTCACGCTCATGCAATTCACCGGGCCGGACAAGCTGATTCTCGGGCGGGGCAAGGTGCTGCGGAACTTCGAGACGCCGCCGGCGGGCGGCTGCCGCACGTCGGTCGAGCTGGCGCTCGAGGCCCCGGCAGACATGCGCGACATCAAGGGTTTCCACCAGCTTTTCATCGCGGGCGACCACGTGCGGGACTTCCAGGCGTACGGGCAGATGTACGGGATTGCGACGGAGTCGGTGTAGCGGCCGGCGGCTCGCCGGCCGAGGCAGCGTCGGCCTCCGCTGCGGCGGATGGCCGGTGTCGTGTTGCGGCCGGGACCGCGTTTTCGACCGCGCCAGGCGAAGGTGATCAACGCGCTCAAATTTCTGCACCCCCCGGTTGATCATCTTCGTTATCGGGACGTAGGGGAACCACCAAGACACCAGGGCACCAAGCGTCTTTTGTGTGGTCCAGGCGGAGCCTGTCCGCCAAGACGATCCACTGATTACGCCGATGGCCACAGATTCGCTCCTCCGTGCCTCCGTGCCTGCGTGCCTTCGTCCCTGCTGCTGGAGTATTCATCACGAAGGACCGAAGGGCACGAAGGGCGAGGAGATTGGCAGGGATTGGCGGGAGTTTGCGTGGGAAAGCGGGAAAGTGAGAACGTGGGAACGGGGGCAAAGCCACGGAGCGACGCAGCGACGAGGCGGGCCGGCGCAAGGTCAGTTGCGCGGCGCGAATTAAGTAAGGTGTCCCCCGATTTCATGTCCCCCGATTTTGCCCCGCGCCGCTGCATCGACTGGCCCATGCGTGTCGGTCGAAGCAGGAGGTGCGCGATCTTGCGCTGTCTTCGGGGCGTCAGGCAAGCTTTCGGGCAATCTGTTCCTCCAGAATCTCTCGTACCGTCAGCGCCAGAATGACCTTTCCGCACTTGCGGAAGAAAGCGTCGACTTCGCTTGGGGCGTCCTGGCTGTAGTCGAAGGCCACGAAAAAGCCCTTGGTGCGGTCTTCGCGGGTCATGGCGGCCTTTCAGCGAATGCCGCGAAGGAACGCGATGGCTGTGCCTTTGTCCTTGAACTGGCCGCGTATCTCGTCACCGTTCGTATAGCGCACCCCGACCTCGTAGCGGGTGAAGAGGGTACCGGGCTTTGACTCGTCGAACGCTTCGATGAACGCGATCGCCTCCAGCGCATCGCGCAACGTCTGGGCCGAGCCGTGCAGCGGCAGGACGTAGACGCATTGGACCTTCCGGGTCAGCGTGACGCGGAGTGCGCCGATGAACGCGTCGATGTCCCGTTTGTGTCGGTTGAGGAGGAAGGCGGTGATCCGCCCCCGCTTGGCAGGGGTAAGCTTCTCATACTGTCGGACCTTCCGAAGCAGGTGTGAATCGGGCGTGTCTTCGCCGAACGCGGCGTCGATTCGCTCGCACGCGAAGGCGGCGACAACGCTCTCGTAGGGAAAGTAGACGACGTTGAAGCCGTGCGAGCGGAGTTGGTTGAGCGAGGCATCCGTGAACACGCCGGCAAGGACCGCGCCGAGAAAGGGGCGCGAATCGGCGTACCGCTCGGCCAGAGGGAGGATGGCGCCCTGGATTTCCTGTGCCTTGTTGCGTGAGTGCTTGGTGTACCGCCGCCAGGCGATCTCGATGAACGCACTTGGCGCGCCCGTGGTTTCTTCGGTGCCGCCCGTCTCGATCACGTAGTCCAGGTCGTGCGTGTTGCCCTTGCCGTCCACCCAAGCGACCTTGCGCTTGCCCCCGCGGGCCTGGCGGGGGCGCTTTGAGTCGAGGTACAGACCGTGTTCGTTCGCCACAGCCTCCAAGGGCGGACGTATCGCCGACTCCAGGACGTCGCCGATGATCTGGCCGAAGCGGTGCGAGGGTGATCTAGCCATGTTCGGCTTTCAACCCTCCACCCACAAGCGCCCTTCGCAGAGCGGGACGCGGTGTTTTCTGTTCTTCCACTTCGTGTTGCGGTTGCGCGTGCGGTCAAAGCGGAACGATCGGAAGCCAGCGGCGATGGCGAGCCGACCCAGCCAGTCGATGACGGGCACGTACACGCCATAGGGTGCCGAGTCGCCGATAACGAAGCAGACTTCGCTGGGACTGTCGCATACGCGCCGAAGGGCCGTCCAGACGCGGGCGAGGTCGTGGAAGTAGCACGCGACCATCAGGTGGTAAGTCTTCTTGCCCCCCTTGGAGAGCCGGACCTTCGCCAATTGCTCGCAGATCGGCGTGAGTTCCGACCGGATCGGCTCCAAGATCGGGTCCGACAAGACCGCATGGAGGTTGACAGCCCGCTCTGGGACGTGCTGCGTACACGAGCGGACGAGATGTCGGCGCACCGTCGATTGCAGGTCGCCCCAGCCCTGGATCTCGCGCAGGAAGCACATTTCGAGGCGCGTGGCATCCGCGTAGTCATAGTTGTTGGGGTATGGCGGCGACGTGACGACGAGCGTAGCGAAGCCGTCCGGCACTCCTTCGCAGCCGCGCGCGTCCGCCTGTAGCAAGCTGGCGGGCGGCGCGTCGTTATGTAGCGAGACGGCCATGTCCGCGAGCATCACCCGGGCCTGTTCCTCAAAGGCGGCGAAAGGGCGGGCGGGCGACTTCTTGGACTTCTTGGGTAGGACGTACTGCCACGGGGCGGTGCCGGCGCGGGAGCAGCGCCGCAGGATGGAGACGAGGGCCAGCCAGAGCAGTTGAGCGGCGGCGGACCCATCGTACGCGTCCTCGACGGCGCCGCGGAGGCGGTCGAGTTCGGCGAGTGTTTCGTCCGTGTAGCACGCGCGGATGAGTTTCGGGTAGTGCCTGATCTCGGCCTTGTTGTGGACCGCTCCGGCGCAGACGGACTTCGCGAGTTCGCGAAAGACCGCGGCGTCGGATCGCCGCGCGAGTTTCGCGCGGGCGAGGCGGTACACGAACGGGTGTGCCTCGATCCCGAGAGATGGAACCCCGGCGTCCTCGGCGGCGATCAAGGTCGTGCCCGACCCCGCGAATGGGTCAAAGACCCGCGCCTCCCCCTGTGCCGCGGCAGTTTCGATGACGCTCTGGGCCCAAGCGCCCGAGAATCCCGCGCTGAAGCGGATCCAGCGGTGCACTGGAAGATGCATGTTGTCGACGAAGGTCGAGGATGCCGCCTCGCTGACTGGCGGCGCGACGGCCAGCTCCTCGAAGAGTAAAGACTGTGACGACCTGAGTAACAGGGCAGTGGCCTCCGTGGCCGATTGTAACCCATTGTATCCTACTGGGAGCTGGCCGCGCAGCGCGCGCTCATGAAGTCGATGTACACCTCCGTCGATGCCTGCCGGTCCTTCACGACCAACGCCGCCAGCAGCGGCACCGCTTGGCTCGCCAAACGGAAGTACTCGTCGTTCTTCTCGATGCCGATGCTGCGCAGTCCCAGTGCGGACGCCGCTGCAATGGTCGAGCCCGAACCCATGAACGGATCGAGGATGACGCCCTCGCCGAGCGGCAGCGCCGCGCGGACCAGTTGCCGCATGAGGGATTGGGGCTTGAGCGACGGGTGCGGGGCGATGGCGCGCTCCGCGCCGCGGGCTGGGGCGGCGTGCAGCAAATCCTTGAACGGCTCCGTGGGGGAAATGCGCCGGAGCCCGCCGGTTTTCCACTTGCGCAGGTTGTCCTGCACCCGGCCTTCGCACGGCTTGCGAAACAGCCCCCACGGTTCCCAGCATGACTTGGGCATCACCGATATCTCAGCGAACTCCTCGTGGGCGTTCTTCGGCCGGTCGCCCCCGCGGAGCGTGTGGACGACCCGGATGACCTCGGCCCGTTTCTCGAATCCCGCCGCTACAAAGGGCTCGTAAACGAGGTAGGAGACCAACGGGTTCGTGGCGATGAACACGTGCGCACCCGGTACGAGCACCGGAAACAGGCGCGCCGCGAGCTGGTGGAAGAAGTCGCGTAGATGAGCGCGATCCGATGCGCCAAGCACCGTGAACCGCGGGAGCGGGCTCCGCTGATGTCCGTCGAAGGAGGGCGGAATGCGCCAAACGCCGCCATGCCCGTTCTTTCGCTTGGCCAGCTCACGAGGATGGTACTCGACCAGGCCGTAGGGCGGATCGGTCACGACCGCGTGAATCGACTTCGGGCCCGCGGCGGCAAGCCAGTCCAGCGAGTCGGCCTGAACAAGGTCATATACGCCGAAACGCGCGGCTTCATGTAATCCGGGCAGAAGTGCGCCGCTTGCAGGCTGGCGAAAGCTCGCGTTCCGTCGGCGACGGTGCATGACACGGATCATATCGGAGTTCACTCCCTCCAGACCAGCTCAACCCAGCGCGGGCGCATGAAGTCGATGCAGGCCTGGGTCGAGGCGTGGCGGTCCTCGAAGGCTCGCTTTTCCTTCGTCTCGCCCCAGAAGACCTCGTAGTTGCGGTTGCTGTTGAAAGGGGGGTCTACGTAGATCAGGTCGACGCACCGGTCCGGCAGGCGGCGGAGCTGGTCCAGGCAGTCGCCGCAGAAGATGACGCGGGTGTCGAGCACCGCCGAGGGGCGGCGGTGAGTTGCGGGTTCAGAATGGCGAGTGGCGAGTTCAGGGGGCGCCGGGGGAACGACGGCGGCCCGTTTCGGCCGCCCGGCGGACTTGCGCGTGGGATTCGATTTTCGCGCCATGCAAGCAAGCTACCCCACCGATCGTGTTCGGTCAATGGTCGGGAAGGGCGATCGATTCCACGGGCTCGCGCCGCGTGGCTACTCACAAACGCCCCGTGCGGGGCTTGAACAGGAAGGGGGATGGGGGCGAGGGATCGAGGGGCCGCCCGCCGTGGGCGGATCAAGGCATCAAGGCATCGAGGCGTCGAGGCGGAGGGACGGAGGGGGACCCCGTTCGCCGCGGCGGACGCTTGGGGCTCGGATTGCGGCCCCGCGCTCGCGCTTGGGGCTCGTATTGTAGGAGCGAGGGGAACGGGCGCGCGAATGGGACGCCGGGGCCCGGCGCTACGCGCGGAATGCCATGCCGACGCGAACAGCCCTCGGCATGGCACCCGGCGGACGTCCGGTACGGAGCCCGGACGCTACGCGCGCCGCGCGGATTGACGGGTCCGCGACCCTCGCCTACCTTGCCGTAGCCGCCTGGGTCCGCGGTGCGGCACACGCTGGAGCAACGCAAGGAGAGACGCATGGCCTTTTCGATCAGCCCCGACGGCGAGAAGTTCCCGCTGCCGACCGAGGAGCAGTACGCGGAGGAATACCGGCGACTGGAGAAGCTCGTCACCGAGCAGCGCCGGCACGGCCGTGAGATCGTGGTCGTGGTCGGCGTCGGCTTCGTGGGCGCCGTCATGGCCGCCGTCGTCGCCGACACGGTCGACAAGAAGAGCGGCAAGCCCAGCAAGTTCGTGATCGGCATGCAGCGCCCCAGCACGCGCAGCTTCTGGAAGATCCACTACCTCAACCGCGGCCTCTCGCCCGTCAAGGCCGAGGACCCCGAGGTCGACCAGATCATCCGGCGGTGCGTGAAGGAGAAGGGCACGCTGATTGCGACCTACACGAATGACGTGCTGAAGCTGGCGGACTGCGTCGTGGTCGACGTCCAGTGCGACTACATCAAGGAAGACCTCGGCAATCTGCGCACCGGCCGGGCCGACATGGCGGCGCTCGAGAAGAGCTTCGAGGTCATTGGCCAGCTCATCCCGGCCAAGTGCCTGGTACTGATCGAAACCACCGTGGCGCCCGGCACAACCGAGTACGTCGCACTGCCGCTCCTCAAACGCGCCTTCGCCGCCCGCGGCATCAGCTCCGAGCCGCTCCTGGCCCACAGCTTCGAGCGGGTCATGCCCGGCAAGCACTATGTGGGCAGCATCCGCGACTTCTGGCGGGTGTGCAGCGGCGTGAACCAGGAGGCCCGCGTCCGCGTCGACCAGTTCCTGCGCGAGGTCCTGAACACGGAGAAGTTCCCGCTCACCGTGCTCGACCGTCCGATCGAGAGCGAGACCACCAAGATCGTCGAGAACAGCTTCCGGGCCACCATGCTCGCGTTCCTCGACGAATGGAGCCTGTTCGCCGAACGCAACGGCGTCGACCTGCTCAAGGTCATCCAGGCGATCAAGATGCGGCCGACGCACAACAACATGATCTTTCCCGGACCGGGTATCGGCGGGTACTGCCTGCCGAAGGACGGCGGTCTGGGCATGTGGGCCTACCGGCACCTGATGGGCTTCGAGGACGACATCTTCAAGCTCACGCCGCTGGCCATCGACATCAACGACACCCGGGCCTTGCACGTCGCCGAGCTGACCCGCGACGCGCTGCGCAACATGGGCAAGATCGTGGCCGCGGCGCGGATCGCGCTCCTTGGGGCCGCGTATCGCGAGGACGTCGGCGACACGCGCTACAGCGGCAGCGAGCTGGTTCTGCGCAAGCTGACGGAGATGGGGGCCGACATGCGCGTGCACGATCCCTACGTCCGTCACTGGTGGGAAGTCGAGGCCCAGGACGAATACCCCACGCCCGGCTACAGTTGGGCCCGCTTCTTCCGCAACCAGGAGCGGCTCAAGGAGATGCGGATCGACGCCGACCTCGCGACAGTGCTGAAAGGCGCCGACGCGGTCATTCTGGCCGTGCGGCACAAGCCGTATCTCGAGCTCGATCCGGACGACGTGGTGCGGATGACCGGGCAGCCGGCGGTGATCATCGACTGCTTCGGCGTCCTGGACGATGCCCGGATTCGCCGGTATTTCGAGCTCGGCTGCGAGGTCAAGGGCCTCGGCCGCGGCCACGTCAAGCGGATCAAGGACGAAGTCGCCGCCCGACGGTAGCGGCCAGGCTCTGTCCCGGCCGATCTGAACCGCGCGCGTGAGCGAGCGGTCTTCCGTCCCCGACCCCTGGAAGGGGTGCGGCACCCACGCATCGATGCCCCGTCCGCCTCCTGCGGCCGACGAGCCATCGGCCGCTACAGGCCGGCCGGCAAGCCGCGTCGCAGAAGGCTCAGAAACAGCCGATTGCTCTCCAGGAGCTGCGGCAGGGCTTCCATCTCATCGGGCGTGCACCAGCGCAGCTCGGCCACCTCGGCCGGATTGGCCCGCAGGCGGTCGTCGACCAGCTCGGCCAGCCACCAATAGAGTTGCAGTTTCCCGTCGGGACGCGTGTACTGCCACACGCGACGCACCGGCCGCACGTCGCCACCTACTTCTTCGCGGAACTCGCGCATGACAGCCTGCGCCTCCGATTCACTCGGCTCAATCGCCCCGCCCACGAAGCACCAGGCTCCGGGCGCAATCACGCCGTCGGCGCGGCGCACCATGAGGTAGCGCCCCCCGCGCTCGACTACGACGACAACGCCCTCGGTCACGCTGGGCTCCGTATTCGATGCCCGCATTCTACCGGCCGCATGCCGGCAATGTTCAGCAACCGCTATCATGCTGCGATGTTCATACGGCCGCCCCTTCGTGACGGAGAACCCGCGTGCGTCGCACGCTCATCCTGACGGCGATTCTGTTCCTGGCCTACTGGTTCGTCGCCGCCCGCGGGCCGCGCGCCGTCGGCCTGTGGCAGGATGACGCGATCTACCTGTGCACCGCGAAATCGCTGGCCGCCGGCACGGGTTACCGCCACATCGAAATCCCCGGCGCGCCGTTGCAGACCATGTACCCGATCCTGTACCCGGCCCTGCTCGCCATCGGATTCCTGCTCGGGCCGGAATACCCCCGCAACCTGGTGTGGCTGCTGGCGCCCACGGCGCTCGCGGCGGCGGGACTGGTGGCGCTGAGTGTCCGCTATTGGCGCGACGTGCTGGCGGCCGATCGGTGGCTCGTCGTGCTGGCGGCGGTGCTTGCGGCGCTGTCCCCGGTCATCCTCTCGTTCGTGCGCTTCGCGATGAGCGACTTGCCCTATGGGCTGTTGGCCCTGGCGGCCGTCTATGTCGTGGATTGCCAGTACGCGAAAGCCACCGACGCTCGGCGGCGGCGGCGCTGGCTGGCGATCGCCGCCATCCTGATCGCACTCAGCGTGCTGACGCGCAGCATCGGGGTCACGCTGGCCGCGGCGCTGCTCGTTTTCCTGGTGTGGCGGAGGCAATGGCGCGCGGCGGGTCTGACGTTGCTCGTGTTGGCGTTGTGCCTGGCGCCGTGGTATGTGCGGCAGTGGCTTGCCGCGCGGGCCAATGGGCCGATGCAGCAGGACTTTCTTACCGGGCCCCTGAGTTACGCGCTGTGGCTGCCCGGCAGCGTGGGCGACACGGCCCGCGTCGTGGTCCAGAACCTCCTGCGCACCGCGTTTGGCCTGACGTACTTCCAGTTAGCGTTACCCCAATCCTGGATTCAGCGGGCGCTTGAGACGCCGTCAGGGCGTACGGCGATTCTGCACGCGGTGAGCTACCTGGCGCTACTCCTGATCGGGTTGGGGTTCCTCAGCAGCTTGCGGCCGCGTGTCCGGCTCCTGCACGTGTACGCGGTCATCTACGGCGTAACGATGCTGGCTTGGCCGTTCGAGCCCTACCGGTTCCTGATTCCCTGGGCCCCATTCCTGCTGTATTTCTTGCTGCACGGAGCATGCGACGCCGCGCGCTACCTGCTTGGGATCAGACGGCAGGGCGCGTACGCGCCGCTCATCGCGGCCGGCCTGGTCACCGTGGCCTTGGTGGCCTGTTTCATTTCGGACGATGTGCGCATCGTGACCAGCACCGAATTGGACTACTTCCTGCGCGAGTTCCCGATCGACTGGACGGAGGCACGCGCCGTCGAACAGTGGGTCGCGCAGAACACGCAGGCTGATGACGTGCTCGCGGCGTCGAGCGCGGCGGCGCTGTACCTGACAACCGGCCGGCAGGGCTACTACTTCTGGCCCGACACCGATCCGTATCGCCTCTTCTATGGCCCCGATCGAGCCTGGACGACGTTCTATCTGTTCGGCAGCGCCGCCGAAGGCCGCTATCTACTCGAGGAGTTGGGGCAGCGAGCGAGCGCCGTTTACCACGCCGCGGGGATCCGCTACTACATCGAGCACAAGCAGATCGACATCGGCGAGGGCGCCATGGCCGAGTACGTCCGTGCGCACCCCGACCTCTTCACCCCCGTGTTCGCGACCCGCGGCGGGAACTTCACGGTGTTCCGCGTGCACACGACACCAAGAGCAGACGCCGCGTCAGGGCGGCCACCGTAGTCGTGCCGATCTGCCTTCCACGGTACTATCCCCGCGGTGTGCAGAATGCGGCTGGTCGTGCTCCTGGCGGTGGTGCTGCTCCCCGGCGTCATGCTCGCGCCGGTCTGGCGCCTGGCCGGACTGGGGGCCGGCGAAGATGACATTCTCTACTACTTCCCCGCGCGCGTTTTCTTTCACGACACGATCCAAGCGGGCCAGTGGCCCTGGCTGAATCCATGGACCGGGCTGGGGCGCCCGTTCGTGGCCGATCCCCAGACCGCCTTCTGGTATCCGTTTACCTGGCTCTTCGCGCTTCTGCCGCCGCTGTGGGCGTACCCCGCAACGCTGTGGGCCCATTACAGCCTCGCGCTGTGGGGGATGTATCGCCTGCTCCGCGTCCTGCCGCTCGGCCGCCCGGCGGCACTCTTCGGCGGCATCGCGTTCGCGTTCTGCGGCTTCATGCTGGCGCATCGGGCGCACTTCACCATGCAGCAGGCGGCGGCGTGGACGCCCTGGGTCTGGTGGTGTCTGATCCGCTATGCGAACACGCCGCGCTCGCAGAGCGAGCGGCGCGCGGGACCGCGACGACTGGTCATGGCGTCGGCCGTGCTGGCGCTGCAATGCCTGGCCGGACACTTCCAGATCGCGGCGCTGTCCGTCGTCGGGGCCCTGGTCTGGCTGCTCGGCCGCGTGCGCTGGCGAAGCACGAATTCGCGCGCCGCACAAAAGGGACGCCGGCGGTCCAGACCGGCGACCTGGGGTCTGGATTGGCGCCGCGCGCTGGGCGGCTGGCTGCTCGCTTGTGTGTGCGCCGTGGGGCTGTTCGCCATCCAGTGGCTGCCCACGTTCGACTACCTGCGGCTGTGCACGCGCGCCCAGCGCACGTACCGCGATTTCGTGGAGAACAGTTGGAATCCCGTCTCCGCCGTGGGATGCGTGCTCCCGATGCTCTTCGGGCAGCGCACGCCGAACTTCTTCAACCAGCCCTACTGGGGACCGTCGCACCAGGTGGAGCAGTTCGGCTACGCCGGCGTGTTGCCGTTGTTCCTGGCGCTTGCGGCCCTGCGTTCGGGGTGGCGCAGCGATCCGCGCCGTCGGCCGTGGATTCTCCTCGGAGCCTTTGGCCTGCTGTTGGCCCTCGGGAAGTACGGGCCGATCTGTCCGCTGCTGTATTGGATCCCCGGCAGCAGCCTGTTTCGCTGTCCCGCCCGCGCGCTGCTGCTCGTGAACCTGGCCGTGGCCGCCCTGGCGGCCGTGGCGCTGCATGACCTCGGCGTCGCTCTGGGCAAGAAACGCGCCGCGTTGCGCCGGACGCTCGCGCGGTGGACGAGCCAGCCGCTCGCAGGCGCGGCAGTGCTCGTCGCACTGCCGCTGCTAATCGTCCTCGCGGCCGCGCCGTGGATGAGCACCGAGTTACGCGCGGCCGCGTTGCGGGCGATCCGGCCCTGGAACACAGCCGTCTGGGTGCCGTTCCTCACGGCCCTGGCCTCGCTCGGCGCGCTTGCGGGCGTCGCGCGGCTGGGGCACGGAGCGCGGGCCGTTTGGCTGTTGACGATCGTCAGCACCCTCGACCTAGCGGTCATCGGGTGGACGATCGATGTGCCCGCCGGCGCTGGCGATCCGCGGCAGCTCATCACGCCCGAGCCGCCGGCGGACTGGATGGAGGCGGTTGCCGAGTCATCCCACCGCCTGTGGGTCGTCACGGGGCGACACAACGGAACCCCGGGGGAGTACGTCCGGCCCATCGAAAAGGCGGCGGCGAACACGAACCTGTTGCGGCAGATCACGTCCCTCACCGACTACGGCCCGCTGCACCCGCGCACCATTGTCGAACGATTCGGCTTCGAGCCGTGGGGCGAAGCCCGCGAGCCCGAGCGGCTGCTCCCGGACGCGCGGTGGATGCGGCTCTACAACGTGGGCTGGGTTTTGCTGTGCGACGAGTACTGGCCGGCGCCGGTCGAGGGCGAGCTAGCCACCACAACGGCCCAGGGCTGGCGGCTTTACGGGGTGCCGAGCGCAGCCGGAGACGCGTTCTTCGCGGACGCCGCACAGTCCGGTGCCGTGCAGTGCCTGCGCAGTAGCCCCTCCGCACTGACGATCCACGCGGACACGTGGCCCACGTCGGCCCCGACCGGCCGCGGCAGCGGGTCAGCCGGCGCAGCGTCCATTGGGCCCCGCGTGGTCATCTCGCAGCTCTTTCTGCCAGGCTGGACCGCCCACGTAGACGGGCGGCCAGCGCCCATCGAGCCCGTCGACAATTGCCTGATGAGCGTACGCGTACCCGCCGGAGAGGCCGCGAAGATCAACCTGGTCTACTTCCCGCCCGGCCTGAAGGTCGGTGCCGGCGTATCGGCATTGTGCGTGGTGGCGTTGGTGGTAGCGCTGGTTCGCGGCCCTCGGCCAGCCTTGACGCGACGGTCAGCAAGGTCGGCCGGCAGGCGCGGACGTCGCGCCGGCGGCCGGCCAGCATAGCCGGAACGTGCAGCCGCGATCCTCGTTCGCCAGTCCCTGAATCGTCGCCCCGTGGTGATGCGCAATCACCCGGCACACGCTCAGCCCCAGTCCGACGGCATGCCAATCGTTGGCGCGCTCGTGCGGGTTGGCGGCCAGGAACGGGTTGAAGACGTTGTCCAGCAACTCGCGCGGTATGCCGCACCCGCTGTCGCGAACGTCGATTTGAATGTGGTCGTTGTGGGCCACGGCGGCGACCGACAACTGGCCCCCGCCGCCCTTCATGGCCTGGCGCGCGTTCAGCAGCAGGTTCAATAGCACCTGGCAGAGCAGGTCTTCGCGGGCGCAGACGAGCAGGTGCTCGGGGACCGAAACGCGCAATTCGATCCCGTCCTTGTCCAGCGGGCGGGTCATCGTCTCGATGGCTTCGCGCACGGCGGCGGCGAGCGAGCAGGTTTCCACCGGCCGGGCCTGGTTATGTGCCAGGTCCAGCAGGTGCCGGGTGACGGCCATCGCGCGCTGGGCCTGGACCAGGGCCCGCTCGAGCGCCTTGCGCATGAAAGGCACGTCATCGCCGCTCATCAGGGCGGCCTCGGCGCGCGCCGTGATGGGCGTCAGCAGGTTGTTAAACTCGTGGGCCACCATGGCGGCCATGCTGCCGAGCATCGCCAACCGCTGGCACGCGACGAGCTCCGCCTGAAGCCGCTGGATGACGGCCTGAAGGTCCTCGCGCGGCGGGAGGGACAAAGGCCGGTTGGTCGCGGTGCACGCACCCGAAGGGCGTGGCGGCTGGGTCGGATCGTTGGACATGCGGGCGTCCTCTTGCTGCCTCCGCCCCGATCGCTCGCCAACGCCCTCATCGGAAACGGCATCCTACAGTCGGCGTCGCCGTGTTGTCAATTGCGGCCTAATGGTGGTCCTCGGCCTTGGGTGGGCGGTTCATGAGCTCCGTGACCGCGACGAGCGGGTGCTTGTCCTCGAACAACACCTGGTAAACGGCCCGCGTGATGGGCATCTCCACGTCGTAGTGCGCGGCCAACTCGAGCACCGCGCGGGTCGTGGGAACCCCCTCAATGACCGCCGTGCTCTCTTCGATCACCTGACTCACCGGGACGCCCTGGCCGATGCGCTCGCCCGCGGACCGGTTCCGCCCATAAGGCGAGACACTGGTCGTGATCAGGTCGCCGACGCCGGCCAGCCCGGCAAACGTGTCGGGGCGCGCCCCGAGGGCCACCCCCAGCCGGGTGATCTCGACCAGCCCGCGGGTGACGAGCGCGGCCTTGGCGTTGTCGCCCGCCCGCAGCCCGTCGAGGATGCCGGCCGCGAGCGCGATGACGTTCTTGAGCGCCCCGGCCAGCTCGACCCCCACCGCATCCTGGCTGGTGTAGATCCGCAGCCAGGAGGTCCCGAGCGTCTGCTGGACCAGCTCGGCCACGCCCGGCGTCGCGCAGGCGGCCACCATCGTGGCCGGCAGGCAGCGGGCCAGCTCGCGCGCGATGTTGGGTCCTGAAAGCACGGCGACCGGGCTCGTCGGCACGTACTCGCCGATGATCTCGCTGGGCCGGGCGAGCGTCGCAATCTCGATGCCCTTCGTGACGCTGCCGATCGGGATACCCGCCGGAACCAGCGCGGCATGCTGCGCCCAGGCTGCCCGCAGGTACTGGCAGGGAATCGCGGAGATCACGAACTCGCTGTTGGCAAAGGCGGCGGCCGCGTCGTTGGTCGGCCGTACGCGCTCGGACAGGTGCACGCCGCGCAGGTAAAGACGGTTTTCGCCGCCGATGAAGATCTCGCCTACCGGCTCGCAGTCGCGAGCCAGCAGGGCGACGTTGACGCCGTTGGTCGCGAGGATGTGCGACACCACCGTCCCCATCGCGCCGATTCCGACCACGGTGGCCTTATCGACCATGCCCTGCTCCTGGGAGTCTTCGCTCCGGCACGGGCAGCCATTCTACGGGCGGGCCGGCCGCGCGCCTGTACCCGCCCGTTCACGGTCGTCGTCGCGGGCGACGGCCAGCAGGTCGGCCAGCGCGGGGAGCGTTGGCGGCACGTCCACGATGCGCCGGGCGCGCAGCAGCGCCAGCACCGCCCGCGCGACCGGCCGCTTGAAGATCGCCTGGGCCGCTTGCGCGTAGAGCTGCAACTGCACCCGATAGCCGGCCAGGCGCGCCTCGAGCTCCTGCTCGTCACGCACGCGGTCGGTCTTGTAGTCGACCACCAGCAGGCCCGCGGGCGTGTCGAGCAGACAATCGATGACGCCCCGTACGATCGTGTGCTCGTCGAACCCCTGGAGCGGCAGCGCGTACACGAACGGCACCTCGCGGCGAAGGGCGACCGCGTGGGTGCGCAGCAGCGCGCCCACGTCGGTTGCGGCGAGCCAAGCTAAGTCGTCGGCGGGCAGCAGCGCGGCCTGATCGGGCGTAAGCCGCCCCAGCACGACCAGCTCGCGCGCCTGAGACTGCACTTCGGCCGGCGACGCCAGGCGCGCCAGGTCGGCCAGCTCCAGGAAACGATGACATGCGACGCCGAGCGCGCGGCCGTCCGACGCCGCGGCCGGCGTGTCAAAGGCCGGGACGGGCAAGCCGGCCGCCGGACGATCGAGCGCGTGCGGTTGATCCTGTGCCAGGTCCTGCAGCGCCAGTTCTTTTGCAGCGCTGACGGAAAGCACGGCTGGATAGTCGACCAGGGCGCTGATCACTTCCGCGGCCAGTAACTCCCGTCCGCGCGACACCCACTCGTCGTCCTCCGCGGCGAGTGGCTCGGCCGGGCCTGGCCCGGTCGTTTCCGGCGCGGGCACGTGAATGTCCACGTCGGCGTGCGTGACCACCTGCAGTGCCGCGGGCTCGGCCGGAGCGGCGGCCATCAGCACCCACTCGAGGCGGTTCTGCACGCTCATTCGGGAGATGAGCGGCGGTCGTCCTGTAGCGCTGCCATACTGAGCTCGGTATTGATCCCAGGTCCCTTGCGGGGCATGCCCGATGATGACCAGCCGCTCGCGCGCCCGCGTCGCCGCGACGTAGAGCAGCCGCAGCTCCTCTTCGAGCTCGCGCTGCGCCACGTGCCGCTGGATGACCGGATGCCGCGCACTGACAAGCGTGGCCCGCGCTGGATAGTCCGTGAACTTGAGCCCCAGGCCGTGCTCAACGCTGCAATGCAGGGTTTCGCGCTGCCGCCGGGTGTTGAACCGCGTGCCGGCCCCCAGCAGGAACACGACCGGAAACTCGAGGCCCTTGGCCCCGTGGATCGTCATGATCGGGACCACATCCTCGTTGCCGGCCGCAAGCGTCCCGGGGTCGATCTCCTCCTCGGCCAGCGTCTCGAGGTACGTCACGAAGTCGGCCACGCCGCCGCCGCCCGCCGCGGCAAACTGCGTCGCCAGCCCTTGGAGTGACCGCAACAATGCCACGCGTTGCTCGCCGCTGTGGAGCGCGCGGGCCAGCAGCAGCGCCCCACTGTCCTGGAAGATGCGCAGCAGCAGGGCGGGAAGCTCCTCCTCGCGCGCCACCAGCCCCCAACCATCGAGCTGGGCCAGCGCACCATCCAGCCGGGCCGCCAGCGAGGCCGTCGGGCGCGTGCGGCGGAAGTGCTCGACGGCCTCGTAGAAGTCACCGGCCGATCGTCCGAAAGACGTTCGAATTTGCAGCAGCTCCTCCTCAGCCAGCCCGGCGAGCGGGCTGCGCAGATAGCCGGCCAACGGCACGTCCTGCCGGCGATTGGCCAGCAGCTTCAGCACGTTGCAGATGTCGACGACCTCGACCGCGTCCAGCATCGACTCGCGGCCGCCGGTCACACACGGAACGCCGTTGGTGCGGAGCACGCGGGCCACCTGGCCGGCATGGTGGGCGGCCGAGCGCAGCAGAATGGCGATGTCGGCCAGGCGCAGCGGGCGCAAGCGCAGCGCGCCGTCGCTGCCGCGCTGTGGGATTTGGACGCCCGCATTGAGCAAGCCCAGTATCTCCTGGGCCGCAAGCTGGGCCTCGCGCTCGATGACCTCGAGGGCGGGCTGCTCGTCGTCCGGATCGGCGGACGCGTCCGCTTGCGGGTCGCGCTCGATCACGTGCACCGTCGCGCGCGGTGCGCCGTCGAAGGCCGGATTGTCCTTCTCCGCGGCTGCCCGGCCCGCGCGAAAGCGCTCCCTTTCGTCGTAAGCAGTGCCGCCCAAAGCCCGGTCGAACAACGCCACGAACACCTGGTTCAGTGCCGCTAGCAGCGCGCTGTGGCTGCGGAAATTGTCCGACAGGTACTCGATCCGGCCTTCGGCCTGCCCGCTCTCCAGCCCGGCGGCCAGCTCCGCAAACAGCCGCGGCTCCGCTTGCCGAAAGCCGTAGATGCTCTGCTTCACGTCGCCGACCATGAAGCGGTTCGTCTGTCCGAGCGTGTCGCGGGTCACCAGGCGCAGGATTTCCACCTGAACCGGGCTGGTGTCCTGGTACTCGTCCACCAGGATGTGCTGGTAGCGCTGTTGCAGGCGACGGGCGATCTCGGTCGGGGCGCGCGGGCCGTCGGAGGTTGATCGACCCAGCAAGTCCAAGGCCATCCGCAGCACGTCGCCGAACTCGTACGCCGCCTGCGCCTGCTTGGCCTGCAGCAACAGTTGCTGATACCGCTCTTCCAGTCGCAGGAGCGTGGCGACGAGGGCTGCCGTCGCGGGTGCGTGCTGCAAGATCGCAGCGACAGTATCCGGCGACCACGGTTTTTGCAGCCGCCGCTGGAGCCAGCGCTCGCGCACCTCGGCGATCTCCGGGGCTTCGGGCGGCTCCTTCTTTCGCCTATCCGGCTTGGGGATGCCGAACGCCTTAATAGCCTCGACCACGCTCACAAGCTCGCCCGGTCGGGCCAGTTGCTCTGACCATTGCTGCAGCGCGGCGCTGTAGGGTCGCAGACGAGCGGCTACGTCCGGGCCGGGTCGGTCGAGCCACGACTGGAGTTGGGCGTGCTGAAAGCGACACTCCTGGGCGAGCGCGCCGGCCAGCACTTGCGCGGCGTCGTCCTGCGCACACGCCTGCCGCTGGCGCTCGAACCATTGGTCCGGATTGACCAAGTGCTCACGGAAGGCATTCAGCCGGGTGACCAGCTCGCGGAGGAAACCGTCGTCGGGCGCGGTCGCCCGCGCGAGCCAGGCGCGCACCTCGCCCGCCAGTGGCTCAGCGCCGCGGTGGATCTGGTCGAACAACTCGTTCAGGACCTTCGCACGCAGGACTTTCGCGTCCTGCTCGCCGAGCACCGAAAAACCGACATCGACGCCCGCCTGCGCGAAGTGCTCGCGTACGATCCGTCCGCACCACGCGTCGATTGTCCCAATGTCGGCCGCGTCCACCAGCAGGGCCTGGCGGCGCAGGTGTTGGCGCAGCTCGCGCGACTCTGCCTGGCGTGCTTCGTCGCGCAGCATCCGGGCCACGCGGACACGGAGTTCCGCCGCCGCCGCACGCGTGAACGTCACCACCAGCAGCCGGTCGATGCGGCCGGGCTCCTGGCCGTCGGCGAGCAGCGCGACGCACCGTCGGGCCAGGACCTCGGTCTTGCCGGTCCCGGCGGAGGCGGCCACGAGCAGGTTCGAGCCGCGGTGCTCGATGACGGCGTGCTGGCTAGGGGTGAGCATCATGGCTGCTCCCCCGCGGGCGTCATTGCGGGATTCAGCCGAGGGAGCGCCCGCTCGGCCGGTCGCGGCGTGTTGTACATGGGGTCGAAGCGGCAAACGGGCTGGAAGTCACAGCTCCGGCAGGCCAGGGTGCGGTTCTCCAGCAAAGGGGCGACCTCGATCTCCCCCCGGCAGATGCCCTCTGCCGCCAGCCGTACCGTCTGCGCGGCCAACTCGATGCGCTCGTCGATCTCCGCCGCGGGCGCAGCATCCGAGCTCCGATAGAACTCGTTGTCTTTCCGCAGTTGCAGTTGTGCCACCGGGGAGGGGGCCTGGCCCAACTGCTCGTCGAGGAGACGCGCGGCAGCCTCTTCCACGAGACCCCGCGGGCGGTACAAGTACATGGTCTGATCCGCCGGCGCGGCGTCCACCACATAGTCGTTGCCCAGGATCTTCAGGTCGGGATACAAAGGCGCGACGAACACTCCCGCCGCACGCGTCGACGCATCGTCCCGGAAGGCCTGCTGGAGCGCCAACAGGTACGTGAACAACTGCAAGCGGTGGCCCGTAAGAAACTCGCCGCGGACCGCGCCCAGCCGGCCGCTCTTGTAGTCATACACCAGCAGCCACCGCCGGCTTTCGTCACGACAAACGTCCGCCCGGTCGATCTGGCCATGCAGGCGGATCGGGCGGCCATCCGCCAGGTTCAGCTCGATCCCGCGCAGCACATCGCGCCCCCCGTCGGCGTTGAACTTCGTCTCGCACAACAGCGGCACAAACCGGCCGCGCCGCCAGCGTGCAGCGTGGGCGGCGAGCACGTCCCCCAGGAACCCCGCAAGTACCTGGCCCATGAAAACAAAGTCCGGGCGACGCTCGGCCTGGTCGCCGGGCTGCCGCTGCCAGAAGTCCGCGATGGCGACGCGCAGCCACTCCTGCCAGCGCTCGTCCGGCACGGCGCGAACGTCCCCGCCCTGACGCAGCGCGCGACGCGTCACGTCGGCCAGCAACTCGTGGGCGACCTCGCCCAAGTCCCAGCGCAGCGGCCGGGGCCCGCGGGCCGCGTCCAGTCGCAGCCCATACGTCGCGAAATGCTTGAACGGGCATTGCAGGAACGTCTCGACCTCGGAGGGCGAACCGTCCCAGATTACGTCCGGCGCTTCGGACGCCGGTCGGCGGTAGTGGCCGACGGGCTGCGGCCGGTTGCTGTAGCTCACGCCGCGCAGCAGCCAGTCGAGCGTGCCGGCCAGCGCCGGCACTTGCCGCACCTGCGCGCACAGGCGCTCGTAGCGTCGCCGCTGGGGTGCGCGCCGCGGGTTGCGTCGCACCCCAAGGAACTCGCGGGCCAGCTCGGCGACCGTGACCGGCGGTTCATGCTCACGCACACCGGCCGGCGCAAGGCCGGGCAGGGCGCGGGTGACTTCGACCAACAGCGGCGAGGGCAGCAGCTCGCCGCCATCGTCGGCCACCGTCGCATAACTGATCGTCAGGCTCCGCGACGGGCGGGTGAACGCGATGTATGCGAGCAAACGCT